>NZ_JAUXXZ010000024.1 GCF_030684675.1 Daejeonella sp. | reverse complement strand
GGGAACCTTTATTTACGATCTCCATCAATTCCTCAACTTCTCCTTTACTGAGTTTAATTGTATATCGTATCATAACTGATTGTTTTACGAATATACAATATATTTTTATTACGTCATAATATATTTAACTTAACACTAGTTGTGGTAAATATCAGTAAATCAAAGAATGAAAGCAAATCACAACGATTGCAAATCATCAATCATTTTACTTATTGTTGTGGTAAATATCAGTAAATCAAAGAATGAAAGCAAATCACAACGCAGAAGAGCCGATTGCAAAACCTGCACAAGTTGTGGTAAATATCAGTAAATCAAAGAATGAAAGCAAATCACAACGGAGATCCGTTCATTTACGACCTCCACGCCGTTGTGGTAAATATCAGTAAATCAAAGAATGAAAGCAAATCACAACAAAAAAGACGACAAGTATTTTGTTTATATGTTGTGGTAAATATCAGTAAATCAAAGAATGAAAGCAAATCACAACTAAATAGGGTAGATCCTAGGAGCGGCATGGTTGTGGTAAATATCAGTAAATCAAAGAATGAAAGCAAATCACAACGTTCCTATTAATAGAAAAAAAGTTATTAAAGTTGTGGTAAATATCAGTAAATCAAAAAGAATTAGATTACAATCAGAAAGCTCAGAGTTTTACCGCTAAAAGTTCTTCAGCCAACCGGTGCAAGCCTATTTCAATTTTATAGATTTGCGCCTCGCGTGGCTTCTTCAAACCAGAAGCATAGTGTTGCAATTGCTTTTGATTAATGCCCGTTATCTTCTCAAGTGCTGAGTTTGTAAATATGCCTTTATAATAATTTAACAAGCTTTCAACATCAAAGTTAAATGTAAAATTATAGTCAACATTCGGTATGTTTCCAAGTTCCTTCTGTATATCTACACTCTCAATAACAGATTCCTTTGCCAACTGCACGGTTTCTCCAACACCTGTCACTCCCTCCAGACCAGATGCATAAGCCCAAAAAGCATCTTTGCTTTTTTCAATAATGATTTGCACTGTTTGTGTTGCTTTCATTTTTTGTATATTTTAATTTTTAAGCATACGGGATCATTTTAACCCCATCTCTTTTTTAATTTTCATCTCTGTTCCCTTCGGTACTTCGTCTGAAGCATGAAAAGGAACTGGATAGGTTCTACCCTCTTTTTCGTAAATGTAATGACTTCCACTTGTCCGGATATGCAACCATCCATTCTTTTTAATCTTTCTATGAAACTCCGATGATTTCAACTTTACTATCTGTTTTTGACTAAAAGCTTAAAGGTAGTAAAAATACTACTATTTGGCAATATTTATTTCAAGATAAATTTTAGACTTCTATGGGTCATCTACAAGTGCAATTACCTTTTAAACATTTGTTTGATCGCAAACAATAATGTCTGACCATTGTTTGATAAACATCACAATAGTCAGACAATTAAATTATGGCTAATTTCTTTATGCCAGCTTAACGATTAATCACCAATAATTCTTTTATCGCTTTCTCCCTTGCAGCATTACCAAATACTTCATAGGCGTCCAATATTTTGTCGAATGAAAAGCGGTGTGTAATCAGCTTTTCCGGCTGAATCCTGTTACTCTGCACTGTTTCTAACAGCATAGGTGTGGTGTTTGTATTCACCAAACCGGTCGTAATTGTAATATTCTGTATCCACAATTTTTGCAGTTGCAGATTCACACTCTTTCCATGTACCCCTACATTAGCGATATGACCTCCCGGGCGTATAATGTTCTGGCAAATATCAAAGGTTTGGGGAATAAAACTGTGCCGTAAGTAATACAGACATCCCTATCGGACCAGCACCAACAATGGCGATTGTATCACCGGGCTTTACAGCACCATACAATACGCCTATTTCATGCCCGGTAAGCAAAATATCACTTAACATGACCAGAGCTTCTTCATTCGCTCCCTCAGGAATCAGGTACAGACTATTATCCGCATGCGGGATTCGGACATACCCAGCCTGTGTGCCATCAATCAGGTGTCCGAGGATCCAACCACCATCTTCACAGTGGGAATACATCTGCTTTTTACAATATTCACATTTACCACATGAGGTTATACAGGATATTAGAACATGATCTCCCTTTTTTAAATTATTAACTGCATTACCAACTTCTTCAATAATACCAACACCTTCGTGCCCCAATATACTGCCTTTGGTAACAGCAGGTACATCTCCTTTTAAGATGTGCAAATCCGTACCACATATGGTAGTTTTTAACACTTTTACCACGGCATCAGTTGGCACAATGATCCCGGGTTTTGGAACATCCATTCATTTCTTTTTACCAGGACCTTCATATACAAGTCCCTTCATTGTTTTTATACTTTCAGTTGCCTTTGTGGAACCCATTAAATCCTTGCTCATCTCTTTATGTTTTTATGTTAAATAAAACTGTATCAAATAAAGTTCGTCCATTCCATCCGGAGAAATAATGAGAGAGATCATGCATTTGTCTGACTCTTATCAGTTCTGAAAACCCTGGACCAGGATGAAGTATGTGGAACTGATGTTTCTATTCAGCCTGCTGACTTAGCGGGAGACAATTTAATCCGCAGATTTCCCTCAAACCCTTATCTTTGCCCCAACCAATTAGACCAATTATGTTAAAAGGATTTTTCAAGGTACCTCCACCGGTAAATGAACCAATATTAAATTATGCACCGGGAAGCAGGGAACGTCAATTATTAAAAGAAGCACTTGCTGAAGCCAGAACTGAGCAAATTGATATACCAATGTATATTGCCGGCAAAGAAATCAGATCTGATAAAAAAATACAAATCCATCCACCTCATGATCATCAGCATTTGCTGGGCACTTATAATCAGGGTACAAAACAACATGTTAGCGATGCGATCAATGCGGCACTTGCCGCAAAATCTGAATGGGAGAATCTTCCATGGGAACAGCGTGCAGCAATATTTTTGAAAGCAGCCGACCTGATTGCGGGTCCTTATCGTTATAAACTGAACGCAGCCACTATGCTGGGGCAATCAAAAAATGCATTTCAGGCTGAGATTGATGCGGCTTGCGAACTCATAGATTTCTTAAGGTTCAATGTTAAATACATGTGCGAGATCTACGAGCAGCAGCCCCCTGTATCACCCCGGGGCAGTTGGAACCGCCTCGAACAAAGACCACTTGAAGGCTTTGTTTTTGCACTGACACCATTTAATTTTACCGCTATAGCAGGTAATCTCCCAAGTTCGGCAGCCATGATGGGAAATGTGGTTGTCTGGAAGCCCTCCAACACCCAGATCTATTCGGCCAATATTTTGATGCAAATCTTCCATGAGGCGGGATTACCTGATGGGGTAATTAACCTGGTATACGTTTCAGGACCGGATGCCGGAGAAGTGATCTTTAATCACCCGGATTTTGCTGGAATTCATTTCACAGGGTCTACAGCTGTATTTCAGGATATCTGGAAAACGATTGGAAACAATATTCATAAATACAAAACCTACCCGCGCATCGTCGGAGAAACAGGTGGCAAAGACTTCATTTTGGTACATGGTTCTGCTGATGTGGCGGCTTCAAGTACTGCTATTTTACGTGGTGCTTTTGAATACCAGGGCCAAAAATGTTCGGCCGCATCGAGGGTATATATTGCAGCCTCTGTCTGGCCAAAAATTAAAGAATTACTAATACACGATCTGTCAAGCCTTAAAATGGGGCCAACAGAAGATTTCGGTAATTTTATTAATGCTGTGATCGATGAAAAATCATTTGATAAACTTGCCGGGTATATTGACAGGGCAAAAAGTGACAAGGACTTGGAGATTATTGCCGGAGGCAATTATGACAAATCCAAAGGCTATTTCATTGAGCCGACTATTTTGTTAACCAAAGACCCGTACTATGTGACTATGTGCGAAGAATTATTTGGTCCGGTTCTAACGATCTATGTTTTTGAAGATAAAGACTTTGAAAAAACGCTTGAAATTATAGACAAAACTTCAATTTATGCACTTACAGGTGCTGTATTGGCACAAGACCGTTATGCTTTGACAAAAGCTACCTATGCTTTGAGAAATGCCGCAGGTAATTTTTATTTAAATGATAAATGTACCGGTGCTGTGGTTGGGCAACAGCCATTTGGTGGTGCCAGAGGATCAGGAACAAATGATAAAGCAGGTTCTATGATCAATTTATTGCGCTGGGTATCTCCGAGAACAATCAAAGAAACTTTTGACCCTCCTAAAGATTACCGTTACCCATTTTTGGAAAAGGAATAAAAGAAGGGCAACAACCCCGATTATATAAATTTCGCAACCTTATTAATTTAATATAAAGTCGACATAAAATCTTGTTGTGGTAAGTTTAGATTGAACATTTTCTTTGTTTTGGAAAGCAGGGTCTGTTTCGCTTCGGTTCCGGTTTCCCGTGTTCTGCCCTGGTTTTTTTTGCAGCAGATTTAATGGATATCATGAAAATCAGTATTACAAAAAGCTAGAGCTGCCACCCCCTTTAGGTTTATTTCAAATGGCAAATGGTTCTGTTGACGGGCTATCCGTTCCGATGAAAAACAGTCCCGGGTAAAATAAACCTTGCCGGAGGAGGTAGCTTCCGGCTATTCGTAATTTGAAATAGAACGCAATTTCATGCCGGAACTACCCCGGAGGAAAGGGCTGAACTGGCCAATAGCACACCGGCATTGCTTTCCAAAATCAAATATTTTGGATTAAGAGCCTTATCTGACCAATTATAGTCTTATTGTTTTAACCTTCCTTATGTCGAATTCACGATAATATAAATGATATATTACTTTACTTTCGACTCATCCAGTTTGAATACCTTACCAAGGTTTTCGCTCGATTTAGCGGTAACCTGAAGATCCTTCACTAGTCCGGAATTCAGGTCAATCACCCAGCCATGTATCTCCAGATCCTCTCGTTCACGCCAGGCATTCTGAACGATTGTTGTCTTACAGAGGTTGTAAACCTGCTCAATTACATTTAATTCAACCAGACGATTCAGCTTGACATTCTCATCTGTAATCCTGTCCAGTTCATTACTGTGCAAACGGTAAACATCTTTGATATGCCTGAGCCAGTTATCGATGAGTCCGAATTGCTTATTACTTAACGCAGCGGCTATCCCCCCGCAACCATAGTGGCCCGCAACAATAACATGCTTTACTTTTAACACATTGACCGCATAATCGAGTACACTCAGCATATTCATATCTGAGTGGACACATACATTTGCTATGTTACGGTGCACAAAAACCTGACCCGGCTTTGTATTGGTAACCTCATTTGCAGGAACCCGGCTATCCGAGCATCCAATCCATAACACGTCAGGTTCCTGTCCTGCAGCCAACTTTTTGAAATAATCAGGATCTTTCTCACTCTCGATCTTCACCCAATCACGGTTACCCTGCAGTAATTCTTCGTAACCACGCTTTTGTCTTTCGACCTTGTTTTCTGACATCTTCTCTGACTGTTCTAGTGTACCCCTGATATTAGGCATTTTAATTAATTTATTATGTGTTATGTACAAATTCTTTCACTCTGGGAACATCATAATGCTCACGGATATTAAGAATTTCAACTATCGTGCCCTTAGAAAAGGCATTATGTTTGAAATTATGTATAATCTCAAGCACATCTTTATCAATAAACATTGAATCAGACCCATCAATAATTACATGCGACTCTTTTGGTAATTTCAACAAGGTTTGCTGAATAGCGGCCTTATTTAAAAATGAAACCTCCTGTGCCAGTTTTATCCTGATTACATTCTTCTCACCGTTCTTCTCAATTTTATAAAAATAAGAATTTCTGAGATTAGTTCTGAGAATGTAAAAAATCCCAATCATCATTCCAATTGCCACACCTTTCAACAAATCAGTAAACACCACAGCAAGTACAGTTACAACAAATGGGATAAACTGGTCTCTGCCATTTCGCCACATTTTCTTAAATAAGCTGAGTTTAGCCAGTTTATACCCGGTAATCAGAAGAATAGCAGCCAGACTGGCCAATGGAATTTTATTGAGTAAAAAAGGAATAAAGAGCAATGAAAGCAATAGCCAGAAACCATGATAGATAGCCCCCATCTTTGTCTTGCCTCCTGAATTCACATTAACTGAGGAACGCACAATCACCGAAGTCATTGGCAAACCACCCAACATACCACTAGCAATATTACCTACGCCCTGAGCAACCAGTTCCCTGTTTGTTGGTGAGACCCTTTTGTAAGGATCCATTTTATCAACTGCTTCAATACTTAACAGGGTCTCAATACTCGCAACAATTGCAATTGTAAACGCCACTGTCCATACTTCCTTGTTGCCGATTTGCTCAAAATCAGGAAATACAAACAATCCCATAAACTCATTGTAAGAATTAACAACCGGAATTGTAACCAATTGCTCAGGACTTAAGGCAAGACCGGTATTCTGGAAAACCATACTGAGTACAATTCCAAGAATCACAACCAAAATAGCTGCAGGAATCGCACTCAATTTTTTGATTCCAGGCCAATAGATCATGATCAGTAAGGATAAAACACTGATGATTACAGCGCCATAACTTATCATATCAAGTGAAGAAAGCAGTGCCGAAAAAGTATTTTCATGGTTAAGCTGCATGAAGCTTTCATCACCTTCAAAATCTGAATCAAAGCCCACAGCATGTGGAATCTGTTTCAAAATGAGTATGACACCTATAGCAGCCAGCATACCTTCTATCACAGATGAAGGAAAATAGTTTGCTATAATTCCTGCCTTTAATATTCCAAGAAAAATCTGAAGTATCCCGGCAAGTACAACTGCAAGCAAAAATGTTTCATAGCTGCCAAGGGAAGCAATTGCCCCGAAGACAATCACTGTTAAACCTGCAGCAGGGCCACTAACACTTAGCTGGGATCCGCTGATAGACGCTACTACGATACCGCCGATTACTCCTGTTAATATCCCGGCAAACAGTGGTGCACCTGAAGCAAGTGCAATTCCCAGACACAAAGGCAAGGCAACCAGGAATACAACAATACTGGCAGGCAGATCTTTTTTAACCGTGCTCGCAGCGAAGTACTGACTAAAATTAAATATTGAATTTTTCTTTTCCATTAAAGCTTATTTAGAGGTATTGAATTTTATTATTCTTTTTTTATCGCCTGCCCGGTATTTAAGGACAGTCGCCATTTTGATTAAAACCCTGTTTTTAATTTGACAGTACTTACTAAAGAGGCTGATGTTCAGTTTCAGCATTAAAGTGTGCCAAATCAAACGTCTCCTCGAAAAATTCAACCTCACCTGTACTTATATCATACATGCCTCCGATAATTCGGATTTGCTGATTTTGAAGAAGTTCCCGGATGATATCACTTCCATTAATTATGGTTTCAATTTGTTTATGCACATTATTATGTAATACATTATTCAAAAACACTTTATTCGAACCATTACGATCGCTGAGGGTTTCTGTTTCAGCTTCAATTGCGGGATTAATATGTTTCAGTAATACCTCAAGGTTACCCATTTGAACATTATTACAGGCTGCAGTGACTGCACCGCAATTGGTGTGTCCAAGTACCACTATCAGTTTACTCCCTAATACCTTACAGGTATATTCCAGACTTGCAATGGCTTCCGGACTTGCCACATTACCTGCCAGCCGAATACTAAAAATATCACCAAGGCCCTGATCAAATATCAGTTCTGTAGCTAAGCGTGAATCACTGCAATTTAAAACTGCAGCGAAAGGCCACTGTCCTGTAGCTGTTTCCATGATGATTTGTTGATTATCGCGGTTATAGCTAAGGTTTTTACAAAAGCGGCTATTCCCATCCTTTAAAAACTCCAGTGCTAAACGCGGTGTGAGTAATTCCCTTGATTGTTCTTTATGATGTCTCATTCGTTAAATTGCTGTATATGAATTAATTGATAATTAAATTCTCGCCAAAAAATAGCAGAATTGCGGATTTTAACGCTTTAAAAGACGATCGAATAAATTCAAGAGAATTATTTCATTTTTTTGAATAAATAGAAAATTACCAGAACCAATAAATGATTAAACAGGAAATTAATGGTCTACAAAAAAAAATGAAAAGGGTGATGAAGCGTTAAATCAGATTTAACAGTTTGGAGGAGGTGTGGGAACAGATGGGAAAAATGATTCTATTAAAAACTGGCTCCTTGCACTGTATTTTTTCAATGCAACAGAAGTTTGAGGGCTGGATAGATTAAATTTGAATATACCACTTAACCATTCCCCTTTATTTAATGATTCTTTAGCCTGATCAATGCCCTTTGATGCATTTGTTTCAATCTCAAGCTGCATAATTACAGCATTGACAATTCTGTTATCAATATGATCGGCGATTAAAGGTGCGATGGATATGACCATCTTTGCGAAAAAGATGAATAAAAAGACGAAGCTGAATAGTTTTTTAGCGAATTCCTTTTTCATCTAAGTACACCTTCAGTGTTATAAGCTTTCGATACCACCCCACAAAGCTAACACAAACTGTTACCAATGTACTAAAAATCAGAAAATTTATGAAATCGTTACATAAAATCAACAACCGAAAAAACAAATCAGATGCCAAGTTCAAATTGGGTTAAAATCCCCCATTTATTTCCGGGATGCCTGAGTGCATAGTTACCATCCGTTGCTATGTAATTCAGGTTCAGCTGCATCTTAACCCTATGCTTATTAAAATACTTTGTCGCGCCCAATTCGAGTATATTTTTCCTGTCTTCATGAGCCAGAATTTTGGCTGAAGGTGTCAGTCGGGAATATCTGAAAGCAAATTCAATATTAGATGGAAAGATATAGGAAGCCTGGTGGTTTATTCCATTTCCGGTAAAAGCATACCTCAGGCTTCCGGATGTGTTATAGGTTAGCGGATTATCAACATGCCTTTTAATATATTCTACTGAATATGCCCAGCCTCTGTATTTCCCGATTGCATCAATCATCCAGGTTGCCATTTCTACCGGATTGTAAAGTTCCTTGCCAAGCTGCCCACCAGTCCTGTTGGTCTTCTTATTCATGCTATAACCTGCCGCAATAGAAATTTTCGGTTTAGGTTCACGCTCCAGGTCACCCTCCGAATAATCGCCACCACCGGTAAAAGATCCCAAAGGCAAAAACTCTATACGGCCAGTATAAGCCAAACCATTATCAGTTGAATTTACACTTCGTCCTTCTCCTGTTGTGATTGCACCTTTTAAATGATAATCCATTTCACCGATCTTATTATGATAATAAGCTTTAAGTCCGAAATCACGATCAATAGTCATGGTGCCATTCACTATTGAACGATCTGCAAACTGCAACTGACCCGATGAGTTAACCCTTTGTCTGTTTCCCGGTAGTTTATTCTGCCCAAATCCTATGTAAAACTTTGGAGTAAAATGGTAGAAGATGATAGCATCCCTTACAATATTGGCAATACCTGTGTTGTCAACGTCCTGATCACCGCGGGTAAATGCCAATTGTACACTATAAGTTAATTTAGGATTCATGATAAATCCATCAACACGCATTCTTAATCTGCGAACACGTGCATCATATTCATTAAAACTGAGATCAGATCCAGAAGTAGTAAAGGCTCCGATCCTGTTCTGCATCCGGAAACGAAAATTAATATAGAAAGAAGAATCCGGAGATTTAAATTGCAATCCTGTGAAATTATGGATCATTGCACCTTCATCCCTCTCATTCTGAGCAAAAACGTTAGTACAAACCAGCGATAAAAAAATTAATGATACAAGTCTAAGAAAGGACATCCGATATTTTTTGCGAAATTAATGATTATTTAACACTATTTTAATTCTGAAAGAACGTCCCTAAAGTTTAAACGGAAAATTCTCAATTACATGCATTTTTAATTTTCCGGGAACAGAAAAAACAAGCAATTTTCAATTGCTTTATGCATTTTTTAGTATTTTCACGGTTCCGAATAACCAATCATAATCCTGCAAATTGTGGATAAAAGAACTCAAATATTAAGGAAGAAGCAAGAAGCAGCCCTGCTGGGTGGTGGTAAGGCGAGAATTGAAAGTCAGCATAAAAAAGGCAAACTAACTGCCAGGGAACGCCTGCATTTTTTGCTGGATGAAGGTTCTTTTGAAGAGATAGGGATGCTGGTGATGCACCGCTCAAAGGACTTTGGCATGGAGAAAGAGCATTATCCGGGAGATGGGGTTGTTACAGGCTATGGCACCATCAATGGAAGGCTTGTTTATGTCTTTTCACAGGATTTTACTGTTTTCGGCGGTTCACTTTCAGAAACTCATGCAGAAAAGATCTGCAAGATCATGGATCTTTCGATAAAAAATGGTGCACCCTTAATCGGGCTGAATGATTCGGGAGGCGCCCGTATTCAGGAGGGAGTTGTTTCATTGGGAGGCTATGCGGATATTTTCTACAGAAATACCATGGCATCAGGAGTTGTTCCACAGATCTCGGCAATCATGGGGCCCTGTGCAGGAGGTGCTGTATACTCCCCTGCCATCACTGACTTTGTATTGATGGTTGAAAACACATCCTATATGTTCGTCACCGGACCAAACGTAGTGAAAACAGTCACCCATGAAATTGTTAGTTCAGAGGAGCTGGGTGGTGCCGCTGCACATGCCACCAAATCGGGTGTCACACATTTCGCATGCAGCGATGAGCTCGATGCCATCAATCATGTAAAAAAACTGCTCTCATTCATGCCACAGAACTGTGAGGAAACCGCTCCATCAATTGCGTATGAAAGTACAGATGAATCAAGGCCAAAACTGGATGATATTATCCCTGAAAATAATTCTCAGCCCTATGATATCCGTGAGGTAATTTCAGAAGTATGTGATGAGGGTACTTTTCTGGAGGTTCATAAAGACTTTGCCGAAAATATTGTGGTTGGCTTTGCAAGACTTGCGGGCAGAAGTATAGGTATTGTTGCAAATCAGCCTGCTTTTTTAGCGGGGGTTTTAGACATTAAATCTTCTGTAAAGGGCGCACGTTTTGTTCGTTTCTGCGACAGTTTTAACATCCCCCTGCTGGTTCTGGAGGATGTTCCGGGATTCCTTCCGGGTACTGACCAGGAATGGAATGCGATCATTACAAACGGTGCGAAATTATTATATGCATTCTGCGAAGCTACAGTCCCAAGAATAACCGTGATTACCCGTAAAGCTTATGGTGGTGCATACGATGTGATGAACTCCAAGCATATAGGCGCAGACATGAACTATGCCTGGCCGGGAGCTGAAATTGCAGTGATGGGAGCTAAAGGAGCAGCCGAAATCATTTTCAAAAAAGAGATCAGCTCTGCAGAGGATCCAAATGCGCGCTGGATAGAGAAGGAAAAAGAGTATTCGGACATCTTCGCAAACCCATATAGAGCAGCAGAAAGAGGTTTTATAGATGAGGTAATTGAGCCATCCCAAACCCGGAAAAAGCTGATCAAAGCTTTTAAAATGCTGGAGAACAAGGTGGTTAATAACCCTAGGAAGAAACATGGGAATATGCCTTTGTAAACAGCCTTAAAATGTCTCATATAGAACAAATTCCCCCGGAACTTACCTGGCGTATTCGCCGGCAGGTTTTGTATCCGGATCAGGAATTCGAAAAGGCTATTCTTGATACTGATGATGATGGTATGCACCTGGGCTTATTTTATGAAAATAAGCTGATCAGTGTGGTTTCATTATTCAGGAAGGAGAATGAGATGCAGTTACGCAAATTTGCGACGATTGAAGAATACCAGAGCAGAGGTTTTGGAACGGAACTATTAAGGTATCTGATCGATATAGCAGAAACAGAAAATTGTGAACGGATCTGGTGTAATGCACGCAAAAATGCTTCAGGTTTTTATGCTAAATTTGGTTTTACAGAAACCGATAAAGCCTATCATAGGGATGGACATGATTTCGTGATCATGGAAAAAATTTGTTTTAAGAATCAGAAACAATGAACGACATTCTTCAAACCCGCCAATTTGAAAGCTTAATTTTTGAATTAAGGGGTTTTAAGGTAATGATTGATACGGATTTAGCCTCACTGTATGAAACAGAAACAAAAAAGCTCAAGCAGCAGGTAAAAAGAAATGAAGATAGGTTTCCTTCTGATTTTATGTTTGTGCTTACAAATGAAGAAAAAGAGCAACTGGTCACAAATTGTGACCGGTTAAATAACCTCAAACATTCCAGCATCAGCCCAATGGCATTTACTAAGCAAGGGGTAGCAATGTTATCCTCTGTATTGCGATCGCCCAAAGCGGTTAAAATTAATATCGAAATTATGCGTGCTTTTGTATATTACAGGCAGATCCTCTTGCAAAATCAGGATTTATACAAAAAGGTTAAAGAGCTGGATGATAAGATCAATCACGTTTACCGCTTTTTATTAAATAAGATTGAAATCAGTAAAAGCAGCATAGAGCCGGTTGGCTATAAATTAAAATCCAAGAAAGAACAGAAATAATGACAAAGAAAAAAGAGCAGAAACATATCCCGGTAGTTACTAAGAAATCACTGGAATTTTTTGAAAAATACATCAATAATCCCTCACCTACCGGCTTTGAGTGGGAAGGTCAAAGAATGTGGCTTGATTATATAAAACCCTATACTGATGAGTATATGGTAGATAATTATGGTACTGCGGTTGCAGTAATTAACCCAAAAGCCGAATTCAAGGTAGTAATAGAAGCTCATGCTGATGAGATCTCCTGGTTCGTTAATTATATCACCAAAGATGGATTAATTTATGTGATTAAAAACGGAGGATCTGACCATCAGATCGCACCATCAAAGCGGGTTAATATTCACACCGATAAAGGAATTGTCAAAGCATTATTTGGCTGGCCTGCTATCCATACCCGTAGTGGTGAAAAAGAAGAAGCTCCAACCTTAAAAAACATTTTCCTGGATTGTGGCTGCACCACCAAAGAAGAGGTTGAAGAATTAGGAATACATGTTGGTTGTGTAGTTACCTACGAAGACGAATTCATGGTGTTGAATGACCGTTATTATGTGGGCAGGGCACTTGATAACCGCGCCGGCGGTTTTATGATTGCCGAGGTTGCCCGTTTGCTAAAAGAAAACAAAAAGAAATTGCCTTTCGGACTTTATATCGTCAACTCTGTGCAGGAAGAGATCGGATTACGAGGGGCAGAAATGATTGCTCACCGGATCAAACCGAATATCGCAATCATCACCGATGTGACGCATGACACCCAAACACCGATGATTAACAAGATCACCCAGGGCGATCTTGCGTGTGGAAAAGGACCTGTGGTATCTTATGCCCCTGCAGTTCAAACCAATTTGAATAAATTACTGATCAAAGCAGCCGAAGCAAATAATATTCCTTTCCAACGCCAGGCGTCTTCACGCTCTACCGGAACTGATACCGATGCCTTTGCCTATTCAAATGATGGGGTAGTTTCTGCATTGATCTCACTTCCTTTGCGTTATATGCACACCACAGTTGAAATGATCCATAAAGAAGATGTAGACAACGTTATACGATTGATTTATGAATCTTTATTGAGCATTGAAGTTGGACATGATTTTAGATCGATAAAATAGTTGACAATGGAGAATTGAGACCCGGTAACTATCGGATTGAAAACTGTGGTTTTGGAAGAATTATAGACAATGGAGAAGGATATTATCCCCCTCACGAGGGGGGTGCGTAAGGCATAAGCGGTTGGAGGGGGAGGATTTATCCAATACCTCCCCCTGCCCCCTCTGTCCAAAGGACTCCTTCGGAGGAGGGGGATAAGCAAGGTGCCCAGGGATTGTGCTGAAAAGAGAGGATTGATACCCAATGGCTATCGGGTTGATAGTTGAGGTCCCTCCTGCGTCGGGATGACAAATATCATATTGAAATGTAATTTTTAAATAAACCAATAAATTACTAACCAACTAACAACTATTATAGTATTGAAATGTGATTTTTAAATGAACCAATAAATTGCTAACCAACCAACAACTAACCAACTGACAACTAAAGTATATGAAAAGAACCACCATCCTTCTGACAGCATTAACGCTAATTTGCAGTTTTGCTTCAGCGCAGGATATTCAGGGTTATCAAAAGCCTCCTCCGCCAATTCTCAGTTTATTTGAGTCGGCTGTGAGCCCGGTTGTTAGGGTCAGCTCAGATGGAGAATGGATGCTTTTACTTGAAATGGAGGATCTTCCTTCTATTGCAGAATTATCTCAGGCCGAGCTACGCCTTGCAGGACAGCGAATAAATCCCACCAACAACGGACAAAGCCGCAGCGCTGCTTACAAGGGCATAAAAATCATTGCCGTAAGTTCAGGAACCGAATACACCCTTAACGGACTCCCAAATGAACCCCGACTTTCGGGAATTACCTGGTCTCCTGATGAAAGTAAGATTGCCTTTTTACACAATGGGGCAAAGGGTATCGAATTATGGGTGGCTGATCTGAAATCCCTTCAGGCAAATCGATTAAGTATCTTTTATATAAATAATACTTACGGTAATAGCTTTATCTGGAACCCTGACGGGAAAAGCATTCTTGCCAAATTCATTCCCGATGGAAGATCTGCTGTATCTGCACAAAATATAAGTCCTGAAGAACCTTTAATTCAGGAAAATACCGGCAAATCAGCCCCTGTTCCAACCTATCAGGATCTTTTGAAAAATCCCTATGATGAAAAACTTTTTGATCATTACTTCACATCGCAGTTAAAACAGGTTAATCTGCAAGGGCAGTCAGCCAATTTTCTACAGCCCGCCATCATTCGCTCGATGGAATATTCACCTGATGGGGAATTTTTATTAATGGCGAACATAACCCGTCCCTACTCCTATCAGGTTCCGATAAGTGCTTTCCCTTTTACAACTTCAATATATGACGAAGAAGGAAAGCTGATCAAAAAACTTCATGAAGCACCTCTGGCAGAGAATATTCCCGCCGGATTTGACGGAGTTCCCAAAGGACCAAGAGCTTTCGGCTGGCGGGCAGATAAGGGATCAGTCCTTTACTGGGTTGAGGCCCTTGACAATGGTAATCCGGCGCAGCAGGCAACAATTCGTGATATTGTTTACACACAGCCCGCTCCATTCAACCAATACCCGCTTAAACTTGCGGAATGCTATTTTCGTTTCAATTCGATTGTATGGGGTGATGATAAAGTAGCGATACTGACCGAGCGCTGGTGGAAAACCCGTTTTGAAAGAAGATCATTCATTAAACCTTCCAATGTAAACTTCAGGGTTAATCTTTATGACCGCTATTTTGAGGATGGATATACTGACCCCGGAGTGATCTTAACTCAAAAAAATGAGTTTAATAGAAATGTACTTCTGACTGAGTTCAATGCACTGAAACGAATCAGTGATCCCGACAATGTCAATATTTTCACCATCAGTGATGGCGCTTCACCCGAAGGTGATCGTCCATTCCTTCAAAAGTTCAATATCAAGACTAAGCTGATGGACACCTTATTCCGATCAGCTTCTCCTTATTATGAGCGGCCGGTATTTTTCAGCAATGGAAAATTTATGATCAATAGCCGGGAATCCGGCGACTCGGTTCAGAATTATTACAGGATCAATCTTGAGGATAAAAGCTATACCCGCTTAACTAATTTCACAGATCCATACCCTGAACTTAATGGTGTTAAAAAGCAGCAGATAAGCTATAAAAGACTGGATGGAATTACTTTAGGGGGAACACTGTACCTGCCTGCAGGATTCAAAACAGGTGATCCGGCTCTTCCGGTACTCATTTGGGCCTACCCAAGAGAATTCAAGACTGCAGCAGCAGCCGGCCAGACCAAAGGTTCGCCTCATAAATTCAGTATCATTAGTAAAGCTTCGCCTGTTTACTGGGTAACCAGGGGATATGCCGTTCTCGACAATGCTGATATGCCTGTAGTCGGTGAAAGTAATACAGAACCCAACGATACATTTGTAGAACAGATCAGGTACAACGCAGAAGCTGCGATTAACCATCTGGTGGATATGGGGGTTGCCGACCGGAAACGGATTGCAATCGGTGGCCACTCCTATGGTGCATTCATGACAGCCAATCTTTTAGCCCATACCGACCTTTTTGCAGCCGGCATTGCGCGAAGCGGGGCCTACAACCGCAGTCTGACTCCATTTGGATTTCAAACCGAAGAGCGTACTTTCTGGCAGGCACCGGCAGTTTATACGCGAATGTCGCCATTTGCCTATGCCGATAAGATTAAAACCCCTATTCTGCTTATCCATGGGCAGGCAGACAATAATACAGGGACTTACCCTATGCAAAGTGAGCGATTTTATACCGCATTAAAAGGGCACGGTGCCACTGCCCGTCTGGTACTTTTACCATCCGAGTCGCATGCTTACCAGGCCAAAGAATCATTAATGCACATGCTCTGGGAAATGGACAGATGGCTTGAGAAATATGTAAAGAATAAATAATTCTCATCCTCAATTGTACATTTTAATTTAATTTAGTATTTGGTCAGGGTTTAACTCAATTCGTTATTCAAACCGGTTTAATTCAATTGTATGGATAGAGTTTCCAATTTTACAGAGAAAATAAAGACATCTTATACCGCTAAAGGAGAGAGTATTTATTTAGGGGCCGGTATACTTGACGGCGAAATTATTGCTGGCGCAGAGGTGAATCTTTCCTTAAAAATGATGAATCGCCACGGCCTGATAGCAGGTGCTACCGGTACAGGAAAAACCCGGACGCTTCAACTGATTGCAGAACAGCTTTCTGATGCCGGGGTTCCGGTTTTCATGCTGGATGTAAAAGGAGACCTCTCGGGTTTGAATCAAGCGGGATTTACAAATCCAAAAATTGAAGAAAGAGCAACAGCACTGAATATTACCTACAGTCCATCAGGATTCCCTGTCGAGCTATATTCATTATCCGGAAAGAAGGGTGCCCAGATGCGTGCAAGTGTGCTTGAATTTGGCCCGGTGCTCCTATCGAAAATTCTGGGGCTGAATGAAACCCAGTCGGGAGTGATGGCAGTCATCTTCAAATATGCCGATGATAATAAGCTTCAGTTGGTTGATCTCGACGACCTGAAAAAGGTAATCTCTTACCTTTCCAGCGGACCCGGAGCGGCCGAAATTAAAGAGAGCTATGGCAGTATTTCGGGATCTACTTCAGGGACAATACTCCGGAAAATAGTTACTATAGAACAGCAGGGACTGGCACAGATATTCGGGGAAAAATCATTTGATATACAGGATATGTTCAGTCGCGTAGATGGTAAAGGAGTAATCAGTCTCCTAAACATTTCAGACGTACAGAATCAGCCGGTTCTATTTTCAACCTTTCTGTTAAGTCTGCTGGCCGAAATCTTTTATACAATGCCCGAAGCCGGTGATATTGAGAAACCCAAACTGGTTTTCTTTTTTGATGAAGCACACCTGCTGTTCAAAGATTCGCAAAAGGCGTTCCTTGAGCAGATAGAAACGATCATCCGACTGATTCGTTCAAAAGGTATTGGCGTGTTTTTTTGTACCCAAAGTCCGATGGATGTTCCAGATACTATACTTGGACAGCTTGGAAACAGAGTTCAGCATGCCCTAAGAGCATTTACTCCGAATGATGTTGAGGCTTTGAAAAAAACAGTAAACACCTATCCCCGATCCGAATTTTATGAAATAGACCGGGTTCTTACCTCTCTAGGTACAGGTCAGGCATTAATTACTGTGTTGAATGAAAAGGGGATCCCAACAGAGGTGGTTGCGACACATTTAATTCCTCCAAGAGCAATCATGGGACCGATGTCTGAAGCAGATTGTGATACCCTGATGCAATCGAGCTCACTTTATCAAAAGTATCAGGAAGTGATCGACCCAATCAGTGCTCATGACATTCTGACCCAACGTATCAACGAAAAAATGGCGGCGGATGAAGAAGTAAAAGAGCAGGAAATAGAAAACAGACCGAGTTCGAGAGCAGAGAAAAGTACCTTCGAGAAGGTGATCAATGCTCCGATTACCCGGCAAATCGGAACAGCCATTGTAAGAGGCTTGTTCGGAATGCTGACCGGCAAAAAACCCCGCATAAGATATTAAGGACAGATAAATCGTTTATCTTTGTAGAAATCAAGGTTAAACCAAACAAGATCAAATTTACACTCAAATACAAGCATGAAACCTACTTTAGTGATCCTGGCAGCAGGAATGGCAAGCCGATATGGCAGTATGAAGCAAACCGATGGATTCGGACCAAATGGAGAGACCATAATTGAATACTCTATTTACGATGCGATAAAAGCAGGCTTTGGTAAAGTAGTTTTTGTCATAAAGGAGGAGTTTGCAGAGAATTTCAAAAGTATTTTTGAACCAAAATTAAATGGAAAGATAGAAACAGATTATGTTTTCCAGACTTTTGACCTGAAACCTTTCGGCGTCGATATTGAAATTGAAAGATCAAAACCATGGGGTACGGCCCATGCTGTTTTAGCGGCAAGAGATGCTGTTAAGGAGCCCTTTTGCGTGATTAATGCTGATGATTTTTATGGCAGTGAGTCTTATCAGAAAATGTGTGATTTCCTAAATGATGGTGTTTCTGATACTCAGTTTTCTATGATCGGATTCCAAATCGACAAGACACTTTCAGAACATGGATATGTCTCTAGGGGAGTATGCGAAGTGGATGCAGATGGTAACCTGGCTGAAATTCATGAACGTATCAAAGTATATTTTAAACCCGATGAGGCCGGTAACAAAAACATCGTTTTTGAAGAAGAAGGCCGTGAGTATCCGATAAGATCAAATTCAAGGGTTTCTATGAATTTCTGGGGCTTTACACCAAAAATATTCGAATTATCTTCCGGTATTTTCAAAGAGTTTGCTCTTGCAAATACTGATAATCCCAAAGCTGAATTTTTCATTCCGCTTGCCGCTGAAAAGCTAATCAGAAACCACCAGGCAAGTTTTAAAGTTATCCCGACACAAAACCAATGGTTTGGTGTAACATACGCAGAAGATAAGCCAATTGTACAGGAATGTATTGACAGGCTGGTTGCTGAAGGTGAATATCCGGGTAATTTGTGGGCTTAAAAGCTTTCGTCCCCTTCTGATAAACGGAGGGGGACAATTTTTTATTGAACTTTACAGGAATTATCCCTCATCACACTCATACCCCCAGCCATATTGGTCACCTTTTTAAACCCATTCTGCATAAGAATATAACTTGCCCTCGGGCTTCTATGGCTGCGTGAGCAATAAACAATGATCTCTTTTTCTTTATAAGCGGCCAGTAAAGCAATCTTTGCCTCGAGCTCCTGTATTGGCAGATTTATTGCATTCTTTAATCTCCCCAACCTGGGCTCTGCCCTACCTTCAAATTCATCTTTCGTACGAACATCCAGCAAAATCACTTTAGGATTTCTACTGATGTAATTGCAAATTTCCGATGGTTCAATAGTTTTAAAATTTATTGTAGACTTTTTCACCAGGGGCATTTTGCAATGTGAACAGATGCCATGTGCAGAGTAAACTTCCTTATCACAAGACTGGCCGCAGGGGGTGCAGGAATATTCGTCCTTAATAGAGAATGATGTGGTGGACGAAGTAAAACTGAGGCATCCAATAGCAATAATAAGGGTCAGCAAAACGCTTAAATCTCGAAAAAAGAGGCTTGAATTATTCATAGAACCAATTGTATACTAAAGATAAGCATTTAAAATTCAGCTTAAACTCCCGGATTGAATTTACAAAATGTCCATATCATTCAGGGATTTCCTAATCAATCCGTCCCGGCAATAAGCCTTGCATTAAGCTGTGCATCAATCCAGCGGCTCCATTCATCCTGCTTAGCCTTGTTAATTCCGTGATTGGTTTCCTGATCATACTTCTGCTGTAAGCGGTTCATCTCGCGGTAGGATTCAAGATATTCAAAGTTGATGATTCCCTCATAATTATCAGGATTTAGCTTTTCTGAAAGCAGCTTCGCCTTAAACCGCTCCGAAATTATTTTAACCAGATCGAAATGTCGCTGTTCATGATTAAGACTATAAGTACTCTTTATCATAGGAAATGCCCATGAAGCACTTCTAATCATATAAACTTTAAGAACTATCTGAACCTGAATGAGTCCACCTTTAAGTTCACGCTGCATATCATAGCCGAAAGATGGAAAAATAGCCGCCTGAAATCTGGTATTCTGAGGAGGCTTTGCCTGAAAGTCATTAAAGCTCAATGATTTGGCTTTTTGATAATAAACAGTATCCGCATCCTGCTCACTATAATTTCGAAATGAAAGTTTCAGTCCTTTGGCAAGTAAAATATTTGTCGCCGACTCCTTCTTCATCCAGTTATGGATATACTTCAAATTATTTCCAAGAACCTTTCGTAATGCCGGTTCAATATATTCCAAATTATGAATTGAACGGGTATATTTCAAGTTCATACTGTAGGTGGTCAGTGGCTGGGTTCCCCAGTCTTTTTCCAGTTCAAACTGAACTTTTAATGTCACCTGGCCTGAAACATGAGTACCATCATTGTTTTCCCTGACTAAGCAATCAAGAATGCGGATATTAATCGGCACTCCTTCGGTATTCCGGGGCAATCCATTGATCAGAAAATTAGAAAGGGCATTCTTATTACCCCCAATAATATCTGAAGGATAGCTTTTCATCTTCCCGCTTCCATCTTTATACCATAAAGTGGCAAATACCTGTCCCGGGGGACGGGCATCTATTACATTAGCGATATAATAATCCCAATTCCCATTTAAAACTTTCTCAGTCTTAAGCTGTATCTGTCCGGGCTGGGCAAAACCGGCTAAGGAAGTAAACAACATACTTACAAGCAGCAGGATGACTAAAAATGCCGGGTGGTTTTTCACTTTAAATGAACGAATTGGGATTGAAAATGTTGTTTGTTCAATTGATAGTTGATAATTGATAGTTGACAATTAAAATTGTTGAGTAGCGAATAATTTTCCGTCTTGTCTTGATTTCTGGTTCTTGATTCTCAATACTCTATACTCAATACTCTATACTCTATACTCTATACTCTATACTCATACCCTATACTAAAAAAGGCTGCCTCCATACGGAAACAGCCTTTGTATTTCAGAAGAAATTATCTTACTTCTTATCGTCTTCTTTTACTTCTTCAAAGTCTACATCAGTGACATGATCACCTGCATCCTGAGCTGAAGCATCACCCTGAGGAGCATCCTGACCTGCACCGGCTTCCTGAGAAGCTTTGTACATCTCTTCTGATGCAGCATTCCATGCTGTTTGAAGTTCTGCCTGAGCAGTATCAATCGATGCGAAATCTTTAGCAGCATGTGCATCCTTCAATTTTTTCAAACCTTCTTCAATGGGGGCTTTTTTATCATCCGCTAATTTATCCCCATACTCTTTGAGTTGTTTCTCTGTAGAGAAGATCAATGCATCAGCAGCATTCAGTTTATCGACTTCTTCGCGTGCTTTCTTATCTGACTCAGCATTAGCTTCTGCCTCATCTTTCATTTTCTTGATCTCTTCATCGGTCAAACCTGAAGAAGCCTCAATACGGATTTTCTGCTCTTTATTGGTTGCTTTATCTTTTGCGGCTACGTGTAAGATACCGTTAGCATCAATATCAAAAGTTACCTCGATCTGTGGAATACCACGTGGTGAAGGTGGAATACCATCCAGGTGGAAACGTCCGATCGTTCTGTTCTGATTAGCCATTGGGCGTTCACCCTGCAGGATATGAATCTCAACAGAAGGCTGATTATCAGAAGCTGTAGAGAACACTTCAGATTTTTTCGAAGGGATAGTTGTATTTGCTTCGATCAGTTTGGTCATTACACCACCCATAGTTTCGATACCTAATGAAAGCGGGGTTACGTCAAGCAGCAATACATCTTTAACCTCTCCGGTCAAAACACCACCTTGTATTGCAGCACCGATTGCAACGACCTCATCCGGATTGACACCTTTTGAAGGCTCTTTTCCAAAGAAGGCTTTTACTGCTTCCTGAATCGCAGGAATACGGGTGGAACCACCAACCAATATGATTTCATCAATATCTGATGTGCTTAAACCAGCGTTCTTAAGTGCTTTTTTACAAGGATCTATCGTACGCTTGATCAGGCTGTCAGCCAGTTGTTCGAATTTTGCACGGGTTAATGACTTAACAAGGTGCTTAGGCATACCATCACCAGCCGAAATGTACGGCAGATTTATCTCTGTCTGCGTAGCACTTGATAATTCAATTTTAGCTTTCTCTGCAGCTTCTTTCAAACGTTGTAAAGCCATAGGATCTTTACGCAGATCTATACCTTCATCACTCTTAAATTCATCCGCCATCCAGTCGATAATCACTGCATCAAAGTCATCACCACCCAGGTGAGTATCACCATCGGTAGATTTTACTTCGAATACACCATCACCCAATTCAAGGATAGAAACGTCATGTGTACCACCACCGCAATCGAATACAGCAATCTTCATATCCTTATGAGCCTTATCCAGACCATAAGCCAGTGCTGCTGCAGTAGGCTCGTTAATGATACGGGATACTTTTAATCCCGCAATCTCTCCGGCTTCCTTGGTTGCCTGACGCTGAGCATCATTAAAATATGCAGGAACAGTAATTACCGCTTCATTTACCTCATGACCCAAAAAGTCTTCAGCAGTTTTCTTCATTTTTTGAAGAATCATCGCTGATATCTCCTGTGGAGTGTATAAACGATCGTCAATTTTTACACGTGGTGTATTATTATCACCCTTTACTACCTGATATGGTACTCTTGTAATTTCATTTGTTACCTCACCAAAGCTATTACCCATAAATCGTTTGATCGAAGAAATGGTTTTTGTTGGGTTTGTTATCGCCTGGCGTTTTGCCGGATCCCCTACCTTACGCTCTCCATTATCTATGAATGCTACAATTGAAGGGGTAGTACGCTTACCTTCACTGTTTGGAATAACTACAGGCTCATTACCCTCCATTACTGATACGCATGAATTTGTAGTTCCTAAGTCTATACCAATTATCTTTGCCATATATTAAATCTTAATTTGTTACAGTTTATTAATGTCTAATTATCAAGCCTTGTGCCAAATGATCTATAACCCGAATTGACAGTATTATATTCTCCAAGGCTGCAAAAACAGGGTTTTTGGAAATGACAGGATGGCAGATTTAGTTGAGAGTTGAGAATTGATAGTTGTCAATTGTCAATTGAATAAATTATCTTCGCTTCATGTCACTTTTCGAAATTAAAGAACGCATTGAAAGCCTTGTCAAAGAGCTTAATGAGCATAATTACAAGTATTATGTACTGGCTCAGCCTGTAATTTCTGATTTTGAATTCGACAAAAAGCTGGAGGAACTGACAGCGCTTGAGAAAGAATACCCGGAATACCTGGATCCAGAATCACCGACCAGAAAGGTTGGTGGCGACATAACCAAAGAGTTTCAGACTGTAAAACATAAATGGCCCATGCTATCGCTTGGTAACACTTATAATGAGCAGGATCTGAAAGATTTTGACGAGCGGGTTCGAAAAGCTATTGGCAGCAATTTTGAATACGTTTGTGAGCTGAAGTTCGACGGACTTTCAATCAGCCTCAGCTATGAAAATGGCAAGCTGATCAGAGCAGTTACCCGCGGCGATGGGACACAGGGGGATGATGTGACCAATAATGCCAGAACCATCCAAAGCATTCCAAAATCGATCAAAGGAAGCGGGTTTCCTCAGGCTTTCGATATCCGGGGAGAAGTTTTCATGCACCGTGCAGCATTCGACAGGCTAAATAATGAACGCATTGAAAACAATGAAGTCCCTTATGCTAACCCAAGAAATTTTGCCTCCGGAACATTGAAAATGCAGGATTCAAGCGAGGTGGCCAAACGCCCCTTAGATTGCTTTTTATACTTCCTTTACGCCGATAAACTTATTTACAATACCCATTGGGAAAGTCTGGAAGCCGTTAAAAAATTAGGCTTTCATGTGTGTGAACATAGCAAGTTGTGCAGTAACATTGAAGATGTGCTCGAATTTATCCATTACTGGGATGAGAAAAGGTTCGGTTTAAGTTATGACATCGACGGGATTGTGATTAAAGTAAATAATTACAGTCAGCAGCAGGAATTAGGCTTTACCGCAAAATCTCCCCGATGGGCAATCTCTTATAAATACAAAGCACAGGAAGTAGAAACCATACTTGAAAAAGTTACTTATCAGGTTGGTCGTACCGGTGCAGTAACGCCTGTTGCGAACCTGAAACCGGTTCTTCTTGCTGGCACCACCGTAAAACGGGCTACATTGCATAATGCTAATGAAATTAAACGCCTTGATCTTCATGAAGGTGATACAGTTCTTGTCGAAAAGGGAGGGGAAATCATTCCAAAGATCATTGCTGTAAACACCTCAAAACGAAGCCAGAATGCCTTGAAAATCAGCTATCCGGATATTTGTCCGGAATGCGGAAGTAATCTCCTTAGAAAAGAAGGGGAAGCCGTTCACTATTGTCCGAATGATGAGGGCTGTCCACCACAGATAGTTGGTAAAATGCAGCATTTTATTAGTCGCAAGGCCATGAATATAGAAGGTTTAGGGCATGAGACAATTGAAGCCTTTTACAGAAAGGGATTTATTGAACACATCTCCGATCTCTACCTGCTTCATGAGAAAGAAGATCAGCTTAAAGAGATTGATCGTTTTGGGGAGCGGTCAATCAGGAATATGCTCGATGGGATTGAAAAATCCAAGCAGATGCCCTTCGAAAAAGTACTTTTCGGACTTGGGATACGCTATGTTGGCGAAACCGTAGCAAAAAAAATCGCAGCACATTTCAAAGACATTGACAGTCTGATGAATGCCAGTTATGATGAACTTATTTCTGTTGATGAGATTGGAGAACGAATCGCCGAAAGCATCATCGAATATTTTAAAGAAGCCCGTCATAAGGAACAGATCAATGCCCTGCGAATGCATGGACTTCAGTTCGAGTCTGTTCAGAATACAATTGAACTTGCCAGTAATAAGCTGGAAGGCAAATCATTCATCATTTCCGGCGTGTTTGAGAAATACAGCCGGGATGAATTGAAAGACCTTATTGAAGCAAATGGCGGTAAAACTTTAAGCAGTATCTCTGCTAAATTAAATTATCTTGTCGCGGGTGATAATATGGGGCCATCTAAACTTGAGAAAGCTATAAAGCTTCAGATCCCCATTATTTCAGACCAGGAATTAGTCGAAATGCTGCAATAATTTTGCGATAATAGCCTAATATTCGCAAAATCGTTTTAATATTGAGCCATTCCGCTTAAATTAGCGGAGTTTCTATCGGATAAATATAGTATAATGAACAAATTTCATGGAACAGGAGTAGCCATTATTACTCCATTTAAGGCAGATCGGTCTGTTGACCATGCCGCTCTCAAAACTGTGATCGACCATATGATAAATGGTGGTGTCGAGTACATTGTTTCATTGGGAACAACCGGTGAATCAGCAACACTTAACAGTGAAGAGAAACGGGCGGTTTGGGATACCACGATCTCACATGTGAACGGAAGGGTACCACTGGTAGCCGGGATTGGAGGTAATAATACCTCTGAAGTATTGAATGATCTTAAGAAATTTGACGCAAAGGGATTTGACGCGATTCTTTCTGTTTGTCCATATTATAATAAACCTACGCAGGAAGGGATCTATCAGCATTATAAAGCAATTGCTGAAGAAAGCCTGCTGCCAATTATTCTCTATAATGTTCCGGGAAGAACCGGGGTGAATATGAGTGCAGAAACCACCCTCAGGCTTGCTCATGATTGCAAAAATATCATCGCAATGAAAGAGGCCTCCGGCAGTTTTGATCAGTTTAATAAAATCATCAAGGATAAGCCTGAGGACTTCCTTTTCATATCGGGAGATGATGCCATTGCTTTACCATTGATCTCTATGGGAGCAGTCGGTGTTATTTCTGTGATTGGGAATGCTTTGCCGGGCATATTTTCTACCATGGTTCGGATGTGCCTGGATGGAAAATTTATTGAAGCACAACCCTTGCATCACAGTCTGACTGAATTTACATCCTTATGCTTTACCGAAGGTAACCCTGGAGGTGTAAAATCAGCAATGAATATGATGGGAATTTGCGAGGATCACATGAGACTGCCTTTGGTTAAAATAAGTGAAGCAACTGAGAACCAAATCAAAGCCCAACTGGAGTTATTAAACCTGCTTTAGGTCAAATCATATTTAACAAAAAAAGCCCTGCTTTTAATAGCATGGCCTTTTTTGTTTGAATTGCAAAATTATTTTTTCTTAGCAGATTTTGCCGCTTCCTTGTTCTTCATAGTCTGAACCTCAAGACGAATAGCCTGAGCCAGGTTCTTTAAATCTTGCATTCCTTTTCTTACGCGAGTACCAGCAGCGCTGTTAGCCTTACTGTAGAACTTCTCAGCATCCGCTTCCAGGGATTCGAATAAATTTTTTGCTTCAGTGAATTTTTTCATGTTTTTACTCCTTTAGTTTTGAGGTTAGTGTTGTTTACTATAAGCTAATGTAAAATGTTTTTTTCATATAAAGAACAGTTAAAATAAATAAAACCATGCGTTTCCAGCGTTTTTTTCCACATTTTAAGCAGTTATGCACAATATTTACACATTTTGAAATATTAATTCCTTATTATTCAATCGTTTACAAATCAATTTGAAATAAAAATGCCCTTAGAAGCTATCTAAGGGCATTTTTTATTATTGGAAACCAAGGTAGCTCAAAGCCGGGGTAGAGATTATGCTCCGACAGTGCTCTTCTCTTTATAATGTCCCTTTTTCAATTTTTCAGCAAGTTCACTATAAGCATCAAGTGTACGGTTCACATCTTCAATAGTATGCAATGCTGTTGGAATAAGACGCAACATAATCAAACCCTTTGGTATAACCGGATACATAACAATTGAACAGAAGATACCATAGTTCTCTCTCAGGTCCATAGTGATGGCTGTAGCTTCCTGAAGCTCGCCCTGAAGGAAAACAGGAGTTACCATGGTATTAGTGACTCCAATATTAAATCCTCTTTGCTTGAGACCATTTTGCAGGCTGGTAGCAATGAACCATAATTTCTCTCTCAACTCGGGTTTGCTCTTCAACAATTCAAGTCTTTTCCTTAAACCGATTACCATTGGCATTGGTAATGACTTCGCAAAAGTCTGCGAACGCATGTTGTAACGAAGGAAATTAGTGATCTCTTCTGTTGATGCGATGAATGCACCTATTCCCGCCATCGACTTCGCAAAGGTTCCGAAATATATATCCACCCCTTCAATACAACCCTGCTCTTCATGAGTTCCGGCACCGGTTGGACCCATTGTTCCAAAACCATGTGCATCATCAATTAAAAGACGGAAATTGAATTTCGATTTCAGATCTACTATATCTTTCAGTTTTCCCTGTGCACCCGACATACCGAAAACTCCTTCTGTAATCACCAGGATAGCACCACCTGTATTTGCAACCCATCTGGTTGCTCTTTCAAGCTGCTTTTCAAGGCTTTCCATATCATTATGGGTATAAACAAAACGTTTCCCCTGATGAAGACGAACCCCATCAATAATACATGCATGCGATTCGGCATCATAAACGATAACATCATGTCTGTCGATCAAAGCATCAATTGCCGACATGATTCCCTGGTAGCCATAATTCAATAAGAATGAATCCTGCTTTCCTACAAATTCTGCAAGTTCTCTTTCAAGTGCTTCATGATGATTAGAATTACCTGACATCATACGCGCACCCATCGGGTAAGCAAGTCCGTACTCTGCAGTTGCGTCTGTGTCGGCTTTACGAACTTCCGGATGATTGGCAAGTCCAAGGTAATTATTCAAACTCCAAATCAGGTGCTCTTTACCTCTAAACATCATATGCGAACCTATCTCACCTTCTAGTTTAGGGAAGGAGAAATAACCATGGGCCATTTTCTGGTGCTGGCCCAGAGGTCCCATATTTTTCGAAATTTTATCAAATAAATCCAATTGGTATAATTTTATTGTTAGCGTCTATTTGGGGCAAAGTTAATATTTAGCAAGCTGATTCACAATATTAGATGAGAGATATGAAATCTGAGATCTGAGATCTGAGATCTGAGATAATAGAACAGGATTCTACTTCCTGATTCAGGTTCAACCTGGTCCCGGATTTAATAGAAAAAGACAGGAATTGGCCTGTCTTTTGTGTTGGTTATCTGTTAACTGTTATCAGTTCTCTGTAAATAGTACTAAATATGAAATGAAGTATTACCCTCACGTCTGAATACTCAATACTCAATACTCAATACTCAATACTCAATACTCAATACTCAATCAACGTTATCGTGTAAAAATGAATTATTAGGCCTGATCTCCGTAATTCCCTCCTCCACGCTCAGCGTAAAACGGGATACCTGAGACTCTGAAGAATGAGGAACATCAGGAAGGGACATTTGCTTACGCTTATAAGCCGGTTCGTTCTCAAGCTCCTGCAATCCATTGGTTGTACGCAATTTCATACTCAGGTCTTTCAAGCGAAGAATTCTTTCTTTCGACTTACGCAATTGTTCTTCTATCGATTCATCTGTCTTATTTTCATCAGGATTGAACATCAACTCAGGGATTTCTTCTTCCTCAATTTCAGCAATCGGTTCAACTTCTACCCTGATCTCCTCGGTTCTGATCTCAAATTCATAGGATGGTTCAACCGGAGCTGTTTCCTGAGTAACTGGAACTTCATCACTCAAAGTATGGCGAATAAGATCAGTATCCTCTACCCGCTCCTCCTCTACTTTTGGAGCACTTTGAAAGTAGCCAGCAAAAAGATCAACCTGACTTTCTTCCCTGGTTTTAAGTACAGGAACATTTAATTCTTCATTTTTAACTTCCAGGAAGGTGTTTTCCTGTACAGGCTTCACCAATGGTGCCTGCTCGGGAGTCAGAAGGGATACTTTACGCACCTGGCTC
Source organism: Daejeonella sp. (assembly GCF_030684675.1). Lineage (GTDB taxonomy): Bacteria > Bacteroidota > Bacteroidia > Sphingobacteriales > Sphingobacteriaceae > Daejeonella. The sequence continues at coordinate 54,500 of NZ_JAUXXZ010000024.1, read as the reverse complement.
TTTTCAACCTCACGCTCTTCCCTTGTTTGAAATCCTGTGGCAATAATAGTCACCGAAATTTTTTCACCAAGACCTTCATCTGTACAGTTACCCCAGATCAGATCTGCTGCAAGTCCGGCTTCCTGCTGTATGAAATCAGTAATGATACTCACTTCATCCATAGTCACCTCCTTATCTCCTGAGCTGATATTCAAAAGGATATAACGGGCACCTTCAATTTCATTGTCCTTAAGTAATGGAGATGCCAAAGCACCTTCCACTGCTCTCAATGCGCGGTTCTCACCTTCAGCAGCATAACTTCCCATGATGGCCACACCGCTCTCTTTCATTACGGTGCGCACATCTTTAAAGTCAACGTTTATATATCCGGGAATAGTGATGATCTCGGCTATACCCTTGGCAGCAGTTGTTAAAATATTATCAGCCTGTGCAAATGCAGAGCCCAGAGTAAGATTCCCAAAGATTTCACGCAAACGATCGTTTGAAATAACCAGATAAGAATCTACATACTTTTTAAACTCTTCTAAACCTTCCTCTGCCTGATTCTTTCTGCGCTTTCCTTCAAATGAGAATGGGGTAGTAATGATACCTACGGTTAGAATGTCCATTTCTTTGGCTGCCTTGGCAATGATCGGGCTTGCCCCGGTTCCAGTACCACCGCCCATTCCGGCAGTAATGAAGAGCATTTTGGTATTGGTACCAAGCATCCGCTTAATATCATCAATATTTTCAATGGCAGAGTTCTTTCCAACCTCAGGGATTGATCCTGCACCCATTCCTTCTGTTAAGCTTGCGCCTAACTGAACTTTATTGGGTATAGGACTGAGTTCAAGAGCCTGCGCATCAGTATTACAAATTATGAAATCAACACCTGTGATTCCCTGGCGGTACATATGGTTTACAGCATTACCGCCGCCGCCACCAACACCAATTACTTTGATGATCGATGACTTTTCTTTTAACATTTCAAACTGCATATTCTTAATTATCAGTTGGGTAAATCTTGTTCATTCTTAGACAGTTTACACTGTAAAACTAGCCAAATTTCAACGGTGCTTTTCCTTAATCATGCGATTGTGGGAAACTCCGCTATTGTGGAAAATTAATTTGTATAATCCTCATCCTTGATATCATCCTTGATGAATTTGGTGCTCGACTGCAATATCCATTCAAACATTCCCTGTCCTTTTTTCGGTTTCTGAATTGCCTTGGCTTTTTCAACAGGAGCATCAACCGACACTACTGATTCTTCGACCAGTTCAGCCTTCTGTATCCCCTTGATCAGCAGACCAATACCTGTTGCATACATTGGACTTTTTAGTTCATCATAAACATTTTTAGGAAGCACATCATTCTTCGCCAAATGTTCGTTAGGATATCCGATGCGGCTATCAAGACCGGTTACAAATTCAACCAGTTGAGGTAAATGCTTCAATTGAGCCCCACCACCTGTAATCACGATTCCGGCAATCAGCTTCTTCTCATATCCTGAGGATTTGATCTCATAATAAACATGTTCAATAATCTCTTCCATTCTCGCCTGAATCACATAAGCAAGATTTTTTACAGATATCTCTTTAGGCTCCCTGCCGCGAAGGCCCGGAACACAGATAATTTCATTCTCCTTGTTTTCCTCAGCAAGAGCTGAGCCAAAACGGGTTTTCAATAACTCAGCCTGATTACGCATTACCGAACAGCCCTCGCGGATATCTTCTGTAACACTATTGCCCCCGAATGGAATTACCGCTGTATGACGGATAATTCCTTCATGGAATATAGCCAGGTCGGTAGTACCACCACCGATATCTACCAGAACCACTCCCGCTTCTTTTTCCTCATCGCTCAGCACCGACTCAGATGATGCTAGTGGTTCAAGTATCAGTTCCTGCGTTTCAAGCCCGGCATTCCCAACACATTTCAAAATATTCTTAACCGCGCTAACATGACCTGAAATGATGTGAAAATTAGCTTCCAGACGAACGCCTGCCATGCCGATAGGGTCTTTTATCCCCGGTTCATTATCTACTGTGAATTCCTGAGGCAATACATGAATAATCTCCTCTCCCGGAGGCATCACCAGTTTGTACATGTCCTCAATCAGCTTGTCGATATCCTTACGCTGGATTTCGGTATTCAATTCTTTACGGGTCAGGATACCGCGGTGCTGAAGACTCTTAATATGCTGCCCGGCAATCCCAACATTGACGATCTTAACATCCACATTTGATTGGGCACTGGCTTCTTCAACCGCAAGTATGATTGCCTGTACGGTTTTCTGAATATTGGAAACTACTCCACGGGTAACTCCCGCAGATTCGGCTTTACCCATACCCAAAACTTCGATTTTACCATGTTCGCTCCTGCGACCAACGGTAACACAAATCTTAGTTGTACCGATGTCCAAACCAACAACTATTGGTGAATTTTTGGCTGAAGCTGAGTTAATTTGATCCATATTCTTTGTATTAAAAATTTATTAGTTCTGAGTTTCTGTTATAGTACTATCGGCAATCTGTTTATTGATGTCGATCGTGGTCTTACTGCTATCAATAATGTTCTTTTCGCAAACAATCTGATTGGCGTATTTCAGATTGATTGTTTTATAGGTATCCCAACCTACCTTAGGAATTGCCTTCTTATAAAATACAAGCAGGTTTCTGAATTTGATCTGTAGTGAATCGGCGCTACCTAAAATAATCTTATGGCCTCCAACTCGCGGAACCATTTCAATATCCCCCTTCAGATCAACAAACAACTGTTCGATCTGATTATCCCATAAAGTATCACTTCTGATATAAAGCGCTGTACGGAAAAGATCCCTGGCCATCTTTGTTTTGAGCGTATCAACCCGACCGCTGAAATCCTCCTCTATCAGACCACTTGCAACCAGCACCTTTGCTGTATAATTATCTGAAAGCGGTATTTTATTTCCATTGCCATCGATATAAAAATGCAGGTTTGCCATATTCACAACTCTCAGCACCGGCTCCCTTTGTCTGATCTGAACATGGATAACTCCGGTCATATCAGCGTATACCTTGGCAAATTCGATGAAAGGATTAGCCTTCAGGGCATTCTCAAGCTTATGAATATTGATATCATTCAGATCCTTTCCAAGCATAGCCCCGCCATTTTCCATCAGGATCTTGTCCACCTCATCCCTTTCAATGAAATTAAACTGCCCCGGAAGTAATACTTTCACATCCTTGCACTTTAAAGCGCTCTTTTTTATCTCTATAAAACTCATCAGCGTAATCAGTCCGCTCAGGCTGATTAGCCAGAGGAAACCAAATAAAATTGCTCGCCAATTAATTTTTTTAAACATTTGTTAAAATTTCTTTCAATGGTATAATCAGAGTGTCGATATCACCGGCTCCTACTGTTAATAGTAATTCAGGTTTTTGCGCCCTGATATAATCCAGTGTTTGCTCTTTTGATAATATCTGTTTTGTCTCTATACTTACTTTATCCAGAATCATGTCTGAGCTAACCCCTTCAATAGGCAATTCTCTGGCCGGATAAATATCCAGCATGATAAGCTCATCCGTCATACTTAAGACCTCTGAAAAACCCTCAGCGAAATCCCTGGTCCGTGTAAAAAGATGTGGCTGGAAGATTGTAGTCAGTTTTTTATCCGGGTAAAGTGTTTTTACCGCCTGAATGCAAGCCCTTAATTCTTCCGGATGATGTGCATAATCATCGATATAAATATGCCTCTGGTCTTTAAGGATATACTCAAAGCGCCTTTTCACACCGAGAAAACTTGCCAATGCCTTTTTTATTTTTTCAGGATCGATACCCAGGTGTAATGCAACTTCGATCGCAGCAACAGCATTTTCAATATTATGAAGACCCGGTAAACCGAGCTGAACATTTTCAATCACGATATTCTCATTCTTAAAATCAAAATAGAAGCTTCCTTCCTTCACTTTCACGTTGACTGCCTGAATATCTGCCAGCACATTTGCTGAATAGGTTTTACCTCCGCTAAGGTCGAGCCCCTTTTTAAAAATCAGTCTGCCACTTTCTTTGATCTGGGAAACAAATTGCCTGAATGATTCAACAAGATGTGAACGGTCTCCATAGATATCAAGATGATCGGCATCCATTGAAGTGACGATAGCAAAATCGGGATAAAGGGTGAGGAAAGAACGATCAAACTCATCAGCTTCTACCACCATGGTATTATTATCACCAAACAGCACATTTGAATCATAATTAGTTGCGATTCCACCCAGAAATGCAGAACAATCGTATCCACTATCCTTAAGAACATGGGCAATGATGCTGGAGGTTGTAGTCTTGCCATGAGTACCGGCCACAGCAATGGTGTACATTCCTTTGCTGATGATACCCAATACTTCAGAACGCTTTTTGAGCGAAAAGCCTCCCGACCTGAAATAATTCAATATTTTAGAATCCTTTGGAATTGCCGGAGTATAAATGATCAAAGTTTCGGGATCATTTTCAAGGAAACTAACTTTCAGATTATCTTCCTCATCCTGATAAACAACCGAAATACCCTCATTTCTCATTGCAGAGGTAAGTGGAGTTATGGTTTTATCATAACCACAGACCACACATCCACGCTTTTTAAAATAACGGGCAAGGCCGCTCATACCGATGCCTCCGATACCAATTAAATAAACCCGTTTAATATTTTCTAATTCCATATTGTTGTATAAAAAATACTCCGCTAATCTTTTGCAATTCTTAATACCTCTCTTGCAATCACTTCATCCGCATCAGGCAAAGCCATTTTACCAATGTTATCAGCAAGCGCTTTACATTTATCCTTATTGTTGATTAGCAATAAGGCAATATCAATCAGTTCGAGTTCAGCCATCGCATCCCCAACCATTATTGCTGCATCATTTTCTACCAAAGCGATTGCATTCTTTGTCTGATGATCTTCAGCCACATTAGGCGAAGGAACCAGGATCACCGGTTTTTTTACAGCGCACAATTCGGCTATGGTGCCCGCTCCTGCCCTGGATATTACCAGGTCGGCGGCAGCATAGGCCAGATCCATCCGGTGAAGAAATTCAAGCACCTTAATATTTGGATGCTCTTTTCCTTTCATTTGCTCCATTACCGATTGGTAATAATATTTACCGGTCTGCCAGATCAATTGCACATCTGCTGCTAAAATCTTATTAAGTCCCGAAATCATACTTTTATTCAAAGTACCCGAACCCAAACTACCTCCTGTAAGGAGAATGGTCTTTTTATGTGGTGAAAGACTCAATAATTCTGATGCTGCAAAGCGCTTATTCTCAATATCAACTGCTTCCTTCCTGATTGGATTTCCGGTGATTCTGATTTTCTCTGCAGGAAAGAATTTTTCCATTCCCTTAAAGGCGACGCAAATAAGTTCTGCGTCTTTTCCCAAAATCTTATTGGTTATTCCCGCAAAGGAATTCTGCTCCTGAATCAGATAAGGTATTTTCAGCTGTGAGGCTGCATACAACAATGGTCCCGAGGCATAACCTCCTACCCCTACAGCAGCATCAGGTTTAAAATTTTTAATTATTGATCTTGCCTTCATCACACTTTTCAATAGCTTATAAGGCAGTAAAATATTTTTAAGGATAGAGCTTCGCTGAAATCCCTGAATATCCAATCCGATAATTTTGTATCCGGCAGCAGGGACTTTCTCCATCTCCATACGTCCGTTGGCCCCAACAAAGAGAATCTCCGTGCCGGGATCAATTTTTTTGAGCGCATTCGCTATTGCTACAGCCGGAAATATATGTCCGCCTGTTCCGCCACCGCTTATGATCACCCTTTTCCCCATTTCTTATTTTCTTTGAATCAGCTTTAAAATCTTAAAAGATTCATCAATTATCCCATTGCCGGTATTTCACCAATAATTACTTTTTCCTTACTCTTATTTTTCTTTTCCTCAATATCCCTGCTCACACTCAGTATAATTCCGAAAGCTACACTCGTAAACAGAATGGATGTTCCGCCCATACTAACCAGCGGCAACGGAACTCCGGTCACCGGACCCAGCCCAACTGCGACGGCCATGTTTGCAAATGCCTGAATGGTCAGGCTGAAACTTAAACCAGCCGCCAGCAGTGCCCCAAATGCCTTGGGGCTGTCGGTCACAATCAACACACAGCGATACAGAAAAAGCAGGTATAGCAGTACCAATCCGACTCCCCCAACCATACCGTACTCCTCAATGATCAAGGCAAATACAAAATCTGAATAAGGGTGTGGCAGGAAATTACGCTGGGTACTGTTACCTGGTCCTTTGCCAAAGATTCCACCTGTTGCAATCGCAATTTTAGCCTGGTTAGCTTGAAATGCCTTATCAGGATCAGCCTTTTCGGGATGAATAAAAGTATCTATCCGCGAAATATAGGTCTTCCTTCTTGGACCCAGCATCATTACTGCACCCAGTAGTACCACACCTGCAAGACATACAATAGAAATCTGCTTGATGCTGATTCTACCCATGATCAACAAGAGAATACTAACACCAAATAACATCAAGGCAGTTGAAAGATTTGCAAGTGCAATCAGTACAAAAACAGCACATACTGCAGCCATAATTGGCAAAAATGCCTTCTTAACATCCTTGATATTTTCCTGTTTCTTACTCAGAGTACGTGCCAGAAATGTAATCAGAGCCAGTTTTGCCAAATCGGAAGTCTGGAATGTCTGATTGATAATCGGAATAGTTACCCAGCGACTGGCTTCATTCACACTGGCTCCAAAGAGCAGCGTATATGCCAGCAATGGAATCGTAATAACCATCAATACTTTGGAAATCCCGGCATAATACCGGTAATCAAGTAAATGTGAAAAATACATTAAGGCAATACCACCAACGATCATGACCAGGTGCTTGATCAAAAACTGCTCAGAACCAACACCCTTCTTGTAAGCAAGCGTTCCGGTTGCACTGTAAACAGCCAGCAGCGACCATACTGAAAGTAAGATCACGATCAGCCAGATCCAGCGGTCACCTTTTGTTTTGCTTATTAGTCTTTCCATTTGTTAGTTATCTGTTATCAGTAGTCTGTTGTCAGTAGTTTATTGGTTCATTGTAAACAAGATTTCAATATCTTAATTGCCATCTTCCCACTCTCCACTCTCCACTCTCAATTGTCAACTATCAATTGTCAATTGTTATAATTCTTTAACCGCCTTCTTAAACTGATTCCCTCTATCCTCATAATTCTTAAACAGGTCAAAGCTTGCGCATGCAGGTGATAAGAGTACGGTATCCCCCTTTTTTGCGAGGTAATATGCAATCTGAACCGCCTCATTTGCCGAAAACGTATTTACTATTACCTCCACATCATTCTCAAAAGCCTCATGTATCCTTTTATTATCCTTACCCAAACAAACGATTGATTTTACTTTAGACTTAACCAGATCTTTAAGCATGCCATAATCATTGCCCTTATCCACCCCACCAAGGATAAGTACAACATCTCCCGGCATACTTTCGAGGGCATACCAGGTTGAATTCACATTCGTTGCTTTAGAATCATTGATAAAATCGATTCCCGAAATTTTGGCCACATGCTCAAGGCGATGTTCAATATTGGTAAAACTTCCCATGCTTTCGCGAATGGTCTCGTTTCTTAATTCAAGCACCTTTGCAACTATGCCCGAAGCCATAGAATTATAAATGTTGTGCTTGCCCTGCAGAGCTAAATCGTTAAGTGACATAGTCAGTGATTCTTGGTTTGTGTGGTGTAGGTTAATTATGATTTGCTCTCCCTGAAGAAAAGCACCTGTTTCAAGGGTTTTCTCAATGGAGAAAGGGTAGGCTTTTGAGTTTATCCGGCGCTTTGCCAGACCCTTTTTAATTTCCTCATCATCAGCACAATAGATGAACACATCGTCCTGTTGTTGATTCTGAGTGATTCTGAACTTGGAATCCGAATAGTTTTCCATTTTGTAATCATACCTGTCAAGATGATCAGGTGTGATGTTTAGTAAGACAGCGATATCGGCTTTAAAGCTGTACATATTATCGAGCATAAAGCTGCTGATCTCCAAAACATAACATTCAAAATCATCGAAGGCGACCTGCTTCGCAAAGCTCTTACCAATATTACCTGCGAGACCCACATTAAGACCTGCATTTTGCAGGATATAATAGGTAAGCATGGTTGTGGTAGTCTTGCCGTTTGAGCCGGTGATGCATATCAGCTTTGCATTGGTGTATCTCGCCGCAAATTCAATTTCAGAGATGATTGAAATATTTCTTTCAATCAATTTTTTGATAATTGGAGCTTTTTCTGGAATTCCCGGGCTCTTAATCACCTCGGTAGCAGTAAGAATACGATCTTCGGTATGCTGATTCTCTTCAAAAGGGATTCCTGCCTGCTCCAGTTCTTTCTTATACTGATCAGCAATAGGCCCGAAATCTGAAACAAATACGGCAAATCCCTCCTTCTGAGCCAATAATGCTGCACCTGTCCCGCTTTCACCGGCACCTAAAACAACGATATATTTCTCAGCCCCCATTAACGCAGTTTTAAAGTCACAATAGTTATAATTGCCAGTAAAATTCCAACAATCCAGAATCGTGTAACGATTTTGGCCTCATGATATCCCTTCTTCTGATAGTGATGATGCAATGGCGACATTAAAAAGATTCGTCTTCCTTCGCCAAACTTCCGCTTCGTATACTTAAAATAGGAGACCTGCATAATCACGGAAAGATTTTCGACAAGGAATACTCCGCATAGTGCAGGAATCAATAATTCTTTACGGATCATGATCGCGAAAGCGGCAATAATTCCACCTATAGCCAGGCTGCCTGTGTCTCCCATAAAAACCTGGGCAGGATATGAATTATACCATAAAAAACCAACGCATGCCCCAACAAATGCACCGGCAAAAATTACAAGTTCTCCTGAATTTGGGATATACATGATATTCAGGTAATCGGCAAAAATGGTGTTACCCGAAACATAAGCTAGAATAGCAAGCGTGATGCCGATAATGGCTGATGTCCCTGTGGCCAATCCGTCAATACCATCAGTAAGATTGGCTCCGTTCGAAACCGCTGTTACGATTACAATCACAAACAATAAAAAGACAACCAGTGAATACTTTTCATATCCATCTCCAAAGACGGTTAGCACCTTGGCATAATCAAATTCATTATCCTTGTAAAAAGGGACATTGGTGATGGTCGATTTCAGGTCCTGAGTATAGTAAAACTGATCACCACGTTTATGTACATCCAATGGTGCACTAACCTTTGCGGGCAGCGTGACCTGTTCCCTGACCACAATATCGGGGTGGAAATACATGGTCCAGCCAATAATCAATGCAAGACCCACCTGACCCATAATCTTAAAACGACCTGCCAGACCTTCTTTATCCTTTTTAAACACCTTGATATAATCATCAACAAAACCAATCAAACCCATCCAGACCGTGGTTACCAGCATGAGAATAATATAGATGTTATCAATTTTGGCAAAAAGTATGGTCGGCAACAGAATTCCAAGAAGAATGATCAATCCTCCCATGGTTGGAGTACCCTGCTTTTGCATCTGGCCTTCAAGGCCCAGATTCCTGACCGATTCACCAACCTGTTTTGCTCTAAGTAATCTAATGAGACGGCTGCCATAAACCGTGGTCAGAATCAGGGATAAGATGACAGCCATTGCAGTACGAAACGAGATAAACTGGAACAATCCTGCTCCGGGAATATCATATTGCTTATCCAGCCATGTGAACAGATAGTATAGCATTAGCTCATCAGATTTAAAAATTCAGTTAAAATCTCCTTATCATCAAAAGGGAGTTTCACCCCAGCGATATCCTGATATTTTTCATGACCTTTTCCGGCAACCAGGATAATATCACCGGGCTTTGCCAAATGACAGGCTGTACGGATTGCTTCTTTTCTATCAGTAATTGAAAGTGTCTTCTTCTTATTGCTTGGCATCACCCCTTCTTCCATCTCCTTAATAATCTGCTCCGGAACTTCAGAACGTGGATTATCAGAGGTCAGGACAACCTTTGTACTCCAGTCGCATGCTACTTTGGCCATCACCGGACGCTTGGCTTTATCCCTGTCACCTCCGCATCCGATAACAGTGATTACCTGTTCGGTTCCTTTGCGAATATCCTGAATGGTGCTCAGTACATTCTGCACCGCATCGGGAGTATGGGCATAATCTACAATGCCAATAATACCTGAGGGCGAAATAATATAATCAAAACGGCCTTCGGCACCGCTTAACCGGCTGAGGGAAGTCAATACCCTGGTACGATCCTGCTCAAGCAATAATGCTGTAGCATAAACTGCAAGCAGATTGTAGGCATTGAAGCTTCCTACCATCTTAAACCAAACTTCTTGCCCGTCGATATTCAGCAATAAGCCACTGAAATGATTTTCAATAATTCTGGCTTTAAAATCAGCTATATTCTTAAGTCCGTAAGTCTTTCTGTGGGCTCCGGTATTCTGAAGCATCACAATCCCGTTCTTATCATCAATATTGGTGAGCGCAAAAGCCTGGCTGGTCAAACCGTCAAAAAAGCTCTTCTTAGCTCTCAGGTAGGCATCAAATGTCTTATGAAAATCGAGGTGATCATGGGTTAGGTTAGTAAATATCCCACCCGAAAAACTCAGCCCTTCGGTTCTGTACTGAGTCATTGCATGCGAACTAACCTCCATAAAGCAATAATCACAGCCGCTTTCGACCATATCATTCAGCAGACTGTTCAATACTACCGGATCAGGCGTTGTATGAGTAGCCGGAACTACAAGGTCATTGATCTGATTTTGAACGGTAGAAAGCAAACCTGTTTTATATCCCAGATCCTGAAATAATTGAAAGAGTAAGGTAGCAATCGTTGTTTTGCCATTCGTACCTGTAACACCAACCAGCTTTAGTTTTGAAGAGGGATTATCATAAAAATTGGATGCAGTTATTCCGAGTGCCTTAGCTGAGTTCTCAACCAGAAAATAGCTTACCTTTTCCCTAAATTCAGCGGGAAATTCTTCACAAAGCACAGCTATGGCGCCCTGATCAATAGCACGTTCCATAAAAGCATGTCCATCAGATTCAGTTCCACGTACTGCCACAAATAAAACTCCGGGAGCCGCTTTTCGCGAGTCGAAGCATATACCCGACACTTTCCCGTTGGTTGAACCCGAGACCTGCCTGAGTGATACTCCGTATAATATATCCTTGAGCTTCTTCATCATTCGAGTTCTAAAACAATTGGAAGACCCTTTTGAACACTTGTACCGGCTGCAAGCGATTGCCTAACCACCTTTCCGCTTCCGCGAACCAGTACTTTCAATCCCGAATTTCCTGCAACATAGAGAGCATCCTTCAATCCCATTCCGCTCACATCAGGCACCAAACCTTCAGTGATCTTTACTTCCTGAGAAACAACACCCTTATTGGTATCCAGACTTATATAATCGGAATTGGAGGCAAACAATGCCTTGATACCGAATGCTTTATAGACAGCCTGAGTTGCTTTACGTTCTCCGGCCTTTGCCTCAGGCAGCTTAAGGCTTCCTGTAAATTTTTGCTCCTTAAGTGGATCAAACATATTGATATCGCTTGCGAAAACCCTGTCGGCAATCTCTCTGAAAACCGGACCGGCCACAGATGCTGCATAATAGGTGCCTTTACGCGGGTTGTTGACCACCACAATCAGCGAATATTTTGGATTATCTGCCGGGAAGTAGCCACAGAATGAAGCCTGATACTTCTTATCCACACGATAACCCTTATTGGCATCGGCAACCTGAGCAGTTCCGGTTTTTCCGGCAATTTTATAGAGCGGAGAGGCCAGTGACTTTGCTGTCCCATTTAAAACAACAGCTTCCAAAAGTTCCTGTGCTTTTTTGATGGTCTCATCCGAAACAATTTTCTCATTGATTACCCTTGCCTTGAACTGCTCCACGGTATTTCCCAGACGTCTGATCTCGCGGACAAAAATCGGAGCAATATATCTTCCATCATTCGCTACCGCATTATAAAAAGCCAGCATCTGCAATGGAGTGATCTGCATCTCATAGCCATAGGCCATCTGAGGAAGGGTTTGTTTTTTATTCCAACTTCTGTTCTTTGGATTTTTAATAACCGGCTGGCCTTCACCCGGAATCTGGAGTTCTAATTTCTTATTCAACCCCCAATCATATAAATGAGCAGGGAATTTTTCCTGATCATTCTGATAAGCGGCATTGATCAATTTTGCGATGGCTACGTTTGATGATTCTTCAAAAGCACGTTTAACAGAAACGGTTCCTATACCTCCATGCGAGTCGCGGATAGTATGTCCTGGAATACGGTAAGTTCCGTCTTCGGTAGCTACTAAAGTACTGGTATCAACCTTTTTATCCTCAAGCAGGGCCATGTAGGAAGCCAGCTTAAAGGTAGAACCTGGATCCTGACTTGCAGCAATTGCATAATTGAACTGCTCTTTATATTCACCTTCACTTACCTTACTGAAATTGGCAACTGCCCTGATTTCACCTGTGGCCACTTCCATCAGAATAACGCAACCATGATCCGCATCACTGGTAATCAATTGCTTTTTCAATGCCCTTTGCGCCACATCCTGCATATTGATATCAATAGTCGAAATGATATCAGCACCTTCTTTTGGTGCAATTTCAATATCCTGGTTAACAGGCATCCAAACGCCACCTGCAATACGCTGCATAAGACGCTTACCGCTTTCTCCGTCTATATAGGCACTGTATGCACCCTCAAGGCCAACCGGCTGTACGTTTTTGTTCTTATAACCAATAGTTCTGGCTGCAAGAGTCTGAAATGGCAGAATTCGCTTATTCTGATGAACGGAGATGAGTCCGCCTTTATAACGACCCATATTAAAAATCGGGAACTTTCGGATCTCCTTTAACTCAGTATGAGTTACGTTTCGCTTCAGAAGCAGATAACGTGCACGATCAGTCCGGGCTTCACGAAGCATACGTGAATATTGTTTTTTTGACTTATCGCCAAAAAATGAAGACATTTTAGCAGCTAGTGAATCTACCTTTTCATAAAAAACCTCATCCCTTTCGATGCCACCGGCCAGCATATCCATTCGGACCTCATATTCGGGTACCGAAGTAGCCAATAAACTGCCATCCATCGAATAGATATTCCCCCTTGCCGCTTCTACATTTGCAAAACGGGTAGAAAGACTATCCGCCATGGATCTCCATTTCTTTCCTTCCACAATCTGAACATCCACAAGCTTATAAAGCACCGCAAAAGCCAGTAATACGATCATCCCAAAGGCGATGTACACACGGAGCAATATGTCGGTTCTTATATTCATGTTTGTTGTTGGTTGTTAGTTGTTAGTTGGTTAGTAAATTCTACTTCATTGTCAACTATCATTTTCTACTCTCAATTAACTGTCATCCCGACGCAGGAGGGACCTCATCCAATTAATATCAATATTCAATCAAATTCATTCTCACGTATCACAATCTTCTTTGGTGGTTCATTCGGTTCAATCAAACCAAGTGTATCCACCTCTTTAGCTACTTCTGTCTGGGTGCTTTTCAGCATCAGATCAGCTTTTAATGTTTTAAAATCCCAGCTCAGTTCTTTCACTTCTTTGCTTAGCTTGTCGATATCCCGGATATTATTCTCGGCAAAATGCCGGTTACCGATATAGATCATTGCCAAAAAAGCGACAAACACAATAAATGGCAGCAAATGAGTAGCCGACTCCTTAGAGATTACTCCCTCAGTAAACATCAGGGTAAAGAAATTCTTTGGAAGCTCAGCCTTTTCTGATTGCTCAGTCATAGGTTCAGCTTCCTGATCCAATTCCTCTTCCGTTTTGTCCTGTTTAAATTGGTTATTCATTCTTCAAGCCTTTATCAGCTTAACTTTTTACTGCTATTCTCAGTTTGGCACTCCGTGCCCTGTTATTCAGTTTAATTTCCTCTTCAGAAGCAACAATCGCTTTCCGCGTGATGCTTTCCAGGGGCTTGATCTGGTTTCCGAAAAAATCCTTCTCCACTTCACCCTGAAACTTACCCTTGGCAATAAAATTCTTGACCAGCCTGTCTTCAAGTGAATGATAAGACATCACTACGAGGCGACCCTGCGTTTTAAGCACATCAACAGTTTGTTCCAGGAACTCTTTCAAAGCCTCCAGTTCCTGGTTCACCTCAATACGGAGAGCTTGAAAAACCTGAGCCAGATATTTATTTTCTTTCCCTTTCGGAATTAGTTTTGAAATGGCTGTTTTTAGCTCATCAACGGTATCAATAGGCTTGTTCAGTCGCTGTGTTACCAGTGTCTGAGCCAGCGTTTTAGCATTTTTGATCTCTCCATAGATTCCGAAAATGCGGTGCAGTTGTTCCTCACTATAGGCATTGACTATCTGTTTAGCCGTAAGTGAACTCCCCTGATCCATACGCATATCCAGATCGGCATCAAAGCGAATGGAGAACCCCCGTTCTGGCTGATCAAATTGGTGAGAAGAGACACCCAGATCAGCCAGAATACCATCCGCAGGAATGGCGCCCTGCAAACGGCAATTATTTTTGAGGTAGCGGAAGTTCTGATCAATAAAGGTTAATCGATCATCTTTTGGTAAATTCTTCTGGGCATCGGCATCCTGGTCAAATGCAAGCAAACGACCTTTAGGACCCAGGTGCTTTAATATTTCGCGGGAATGGCCACCACCCCCGAATGTTACGTCAACATAAATCCCATCCGGCTTAATGTTCAGTCCTTCCATACATTCCTGCAGCATCACCGGATTATGATAATCAGTCATGCGCCCTCCTTCCCATACTGCCCATTACCTCTTCGGCCAGATTGGCGAAGTTTTCAGGCTCATTATCCATCTGAGAGTCGTAAGCATCTTTTGCCCATACCTCTATTTTATTCAGTACGCATGAAAGGACAACCTCCCCGCTGATACCGGCATATTCCATTAAAGCTTTAGGAAAAAGGATACGGTTTGCAGAATCCAAAGCAAGCTCGGTAGCCCCCCGGGTGAAATAACGGATAAAATCACGGCTTTTCTTTTCGTAAGCATTGAGCTTACTCAGTTCTTCGGTGATGCTATCCCACTCCTTTTTAGTGTAAATAACCAGATGTTTTTCAAAGCCACGGTTGATCACAAGTCCTTCACGCTCAGCTTCGGGAAGCTGTTTCTTCAGGCTGGATGGTATCATCATCCGGCCTTTAGCATCAAGTTTACAATCAAATTCTCCTAAGAAATGGGACATTATGGGTATTTACATATTTATTCAATTGTAAAAGTAAATAACTTACCACTTTTTACCACTATCTCCCACAAAAAAAGTTTTCCACAGTTTTTGGAGATAAAAATCTCTCACACAGCGGAGAATCAGGCACTTGGCTTTTGGGAAATCTGATCAGACTAGGCGTAAGAAGTGATCATTGAATGTGGGCAAGATTCATTCAAACCAATATGACGATAAAAAGAAAATCTTGAAACCCAATTGATATTCAGGAAAGCTGCATTTGCTGCTAGTGTAACTAAAAACAATAATGATCATCAAATAAATAACAAATCCCAGACGCTCAGATTAGCAATCAATCCGGATCTTTAAAGAACTCATCAAAAATGAAAGCTTTTACAAAAAATAAATATGGTGGTCCTGAAGTACTTCAATTAGAAGAAGTTGAGAAGCCAAAGATACAAGATGATCATATCCTGGTTAAAGTTGAAGCGAACTCCGCGAATCCCGCCGACTGGCATATTCTGAGAGGCAAACCCTTTTTCGCACGATTTACGTTTGGATTATTCAAACCAAAGGATAAAATTCCGGGAGCTGACTTTGCTGGCATCGTTGAGGAAGTGGGAAACAATGTAAAGCAATTCAAGCCTGGAGATAGGGTATTTGGAGAAACTCTTAAAGGGGGTGCTTTTGCAGAATATATCTGTGCGCCGGCAAACGTTTGTGCCATCATACCAGACGGAATAGATTCCAAAGTAATGGCAAGTATACCTATCGCCGGGGTAACGGCATTGCAGGCCCTGATTACCCATGGCAAACTCAAAGCAGGTGAAACAGTTTTAATCAATGGCTCTTCGGGAGGTGTGGGTCATTTCGCTGTTCAAATTGCAAAGGCTTGGGGCGCCAGGGTAAGTGCTGTATGTTCAGACAAAAATCTTGACTTTGTAAAAAATTTAGGTGCTGACGAGGTGATTCCATACGATAAAGAAAATATACATCAGCACAAAGAAAAATACGACCTTATTATTGATACCAATGGTAATCTTAATCATGAAGACTTTGTACGCATGGGGAGACGGGGGGTATTGGTAGGTTTCACAAACATGGGACATATGATGTCGGTACTTTTAAAAAGTGTATTTAGTAAATTTCCTCTCGCACAATTTACGGCAGAAGCAAATATTAAAGATCTTGAGATTCTGGCCTCTTTAATACAAAATGAGAAAATTAAAGTTCATATAGAAAAGACCTTTCCCTATAAAAATATACCGGAAGCTATTGGCTATATTGAAGCCATGCGTACCAAAGGAAAAGTAGCAATGGTTTGGGAGGGTCTGGAAGAAGATTAAAATATCTAAAAAAGAAAATTGGAAACAGAAAAACCTTTAGTCAACAGGAAATATCTGCTGGAAAAATATCCCGGGAAAGGCGGCTGGACCTATGCTGCCATCCCCGAAGTTTTGCAGGAGAAAACATTTCCTTTCGGCTGGGTAAAAGTCAGAGGTTGGATTGATGATTTTGAGATTAAGAATTACAAACTGATGCCAATGGGTAATGGCAAGCTTTTTTTACCTGTTAAAGCGGAAATCAGAAAAAAGATAGCTAAGAAGGAAGGCGATTGGGTTATTATAACATTGTATGCTGATACAAATCCAATTGAAATACCCGAGGAATTCTTAGATTGCCTTAAAACTGACCCCGTTGCCTTTGAAATATTTTCATCTTATACTGATGGGCAAAAAAAAGAATTTATTGACTGGATTTATTCTGCAAAAACCGAGAGCACAAAAGTTGAACGAATTGCAGAAACATTAAACAAACTGGTAAAACGAGAGAAACTGAAGAATATTAAATAAACCTTTTGAACCCATAGGACCTTATAAATATCTGAGAAAGCTTTTAAACAATGGAAAATTTACCGGCCTATATCAGCGTACTATTCGGACTAACAACAATTCTGACAGCCTACCTATTTTATAAAGCTGCCGGCAATTCAAAACCAGTCCTCTTGATTATACTGATCTGGCTGGCAGTTCAGGCTTTCATTGCAAGCTCAGGTTTTTATACTGTGACAGATACTTTGCCACCAAGATTTTTATTATTGGTTTTGCCACCATTTCTTGGCATCACCGGACTTTTTATGAGTCCAAAAGGCAGAAAATTTATCGATAGTTTGGACTTAAAGAGGCTTACGATATTACATACTATTCGAATTCCGGTTGAAATTGTGCTCTTCTTCCTGTTCATTTATAAAGCCGTTCCTGAACTGATGACCCTTGAAGGAAGAAACTTCGATATTTTATCGGGAATTACCGCTCCTGTAATTTTCTACTTTGCATTTATAAGAAAACAATTCGACCGGAAAGTTCTTTTAATTTGGAATGTGATCTGCCTTGGACTTCTTATAAATATTGTAAGCAATGCTATTCTTTCTGCCCCATTTCCTTTTCAGCAATTTGCCTTTGAACAGCCCAATATTGCAATTTTATATTTCCCTTTTATCTGGCTACCCTGCTGTGTGGTACCTTTAGTTTTACTTTCTCACCTGGCAGCAATCAGACAATTGTCAAATTATGACAAGAAGGCATAATTAATTTTACTATCAATTTAAAAACAAGGTATTTTAGAAAATAGAACAGAATGATTATCAAGGTTTTGATTTAGGAACAAATAAATGAGCTTCCTGAAGAGACTAAGTGGCAGTTTCATGTGGTACTAAATACCATTCAAAATATATTCTAATGGAAAATAACAGGTACTTATCCCCGGAAGAAGCCGAAGAACTGTTCATCATATTAAAATCCCGGTTCGAAAAAAACATGAACAGGCATATTGGCATCGACTGGACTGATGTAGAAGCAAAACTAAGTTCCGGGAGCAATGCCGAAAAATTATGGTCACTCAATGAAATGGAAAAAACAGGTGGTGAACCGGATGTTGTTGCACAGGATCAAAAAACTGGTGAATACATTTTTTATGATTGCTCTGCTGAGAGTCCGAAAGACCGCAGAAGCATTTGTTACGATGAGGATGCACTGGAATCAAGAAAAGAGCATAAACCTAAAAATAGTGCGGTTGGCATGGCTAAAGATATGGGCATTCAGATTTTATCGGAAGAGGAATACCGTGACTTGCAAAAACTTGGGCATTTTGATACAAAAACCTCAAGCTGGATCAAAACACCAGAAAAGATCAGGGAAATGGGAGGCGGTATCTTCGCTGATTTTCGCTATGGTAATGTGTTTGTTTATCATAATGGGGCTGAATCTTATTATGCTGCCAGAGGATTCCGTGGTTCCCTAAAGATTTAATCCTATAGCTTCCAGAGTTATTTAAGCTTATAAATTTGTTTTAGAATATGAAACTAAGACCAGAAGAATTACCAGAAAACGGATACATTTTGCTTGACCAGTTAGGTCATAAAGAATTGGTTCCCTTTATCCAGACTTACATGAAGAAACGAACCAAATTCTCTGTTATTTATTATATCTGCAACTTTCTAATCTTCGGACTGACGGGCTATTTATTAGTCTCAGATTTTAATTCTGAGACTTACAGTTTCGCGGCAAAATTTACCAGTTTCAGCTATGGATTGGCTCTAGCTCTACTCTTGTTACCTTTGCATGAATATATCCACGTACTTGCTTATAAAATGAATGGTGCTGCAAATACGTCATATGATGCTAATCTCAGGAAGTTTTATTTTATGGCACTTGCCGATAAATTTGTTGCGAACAAAAGGGAATTCCAGATCGTTGCACTTGCCCCTTTCCTGATAATCAGCAGCATTCTGATTGGCTTTATCTTCATTGCAGATCAAAACTGGACCTTAACCTGTGTAGCTACCTTATTAGCACATACTGCAATGTGTTCCGGTGATTTCGGACTGCTGAGCTATTTTGACTATCACCAGGATAAAGATGTTGTAACCTACGATGAAGTCGGGAACAATATTTCCTGCTTCTATGGTCGGCTAAAACGTTAATAATCAGGCAGAATTCCGTTCTGCATTGATAATCCCAAAAGAACAGCGCATAACAAGTTTCTCAAATACTTTAACCTCGTGTGAATCTGAAGATTTAGTACCCTTTTCTCTGATCATGGTTAGGGCGTATTGCTGAATGGTAATTAGTGGCAATTCAATGCGCTGCCTCATCCGGATTGAAAGCTGATCGGTTTCCCTGTCAGCCATTAACTCAGATTTACCCGTCAACAGGAAAATGTATTTTTTTGTTCGCTCAAATTCTTCATAAAATAAATTCCACAGAACCCCATATTTTGGATGTTTCGATAAATAGGAAGTCAATGGGAAAAAGCATTTACTCATTGCCATTTCACAATTACCCATAAGCGTTCTGAAATAAAGGGAGTGCTTATAAAGATTTTTAATATCTCCCCATTTACCTTCCGCTTCCAGTTTCTCAAAAGCAAGTCCTACACCATAATAACCCGGAATATTTTGCTTTAGCTGGCTCCAGGCACCAACATAAGGTACAGCTCTGAGATCATTCAGATTTAATTTTCCTGCTTTACGCTTAGACGGTCTGCTGCCAATATTGGCTTCTGCATAATAACGTAGTGGACTTGCAAAATTCAGGTACTCAAGAAAATCAGGATTGTTCTTCAGAATGCTAAATGCCTGATAACTTTCTTCAGCTAATTCCTGAAGTAATTCTTCTTCAGAGCTGCTCATTGTGGAACTTCTTAATGAAAACAGCGCATTACTGATTCCTGAATGCATTAATTGCTCCATATTGAATCTTGCCGAAGCCCTGGTACCAAAATTAGAACTGATTGTCTGACCCTGAATGGTCAATTGTATCTCTTTATTGGCAATATTTTTACCCATCGAAGCATAAAATTGATGGGTTTTACCACCGCCCCTTGCCGGCGGGCCTCCCCTTCCATCAAAAAACACTACTTCAATGCCATATTCTTTTGAAATTCGGGTTAATTCTTCTTTCGCTTTGTATATACTCCAGTTAGCCATCAGATATCCGCCATCCTTGGTGCCATCTGAGAATCCGAGCATGATCGTCTGGGCATTTTTTCTGCGTTTTAAATGCTTCCGATAAATTTCATTCTGGTACAGGATCGTCATCACTTTGGCTGCGCTCCTGAGGTCACCAATGGTTTCAAATAAGGGAACAAAATCAATTTTTAATTCCTCCTTTTTCCATCCGGCCATTAGACATAAACCATAAACCTCCATGACATTCAGCGCACTGGTAGTATGACTAATAATATATCGGTGACAGCCTTCAGGTCCGTTAAATCGTTGAATGGTTCTGGTGGAAAGAATGGTATCAAAGGTATCCTTATCAAGATCTGTATCAACTACCAATGAATCAATATTCTGCAAAAGCTGAATTTTTGATTCTTCTGAAAGATTTTTATAATTTTTGGGAAGAACGCTGGTTTTTTCTGAAACAAGTTCTACCAGCTCCTTATGAACCGAACTATCCTGTCTAACATCCAATGAGGCAAAGAACAAACCAAATAAGTTAACCTTATCGAGTAAATTGTTTACCTTGTTTAGAAACAGGCTATTATGTTTTTCAATGAGTATGTCCCTAATTTCTATCAAAGTAGCACTTATTTCATCCTTTGAGAGGTACGCATTATATCCTGGAATAAACAGATTCTTATAAAGCCGGTCTTCCAGAGAAGCCAACAAGGTATCAACACCCTGGAATGTCAGTCTGCCTTTAAGTAAGCGCACCTCCATGTAGTAGCATTTAATGATACTTTGCCTCAAAGCTTCTGCGACTTTTAAGGTAGTATCTGCTTTTACAAAAGGATTTCCGTCACGATCGCCTCCCGGCCAGAATCCCATCCTGATCAATTGATTTTCTTCTGTTACCGCATCAGGAAATTCACTGTTCAGAAAAGATAAAATATGTCCTGCTGAATGATAAAAAACATTCTCTAAAAACCATATCAGGTTAACTGCTTCATCGTATGGTGTTGGTTTTTCCTTTTTAAAGAATGGTGTTTTTCCTAATTGCTGCAGGTAGGTATTCACCAAAACCGTATCATCCTTTTGAAGCGCTTTCCCAAGATCATGGATAATACCCAGAACTGCACTCGGGTAAAACTGATTGGGATGAGCGGTTAGTACCAGGCGAACAGAAAAATCTTTGAGCTTCTCTGCCAGTTGCTGCTGGGAATTTGTCTGAACAACTTCGGTTTGAAGCTGCTTTAGAGTACCTGAGCCATCCATATCATGAGTGGCACTAAATGCTGCATCTTCCAATGCATCAAATAATACGACCTGTCTTTCAGAATATTGAATAAATCTGAATAAAAGATCTATCTGCTCTTTACTACTGACATAGTTGGTGTACTGGCGAAAAAATGAATCTATAATTTCCGCCGGGCTCTGATTATTTCGAAAGCCTTCTTCACAATGCAGCAAAAATAAAGAAAGTAAAATTCCTGTTTTTTCAACCTTATGAAATGGCAGAGAAGTAAACAAACTGTTATACATCTCAAACTTTGTTCCAACAAGATTCTTAAATTCAGCCAGGGTATTACTCATAATAATTCAATCTAAATGCAAAGGTACAGCGCAAAAACTGCATCAGGGCTGAAATTACATCAAAATGGAGCGAAATCAAAAACAGGGTAATAAAAATATGCTATTCTGTTTCAGAGAGGTATTCAAAATCTGATGAATGCGGATTATTTTCACTCAATTCTGAACGCCAGCAGCATCTATTGTTTTAAAAAATCTTGAAGATGTTTGTTGAATTCATGAGCTTGTTCAAGATTAGAAACATGGCCAGCATGATTAACAATGCGAAGTATTGACCCTTTGATACTTTTATTCATAAATTCAGACTGAGCAAGGGGCGTTACCTGATCTTCTCTACCGCAAATAATCAATGTTGGAATATTCACCTCACTTAGTGAAGAACACGTTTCAGAACGCTCAGCTAATGCTCTTAGACCCATTATGATTACATGCTTAGAATTTGAAAGGATAATATTTCGAAGTTCCTCAACAATTTTCTTTTTTTCAGTCAATGAATCCTTATGGAAAACATTTTTTACAAATCCTTCAGTGAAGTTTTCAGTTCCGTTCAAAGCTATTTCATCGATCAGCTTATAGCGCTTTGCCTTTCCTTCAGGAGTGTCGGCGATACATTGCGTATCACATAAAATCAAGGCCTCAAAACGATCAGAGTATCGTTTATGTGCATTAAGCGCAATGTAACCACCCATCGATAATCCGCAAACAACAGCTTTATCAATGTTCAACCTATCCATAAACTGTATTAGATCATCTCCAAACAAATCAATGCTCAGGACTGATTCCTCGTCTTTGGAATTTCCAAATCCTCTTATGTCACAGGCAATCACACGATTTGAAGACTTTAAAAAATCAAGCTGAGCCTGCCACATTTGCTTACTGAAGGGAAACCCATGCAAAAAAATAATTGGAACAATCCCTTCTCCAAGATCATCATAAGATAAATCGAAGTTATTCACCCTGCTCAGTAAATTATATCCCTTAGCTACTCTTTCCATGAATTTCTTTTTAACAGACTATTACAGTGAATGATATTTTTGATTCAAAAATTGACCTTTGCTATATTTCATCCCTTAATTAGTATTTTCAACACAAATCTAATAATGAACCAGGGTTTTAACTTACATGATTTCTATAGAGAATTATAAAATTCACACTTTACCTTAAATACCAATTATTATATAACGCCTTTAGTGACTATTTTATGTTGTTGCTTTTTGAAAAAATATTAATTCAAACGCAAAGGACGGCCAATTAAACAGACCTGAGTATTAAAAATGCTTCCTGCCTGAGAGGGTATTAACGCTGAAACAGAAAAGAATTTTTAACCAGTTAAAAAGGAATAGATGATAAATTATCAACAAGAAGAAAACCTGAGTGTTGACGAATTCAAAAGCGTATTGCTGAATTCAACTTTAGGAGAAAGAAGACCAATTGGGGAACCTGAAAGATTGTCTGAAATGCTCAAACACGGCAATTTAATAATAACTGCGAGAGATAATGGCAAACTCGTTGGCATTGCCCGATCTCTGACTGACTTTGTATTTTGCACCTACCTGTCAGATTTGGCTGTTGACAAAAAGTATCAGAAAATGGGAATTGGCAAAGAATTAGTCAGACAAACCAAAATAACTACACCCAGGGCGAAACTAATTTTACTTTCAGCTCCAAAAGCAGTGAACTACTATCCTAAAATTGGCATGACTAAATGGGATCAATGCTTTATACTCGACAATATCAATGATTTAAGATAGGATGTTTCAGAAATCTGTTAAAGGGGATTAATTAGCTCTTCACATCTGTTTGTTACTAATCCGAAGATAACTATCTTGAGAAAATTTAACCCTAATCCAAGGCATATACCCGATGAGAAAAATCATTTTACTTTTCTGCTTTTGTCTCTGCTCAGGCACATTGTTAAGCCAGGCCAGAAGCCAGAGCAAGCCTTTTATACTAGGTGAGATCCTTGAGATAAACTCTTTAGAATTAGCTGAGAAAAGAACCCTGAACATTTACCTGCCAGCTGGTTACAGCAGGGCTGACAGTTCCCGATACCCGGTAATCTATTTGCTCGATGGTTCTGCAGATGAAGATTTTATACATGTTGCCGGATTGGTACAATTCAATAATTTCCCCTGGATTAACCGCCTTCCTGAATCCATTGTAGTGGGTATAGCTAATATCAATCGCAAACGGGATTTTACCTATCCCAGCAGTATTGAGGAGGATAAAAAACAATTCCCAGGCACAGGGCATTCCGACAAGTTCATCGCTTTTATTGAAAAAGAACTACAACCCTTTATTGAGAAGGAATACAATGTAAATGATTCAAAAATGATTATCGGTCAATCTCTAGGAGGCTTACTGGCTACCGAAATCTTAATGAAAAAACCTGAGCTCTTTAATAAATATATCATCATCAGCCCCTCTTTATGGTGGGACAACGGCTCCTTGCTCAAACAAAATTCCAGCCTGCTTTCTGAGGGTTTCTCTCAAAGCACCGGCATTTATATCGGGGTTGGGAAAGAAGGGTTAAGTCCCGGAAATACACCCCATGTAATGGAAATGGATGCCAATTTACTGGCTGAAAAATTAAAAGCCGGCAAAAGTAAAACAGTGCAGGTACATTTCGATTACCTTCCGGATGAGGACCATGCAACGATCACACATCAGGCCATTTTTAATGCTTTCAGATTATTGTATCCTTTAAAAGAGCGTAGCAAATAGTCAGAACGATTAGATAATCAGCTGATTATGAAAAATCAATTTTTATTTCTACTTTCCATTATAGTTTAGCTTTGAATAGCTAAAAAATATTCTTTTAACTAACCAGTTTGAAACAAATTCATGAATAAATACATCATCGGCCTTTGGCTATTTGTACTATCGTTTAATGCAAATGCCCAGCATAATCTTCCAGGCGACTTCCTTAGTAAAGAATTTCATGCTGGTAGAAGAGAAGCCTATCGCCAGAAGATGCCCGAAAATTCAGTCGCTGTAATTTTTTCCTTCCCTGAGCGGGTATTTTCTAATGACGTTACCTACAGCTACCACCCTAATCCTGACCTGTATTACCTGAGTGGTTATAAAGAACCTGATGGTATGCTGATCATCTTTAAGGAGATGCAAAAAAATGGCGATCGATCATACAATGAAGTGATTTTTGTCCGGAGTCGTAATCCTTTACTGGAACAATGGACAGGTCGGCGGCTTGGCGCAGATGGTGCAAAAAAAGATTTAGGTTTTGCTTATGCATTTACCACAGAACAGTTTAAAACATTTGAAATTGACTTCAACGGCTTTAAAAGTATACAATATGATATATTCCCGGATGATGCCGGTTCAGGGACATTGCAATCAATGATCAACACATTCTCTGAAAAAGCACAGATAAAAAAACGAGAGAATAAATACGTGATTCAGGCACATAATCTGCTCGCCAATTCTACTTCTCCTTCAAATCTGGCTAACAGAGTAAGCCGGATCAAAGCAAGCATGGCCAATACGGAAGATGCTGATTACCGGAATGATCCGCTTTTAAACCAGATCATTCAAAATCCTGATGAAGCTACTCTGGCCATGGTACAGAAAAAGATTAAAGAAAATCCGTCCCCTTCCCAGGAATATAACAAACTGATTTCTTCTCTAAGGGAGATTAAAACTCCTGAAGAACTGGTTTTACTAAGAAAATCTATTCAGCTTTCGGCCATTGCCCATAAAGAAGTAATGAAGGCTATCACACCTGCCATGTCTGAATCAGAGCTAACAGGAATATTTCATTATGTTCATAAACGCTATGGTGCAATGGATGAGGGTTACCCTCCAATTGTGGGTGCTGGTGGCAATGGCTGTATACTTCATTATATTGAGAATAATGCCACAAAAGTTGATAATCAGCTGGTTTTGATGGATGTAGGATCTGAGTATCATGGTTATTCGGCCGATATCACCCGGACGGTTCCTGCAAACGGAAAATTCAGTCCTGAGCAGAAAGCGATCTATCAGTTGGTTTACAAAGCTCAGGAAGAGGTCTTTAAAATTGTAAAAGAAGGAACACCATTCCGGGATCTGAATGTAAAAACTACTGAAGTGCTTGCACAAGGGCTGCTGGAACTTGGTATCATCAAAGAGAAAAAAGATGTCTCGCGATACTATATTCATGGTGTTTCACACCACCTTGGACTCGATGTTCATGATAAAAACATCACACCAGTGTTAAAAGAGAATATGGTGATTACGGTTGAGCCTGGTATTTACATTCCTAAAGGCAGCCCTTGTGATCCTAAATGGTGGGACATTGCCGTTCGGATTGAAGACGATCTGCTAATCGGCAAATCCGGGAATGAAAACTTATCAGTCGCTGCACCGCGAAAGCTGGAAGAGGTTGAAGCTACTTTGGCACAAAAGAGCGCATTGAATAACCTGACCCTTCCAAAACTGAAGTAGCCAGGATTTTGTATTGCTTATTCATAAAATGAAAATTACTGAAATGTAATTTAAATTTTTAAAGATGATGATGGACTCTAACCCAAACAGAAAGCTCTTTTACGGAAATGCATATCTGTATTTTATCCTGGCGGCAGTGCTTACCATTTTCGCTTTCTTCCCATCCTATTTCAATCGTTTAACAAGTACGGATAATGCTCATCACTTTCATGGCATCACAGCTACTTTGTGGTTAGTCCTGCTGATCATACAGCCATTTCTATATAAAACCGGCAACCTTAAATGGCATAGAAGAATTGGTAAATTATCTTTTTTATTAGTCCCGCTGATCATTCTAAGTGCGCTGAACATGGTGCAAATCATGCTGATCAGGAAAGATTCCTTTCCTCCGTTTGTCCCGTATCAGTTAGCATTCATAGATTTCGTAACATTAATTCAGTTTCTGTTATTCTACATCCTGGCAATTTATAAGCGTAAAGAAATTCAGCTTCACGCACGTTATATTGCTTGTACAGTACTAGGGCCTTTAATACCAGCTCTGACACGTCTTCTTTTTCAATTCCCCATTATTAATAATTTTGATAAATCACTTAATATCAGCTATATCATTATCGAAACTGTACTTGTATTATTGTTGCTGGATGATAAACGGACAGGAATGATACACCTGCCATACCTGTTAGCTTTGGTTCTGTTCATACTTCAACATTTACTCATGAATTTTGTTTCACAATGGGAATTCTGGATTAAAATAATGGATGCATTTGCCCTGATGAAAATTTAAAAATAAACCATGAATAGATTTTTCCTTTTGATTCTGCTGTTAATCAGCATTAATTCTTTTGCTCAGAAGAAGCAAAACCCTGAAGAAAAAGAAATTCTGTTGAAAGTTCAGCAGTTTTTTGATGCACTCGAAAAACAGGACACGGTACTGTTTAAATCTATATTACTAACAAATGGACAAGTCTGGGCGATCTCTGAAAAAGAAAATGCAGCAAAATATTCTATGCGGCAGTTTAGTGATTTCATGAAAACTTTGATAAATCCGGCAAGGGTTATTCAGGAAAGAATGCTTTCTTCAGAAGTAAAAATTCACAATCGGATTGCGATGGCCTGGGTACCTTATACCCTGAATATCAGCGGCAAATTCTCACATTGCGGAGTAGATCTATTTACTATGCTTAAAACGATTGAAGGCTGGAAAATAGCTACTGCTGCCTATACAATTGAACCCGAGGGCTGTTCCGGTTCCGGGTCAGACCCGGAATGACAAACAGGTCAAGCCCAATGTCATTATTTAAGAGTCGGGAGGTTCCACAGACATTTTAAAACCATGAAACCAAACAGTCTCTTAAATAATGAAATTGGGGTCAAGCCCGAAATGACAAATCGCCTATGATATTACTATCCTTCTGTCATTCCGGGCTTGACCCGGAAGAAATCGCCTTCACCCCTGGCAATTCCTTGCCTTCCATGTATTCCAGCAGCGCTCCACCGCCGGTAGATACATAGCTTACTTCATCCTCAAAACCGAATTTAGCCACCGCAGCGGCAGAGTCTCCTCCACCTATCAATGAGAATGCACCATTTTTTGTAGCCTCTACTACTGCTTCAGCAACTGATTTGGTCCCTGTTTCAAATTTTTCCATCTCAAAAACACCCATCGGGCCATTCCAAAGGATAGTTTTGGAACTCTTAACAACAGAACTGAAACTTTTAACTGACTCCGGGCCAATATCAAGTCCCATCCAGCCAGTAGGTATAGCATCATTTTGAGCAATTGCAGTATTGGCATCAGCGGCAAAGGCATCTGCTACCACTGAATCAACTGGAAGAAGCAAATTAACGTTTTTAGCTTTCGCCTTTTTCAACAATTCAATTGCAAGATCTAGTTTATCATCTTCGACCAATGAATTACCAATCTGCCCTCCCTGCGCCTTCGCAAAAGTATATGCCATTCCACCCCCAACAATCAGGTTATCAACCTTTTCCAATAATTGTTCTATCAAAAGAATCTTATCAGACACTTTTGCACCACCCATAATTGCAGTAAACGGCTTTTCGGCATGATTCAATATTTTCTCGGCATTAGCCAGTTCACCGGCCATCAGGTAACCGAAATATTTAGCAGCCGGAAAGAATTTAGCAATGATCGCAGTAGAGGCATGCGCACGGTGAGCTGTACCAAAAGCATCATTTACATATACATCGCCCAGAGCAGCCAGCTTTTCTGCAAATGCTTCATCACCTTTTTCTTCTTCTTTATAAAAACGGAGGTTTTCAAGTAATAAGACTTCACCAGATTTTAACTCCTTCGCTTTCGAAACAGCACTCTCACCTATGCAATCGTCAGCAAACTGAACATCCCTGTTTAATAAGATGGCGAGATGCCTGACCAGGTGCCTTAAGGAATACTTCTCTGCAGGCCCGTCTTTAGGCCTTCCCAAATGTGACATCAAAATAACCGAACCACCGTCATTCAATATCTTCTCAATAGTTGGAACAGCCCCAACCATGCGGTTATCGTCTGTAATATTGAACTTATCATCAAGCGGGACATTAAAATCGACGCGTATAAGTGCTTTCTTACCAGAAAAATTTAAAAAATCTATCGTATTCATATAATCATTTGTTAGGCTTATTTATTACTGGATCTTCAGGTACATTACCCTGTGAGGACCAACACCCATAATTTCGAATTCATCAGAAATGATTTCAAATCCTATGCCCAGATAAAATCTGCAGGCATTTTTTCTGGCATTACACCAGATATAATTTACTTTTCGGCCCCGGAGGTAAACTATCGCAAAATTGAGCAACTGATTGCCAATTCCCTTTCCCTGATAATCTACCCTTGTGGCCATTCCTCTCAATTGATATCCCTCACCCGCATAACCATTTTTACCCTGCTTGTGAAAACTTCCGATGCAGATCAGTTCATCGTCCTTAAAATAGCCCAGGTGAAATGTATTTTCGTCATCATCTCCATCAAAACGGCAAAGTTCAGGAGCTAATCCCTCTCTTAAGACAGGGCTTCGCAGAGCCAATGCATCTTTTGTGCTGATAAATCTGATCATAACAGGGAGATTATTTTCTAAGAGCAGCAATTTTAATCACCAGATCAGCCAGACGGTTCGAATAACCTGACTCATTATCATACCATCCAACAACTTTGACCAACTCACCAACCACTGAACTAAGTTCAGAGTCAAAAATGCAGGAATGGGGATTATCCAAAATATCAACCGATACAATTGGATCCGAGGTATATTCGAGAATCCCTTTTAAATATCCTTGTGAGGCTATTAAAAAAGCCTCATTAATCTCCTTAGTACTCACCTTCTTTTTAAGTGTGCAAGTAAAGTCTGTAAGTGATCCATTCAAAACCGGAACACGAATACCCGCACCTCCCAATTTCCCTTCGAGGTGCGGAAAGATCGTAGTGATCGCTTTTGCTGCACCAGTAGTGGTTGGAATAATGGATGCTGAAGCTGCTCTGGCTCTCCTAAGATCTTTATGAGGAGCATCATGCAGATTCTGGTCACCGGTCATGGAGTGCACTGTCGTAATGTAACCATCTACAATACCCCACTGGTCATCCAATACTTTAACCATAGGCGCAACATTATTGGTTGTACAGGAGGCGTTTGAAAGAATTGATGCATGTAGATCAACCAGATGGTCGTTCACACCCAAAACTACAGTAGCAATTTCCCTGTCGGATGAGGGAGCAGAAATAATAACCTGCCTGGCTCCTGCCTGCAAATGTAAACCGGCGCCGGCTTTATCAGTAAATTTTCCGCTAGACTCAATGACCAGCTCAACATTCATTTCCTTCCACGGAAGTTTCGACGGATCCTTTTCAGCAAAAACCCGGATCTTTTGGCCATTTATTACTAAATGACCATTTTCAGCGGATACTTCCCCCTCAAATCCTCTGTGAACAGAGTCGTATTTAAACAGATGAGCAAGGGTTTTTGTATCAGAAAGATCATTTATCGCAACAATTTCGAGTCCTGGTCTTTGTAGCAGGGCTCTCAGAGTAATCCTTCCGATACGGCCAAATCCGTTAATTGCAAGTTTCATATATACAGATAATGTCCAAAGTTATTCAAATGAATTAAAAAGAGCTTGTAAAATTTCAGTCAGGAAAAGACTTACGAATTTACTTAAGCATCATGCAAGATAAATTCGTCAGTCACTCATTTGATTTGCGACTAGCGAAATCGACTTTCCGCTCGGTCAGGTGATTTCGCAAGTCGGAGAAGTTCAGACTTACGAATTTACTTAGGCGTCATACAAGATAAATTCGTCAGTCACTCATTTGATTTGCGACTGGCGAAATCGACTTTCCGCTCGGTCAGGTGATTTCGCAAGTCGGATCGTTAAGACTTACGAATTTACCTGAGCATCATGCAAGATAAATTCGTCAGTCACTGTATTTTTTTGGCGACCCGATAGCTATCTGGTGACGAAATCAACTTTCTAAACGCCTATGTGATTTCGTAAGTCGGTGGATTGTCTCGTCCTGAAATTTTATACAGACTGGTTATCAATTCCTGTATTGATAACCTTCCAAAGCATATCTTTCAGTTCAAGCAGCCCTTTCTGAGCAACTGATGAGATAAAGACAAAAGGAATGGCAGGTAAATCCTGTTTCATTTCGTTCATCAGCTCCTCATCGAGCAGATCAGATTTACTGATAGCCAGGATGCGGGGTTTATGCATCAGTTCAGGATTATAATCTTCAAGCTCATTCAGCAGGATTTCATATTCCTGTTTTATTGTCCTTGCGGTATCTGCCGGGACTAAAAATAACAAAACAGAATTACGTTCAATATGTCTGAGGAAACGAATGCCAAGTCCCTTTCCTTTAGAAGCTCCCTCGATAATTCCCGGGATATCAGCCATAATAAACGAGCGGTTATCGCGGTAAGAAACTATACCCAAATTTGGAACAAGGGTAGTGAAAGCATAATCTGCAATCTCGGGCTTTGCTGCAGAAACTACAGATAGCAAGGTTGATTTACCGGCATTTGGAAAACCTACCAAACCAACATCTGCAAGGATCTTCAGTTCAAGCACCATCCACTCTTCCTTACCAGCTTCACCCGGTTGAGAAAAACGAGGGGTTTGTTTTGTTGAAGTTTTGAAATGCCAGTTTCCCAAACCGCCACGACCACCCGGAGTTAAAATCTTTGTTTCTCCATCTTTTGTGATTTCGAACAGAATTTCACCTGTTTCGGCATCTCTTGCGATGGTTCCCAAAGGAACTTCCAGTATCTCATCCTTACCTGTACGGCCTGATTTCTGTCCGCTGGATCCGGGAAATCCATTCTCGGCAATGATATGTTTCCTGTATTTCAGGTGAAGTAATGTCCAGAGCTGGCTCCTACCTTTAAGTATGATATGCCCACCACGCCCGCCATCTCCCCCATCAGGGCCTCCTTTGGAGGTCAGAATATCACGGTGTAAATGGGATGAACCCGCTCCACCATGTCCTGAACGACAGCATATTTTTACGTAATCAACAAAATTTGAGCTCTGAGACATAATTTTAATTTACAGAGAACAAAATCCGGGCAGAAAATTGATTGATCTCAGAAAGATTTATTGAAGAATATATCAGCATTAATAAGTATTTACCACTGAACAGATCGAATCAAAGATCTGATCAATAGTTCCGACACCATTAATACTGGTCAGTTTATTCTGCTCTTTATAGTAATTTGCTACCGGAGCAGTTTTAGAGTTATATTCAACAATGCGCTTGCGGATGATCTCAGGATTAGCATCATCCGGACGACCCGAATCTTTACCTCTTAATAAAAGTCGCTTTTCAAGTTCTTCAGGTTCTACCACCAGCGCTACCATTCCGGATATAGCTGATGATTTGGTCGCTAATAACTTATCTAGAGCCTCTGCCTGCGTTACTGTGCGGGGAAATCCGTCAAAAATAAAACCTCCGGCGTCTTTATTTGAATCCAGCTTATTGCTTATCATTCCAATAACAACTTCATCCGGAACTAAAACACCCTGATCCATCAGCTTTTTAGCCTCAAGACCTAATTCAGTCCCGTTAGAAATTTCGGATCTCAGAATGTCACCTGTAGACAAATGGACTAATTGATACTTTTCAATTAATTTTTCGGATTGTGTTCCTTTACCAGCTCCCGGAGGGCCAAACAATACTAAGTTCAGCATTCGAATGTAAATTATTTTCTATTTCAAATTAATTCGTTTGAAACAGAAATACCTAATAAAATATTAAAAGCCTTTTCGACTTAATTACGAAAAGGCTTTCAATGATGTGCGTTGTGCACCTGAAGGGAGTCGAACCCCTAACCTCCTGATCCGTAGTCAGGTGCTCTATCCAATTAAGCTACAGGTGCCTTTTTTAACGGACTGCAAAAATATGCTTTCTTTTCAAACTAACATAGTTTTTTTGAAAAAAAGCCAATCGGTTAAAAATCAGGCCTTAAAATTCTTCCGGACCCTAATGTTGTTTTTAGTTCAGCACTTCACGTATCGCATCAAAATCAGGCAAATCACCCGCAGATTCCAGTACCTGTGCGTAAACGATCTGATGATCCTCATCCAGAACAAAGGCAGCTCTTTTTGCCACTCCCTTCAGATTGAATACAAATTCATCATAATATGCTCCGTATGCTTTTGAAACCTCTTTGTTAAAATCCGACAAAAGCGGAAACTGATAGTTGTTTAACTCTTTAAATTTTGCTAGTGTAAAAGGGGAATCAACAGAAATTGCCAAAATCGCTGCACCAAGCCCATCATAATAGCCGAAAGTATCGCGCATGGTACATAGTTGAGTGGTACAAACTCCTGTAAATGCCATTGGAAAGAAATGGATCACAACTTTTTTGCCTTTAAAATCACTTAATGAAATTTCCTTAAGTTCTGAACTGTACAATTTGAAATCAGGTGCTTTTTGACCTTGTGATAATGCCATATTTTTTAATTTATTTATATTTCGGTCAAAGGTAATATTATAAATAATTTCAGGATATTCTGCACACATACTTTGCTATTTCGACTCAGAAATCGCTTTGAGCTGAGCATCCACAAAGGCAATTCCCTCTTCAATGGATTTGGGATTGTAGCCCAGCACATTTTTCGCCTTATCCAGAATAAACCCGGTTCGTTTAGGGCGCTTTGCAGCCTGATTTAAACTTTCGGCAGGGATGGGTTTGATGAGGGCCTGATCCAGCTTCCAGTATTCAGCAACTTTCTTCACCAGTTCCAGTATACTCAGCATATCCTTCCCTGAAGCATTGAAAATCCCTTCAGCATTTTTCTTTGCGGCAAGCAGGCAGCATTCGGCAAGATCTTCGGCAAGGGTTGGCATGCGCCATTGATCATCTACCACATTGATCGGACTACCCTTTTCGAGTGCTCCCTTTGCCCAAAGAATGATGTTGCTCCGGCTCATGTCATTTACGATACCATAAACAATGATGGTTCGCAAAATAACCCATCTGCAGGATGATTGCTGCAGAAGTTGCTCCGCTTCAAGCTTTGTTTGCCCATAATAACTCAGTGGATTAGGCTGATCATCTTCGGTATACGGACCGCTTTCTCCGTCGAATATAAAATCGGTAGACAGCTGTATTAATTGAATGTTGTGTTGCTCAGAAAGTCCGATCAGGCTTTCAACCGAACCTACATTAAGTGCATAACAATTTTCTTTATCACTTTCGCAGGCATCTACATTGGTCATGGCTGCAGTATTAATAATCGTATCGGGATTATATTTTTCTACGACCCTCTGAATTTGCAGCGGATCGAGTATATCCATATCCTCATAGATGTATCCATCTTTTACCGGATGCCGGTTAGGACCCTTTGAGCTTGCAATTAAAACTATTTCGGGATCGTGCAGACAAAGGTCCGTTAATTTCTGACCCAATAGGCCATTACTGCCGGTTACAAGAATTCTTTTCATCGCCCAAATAAAACAGTAATTTTTCAAAGAAAGGAAAAAAATGTGATTCAATTGATAATGGAGAGTTGATAGTGGAGAATGGAGAGTTGGAAACAAGATTCCTGAGTACCTTGAAAATCTTCACCCTGTCTTGGTTCCTGGCTCTTGGTTCTTGGCTCTCACTACTCAATACTATTTACTAAATATTATAAAAAAACTTCAATTAAGTATTTGATTTACGGGGATAAAGAGTATTTTTGCAGACCAAAAAATGCCCCTTAAACGGGCTTAAATTGTTGATTTAATAAAGATTTACAAAAAATATGCCAAACGCCGGAAAAATTGCACAGATTATCGGACCTGTAGTAGACGTCAGCTTCACTGAGAATGCCCAATTGCCAAAGATTTACGATGCACTTGAAATTGTAAAAGATAACGGACAAAAGATCATTCTTGAAGTTCAGCAACACCTTGGAGAAGATAGAGTTCGTGCTATCGCGATGGACTCAACAGACGGACTTGTTCGTGGAATGAAAGTAATTGATACCGGATCTGCTATAAAAATGCCTATTGGTGACAAGATCAAAGGTCGTTTGTTCAACGTTGTTGGACAGGCTATCGACGGAATTGATACAATGGACAATTCTGATGGTTATCCAATCCACAATACTCCACCAAAATTCGATGAATTAAGTACTGAAACTGAAGTACTTTTCACAGGGATCAAAGTGATTGACCTTCTTGAGCCTTATGCAAAAGGTGGTAAGATCGGTTTGTTTGGTGGTGCAGGTGTTGGTAAAACAGTATTGATCATGGAGCTGGTAAATAACATTGCGAAAGCATATGCAGGTTTATCAGTTTTTGCCGGAGTTGGTGAGCGTACACGTGAGGGAAATGATCTTTTACGTGAGTTTATTGAGTCGGGTGTAATTAATTATGGTGATGCCTTCAAACATTCTATGGAAGAAGGCGGCTGGGATCTAAAATCTGTTGATAAAGAAGCATTAAAAGATTCTAAAGCTACACTGGTATTCGGACAAATGAATGAGCCTCCTGGTGCACGTGCACGTGTTGCTTTGTCAGGTCTTACTGTAGCTGAATATTTCCGTGATGGTGAAGGTGAAGGACAGGGAAAAGATATTCTTTTCTTCGTAGATAATATATTCCGTTTCACTCAGGCAGGTTCTGAGGTTTCGGCACTTCTTGGACGTATGCCATCTGCGGTAGGATATCAGCCAACACTGGCAACTGAGATGGGATTGATGCAGGAGAGGATCACATCCACTAAGCGTGGTTCAATTACATCTGTACAGGCTGTTTATGTGCCTGCGGATGATTTAACTGACCCTGCACCGGCAACAACATTTGCTCACCTTGATGCAACAACCGTATTATCCCGTAAGATCGCTGAGCTTGGAATTTATCCGGCAGTGGATCCATTGGATTCAACTTCACGTATCCTGAATGCCGCAACACTTGGTGATGAGCATTATGGTACTGCACAACGTGTGAAAGAAATCTTACAGCGTTATAAAGAATTACAGGATATCATCGCCATTCTTGGTATGGACGAGTTATCTGAAGAAGATAAACTGGTAGTAGGTCGTGCTCGCCGCGTGCAGCGTTTCTTATCCCAGCCTTTCTTCGTAGCTGAACAGTTCACCGGATTAAAAGGTGTATTGGTTGACATCAAAGATACCATCAAAGGATTCAATATGATTATGGACGGTGAAGTGGATGAGTATCCTGAAGCTGCGTTCAACCTTGTAGGTACTATCGAAGATGCAATCGAGAAAGGCAAAAAATTATTAGCTGAAGCAAACGCGTAAATTAGTACAGAGATATTAGTATTGAGTATTGTGATCCGATACTCAATACTCAATACTCAATACTCAATACTCAACTATGAAACTAGAAATATTAACTCCTGATAAAAAAGTCTTTGAAGGCGAAGTAAGGTCTGTGACCGTACCGGGTACCATGGGATCTTTCGAAGTACTTAAAGATCACGCACCTGTAATTTCAACTTTGGAAGATGGCAAAGTAATCATCCGTACTGATAAGGATGAAGAAACTATTTTTATCAAAGGCGGTGTCATTGAAGTACTTGATAATAATATTATGGTACTTGCTGAAGGAACACAGAATTCCTGAGCCACATTAAAAAAAGAAGCCCCTCTGATCAACAGATCGAGGGGCTTTTTTTATGCACTTAATTTTGATTTTTTTCGGACTCTTTCAGGATTTCAGGCAGAAATCAGACGGTTTGATCTGAACGAAAATTTCATGAACCGAAAACCCAAAACCGTTTTGGTATATTTACGCAAAATTTAATATTGATATTTTTTATCATATCAGAATTTAATATTGATTTTTAAAAATTTTTAATATTTTATTCTAATTTAAAAAAAATGCATTGCCTATTGATACTTAAATCCGAAGGCCTTAAATTGAGATTTAAATGAAACAGGAAATTATAAACGTTTGTATAATGAATGGCGCTTTGAATCTTAATTTTAATAAACTGACTATTCCGGGTATCCTTTCCCTCATTTATATTCTGCTCGTCC
Source organism: Daejeonella sp. (assembly GCF_030684675.1). GTDB lineage: Bacteria > Bacteroidota > Bacteroidia > Sphingobacteriales > Sphingobacteriaceae > Daejeonella. The sequence goes on along the minus strand of NZ_JAUXXZ010000024.1, from coordinate 17,814 downwards.
CTGCTCTTAAGGTGTAAAATCTTTTAAAATCAAATAAAAAGACCAGCGCCTTCCTTTAATAGAAAGGCTTTTTTTTTAGATAAAATATAGTTAAAAAATAGAAATTAAGATACAAGAATCTGAACAATGGAACTTAATAAATACAGCAAAACAATCACCCAGGATCCAACGCAACCAGCCTCACAGGCCATGCTGTATGGGATTGGATTAACCAGAGAAGATCTGGCCAAGGCACAGGTAGGCATTGTAAGTATGGGCTATGATGGTAATACCTGCAATATGCACCTGAATGAACTTGCCGCAGTGGTCAAGAAAGGTGTCTGGAACAATGATTTGGTTGGTTTAATGTTTCATACCATTGGTATCAGTGATGGTATAACAAATGGTACAGAAGGAATGCGTTATTCTCTGGTTTCCAGAGATTTGATCGCCGATTCTATCGAAACTGTCTGCGGCGGACATTACTACGACGGACTTATTGCATTACCGGGTTGTGATAAGAATATGCCGGGAGCTATCATGGCGATGGGCCGCTTGAACAGACCGGCAATCATGGTTTATGGTGGAAGTATCCATTCCGGGAATTATAAAGGGCAATCGCTGAATATTGTTTCGGCATTTGAAGCATTAGGTCAGAAAATGGCTGGCAACCTTGCAGAAGAAGATTTTCAGGGAGTTATAGAACACGCTTGTCCGGGTGCAGGTGCCTGTGGTGGCATGTATACTGCAAATACAATGGCTTCAGCAATTGAAGCAATGGGAATGAGTTTACCTTACAGCTCAACCTATCTGGCATTGAGTGAAGAGAAGAAGCAGGAATGTCTTGATGCTGGTAAATACATCAGGATACTACTTGAGAAAGATATCAAACCAAGAGATATCATGACAGAAAAGGCATTTCATAATGCCATAATAACGGTAATGGTTCTTGGTGGTTCAACTAATGCAGTTCTGCATTTGATTGCCATGGCTAAATCGGTTGGAATTAAGCTTGACCTTGAATATTTCCAGAGGATTAGTGATGAGACTTCAGTTATTGCTGATCTTAAACCTAGCGGAAAATACATGATGGAAGACGTTCATGCGATTGGCGGATTACCCTCAGTTTTAAAATATCTGTTACAAAAAGGATTGCTGCATGGTGATTGCCTGACCGTTACAGGAAGAACACTGGCAGAAAATGTGGCCGAAGCTGCTGATCTTAATTTTGAAAATCAGGATGTAATCTATCCTTACGAAAATCCGATAAAGAAAACCGGGCATTTACAAATGCTTTACGGCAACCTTGCACCTCAGGGTTCTGTTGCTAAAATAAGTGGAAAGGAAGGCGAATCATTCACTGGTCCGGCGCGTGTATTTGACGGTGAGTTTGAATTGATCCATGGTATCAGTAGCGGGAAGGTGAAAGCAGGCGATGTTGTTGTAATCAGGAATGTTGGGCCTAAAGGTGCACCGGGCATGCCCGAAATGCTTAAACCAACATCTGCGATCTTCGGAGCCGGCTTAGGTGCTTCAGTTGCGCTTATTACAGATGGACGCTTTTCAGGAGGAACACATGGTTTTGTGGTTGGGCATATTACACCGGAAGCTTTTGAAGGCGGAAATATTGGTCTTGTGAAGGATGATGATATCATTCAGATTGACGCGAACAAAAACTCCATCGATGTAATGATCACAGCCGAAGAAATGGAACACAGAAGAAAACTATGGCAGCAGCCGGCACCTCCTGTTAAGAACGGAGTGTTATTTAAATATTTTAAACAGGTAAAGAACGCCAGCGAAGGTTGCGTAACTGACGAAGAATAATGAAATGATCGGGTGAATTGATTCATTTGATTATTGATACAAACACATAAATAAATAATTATGGAAATTGAGCAGCAGGCATTGAGTAACCCTACAGGAGTTGAAACGATTGAAATTTCGGGTTCTGTAGCCCTTCTCGAAGCATTGATCGCCGAAGGCACAGAAGTAATATTCGGGTACCCTGGCGGGGCAATTATGCCGATCTATGATGCATTGTACGATTACAAAGAAAAATTAAACCATATTTTGGTAAGACATGAGCAGGGTGGTATTCACGCCGGCCAGGGTTTTGCCAGAACTTCGGGCAAGGTCGGTGTGGTATTTGCAACCAGCGGCCCCGGTGCTACCAACCTGGTTACCGGATTAGCTGATGCTATGATCGACAGCACACCTCTGGTTTGTATCACCGGCCAGGTATTTGCACATCTTTTGGGTACTGACGCATTTCAGGAGACAGATGTAATCAATATAACCACTCCTGTCACAAAATGGAATTATCAGGTCACTGATGCTACAGAAATTCCGGAAGTACTCAGCAAGGCTTTCTACATCGCGAGAAGTGGAAGACCCGGACCTGTTTTGATTGATATTACAAAGAATGCTCAGATACAGAAATTCGATTATAGTGGTTATACCCCCTGCAATCATATCCGTAGCTATCGTCCTAAGCCGCTCATCCGCAATGAATATATAGAACAGGCAGCTGCCTTGATCAATCAGGCAAAAAAGCCTTTTGTATTGTGGGGACAGGGAGTAATTCTTGGAGAGGCAGAGAAAGAATTCAAAGCTTTCGTAGAAAAGAGCGGAATCCCTTCAGCATGGACCATTCTGGGAGCCGGGGCTATCCCAACAGATCACCCATTAAATGTGGGAATGCTGGGTATGCATGGGAATTACGGACCTAACGTTCTGACCAATGAATGCGATGTAATGATTGCTATTGGAATGAGATTTGACGACCGTGTAACCGGCCGCCTTGATAAGTATGCCAAACAGGCAAAGATCATCCACCTGGATATCGACCCTTCAGAAATAGATAAAAACGTACAGACTACTGTTCCGGTGTGGGGCGATTGTAAGGAGACCTTACCGGCCTTAACAGCGCTTATTCAGCAGAAGACCTATCCTGAATGGCTAAAGAAATTCAGAGATTTCGATCAGAAAGAAATCGAAGCTGTAATCAATGATGAACTACATCCGGCTTCTGGTGAACTGACTATGGGTGAAGTGATAAGTCACTTAAATGAATTAACTCATGGTGAGGCAATCATCGTTACCGACGTAGGCCAGCACCAGATGGTAGCCTGCAGGTATGCAAAACTTAACAAAACCAGAAGTAATGTAACCAGCGGCGGACTTGGAACCATGGGATTTGCATTACCCGCAGCCATAGGAGCAAAATTTGGAGCACCCGAACGTACAGTTGTTGCTGTTATCGGCGACGGCGGCTTTCAGATGACCCTTCAGGAATTGGGAACAATTATGCAGAGTAACATCGACGTGAAGATCCTGATTCTAAACAACAGATTCCTGGGAATGGTAAGGCAATGGCAGGAACTTTTTAATCAGCACCGTTATTCCTTCGTTGATATAGAAAGTCCTGATTTTGTTGCACTTGCCGCTGCCTACAGAATTAAGGGAAAGAGTATTTCAGAGCGTGGGGAGATTTCCTCTTCTTTAAAAGAAATGCTTGAACACAAAGGTTCTTTCCTGCTTGAAGTAATGGTTACCAAAGAGAATAATGTATTCCCGATGGTACCACAGGGATGTAGTGTTAGCGAGATCAGATTGAAATAATAAGCCCCACCAACCTCCCCAAAGAGGAGGATAAAGAAAATTATATGGATTCAAATAAAATTAATATCGCACCAGCCTCCCTCTCCTCAGGAGAGCCCGCCCGTGCCGGTACGGACGGGGGCCGGGATGAGGCTAAACAGGAATTCACCATAACTGTCTATACTGAGAACCAGATTGGGCTTCTTAACCGGATTGCGATCATCTTCACCCGTCGCAAAATAAATATTCATAGTCTGAATACCTCGCCTTCTGAGATCGAGAGTATTCATCGCTTTAATATTGTGGTTCAGGAAACAGAAGATGTGGTCAGAAAACTTTCCAGGCAAATTGAAAAGCAGGTTGAAGTTCTAAAGGTGTATTTCAATACCAACGATGATATTATCTGGCAGGAAATGGCTCTTTATAAAGTGCCTACAGATATTATTGCAGAAAAAGCAAGTGTGGAGCGCTTACTTCGTGAAAATGGCGCCAGAGCAGTTGTGATCCGCAAGGATTATACAGTGTTTGAAACTACAGGCCATCGCGAAGAAACCGATGCCCTGATCAGGATACTTCAACCATTTGGACTCATTGAGTTTGTACGCAGCGCACGTGTAGCCATTATCAAGAACAGTGATGGCTTTAACCGAAAACTACGTGAATTTGAAAAAGCAGAACCTGGTGAAGATGTTAATGAAAATGAATACCTGAATAAAGGTCAGCGGATATTCACCATGTAAGCTCAATAAAGAGACAATTAATAATCAAAATCATTAAATAAAAAACAAATAGTAAAAACAAAACAATATGGCAAAGATCAATTTCGGTGGAGTTACAGAAGAGGTAGTAACCCGCGAAGAATTCCCCCTAGACAAGGCTCGTGAAGTTCTGAAGGATGAAACTGTAGCAATTATCGGTTATGGTGTTCAGGGTCCCGGACAAGCATTAAACCTACGCGACAATGGCATCAGAGTGATTATCGGACAGCGTAAAGATTCAAAAACCTGGGATAAAGCGATTGCTGACGGATGGGTTCCTGGCGAAACTTTGTTCGAAATTGAAGAAGCTGCCGAAAAAGGTACAATCATTCAATATCTGTTATCAGATGCCGGACAGATTGCACTTTGGCCAACGATAAAAAAATACCTTACTCCTGGAAAAGCACTTTATTTTTCGCATGGATTTGGTATCACTTACAAAGAGCAAACCGGTATTATCCCTCCTGCTGATGTAGACGTGATCCTGGTTGCTCCAAAAGGATCAGGTACATCATTACGCCGTCTGTTTTTAGCTGGTAAAGGTTTGAATTCTTCATTCGCTATCCACCAGGATGCTACAGGAAAAGGCAGAACACGTGCAATTGCATTAGGAATTGGTGTTGGATCAGGATATCTGTTCGAAACTGATTTCCGTAAAGAAGTTTACTCTGACTTAACTGGTGAGCGCGGAACTTTGATGGGCGCAATCGCAGGTATCTTCGAAGCACAGTACAATACCCTTCGCAGAAACGGACACTCTCCTTCTGAAGCGTTCAACGAAACTGTTGAAGAACTTACTCAGAGTCTGATGCCATTGGTAGCAGAAAACGGTATGGACTGGATGTATGCGAACTGCTCAACTACAGCACAACGTGGTGCATTAGACTGGAAAGGACGTTTCCGTGATGCTACCCAGCCTGTATTTGATGAATTATATGAGAGTGTAGCATCTGGTAAAGAAGCTGAGCGTACAATTAAATTGAATAGTCAACCTGATTACCGCGTTAAACTTGAAGCAGAGCTTAAAACACTTCACGACAGTGAGATCTGGCAGGCAGGTCAGGCAGTTAGAAGTTTACGCCCTGAAAATCAACCTGAGAAGTAATAAGTTATAAGTACTAAGTTGTGGGTTTTAAGTTAACAGCCGTTGCGCATAAACTTAAAATTTACAACTTATAACCTACAAACTATGGCACATACCCTGTTTGATAAGATCTGGAACAAACATGTTGTCAGCAGAAATGCGGGATTTCCGGATACCTTATACATTGATGTTCATCTCATCAATAAGATAACGAGTGTAAGAGCTTTTGAGGGTTTACGGAAACGAAATATACCGGTTTTCAGACCTGCTCAAACCCTGGTTCTGAAGGATCCGGCTTATAGCCAGCATCTGCCAGCATCAGACCTGTCGCGATTTCAGCTTGACCTCTTTAACAGGAATTGTCTTGATTTCGGATTGGAAAAGTTTGAACAGAATCTTGTTGATCAGACCGATATTTTGATTGCATTTCCGGGACAAACTCTGGTTTTTGATCAAAATCATACAGATGATTTAGGTGCTTTTGGGGTTTTATCTATCAATATCAATGAATTATTAGTAGAACAGGTATTGGCAACACAATGCTTGCTGATAAACAAGCCTAAGCGAATGAAGGTAGAAGTGAATGGGAGATTGGCTAAAGGACTTGGGGCAAAAGATATTAATCATTTCCTGCTTTCAGAAATATCCGCAGCAGAGGCAAATGGTTATTTTATTGAATATGCAGGAGATACCATCCTTGATCTGGATATGGAAGGCCGGATGGCTATCTGTAATATGAGCAGGGAAATTGGGGCTATTGGCGGTATAATAGCACCGGATGATACCACTTTTGAATACCTGCGAAGCAATGAAATTATGCAAGAAAGTGAAAGTGCAGAAGAAACTCTTTCATTCTGGCAAAGTCTGTATTCTGATGAGGCTTCGGTTTTTGACGAAGTTCTTGAGTTCGATGCAGAAGATATTGGTCCGGGGAATTATGGTATTGGTCTTTCCAGGCTAATCCAGTCTAAACCGGCAAATGAACGGTCAGAAATGATTACTCCTAATGGTGCGGCAATAATTGCAGGTTATAACGATACTGATTATCTGTTAAACCATCTGGATAGTATTGAAAATTTCGAAAGCACAACGATATATAAAGTTTACGACGGGGCATAATCCCCATATTTAAGATCAGAGCCGCTGAATTCAGGCAAAAAATGGAGCAAAATGCTTTGTTAAAGAAAAAAAGTATGTTACACGACCCAAACCGCATCTATATTTTTGACACCACCTTAAGGGATGGAGAGCAGGTACCCGGATGTCAGTTATCTACCGTTGAAAAGATCGAAATAGGCAAAGCCCTTGAAAAACTCGGAGTAGATATCATTGAAGCCGGCTTTCCGATTTCAAGTCCCGGTGATTTTCAAAGCGTGGTTGAACTCTCGAAAGCTGTTCGTGAGCCGGTAATTTGTGCATTAACCCGTGCAAATAAAGGAGATATTGATTCGGCTGCTGAAGCCCTAAAGTTTGCTAAGCGACCAAGGATTCATACAGGTATCGGTTCATCGGATAACCACATTAAATATAAATTCAATAGTACAAGGGAAGCAATTCTTGAGCGTGCCATTGAGGCTGTGAAGTATGCCAAGAGTTTTGTTGAAGATATCGAGTTCTATGCAGAAGATGCAGGAAGAGCGGATAACGTATTTCTGGCGCAAATGGTCGAAGCTGTTATTGCAGCAGGAGCCACAGTAGTAAATATCCCCGACACAAACGGATATTGCCTGCCGGAACAATACGGTGAAAAGATCCGTTTCCTGAAAGAGAATGTAAAAAATATTGACCATGCTATCATTTCAGTTCATTGTCATAATGATTTGGGATTAGCTACTGCCAACAGTATTGCGGGTATTCAGAACGGAGCGCGCCAGGTAGAATGTACGATCAATGGAATTGGTGAGCGTGCCGGGAATACGGCACTGGAAGAAATTGTGATGATTCTAAAGACTCACAAAAGTCTTCATTTTACTCATCAGGTAAATAGCAAGCACTTATACGAGCTTAGTGGGATGGTGAGCCGCATGATGCGCATGCCTGTTCAGCCAAACAAAGCCATTGTTGGTAAGAATGCATTTGCACATAGTTCAGGTATTCATCAGGACGGTGTATTAAAACACCGTGAAACTTATGAGATCATCAATCCTGAAGATGTAGGCATTGACCAGTCTGAAATCATCCTTACCGCGCGCAGCGGAAGGCATGCCCTGAATCATCATCTTGAACGCTTGGGATATACTATTGAACGCATAGATCTTGATCAGGTCTATGATAAATTCCTGACTATGGCTGATGGCAAAAAGGAAATCAGGGATGATGATATTCTTCTGCTAATGGGCGATAAGGCCGAGTCAAATTACAAAGACGGTCTTTCTATAAAGAGCTTGCAGGTGAGCTGTGGTGATCAGGCAAGTCCGGAGGCAACTATTAAATTGTTTTACAAAGGCAGTATCCATGAAGCTACTTCAGGAGGAAACGGACCGGTAGATGCCACGATCAAGGCAATTGAAAAAATCATCGGAAGAAGCTTCAACATCAAAGAGTTTAATATCCATGCAATTCACAGCGGCAGTGATGATGTGAGTAAAGTGGATATGCTTGTTATCAATGAGGGTAAATCCTACAAAGGTTATGGTTTCAGTACAGATATAGTACGTGCATCTGCAAATGCTTATCTGGATGCACTGAATAAGTTTGTATAGAAGTTGTAAGTGATAAGTTATAAGTAGTAGGTTGTAAGTTGTAAGTAAGAAGTGATAAGTGATAAATCGGTTAATATCTAAATACTAAATACTGAGTACTAAATACTAAGTACTGAGTACTAAATACTAAAATATATGAGCAATACATTGTTTGACAAAGTGTGGGATTCTCACGTGGTTCGTAAGATTGAAGGTGGGCCTGATGTGTTATTTATTGACCGTCATATGGTTCATGAAGTTACTAGTCCGGTGGCCTTTCTTGGACTGAAAAGCAGAGGACTTAAGGTATTGTATCCAGAACGTACATTTGCTACTGCAGATCACAATACCCCGACCATCAATCAGCATTTACCGGTTGCAGATCCTCTTTCAGCGAATCAGTTGAAGGCACTTGAATCCAATTCAAAAGAACACGGAATCAGTTACTGGGGTTTAGGGCATCAGAAAAATGGTATCGTTCATGTGGTGGGGCCTGAGTATGGTATCACACAACCAGGTGCAACCATTGTTTGTGGTGATTCACATACTTCAACTCATGGTGCGTTCGGTGCAATCGCTTTTGGTATAGGCACTTCTGAAGTTGAAATGGTCCTAACTACTCAGTGTATCATGCAGCCTAAGCCAAAGAAGATGAGAATCAACATCAATGGTGAGTTGGGTAAAGGGGTAACACCAAAAGACGTTGCATTGTTTATCATATCACAATTGAGTACTTCGGGTGCCACGGGATATTTTGTAGAGTATGCCGGCGAAGTCTTCGAAAACATGAGCATGGAAGGCCGGATGACGGTGTGTAACCTGAGCATCGAAATGGGTGCAAGAGGTGGTATGATCGCACCTGATGAAACTACCATCAACTACGTGAAAGGCCGCGAATTCAGTCCGAAAGGCGAAGCATGGGACAGAGCACTGGCTTATTATAAGAGCCTGAAAACAGATGCTGATGCAGTTTTTGATAAGGAATATACATTTGACGGTTCTACCATTGAACCAATGATCACCTATGGTACTAATCCTGGAATGGGTATGGGCATTTCGAATGCAATTCCTAAAGCAGGAGAAGTTGAAGGCGGGGCTGCAACATTTGCCAAATCATTAAACTACATGGGTTTCCAGGAAGGCGAGGCAATGATGGGGAAACCGGTTGATTATGTATTCATTGGCAGCTGTACCAATGGCAGAATTGAAGATTTCAGAGCTTTTGCTTCCATTGTAAAAGGAAGAAAGAAAGCAGATAATGTTACCGCATGGCTTGTTCCCGGATCACATATTGTTGAAAAACAAATTCAGGAAGAAGGCTTGCTGGATATTTTCACGGAAGCTGGCTTCACTTTGCGTCAGCCAGGGTGTTCTGCATGTCTGGCTATGAACGATGATAAAATCCCGGCAGGAAAATATGCCGTCAGTACTTCGAACAGGAACTTTGAAGGACGTCAGGGTCCGGGTTCCAGGACCATGCTGGCAAGTCCGCTGGTTGCAGCAGCTGCTGCAGTAACCGGAGTAGTAACTGATCCGAGAACATTAATTCAATAACAGGCGAAATTTCGCATAAAGACATAAAAATGGCTTACGATAAATTCAACATATTAAAAAGTTCTGCAGTTCCATTGTCAATTGAAAACGTGGATACTGATCAGATCATACCTGCCCGCTTTTTAAAAGCTACAGAACGTGTAGGATTCGGAGATAACCTTTTCCGCGACTGGAGATATAACTCAGATGACAGTCCTAAAGCAGAATTCGTACTCAACAACCCGCTTTACAGTGGTAAAATTCTGGTTGGAGGAAAAAACTTTGGTTCTGGTTCATCCAGGGAACATGCTGCATGGGCAATTTATGATTATGGATTCAGATGTGTAGTGTCCAGCTTCTTTGCAGATATTTTCAAAGGCAACTGCCTTAACATTGGGGTTTTACCGGTACAGGTTAGTCCTGGGTTTGCTGATAAAATATTTCAGGCGATTGAAGCAGATCCTAAAACAGAACTAGAAGTGAATTTGCCGGAACAGACGATTTGCATTCTGTCAACAGGAGATAAAGAATCATTTGACATCAGCTCATACAAAAAAAGCAATATGATCAATGGCTTTGATGACATTGACTATCTGGTAAATATCAAGCCGGAAATACAACAGTTTGCATCCAATCTGCCGATATAAACAAAACCATACTAATGGGAAAGAAGAGAATAGAGATAATGGATACAACACTCCGTGATGGTGAACAAACCTCAGGGGTTTCGTTTTCTATTTCGGAAAAACTTACCATCACACAGCTTCTTCTTGAGGAACTCAGGGTTGACCGTGTAGAGGTGGCATCCGCAAGGGTATCGGAGGGTGAGTTTGCTTCAGTGAAGGCCATTATGGATTGGGCAAATACCCATGGACATACTGACAGGATTGAGGTACTTTCATTCGTAGACCAGGGAGTTTCAATTGAATGGATGGCAAAAGCAGGTGTTAAAGTCCAGAACCTTTTAACCAAAGGATCTTTAAACCATTTAAAACATCAGCTGAAAAAGACTCCCGAGCAGCACTTTGCTGAAATTGCTGACATCTTTAAATTGGCGACAAAACACGGTATTTCAAGTAATGTTTACCTTGAAGACTGGAGTAATGGCATGCGCAATTCTCCTGAATATGTTTTTCAATATCTTGATTTTCTTGCATGCCAGCCGATAAAAAGAGTTCTGCTACCCGATACGCTTGGTGTGCTGACACCCTCTGAAACCTTCGAATATATTTCGCAGATCAAAACCAGATATCCGAAAATTCATTTCGACTTTCATGCGCATAACGATTATGACCTCGCAAATGCCAATATTCTCGAGGCCATCAAAGCAGGAGCCGATGGTTTGCATTTAACTGTAAATGGTATGGGTGAAAGGGCAGGCAATGCCTCCATGGCCAGTGCGGTTGCTGCCATCAACGATTTTATGCCTGAAGTTGAAATCAATATCAATGAAGAGGCAATTTACACGGTAAGTAAACTGGTAGAAACTTTTTCAGGAATCAGAATCCCTTCAAACAAGCCCATAGTCGGAGAAAATGTGTTCACGCAAACTGCTGGCATTCATGCCGACGGAGACAGTAAGAACAACCTTTATTTTAATGACCTGCTTCCGGAACGTTTTGGAAGAAAGCGCACCTATGCCTTAGGAAAAACCTCGGGCAAAGCTAATATTGAAAAGAATCTCCAGGAACTGGGTCTGAAACTGAGCGATCAGGATCTGAAAAAAGTAACACAACGTGTTATCGAATTAGGAGACATGAAAGAAACGGTAACAAAGGAAGACCTCCCTTATATCATTTCTGATGTTTTAAACAGTCCTTCAACTACCGATAAGGTGATTGTTGATTCTTATGTTTTGACGCATTCCAAAGGATTAAGACCATCGGCGACGATTTCTGTGCGCTTTGATGGAGAATTATTTGAAGAAAATGCTCAGGGAGATGGACAATTTGATGCCTTTATGAAAGCTCTGGGCAAAGTCTATGAGAAAAAGAATGCCTGCCTTCCTAAGTTGATCGATTATGCAGTAAGAATTGCACCGGGAAGTAACTCAGATGCCTTATGCGAAACGATCATTACCTGGGAAACACCAACTAAAAAATTCATTACCCGTGGCCTTGATTCAGACCAAACCGTTTGTGCGATCAAAGCGACTCAGAAAATGCTAAACATTATTTAGTTGGTTAGTTGGTTGGTTGTTAGTAGATTGATATTAACAAGGATAATCATCATCATTTAAAGTTTTTACCATACTTATAACCTACTACTTATAACCTATAACTTAATACTTATAACTCAAAAGATGAAATTAAATATCGCCCTTTTAGCCGGAGATGGAATAGGACCTGAAGTAATTGATCAGGCTGTAAAAGTATGTAATGCCATTGCAAAGAAATTCGATCATGAAATCAATTGGACATCTGCATTAACAGGTGCCTGTGCTATTGATGCAGTGGGTGAACCTTATCCTGATTCAACGCATGAGGTGTGTATGGCTGCTGACGCGATTCTGTTTGGTGCGATCGGTGATCCGAAATATGATAATGATCCGAAAGCTCCTGTTCGTCCGGAGCAGGGCTTGCTGAAGATGCGTAAAAAACTGGGTTTGTTCGCAAACGTTCGCCCAACTTTTACCTTTCCTTCATTAATTGATAACTCTCCCCTAAAGAGAGAACGTATCGAAGGAACAGATCTGATCATTCTGCGTGAGTTAACAGGTGGAATTTACTTTGGCGAGCGTGGCAGAAAAGACAATGGTAACACTGCCTTTGATACCTGTACTTATACCCGCGATGAGATCATCCGCCTGGCGAAGCTGGGATTTGAGATGGCGATGAAGCGTTCAAAAAAATTGTGCTGCGTGGATAAAGCAAACGTACTTGAAAGTTCACGTTTATGGCGCGAAACTGTTCAGGACATGGAAAAAGATTATCCGGAAGTTACAGTAAGCTATGAATTTGTAGATGCTGTGGCTATGCGCCTTGTTCAGTGGCCAAGTTCTTACGATGTAATGATTACTGAAAACCTTTTCGGAGATATTCTAACGGATGAGGCATCAGTTATTTCAGGATCGATGGGATTGATGCCATCTGCATCGATGGGCTTACACACGTCCTTATTTGAGCCTATACACGGTTCGTATCCTCAGGCAGCAGGAAAAGATATTGCCAATCCTTTGGCTACTGTTCTTTCTGCCGCTATGATGTTCGAAGATGCATTCGGCTTGAAGAAAGAGGCTGAACTAATCAGGGAAGTCGTAAATAAATCACTCGAAGAAGGAATAGTGACTGAGGATATTGCGGGTAAAAATAAAGCGTACAAGACTACGGAGGTTGGAGATTGGTTAGCCAATAACATATAGGATTAATAGGATGGCAGGATTAGGATTATAGGATTTTAGGATTAAAGGATTGGAGATTAAGAACCAATTATTTAAATCCTACAATCTTATAAATCCTGCCCTCTCTTATTAATCCTTAAATCCTATCATCCTAATTAATCCTACTTCTTCTGGTAATTTTTATTATCCAAATGATTAAGATTATACACCCGCTTAAATTCAAGGCTTTTTGCACCAAAATTTATCAATAATCCAATAGGCAAATTATAGGCCTGACAATAATTCATCGCCTGCGCCAGGTGCACATCTTCCATTCTTACAAGGGCTTTCAGTTCAAGCATAATAAGCTCTTCTACAAAAAAATCAACTCTCCTTGTCCCAAGTTTGATTCCTTCATAATAAATCTCAATGACCATTTCTCTTTCAAAACGCAGGTCTGATCTTTCCAACTCAATGGCTAATGCCCGCTGATAAATGACCTCCTGAAAACCATTCCCAAGAACTCCATGGACTTTCATCGAACAGGCAATTATTTCATGAGTAAGTTCTCCATATTTCATCTAAAAATGATTTAATAAAGAAACTTACATAATCCCACTCCACTAAAATTACAGTAACAAAGAAATCCTACAATCCTATTAATCCTTCAACCCTATAATCCTACAATCCTTCAATCCTATAATCCTAGTCGAACTCTAGATAGCGCCCTATTTGCACCTGCACCTTATCTCCCTTCTTATATATTCCTGGTCTCTGATTAATAGCAATCAATTCAATCCCACTCCTTTCCAGCAAGATATCCTCATAAAAACCTTTGAAAAAGATTGTTTTTACCTGGTAACTCCTACTGCTCCAGCCGCTTTTGAGTTGTACCCATTCGGGATAGATCATCACCGTATTCATTTTAGTCCGTATACCTAAAACCCTCGCCTCTTCGGCAGGAAGTACAAAGGCGTTTCCTAATAGTTTTGCTGTATAAATATGTGCAGGATCAGCATAAATATCTTCCGGACTCCCCGATTCAATAAGTTTGCCATCTTTCAGAATAATCATCTTATTGGCAAGGGTAAGTCCATCCACAGGATCATGCGAAACCATAATGATAGTGATACCTAACTGATCACATAAATGCTTCAAATCTGTACGAAACTGGGTTTTCAGCAAGGCGTCAAGCTGACTGAAAGGCTCATCCAGAAGCAGTACTTCGGGTTCAGTAATAATTGCACGGGCCAGAGCCACACGCTGCTGCTCTCCACCGCTCAGTTCAACAATCTTCTTATTAGCAAGATGTTCAATGCCAAGAAGTTTCATCATATCAGCTGCCTTTTGTTTCTTACCCTTCAAATCTTCATTAGAAAGCATGCTCTCAATATTTTCATAAACCCTGGCATAAATATTCAGATTAAAATCCTGACTCAGCATTTTCATTGAATCATGGCCGGGGATTAGTTTTTCATGTGGCCCCTCGAGGTGTTGCCCCTTGAAAAATACCTCTCCCGAATCCGGAGCAAGCAGGCCGTAGATAATTTTAAGCAAAGTACTTTTACCGCTTCCGCTTTCACCTACTATGGCTACAAAATCTCCTTTCCTAATTGAGAAATCAATTTCACTAACACCGGCTCTGGCATCTTCAGTATAATGCAGACTTACTTTTTCAAGTGAAATAAGAGTATTTGACATGGAATCAAATATATAAAAAAAGCCCCGCCTGATGTTCTAAAAACAAAGGCGGGGCATCATGAAAATAGTATTTTAGAAACCGAACATCAGTCCGAAGGAAAGATTTTTAAAGTCTTTAGGTCCCTGCCCATCAGCAAAAACATCATTACCATAATATTTTGCATAAACTCCCATTCCACCATAACCTATTCGGGCAAATGCACCGTAACGGAATGGATTAAAATTATAATCATCCTTAAATTTATCCTTCCCATTTGCATCACTGACCTGCTTTATTTTACCATTCAGAAGGAATCCTATTTCCGGACCGAAGACAAAATTTAACTTATCACCCTTTTTATCATCATTAGTACGTAACTGAAATGATAACGGGATACGCAGGTACTGACTGGAGAATCGATTCTTCTTATAGTCAACAGCATCTGTGACATAAGTTAAGCTGGATTTATCCTTTTGAAAAGTAATATTTTGTTTCAGGCGCATGTGATTCCAGTCGAGACCTGCACCGGTATAGATTTTAAAGTGACTGTTGAAACGATAGCCCATCTGGAAGAATTCGAAACCAAAATTGCTGCTTTTCCAGGTCTCGCGTTCCAGGAAAGAGTTTGCAGGCGACAGGGTATAGCTTCCCTTATCGGTATAGGTACTCAAACCAATATCAAAACGAGCTGCAATGAACTGGAATGTGACTTTTGAAGCCGGTTTTGAGTCATTTTCAGTACTATCTTTTGAATCACTTTCACCGATTTTAATTGTAATACTTCTTTTTTCACTCTTAACAGTATCACGAGTAACAACCAGCACAGTATCCTTTTTATCCTGTGCAAATCCACCTGCCGCAAACATTGACAAGAGGGAGTAAACTAATAATCTTTTCATTTTTGTAATTGTAAACGGGTTAATCTATTTTTTGCCTTTAATTTTTACTAATCCTAAATTGATACCTGAAACCTCAGATCCTTCATCGCTATCCTTGAATTCGATGAGTTTATCTTCACGTTTATCAACCTTTGCGATGACAAAGTTGACGAGGCTACCAATACTTCTGATCTTCCTCTGACCTCTGACCTCTGATTCTTCCGGGTTGATCTCATCTTCAGAAAAATCAGCTTTAGCCATCATATCCGGTTGTGTTACATCCAATGCCGACTGATCTCCGGAATATCTGTTCGGAACCTTAACTGATTTCTTTGGCTGTACCTGGTTGACCTTTTTAACCGGTTCAGATGCAATTACAATAGGCTCGGCTGCGGGTACTTTAACTTCCGGCCCGGCAACAGGAACCTTCTGAACCAGGGAGTACTCGCTCGATTTTACTTCGGAAGCATTTACCATGTTAAAATCGGGAAGATTCGTTTTTTCTGTTTGAGGACCATTAAGCGGTGCTTCAATTGTAAGGGGTGCTTCATTTAACTCAGGACGGGAGGAATTCTCCTCAATATTCTGAGCCATTTCAGTACTCCCCTGTAGTTTGATCACTTCCTGCGGTCGGAAATACAACAAGCCGGCAGATATCAATACTACAATACTGGCAGCAGCCATCCAGAATGAAGGAAAAGCTGCTTTCCTCCTTTTCTGATCCATAGTACCGGTAATTTTTTCCCAAACTGCAGCCGAAGGCTCGATCTCAAGATCTCCAAAACGCTGTTGGAATAATTTATCCAGTTCTTTATCCGATATGGGATGCATAATTTAAGCCCTCCATTTTAATTATTTTATCTTTTAATATTGCTCTGGCTCTCGACAATTGTGATTTCGAAGCGCCTTCAGATATTCCTAATTCCTTTGCAATTTCTTTATGCGAGTAGCCTTCAATTGCATACATATTGAAGACAATCCGATAACCATTTGAAAGTTGCTGAACCAGCTTCATCAAATCATTCAATTCCAGCTTACCCATATCAAATGTTGATTGCGGCTGATCGTACACTTCATCGATATCTACCACATTTAAACTTCTCAGATTCTTACGATACGTTTCGATAGCCGTATTAACCATAATTCTTCTGATCCATCCTTCAAATGAGCCATCACTTCTGAACTCAGTAACTTTTTGAAATACTTTAACAAAACCCATTTGAAGAATGTCCTCAGCCTCAAAAGTGTCTTTCGCATATCGCATACATACGCCCATCATTTTGGAAGCGAGTGCTTTGTAAAGGTTCTCCTGTGCTTTTCGATCACCCTTTTTGCACCCATCCAGCAAACTATCTATTGTAAATGTCCGGTCCAAATTCATATGCTTTAAAGGTAAGATGATTGGAAGTACCAATTAGTTGCATCCGAAAGAAAAAAAATGCAAAAATTTTACTTTTAAGGAAAGTGCCTATGGGTGAAGAGCTAATGGGTCTTTGAGGTAAAATGTGAAGATGTGAGAGGAATTGGGGTAAATGGTACGGTGATAACACCGACCAGAGGGAAATTTTTATATTTTCACTGACTTCAAACCTGCAGTATTTGTACCTATAATGACAGGATTGTTCATAAGCTTTGGCCTAAGCACAAAATCTCCGTTAACGTTTTTTCCCTCCGCCCGGGGCGGATGGTGCGGTACGCAAAGGCCAAGCCATAGCACTAACTTCAATAGCATCAGGTGCAGCGGCGGCATTTTGTTTCTTTTCTGCTGAAGGAAAAGAAAAAGAGAATAATTATGAGTTAAAAATAAGGTCATTACTCCTACATTTTCAATTTTCACCCGACACTACTGATTAGTGATTTAACTTTTAAAAAAGATTCTTTGGTCGTGTTAAATTTCTACTGATTTATTGGAAAGCCTGGCCTATACACGTCGGCTAGTTCAGTCCGGCTCTTCGCTTTAGTTTTTGCCGGGACAATTAATGTAAAAAAGCGCAAGGTATTGGCAAAAAGCTATCGCTTCGATCCGGTTTAGATGGGTAAAGTAATGCTACTATTATTGTTTGTTGAAAAGCCATACTCCTTTCTCATCGGATATGCCTCTTGTAGTGAGAATACGATTCCGGCCACCGAGCCGGAATCTCCCTCATCTACTCTTGATTTGTCATTCCCTTTGGTCAATGAAAGAATATTTATTAGCTATTGTTATTGTTGAAATGGGGGGTCCGGGGGGTGTTAAAAAACTAAAAGCATTGTGGATAACGTTTTAATAAAAGGCAGGGTGAACTATTGTCATTCCTA
>NZ_JAUXXZ010000019.1 GCF_030684675.1 Daejeonella sp. | reverse complement strand
AGGGATTTAGGCGCTATGCTGTGCCCCTTTGGAGGGGCTACGGGGAGGTTCCACCCCCTTTAATTCCCCCGCCGGCGGGGGATACTGGATGCCTAAGCATAACGACACAGAAATGTGTCCACACGATAGGATAGCTATCGGATGGAGGAAAATTTGTTAACTTGATTTCTCGAGACCATAAGAGATTTTTAAATTAATTATCATAAAACGATTTATTTTCAGATGAAAAGACATATTATTTTATTGTTGCTTGGGACTGGTTTATATGCTTGTAATCAGGGCACTACAAACGATTCAAGCAAAATGGAAGGCGACACAAAAGACACTGTTGCCTCAACTCAGAAAGTATCAGATACTCTTAACATTGATATCGTACAAACTTCTCCAAATCAGGCCAGAGTGCTGATGGAAAATGAACATGTAAGGGTTGTGGAATATTCTGTAAAGCCAGGCGAAAAGGATGTTTGGCATACTCATCCCCCAAGATCATCATACGTCGTTTCAGGTGGGAAAGTCAAAGTTTATACTGAAAATGGAGAACCCAAAATTTCGGAGGTTAAAGCTGGTGCTTCATCCTGGGCGGGTCAGGGTGCCAAACATTATGTAGAGAATATTGGCGTTACGGATATAAAAATCATACTAACCGAGATTAAGTCAATGCATTAGGATTAGAGGATTATAGGATGATAGAGTTAGGATTAGAGGATTAAAGGATTAGTATGATTAAATCATCCTCCGTCAGAATCGATCTAAATACTTATTTGGTAACCGTTTATATAATTGTTAATTGAGCACTATCTAATCCTATAATCTTACAATCCTATAAATCCTAATTCAGACAGTATATTCTGCATTTGTAATAATATTATTCAATTTCATTATTACTAGCTACCTTATCTATATTTGTTAAAAACCCATAAACATGAAAAAACTATTTGTTCTATTATTAATGACAGGCCTTTTCAGCGGATTCACTGCATGTGCTCAAAGGCCAAGCCCAGCGGCTAAAGTTTCGGAAACTACAAGCGCAGGTGTAAAAATCAGTATCGATTACAGTCAGCCGGGAGTAAAAGGTCGTACCATTGGTAAAGAAATAGCTACCTATGGCAAAGTTTGGCGTACAGGTGCCAATGAGGCTACAGTTTTTGAAGTAAGTAAAGCTGTAAAAGTTGAAGGAAAATCTCTTCCGGCAGGAAAATACAGTCTTTACACCATTCCAGGAGAGAACCAATGGACTGTTATGATCAACAAGTCATGGAATCAGTCGGGTACAGAATACGATCAGGCACAGGATGCAATGCGTTTTACCGTAAAACCGGTTAAATCTGCAAGTTTTACTGAGCGCATGACCTTTAAGATTGCAAAATCAGGTCTTGTTTCTTTGATCTGGGGCGACCATCAGATCAATTTTAACGTAAAATAATTTCAAAAAGCCCTTTTTCTGTACCTGAAACTAATTCAGACTCAGGAAAAGGGCTTTTTTTACCTTACCAGGGTAATATATCCGGATCGTGAATACGGCTTTGAATTTCGGATGCCTTCGAATACCCAGTAATAAACTCCCGTAGGAACCTGAATACTCTCCTTAATTCCGGTCCAGTAATTTTCGATATCCGGAGTAGTAAAAACCACATCCCCCCAGCGGTTAAATATTCTGAAGCTTTTAACTTTTATTTCTTCATTCAGCAATACAGTTAGTTCATCGTTAACCTTATCGCCATTTGGAGTAAAAATATTCGGTATAGCCATTTCAGGCACGAATATCTCTACTGGTGCAGGAGTAACACTGACACAGCCACCATTACTGGTACTTTTAATATAATAGATCCCGCTTTTAAATATTCTATCCGGATCACGGAGCGGAATTGTGGTTTCATTATCCATCCAATAGCTGTAGGTTAGATCAGGTGCTGGTGTATATGCTTTTGTCAAATCAATTGTTTCGGGGTAATCTGCCTGCAATACCCGGTTTAAGATAACCCTGGGCACCTGTACAATGGTGACACGGGTAGGTAATATTCTGATGCAACCCGAAGAACTCATACCTTTGACATAATACACTCCACTCACTCCAACCCTGCTCGGATTGGGCAATGGTATAGTTGCCTGACTGTTCCTCCAGTAAGAATAAGTCAGGTCGGAACTGTTTCCCACCTTTAATGAAATATCCGTAAGGTCAACACTGATACATCGGGGGACAGGATCACGAATATTCATATCCATTCCATTTATTACTGTGTACAGAGTTTGAGTACATCCCAGTCCCGGATACGGAACAAGTTCAATACCTATTTTTGTACCCACTGCAGGTACAGGAGAGATTACCAGACTATCGCTCTTACCGAGATCTTCCTTCGTCTCAGCATTAAACCAGCGGTAGCCAAAAAAACCCGAAAGTGCTTTAAGTGTAATCGAATTGGTTTCGGGACAGGTTATATTACCCGTAACCGGGATGGAACAATTCTCATTAAAATCGATATAAGCATATCCAAAATGACCACCTCTGGAGCAGTCGTAGGCTGTAAACTCCAGGCGGATGGTACGACCAAGATAGCTTGATAAATTAACGAGTACCGGTGCCCAACCCTTATATAATACCCTGGAATCCCTTTTTGAAGGCTCAAATCCGGGCAAGCCCCCCGACGATACAAATTCAAAAGATCCGCAATCGGTTGAACTATCCGACATGGGGTCAAAAACCCGGGCAGTAAATTTAGGCTGTTCATCAGGTTCATGCCCTGGATTCTGAAACACAACCGCGTAGCTGAATATGATCGAATAGGATTCTACATTCACCGGGACATTGATCGTATAGCTGATCCGGTCTACTCCCCTGCCAGTCAGATCATTTCCTAACTGAACTACATAATTACTACCATTGGGAGCGTCAAGGGAGAACTCTCCATAAGTATCCCTGCCTGAGCCTTTTCTGAATAGTGAGTGCTGTCCCGGAACCGGGCCTGAAAAATTTAAAGATACCCTCGGAGGCCTGACCGCATCGGGGAAACGATCACCTGTACCGGAAATTTCACCAATATAACAATCCCAGTTTTGAAAGGAACCATTCTCAAAACCGATGTTCTGTGGGCATTCTGTAACTAACTGGGCATTACCGCGACCTGCAGCAAAGCACAGTAAGAAAAGCAACAGTAGCTTCCGAAACATATTAAACCATTAAAAAAACACCAATGAACGTATTGCCGGAACAGCACCGGAAATAAATATTTAATTTAAGAAGATTATTCTATCCTTTACTATCTAATCAATATAGTACATACTGAAAAAAGAGTGTTTTGGTTGTGCTTCGGAAATATTTTTTTTAGGGAACCGGAACGAAAGAAAGTTATGGGTTGATTAGGCCTTCAGGTAGGCAAACATGAGTGCTGCTGCCCTGCCAGATGCCCCCGGCTCGCCCATACGAATGGCCAGTTCATCGTAATTGATCAGCATTTCGGTGCGATATAGCGGATCATTCAGGATCAGATCGAGTTCATTCCCGATTATCTTACTGGTACATTCCTCCTGGATCAATTCCTTAACAATAGTCTGATCCATAACCAGATTGACAAGGGAGATATATTTAATCTTAACCAGCATGCGGGCGATTGCGATCGATACCGGATTACCTTTATAAACAACCACCTGCGGGATTTTCAGGAGAGCTGTTTCCAGAGTTGCTGTACCGGAAGTTACTATGGCTGCGTTTGAATTCAGTAGCAGATTATAGGTCGTATTAAAAATGACAGCGATTTTTCTACCTTCCAGATAAGCTGAATAGTCTTCTTCACTAAAAGAGGGTGCACCGGCAATTACAAACTGATATTCAGGAAAACGATCTGCTGTTCTTACCATTTCAGGCAAGACCCTTTCAAGTTCCTGCTTTCTGCTACCCGGCAAGAGCGCAATAATTGGCCTGACATCCAGATTATGGGTAATCTTAAATAATTCATCAGGGGGATTGGAAGCTATTGCATCTAATATCGGATTACCTACATAATCGACATCCATTCCCCATTTTTTATAGAATTCAACCTCAAAAGGCAGGATACAGAACATTCTGTCTACAAATTTCTTAATCTTCAAAACCCGCTTCTGATTCCATGCCCAAACTTTTGGTGAGATATAGTAAAAGACTTTGAATCCTTTGTTCTTGGCAAAATCGGCAATCTTCATATTGAAGCCGGGAAAGTCGATCAAAATGACCACATCAGGCTGAAAACTAAGAATATCCTGCTTTGCTATTTTAATGTTTTTGAAGATCGAATTCAAATTGGCAATCACTTCAACAAAGCCCATAAAAGCCATTTCTGAATAGTGCATGGCTAATTCGGGAGATACAGCCATCATCAGATCGCCGCCAAAGTACCTGAATTCGGCTTCGGGATCTTTGATCTTCAGCGCTTTCATCAGGTTGGATCCATGAAGATCACCCGAGGCTTCACCGGCAATCAGGTAATATTTCATGAACAGGGTAACGTTTCAACAAAAATCATAAAAGACGGTAGTTTTGATTAAAAATCCCAGGTATTCAGAATCGGAATAGCATGATGTGCGGTCATGTCAAACTGCACCGGAACTACTGATGCGTATCCATTTTCCAGAGCCCATACGTCTGTGTCTTCACCGTGATCGTTATTTTGAAAAACACCGGTTAACCAGTAGTATTTTCTTTTATGCGGATCAAGACGTTCGTCAAACTCTTCGGCCCATTTCGCATTGGCCTGGCGGCAGATCTTAATGCCTTTGATCGCATCACCTTTAGGGAAATTCACATTTAGCAATGTCCCCAGTCCAAGGCCGTGCGTCATGACCTGCTTTGTAATTATTTCAATATATTTTTTGCAGTGACTGAAATCGGCATTAAGCTCAAAATCATCGAGCGAAAAGCCGATAGAAGGAATACTTTCAATAGCACCTTCAACAGCGGCGGACATCGTTCCAGAATATAATACGTTAATGGAATTATTCAGGCCATGATTTATACCCGAGACACAGAGATCAGGTTTCTTACCTTTGAACACTTTATTTACAGCGAGTTTCACGCAGTCGACCGGTGTGCCTGAGCATTTATACATCTCCACGCCCTCGTAAAGTTCCACCCCATCAAGTCTAAGTGGCTTTGCTATTGTAATAGCATGCCCTGTGGCAGATTGAGGGCCGTCAGGGGCGACTACTACAACATTCCCAAGAGTCTGCATAACTTCTATCAGAGCTTTTATTCCTGGAGCGGTAATTCCGTCGTCGTTTACGACAAGTATGGTTGGTTTAGTTTTTTTCATTGAGGCTAAATTACGAAATTTTCCTTGCATGGGATGGTGTTTGGTTGATGGGAATACCAACCAAAGGGAATACTATGTAAAAAAAAAGCCCCCGATTTAACAGGGGCTCGTCTTTAAATTATAAGCTTCTCAGCCAGTCAATAACGCCTTCACGTGTCTTGCCTGTTTTTTGCTGGAGCCTTCCGTAAAGCTCTTCATCTTTACCCTCTTCATATTTGAGATCATCATCAGTCATATGAGCATATACTTGTTTGACCTTACCTTTCATCTCAGTCCATTTTCCTTTTAATTCTAGCTTGTCCATAGGTTAGGGTTTATGTAATGAACAGATTAAACAAAAATGGAGCCAAATTATTTTCTGTGCCAAGTTCTCCTTTGGCTGGGGTTATCACCAATCACTTCACCGACTACCTGGTATGGTGAGAACACCAACCAGAGGGAAAACCGGAGGGGTACCGCAGGAACCGCCTGGTTTCCTGTGGTTGGTGTTCTCACCAGCCACCTGTTGCCCTTAACTACATATTAGCAGCGCCATTCTTGATTTCTTCCACAACAGAAGGGTCAAGAAGGGTAGAAGTATCTCCAAGGTTTGAGGTTTCACCTTCAGCAATTTTTCTAAGGATTCTGCGCATGATCTTACCTGATCTTGTTTTCGGCAGACCTGAAACGAACTGAACCTTATCAGGTTTAGCGATCGCGCCGATGATACGGGCCACAGTTTGAAGGATATCCCTTCTGGTCAGATCGTGATCGTGTGTAGAAGTTCCAAGGATAACATAAGCATAAATTCCCTGCCC
Source organism: Daejeonella sp. (assembly GCF_030684675.1). GTDB lineage: Bacteria > Bacteroidota > Bacteroidia > Sphingobacteriales > Sphingobacteriaceae > Daejeonella. The sequence continues at coordinate 52,807 of NZ_JAUXXZ010000019.1, read as the reverse complement.
TTTGATATCATGAGGATAACCCACAACAGCGCTTTCTACAACGTCTGCGTGCATATTAATTGCATTTTCAACCTCTGCGGTACCGATACGGTGACCGGATACATTGATAACATCATCAACCCTTCCGGTAATGCGGTAGTATCCGTCCTCATCTCTCAAACAGCCGTCACCGGTAAAATACATATTCTTGTAGGTAGAGAAATAAGTCAGACGACAACGCTCATGATCTCCATAGGTTGTGCGGATAATACCCGGCCAAGGGAATTTGATACACAGGTTTCCACTCACATCATTACCCGTTAATTCAACACCCTGCTCATCAACAAGGCAAGGCTGAACTCCCGGTAAAGGCAGTGTAGCATATCCCGGCTTTGTTGGAGTGATACCTGCAATTGCTGAGATCATAATTCCACTATTTTCGGTTTGCCACCAGGTATCAACAATCGGACATTTTCCTTTTCCGATCTTTTCATTATACCAATGCCATGCTTCCTCGTTGATTGGCTCACCTACTGAACCAAGTTTGGTCAGTGAGCTCAGATCTTTCCCTTTTAAAGGTTCTTCCCCGAAACTCATCAGCGAGCGGATTGCAGTTGGAGCTGTGTAAAGGATATTTACTTTGTATTTATCTACTATATCCCAAAAACGTCCTGCATCAGGCCAGGTTGGTACCCCTTCGAACATCAGGGTTGTTGCCCCTTGTGATAATGGTCCGTAAACGATATAAGAGTGACCGGTAATCCAGCCAATATCTGCTGTACAGAAATGGACTTCACCCGGCTGGTACTGGAATACTGTTCTGAACGTGTAACCGGTATAAACCATATAACCACCGCAGGTATGAACAACACCTTTAGGTTTACCTGTTGAACCTGAAGTGTACAATATGAACAAGGGATCTTCAGCATCCATCGGCTCAGCCGGACATGCAGGATTACCCTGAGTTTCTACTTTTTTAATCTCATCTTCCCACCATACATCACGTCCTTTGATCATGGATACAGGAGTACGGGTACGGGTTAAAACGATTATTCTCTGAACCGATGTGCACTGTACAATGGCATCATCAATGATATTTTTAAGCGGAATATCTTTATTTCCTCTAAAACCCCCATCAGCAGTTATAACCAGGTTACATTGGGCATCGTTGATACGATCAGCAATCGACTGAGCAGAAAAGCCTCCAAATACTACTGAGTGAATTGCACCAATACGTGCACAAGCTAATACTGCAATTGCAAGTTCAGGAACCATTGGCATGTAAATGCAAATACGGTCGCCCTTTTTTGCACCATTATTCTTCAGGGCATTTGCAAACTGAACAACTTTAAAATGCAGTTCTTTATAGGTAAATGATCTGTAATGTTCTTCAGGATCATTCGGTTCCCAAAGCATCGCTATTTTATCAGCACTATTCTCAAGATGACGATCAAGGCAATTCTCCGTTATGTTTAACTTCGCACCACTAAACCATTTCACATTGGGCTCTGTAAAGTTCCAATCCAGAACTCTATCCCATTTTTTCTGCCAGTAAAAGGTATCGGCCACCTCAGCCCAGAAATTCTCTGGTTCTGCTACACTGTAGCCATAAACGCGTTTGTAATCGTCAAAGGAATTAATACGAAGATTCATTTTTTTATTGTTGTTCGGTAAATTAAATATCAGAGTACAATTATATCATATTCAGACCTGTTAGCCTAATATAGATGCAAAAAAATTACATTAATGTCGGTCGCCAGGATGCTTTTAAAAGGAATGTCTAAATTTATTGATAAAGTATTGCGTATCTGATTTTTTCTCCCGATATTTGCAAACTCTTTAAAGATTTGAATTTAAATAATAGATACACTTATAGTCATGTCGAGAATTTGTGATTTAACAGGAAAAATGGCGATGAACGGTTTCAACGTTTCTAACTCAAACGTAAAAACCAAACGTAAATTTTATCCTAACCTGCATGTAAAAAAGTTTTACATCCCAGAAGAAGACAGATGGATCACGTTGAAAGTTTCTACTTCAGCGATCAAAACCATCAGTAAAAATGGCATCACTGCTGTAATTAACAAATTCCTTAAAAAAGGATATATATAAGAGTTATAAGTATTAAGTTATAAGTAATAAGTAATTAATACTACTGAAAACTTAGAACTTAAAACCTAAAACTTACAAATAAAATTTAAGATAATGGCTAAGAAAGGCAACAGAGTTCAGGTTATTTTAGAATGTACCGAGCATAAGGAAAGTGGCATGGCTGGAATGTCTCGTTACGTAACCACCAAGAATAAAAAGAACACTACAGAGCGTTTAGAACTGAAGAAATTCAATCCTGTTCTAAGAAAAGTAACTGTTCATAAAGAAATTAAGTAATAAGTTATAAGTTGTATTTATAAGTATTGTATTGAAAAACTTAAAACCTACAACTTAAAACCTACAACCTACAACTCAAATAACATACAGAAATGGCAAAGAAAGTAGTTGCAACCCTGAAAACAGGTGCTGGTAAAGAATATTCAAAAGTTATCACAATGAATAAATCACCAAAAACCGGTGCTTACTCATTCAAAGAAATTATCGTTCATAACGATCACGTGAAAGACGCTATTGCAGGAATTAATACCTCTAAGTAATCTTCACATTGTATTAACAGAAGCCGCCCGCGTATAATCGTCGGGTGGCTTTTTTCATTATATCATTGTTATCCGCCCCGGCAGATTTCTTAAATTTGGCATCATGGGATTATTTGATTTTTTCAAGAAGAAAGAAAGTAACATACAGGAACAGGTAGAACTGGACAAGAGCCTGGAGAAGACAAAGGAAGGCCTTTTCACGAAGATTACTAAGGCTGTTGTCGGGAAATCGACCGTTGACGATGATGTGCTCGATGAACTTGAAGAAATTCTGGTTAACTCGGATGTGGGTGTTCAAACTACCTTAAAGATCATTGATCGGATCCAGGCTCGCGTGGCCCGCGATAAATACATCAATACCTCCGAACTGAATGAACTTTTACGTTCTGAAATCCAAAGCCTTTTATCAGAGAACAACAGCAACGATTTCAGAAATTTTGAATACGGTGATCATAAGCCCTATGTAATCATGGTTGTCGGGGTAAATGGTGTTGGCAAGACAACAACTATTGGTAAGCTGGCTCATAAATTGAAAATAGCAGGGAACAAAGTAGTTTTGGGTGCGGCAGATACTTTCAGGGCTGCGGCTGTAGATCAGCTAAAACTCTGGGCAGAACGGGTAAATGTACGGATCGTGGCTCAGCCAATGGGTTCAGACCCCGCAGCTGTCGCATTTGATACCCTGCAATCAGCAGTTGCCAATGGTGATGATGTAGCAATTATTGATACAGCCGGTCGCCTGCATAATAAAGTGGCTCTGATGAATGAGCTAACCAAGATCAAACAGGTGATGCAAAAAATTGTACCGGGAGCTCCTCATGAGATACTTCTGGTACTCGACGCATCCACCGGACAAAATGCAATTGAACAATGCAAGCAGTTTACCCAGGCAACTGAAGTGAACGCATTGGCACTAACTAAATTAGACGGCACAGCAAAAGGCGGAGTCGTGATCGGGATCTCCGATCAGTTTAAAATTCCGGTGAAATACATCGGTGTGGGTGAAGGAATAGATCATCTGCAATTATTTAATAAGAAAGAGTTTGTCGACTCCCTTTTTAAATAATCAGAGAAGCAAATAATGAAGACTAAAATCAGTACAAAACCAGCCCAGGTAAAGCCAAGGGTCAATGTCATAACACTGGGTTGTTCAAAAAATATTCATGATTCTGAAGTTCTGATGGGCCAGTTAAGGGGCAATCAGATGGATGTTGTTCACGAAGCAGATTCACTTCGTCAGGATGACATCATCGTGATCAATACCTGCGGCTTTATTGATAATGCGAAACAGGAATCGATTGATACCATTCTGCAATACAGCGAGTTAAAAGAACAAGGAAAAATCTCTAAGCTTATCGTAACCGGATGTCTTTCTGAGCGATACAAACCGGAGCTTGAAGCCGAAATTAAAAATGTGGACTCCTATTTCGGGACAAACGACCTTCAAAAACTTTTGAGTTCAGTAGGCGCAGATTACAAGCATGAACTTTTAGGAGAACGCCTGCTGACTACCCCATCACATTTTGCCTATTTTAAAATAGCCGAAGGGTGTAACAGGCCCTGCTCCTTTTGTGCAATTCCACTAATGAGGGGAAAACATGTTTCCAAACCTATTGAAGATTTAGTAAAGGAAGCCAAATTCCTGGCGAAGAATGGCACCAAAGAGCTGATCTTAATTGCTCAGGATCTTACCTATTACGGTCTTGACCTTTATAGCAAGCGAAATCTTGCTGACCTGCTCCGCAATCTATCGGATGTTGATGGAATTGAATGGATCAGACTTCAATATGCCTATCCTTCAGGTTTCCCGATGGATATTCTGGATGTGATGAACGAACGTTCCAATATCTGCAATTACCTGGATATGCCTCTTCAGCACATCAGCGATTCGATGCTAAGCTCAATGCGCCGTGGAATTACAAGGCAAAAAACAATAGATCTTGTTAATTCCATTCGTGATAAGGTGCCTGATATCGCCTTACGTACAACCCTGATTTGCGGTTATCCCGGAGAAACGGAAAAAGACTTTGAAGAAATGAGAGACTGGGTTACTGAAACCCGCTTCGACCGCTTAGGATGTTTCACCTATTCGCATGAAGAAAAAACTCACGCCTACGAACTTATTGATGATGTTCCTGAGGAATTAAAGCAGGAACGTGTGGAAACAATCATGGGTATTCAACAAGAAATTTCATTCGATATCAATCAGGATAAAGTTGGTCATACTTACAAAGTGCTGATCGATAAAAAAGAGGGCAATTATTTAACAGGAAGAACCGAATATGATTCACCGGAAGTAGATAATGAGGTTTTAATTGATACCAGAATTAGCTATGCCACTTCCGGAAGCTTTGTTCAGGTGAAGATTGACCGTGCCGAAGATTTCGATCTGTATGGTCAGATTGTCAAAATTTAGATCAGTAAAGTGGAATTGATTAATTTCCCCTAATTTCGTTTCAGATGAAGGCAACTTATATTGATTACAGTGAAACCAGAAGCTTTTCAGAAGGCCTGATCCGCTATCTGAACAATGAAGTGGAATTAAATTCCTTCCAATCACATAACCCTAACCTTCAGGGATTCAACGAGTTATTGGCCTCGAAAAAAAACAATTCGAACAGAGAAATTCTGGTTGAAGTTTTAAGGGAGCAATATTCTAAATTACCACAGCCCTGTAATGAGCAGGTAAGTTCAAACATCAGCCTACTGCTTCAAAAGAACACTTTTACTGTTTGTACAGGCCATCAGCTAAATATTTTTACAGGTCCCTTATATTTCATTTTTAAAATCGTCACTGCCATCAATCTGGCAAAGGATTTAAAATCCAACTTTCCGGATAAAAATTTTGTACCTGTATATTGGATGGCTACAGAAGATCATGATTTTGCGGAAATCAATCATACCTATATCTCGGGAAAGAAAATCAGCTGGGAACTGGATGTTGCAGGGGCCACCGGCAGATTAGTCACCAAAGGTATAGAAAAAGCAGTTCTGGAATATCTCGCAGTTCTGGGTATTTCAGAAAATGCTGATGAATTGGGTAAATTGATTAGCTCTGCATATACCGGCAGTAAAAATCTTGCTGATGCAAGCAGGCAACTGGTCAATTCCCTTTTTGAAGAGTACGGATTGGTAATTCTGGATGCAGATGACAGAAGGTTAAAGAGGGAATTTTCAGAAATAATTGCAAAGGATATCACCGGACAACATAGCTTCAGAACCATCACTGATACCAATGAAAAACTGGCAAAAAAAGGTATTGAAGCGCAGGTAAATCCGAGAGAGATCAATTTTTTCTACTTGCTGGATGGTTTGAGGGAACGCATTGTATTTGAAGAAGATCTTTACAGGGTATTAAATACGGAGATTAGTTTCAGCAAAGAAGAACTGTTAACGGAGATTAAGGATAATCCGGAACGCTTTAGTCCGAATGTTGTGATGCGCCCGCTTTATGAAGAAGTGATTCTTCCAAACCTGGCCTATATTGGTGGAGGTGCAGAAATTATTTACTGGCTGCAGCTAAAACAAAATTTCGACTTTTACGGAGTTGACTTCCCCATTTTACTTCTTCGAAATTCTGCAATATTCGCTTCCCTGAATCTGGAAACGAAACTAAACAGGTTGGATCTTAACATAAAGGATATTTTTAAAAATTCTGAAGTACTTAAAAAAGAATGGGTATTCAGCCATACTGAGCACAGCCTTGATTTACATGATGAATGGCAGGAGCTCAGTTCTATTTTTGAAAAGATAAAATTGCGTACTTATAAGATCGACCCAAGTCTGGGACCAAGTTCTGAGGCTGTTAAGTCAAGATTACAGAAGGCTGTTAAAAATCTTGAAGCTAAACTGATTAAAGCTGAGAAAAGAAATTTTGGCGATGCCCTTTCCCAGATCGATGTAATCAAATCAAAGCTTTTTCCAAATGGCAGATTGCAGGAACGGTCTGAAAACTTTGGTTTGTTCTATGTGAAGTATGGTAAAGGTTTTATAAGAGCCCTTATCGAGAACTTCAAACCTCTTGATCTGAAATTTACGATATTAGAAGAGTAGATTAGATACATGGCCTATCATACCTTTACCGAAAGTAAGCTGCGGGATTTCACAAAATCCATTTTCCTGAAAATGGGCTGTTCTTCAGAACATGCAGACCTGGCCGCTGACGTACTCATCAAAGCAGACCTTCGCGGTATCGACTCACATGGCGTGGCCAGGCTAACCGGCTATGTCCGCTTATGGGAAAAAGCACGGATTAATCCCATACCTGATATTAAAATAGTCCACGAAACTCCAACTACAGCCACTATTGACGGGGATGCAGGCCTGGGTCTCATTGTAGCTCCTTTTGCGATGAAAGTGGCTATTGACAAAGCTGAGAAATATGGATCCGGCTGGGTATCTGTCAGAAATTCCAATCATTTTGGAATTGCAGCCTATCATACCATGATGGCTGTTGAAAAAGATATGATTGGATTTGCGATGACAAATGCAAGTCCGCTGGTAGCACCAACCTTTGCCAATGAACGAATGCTGGGGACTAACCCGATGTGCTATGCTTTCCCTGCCGGAAAATATCCCCCTGTCATTGTGGATATGGCAACCTCAGCCGCAGCCAATGGTAAACTGGAAATTGCACAGCGTACTGGCAAAGCTGTTCCTGAGGGCTGGATTCAGGATGCAAACGGACAGTCGTCAATAGATCCACATGAATTAAAAAAAGGAGGCTCTCTGCTGCCCCTTGGAAGCGACAGGGAGCACGGTAGTCATAAAGGCTTTGGACTAAGCGCAACGGTAGATATTCTCTCTGCAGTGCTCTCAGGTGCCAATTACGGTCCATGGGCACCTCCTTTTGTCGCATTCATGGAACCATCAGACAATCTGGTTGGTTTGGGCTTAGGCCATTTTTTAGGTGCCATGCGCGTTGATGGCTTCAGACCGGTTGAGGAATTCAAAACTCATCTTGACAATTGGATAGAACGTTTCAGCTCAGCAAAACCAATCAGAGAAGACCAGAAAGTGATTATACCCGGTGAACCTGAGTTAATAGCAGAAAAAGAGCGGCAAAACAATGGTATTCCTCTTATTGATGAGGTGTGCAATGACCTGAACGGTCTTGCAGATAAATTGGGAATCAATAGGCTCAGCTGATCATTGCCCGAATTTTTATTTTCAAGCCTTCCAATCATTAAAATATGTTAAACATTCAGGGATGTGTGGTTAAAAAGTTCATTTAATCTATATTCGCATATATGATTCAATTCAAGATGAAAGTTTACCGTTCATTAATTATTGCTCTGTTGTTTCTTTTGCAGGCCGGTCAACTGTTCGCACAGGACACGATAAGTTTAAAGACTATAGTAGACCGATCCCAAAAGCTGATTGAGGATTATCCTTCAGAAAAAGTTTATCTGCATTTCGACAAACCCTATTATGCTGTCGGAGATACCATCTGGTTTAAGGCTTATGTTGCTACCGGTCAGGATTTACCCTCCGACCTGAGTAAAGTTTTGTATGTGGATATTATTTCAGAAAATGACACCCTGGTCAGATCTATGAAGCTGCCGGTGGTTAATACTTCAGCATACGGCAGTATCACCCTTGACCCATCAGTCTACAAATCAAGCAATTATAGAATCAGAGCATATACCTATTGGATGTTGAATTTCAGTGATGAATATTTCTTTTCTAAAAATATTAAAGTTGGAAATGCAATTAACAGGAATATCATTACTAATATTTCACTCAGTGGCCAGAATCCGGACAGTTCACCGATTATTACAGCCAACATTATATATAAAGACTCCGAAGGAAAGCCATTTGCGAATAAAAAGATGACCTGGAGTCTGATTTCCAAATTTGAAACCATTGCCCGGGGCAGGGAAACAACCAATGCGGAGGGAGCGGTTTCTTTAAAATTAAGTGCAGGTCAGAAAGCTGCTTTGGATACCGGAATCCTTGAAACGGTTCTTGAAGCAGAAACTGGCAAACTGCTTACTTCGCAATTCCCCTTAAAAAATTCATTTTCCGAAGCCGATTTTCAATTTTTTCCGGAAGGAGGAGATTTAATTGAAAATGTAAGCAGCAAGGTGGCATTCAAAGCCGTTCAGGAAAAAGGACTTGGAATTGACGTTAAAGGAGAGATTGTAGATAATACTGGAAAAGTAGTCAGCAGCCTACAGTCACAACATCAGGGTATGGGATCATTTACACTTTTGCATGAAAGTGGTAAAACTTATAAAGCCAACCTCAGTTTTTCAAACGGAATAAAGAAAACTATTCCCATGCCTCAGGCTAAAGCATCCGGAATTACAATATCTGTTGTTAACTCCACACCTGCAAATATAATTTTGCAACTGTCGAGTAGTCCTGTCTTTTTTGCTCAAAACCGGGATAAGAACTTCTACCTGATAGCCAGAAGTAAGGGTGTAATCTGCTTTGCGGCACAGACCAATTTAGCTACTATAAACATTGGGGCCTCTATAGCAAAAAACAAGTTTCCAACCGGAATTGTACAGATTACCCTGTTCACAAATAAAGGCGAGCCATTAACCGAGCGCCTGGTATTTGTCAATCAAACAGATGTTTCAAGCCTGAGCATAAATACCGATAAAAAAGTTTATGGCTCAAGACAGCCGGTAAAAATGAACATCAGTGCTAAAACAAGAAATGCTCCTGTTGAAGGAAATTTTTCTCTATCAGTTATCAATGAATCCAAAGTTCCGCATCCTGAAGATGAAGAAACAACTATTCTGAGTTCCTTTCTGATTTCCTCAGAATTAAGAGGATACATTGAAAAGCCTAATTACTATTTCAATCAGACCAATGAAAAAAAGCTCGCAGATCTTGATTTGCTGATGCTTACCCAGGGATACCGCAAATTCTCATATGAAGATATCATCAAAGGCCGTGAGCCTGTAATTAGTTTACTTCCTGAGCAGGGAATTGAATTTGCGGGAATGTTGCGTACTTCGAACGGTATGCCGGTCTCCAAGGGTAGTTTGAAACTGGTAGTTCCTGAAAGTAAGTTCTATGCCGAAACCACAACCAACCTGAAAGGGGAGTTCAAATTTGAAAAAGTAGTAATTACTGATTCAGCAGAAGCCACAATCAGTGCAAGAAGTTCAACTGCAGCCCGGAACATGATGATCATGCTGAATGGTACAGCTTTCCCGACAATCAGCAAAAATGTCAATGTTCCGGATGAAGAACTTAATATTGACAGTGCTTTGGCTACATACCTCGATAATAGTAAAAGACAATACTTTCTGGCAACCCAAATGCTACAGGAGGTCGTAGTTAAGGCTACAGCAATAAAAAGGGCTAGCCATATGGATCACCCTGCTCTTTCAGGTCTCGGCTCCCAGCCGGATCATTTGATTGATAGCGAACGATTTAAGGGTTGTCCGATCTTACTTACCTGTCTGCAAACAGCAGCAACGGGACTTACTTTTAATGACAATAATTTTTATGTGACCAGGGTCTATAACTCCGGTCTTAGGGTGCCGGTACAGATTTTTTATAATGGAATGCCTGTTGACGCTAACTATCTGAACAATATCAATCCAGCCGACGTTGACAATATTGAGGTCTTTCTGAAGGACGAGTTGGGTATGGTTAACCGTATGTATAATACAAATGGTGTATTGGTTATTAACTCGAAAATCACACCCACTGGTAAACCAGTAAGTGCTGAAGACCTGAAAAAATTATTCCCGCAGAATAACGTGTTAACTTTCAACCCTCAGGGATATATTAAAAAGAGGGAGTTCTATTCACCTAAATACCTAAGCCCTGAAAGCCGCACCACAGGATCTGACCTTCGCAGCACTGTCTACTGGAACCCAAGAATCTTTACAGACAAGGCTGGAAACATGCCTGTTGAATTTTACAATGGAGACAATAAAGGCACCTATAAAGCAATCGTAGAGGGCACTGATATTGATGGGAATCTCTCAAGGTTTATTTACCGGTATAAGGTTGAGTAAAATTTAATTTTGAGCTATAAGCTTTTGGCGCTTTCCACCTGTCATCCTGAACGAAGTGAAGGAACTTTGTGCTCATGAAACAAAATTTGATCTATAATAGCGGAGTTCCCTCAGCTGCTGAAGGGCAGCTTTCGGGATGACAGCACAGCTAACAAAAAAGGGGGGCTGCGATTAATCGCAGCCCCCCTTTTTTGTTAAAAGATTTTAGATTCTAATTAATCCCTCCAAGTAATCTGCTCCAGCGTACTTTATCGAAGAAAGTACCTTTTGTGTTCCAGCTCATCCATACGAATAAAGCCTTACCCACGATGTGGTCATCAGGTACAAATCCCCAATAACGTGAATCCAGAGAATTGTCCCTGTTGTCGCCCATCATCCAGTAATAATTCATTTTAAAAGTATAGCTATTTGTCTTTTTCCCATTGATTAAGATGTCATTTCCAACTCTTTCAATCGTATTTCCTTCATAAACTGAAATTGCACGTTCGTAAACTGAATAATTGCTGCTATCCAGTTTCACGGTCCATCCTTGTTTTGGCACGATCAGTGGCCCGAAATTGTCGGCATTCCATTTAATTGAAGGATTATGCGGAAATATCTGAGAATCAAATTCGTTCAATGGCCGGATGTAAGGGTTCACACTCTTTACATTTGCCCAGCCCTTAATAATTTCAGCATCGGCCGCAGTCATGTTAAAAATATACTCATCTGCAGATGAGCGCTGTGCTTCAATATTCAGATCTTCTATCGCCTGAGGGTTAAAATCAGTCCCATCAGATTTTACATAATAATATTTTTCACCGAAGACTGGGACTTCTGCAGGCCTATTGTTCAGAAACACCCGGGCATCTTTGATCTGTATTGTATCCCCGCCTATAGCCAGGCAACGCTTAATGTAGTTCTCGCGTTTATCTACCGGCCGTGACAGTGGAGCATCTGCATCCATCGGAAAGTTAAAAACAACAACATCATTCCTTTTAACCTCACCAAGCCCTGGCAGGCGTCGGTAATCCCATTTTATGCCCTCCCAATAAGCCTTTGTTCCGGTTATTGGCATGGTGTGATGAGCAAAAGGGAAAGATACCGGTGTGATGGGCATCCTTGCTCCATAATTCACTTTACTCACGAAAAGATAATCTCCGACAAGCAATGTTTTCTCCATAGAACCCGTTGGAATAACATAGGCCTCAATAAAAAGTCCCCTGATCAGCGTAGCAGCCACTACAGCAAACAGAATCGCATCAAACCACTCTCTGCCGGCACTCTTCTTGGCCCGTACTTTCTTATCCTTCGATTTACCCTTATTCGTTAAACTCATGTTCTATTGTAATCAATTTAAATGCTAAAATCAAACATATCTGCGATATTAAAAAATCCGGTTTTGTCTTCAAGCCACTCTGCTGCCATCACAGCTCCAAGGGCAAAACCTGCACGGTTATGCGCCTTATGCTTAAATTCAATATCATCTACTTCCGAACTATAAATGACCGTATGAGTGCCCGGAACATCCTCAATACGATGTGATTCGATCAGTAACTGATCAGGCTTAGGTATCAATTCTTCACCCGAACCTATCAACTCATTCGCCCACTCATTCTTGCGTCCCAATTCAGAAATAATACCTTCTGCAATGGTCATCGCTGTACCACTTGGTGAATCGAGCTTTTGTGTATGATGAATCTCTTCAACCTGAACTTCGTATTGCGGATACCTGTTCATGATCTTAGCAAGCACTTTATTTACAAAAAAGAATACATTCACTCCAATACTAAAATTAGATGCGTATAAAAGTGTATTGTTACTCTCCTCACATTTATTCTTTACTTCCTGTAAATGGCCATACCATCCTGTAGTACCCACCACAATCGGAACATGTGCTGCAAAGCAAATCTCGATATTGCTCAGGGCAGAATCAGGAGTACTAAAATCTATGGCTACATCTGCCTTTTCTAAATTGGGTATGCTCAAGTCCTCCAAATTATCAACATTAACTTTCAGAACAACTTCATGGCCCCTTTCAATTGCAAATTGTTCAATGATACGGCCCATTTTACCATATCCAAGAATAGCTATCTTCATCTATTAAAAATTAAATATACATGTTCATAAACTCAACTTCAGTTTTAGCCCAATTGCTGGAGAAAAAGCGGAAGCGTGAACAGGCACCTGACCTACAGATGGCTGTACTTTCAATGACAATTCATCAGAAATATCAAACCTGAAGAACTTTGCATCAACATAAGCATCAATGATTGTAATCGCATAAAATCCAAGTCCGGCTAACACTGAAAGATCCCGATCACGCCTGTAAGCATCCTTAATCTGAATAATTCCCTCATTTGTATATCCCGAGTATAGTGGATTTTCTGTTTTTTCGGGATTCAGTTCACGAAACTGGGCTTCCTTCAGAAATACTTTATAGTTGCGATGATTAAACTCAAAAACGAGGCCAATTCCTATAAAACCACCATAAACCAAGGGAACTTTCCACCAGCGCTTGTTGTAAATCTGTCCAAGGCCCGGCAGCATTAATGATCTCATTGCTGCGCGACGCGGCATTGCTTCGATAGCAAGACGGGCAGAATCTTTTAGAACAGGCTCTTTCTTAACTTGTATTTTACTACTGTCTGATTTAGCAGGAGGAATCCCTGTAACCTGAGAAAGCGCATCTGTTTGCGTTAAAAAACACATAAAGATGAAACCCAATAGGATTTTCAATTTCATTACCAGTCTAACATTTCCAGAATACGATTCAGATCATCATCAGACATGAACCCGATTTCAATAGAGCCCTTACCTTTTTCATCCAGCTTTAACTTAACATTAGTGCTAAACTTAGAGGCAAGATCATCCTGAATCTTCATGTATTGAAAAGACATTGCGGATGCTTTTACAGATTTTTTTCCTTTTCCGATGTTCTGTATCTGCCTGACCAATTCTTCCACCTTCCGCACCGAAAGTCCGCGATTAATTATCTCCTGAAAAAGATAAAGTTGTTTGTCGACATCCTCTACCGAAATCAGAGCACGTGCATGCCCCATAGAGATCTCTTTATCACGAATAGAAGCCTGAATAGCAGGAGGAAGTTTTAGCAAACGAAGGTAATTGGTTACAGTAGAGCGGTTCTTGCTTACACGTTCACCAAGCTGCTCCTGCTTCAAATTACATTCATCAATCATCCGCTGAAAGCTAAGGGCTACTTCTATTGCATTCAGATTTTCACGCTGAATATTTTCGATCAACGCCATTTCCAGCATTTGCTGGTCATTTGCTGTACGAACATAGGCCGGAATCTCAGTCAAGCCTGCAAGTTTGGATGCCCGCAACCTACGTTCACCCGAAATAAGCTGATAAGAATTCTGCCCCGACTGTCTGACAGTGATTGGTTGAATCAAGCCTTGCAGTTTGATCGACTCCGCGAGTTCATGGAGTGCTTCAGGATCAAAATCAGTACGGGGCTGAAATGGATTAACCTGAACCTGACTGATCTTTACGGAGCTGATAGACCCCAGTGAGGAGCTTTCATTACTTACCTGTTGTCTATCATTTTCCGGTAAATCCGAATCGTCCAAAAGAGCTCTTAATCCCCTTCCTAATCCGGTTTTCTTTTGGTAGATCATATTATACTAAAGCTTGTTTTACAGCCTCCTCATTTGAAACCAGTCCATTTTTACGGATGATCTCCCGGGCTAAATTAAGGTAATTGATTGCACCTTTACAATTTGCATCATGCATAATAACCGAGATACCATAACTTGGAGCCTCACTTAACCGGGTATTACGTTGAATGATCGTATCAAAAACAAGGTCCTGAAAATGGGTCTTCACTTCTTCAACAACCTGATTTGACAGTCTCAGTCTGACATCATACATAGTCAGCAATATACCTTCGATCTGAAGATTCGGATTTAACCGACTCTGAACAATTTTTATCGTGTTCAGTAATTTACCCAGACCTTCCAATGCAAAGTACTCACATTGAACAGGAATAATTACTGAATCTGCTGCCGTAAGAGCATTGATTGTGATCAAACCCAAAGAGGGGGAACAGTCAATGATAATGAAATCATAATTATCACGGATCTTATCCAGAACCGCTTTCATTTTATATTCCCTGCTCGTTAAATTGATCATCTCAATCTCAGCACCTACCAGATCAATATGGGCAGGAAGAAGATCAAGGTTAGGAGTGTCTGTATTTTGAATAGCTTCCAAAGGGTCTATCTCGTTAATTATACACTCGTATATACTGGCCTTAATTGTACGTGGGTCAAAACCTATTCCTGATGTTGAATTTGCCTGCGGATCTGCATCAACCAAAAGAGTGCGGTATTCAAGTACAGCTAAGCTCGCTGCAAGATTTATGGCAGAAGTAGTTTTTCCAACGCCCCCTTTTTGATTTGCTAATGCGATAATTTTGCTCATTTTAAAAAAATAATTACAAATACGTGATATTAAAAAGTCTAAACAATAAATTCTAAGCAGTTCAAAACACTACTTTTGACTGATTAAATAGGATTTTTTAATAAATTCTAAGATACAAACTTAAAACTAATTATACCGCGGGGCGATTTTCGTTTTGCACATCTTATCCACAAAATGACTACAATAATTTCTGGTACTAATCGTGAGGGAAGCAATACTCTAAAACTCGCCGAATATTATCACGGGCAATTGTCAGAAAAAGGTTTCGACTCAGAAATACTCTCACTATGTGATCTTCCCGGCGACCTGATAAGCTCCGATCTTTATGGGAAACGCAGCGAAGCCTTTCAAAGTATTCAGGAAAGAATTTCTGCAAGCAGCAAATTCATTTTCATCATCCCTGAGTATAATGGAAGCTTCCCCGGAATTTTAAAAACTTTTATTGATGCCTGTACTTTTCCGGAAAGTTTTTTTGGGAAAAAGGCAGCCCTTGTCGGACTCTCAAGCGGCAAATACGGTAATGTTCGGGGTATAGACCATTTTACAGGAATCTGCCATTATATCAATATGCATGTCTTGCCATTACGCATACATATTCCTAACATCAGGAAAGAATTTGATGAAAACGGGAATCTTTTTAATGAAGACACCGTGAAATTTACCAATCAGCAGATTGAACGATTTATTGAATTTTAAAGGCTGACAGGGTTTAAGAAACGCTGACAGGGTTTAAAACCCTGTCAGCGTTGTATGAACCTTATCCATCCCTCTCCCTCATACCCAAAAACAAACTGCTTCGGGTTAATGATCTCAGCCATGATCTCAATGCTATCAGTTATCCTCGGTCCCGATCTGTTAAAATATTGATTGCCATCGGCTATATAAACTCTATTCTGCTGAAGAGCCTTTAATTCTGTCCATCCGGGCAGTTCCAGTAAAAGATTGATCTCTTTTAGGGTTCTCTCAATCGAAAACCCGCAAGGCATCAGTATGATGATATCAGGATTCTCTTTCTGAATATCCTCAAAACTAATATAGCCCGAATGCTTTCCTTTCTCTGCCAACACCGGAATACCGCCAGCAATCTCAATGATTTCAGGTGTCCAGTTTCCTGCGATCATCAGGGGTGAAAGCCATTCTATACAGGCCACTTTGGGTTTCTCAGTGATGAATTTGAGTTTATGACGAATGATATTAATTCGTTCTTCTGATAATTCAAGTAAATCCGTTCCTGCAGCTCCCACACCAAGCTGATCCGCAAGGTTCCGGATATCCCGGTAAATATCAGATAATCCATGAGGCTCCAGAGAAATAACCTGACAGCCCTTTTCAAGCAAATCATTTATCGCAAACTCTACATCTTTAAGACTCACTGCACAAACTTCACATTGGGCCTGGGTGATAATAATATCAGGTGCCAGACTTTTTATCAGTTCTTTGTCAATGGTATAAATCGAGAGTGAATCGGAGAGAATTTCTTTCACCTGCCTATCTATTTCTGCACTGTCGGAACCCGGAAGAAATTTAGCTGAAGAACATACTGGCAGATCCTTGGCACTTTCAGGATAATCACATTCATGTGAACGGCCAATAAGCTGATTTTCCAAACCCAATGCACAAATAATCTCTGTGGCTGCCGGTAATAATGAAATTATTCTATGATCAGCTATTATTCTCATTTCTTCAAAAGTACAAATTATAAAAGGCAGACAATAAAAAGCATTCGATCCATCAAATGAGAGGAATTTCAGAGACCAAAATCTTTCTCCTCCGGCTAGGTTTATTTTACCCGGTGTTGTTTTTCATTGGGACGGGCAGCACGGCTAAAGGACCATTTACCATGTGAAATAAACCCGGGTGGCAGCTCTAGCTTTTTTGCAATACTGAATTTCATGATATCTATTAATTCTGTTGCAAAAAACTAGGGCAGAACACGGGACAACCGGGACAGAAGATGCAAAAACCCTGCTTTCTAAAACAAGATAAAATCAGTCAACCTAAACAAAACAGTACTTGGGAATATTTTTACTGAGTTCCGTTATTTTGTTCTCCCTGCTTAAGATCATCATTCGTCACACCACGTTTTTTTCTTGGAGCCTGCATTGTCAATTTTCCAAACCGATAGCTGAAGCTAGTTCCAAACGAGCGGAAAGGAACTGAGAAATTACTATTTTGAACAAAATCTGCTCCGGAAATTTTCTGACGGAAGTTCTTATTCTCGTTGAATGGATCGATGATAGTCAAACCGATACTTCCTTTCTTCTTCATAATCTCTTTCTTCAAGCCAAGATTCCACATATTAAATGATGGATTTTGACCCTGTGAAGTACGACGCGGAGAATTGGTAATCAGGAATGTCTCGAAAGTAAGTCCCTTTGGAAAAACATAAGAACCCATCAGGAAGGCATTATAAATCAGTTGTGTATTTGTATTGGTCACAGTAAATCCGCTGTTGGCGTTGATATCATATGTAAAAACATTGAAATTACCTCTTAAAGTCAGCGGTTTTACAGGATTTATCTGTCCGAAGAAATTAAACCCAACCGAATTATTGCTTCCAACGTTTCTGAAAGTAGTTCTAGAACCGCTAGCCGCATTTCCGGTTGCCGGATCGGTAACTGAAACAGGTATCACAAAGCTTTCAATGATATCATTGGTACGACGATAATAAACCGAAGCATTCAGCACAGATGCCTTCACAAACATGGAATAATTAAACTCAACATTGTGTGAAAGTTCAGGCTTCAGCGCCGGGTTTCCCTGCGACTGATTGAAAATATCTGCACTATTCAGGAATGGATTCAGATAAAACAAACTCGGCCTTTGCAAACGCTGGTTATAACTTAATTTAACCGTTGAAAAATTCTTGAACGTTCTTGAAACCACAAAACTCGGAACCAGATTAGAATAGCTGCTGTTAAATGGAGATGCAGCAGCACCTACAGATCTTGCATCACCCTTGATCTCAGTTCCCTCATAACGTGCACCTGCCCTGATCCCGAATTTCTTAGCTAAAGTAAAAGCAAATGTTGCATAAGCCGAGTACACATCCTGATTGTAATCATAGATATAGGTACGGGCTGAGATTGGTGTGAATGTACTGGTAATTGAATTAAAGTTGCGGGTTTGATTATCACTTACAATATCCCTCAAAATACCCTTCAGTCCTGTTTCGAAAGTAACCTTCTTGAAGGGATGGGTATAGTCCAACTGAATCGTATTTTCGGTATTATCGGCATTATTATCGCCATATTCATCAATTATCGTATTTGAAAAATCGGTAGTATAGTCACTATTCTGTTTACTGTTTGTAAACTGATAGGCAAGAGAGATTTGCTGATCCTTCTTCTTAAACTTGTGAAGGTAATCGCTGCTCCAGTCAATACCATTCATTTGCATCTGGTTATCACTCAAACGGGTGAAATTAGTCATTGCCCCGTTGAAACTATTCTGGTTTAGATTACTACCATTGGCACTATTACTGAATCCATTCAACCGTACATTTGAGCTGATTGAATTGAAACTATTGAAATCGTAATCAGCACCAATAGAACCATTCATTGCCAAACGGTCTGTTTTACTTTGACCTGCCTGACTGATTATCTGTGTACCTGCTGTATTGGTACGGTTAAATGAAATATTACTTGTTTGAGGCCATGAATAGAATCCTCCGCCATTAGCAGTTAGAGCCAAACGGCCTGTTTTAGCGTTCAAATTAACATTTCCGCTGTTCTGCCTTGTTCCTACCCCACCGTTTACCGAGCCACTTACACCGGCAAGATTATTCTTCTTTGTGATGATATTGATAATCCCTGAGGTTCCTTCTGCATCATATTTTGCAGAGGGAGAAGTAATTACCTCAACATTCTTAATCTGATCAGCCGGAATTGCCTTCAGTGCATCAGCCATATTATTGGCCATAGAACCCGATGGTTTACCATTAATCAGAACTCTAACATTCTGACTCCCTCTCAGGGAAACATTTCCCTCAAAATCGACTGAAAGCAAAGGCACTTTACGAAGTACATCGGTTGCATTTCCTCCAGCTATGGCAACATCCTGTTCTGCATTATAAACCAGCTTGTCGATCTTATTTTCAACAATCGGTGTCGTGCCCGTTACCACAACTTCATTCAGCATGGTTCTATTTGGAGCAAGCATAATACGGCCCAGATTTAAATCCGGCTTAGCCAGGGTAGTCTTTACTGAATCAATAACTTTAGTCTGATATCCCAGAAAAGCAATGGTTACGCGGTAAACCCCAGCAGAAATATTCTCTATTTTGAAAGCACCTTTCTCGTCTGTCAAGGCACCATTGGTCGATTTTGTGGATCCTGATCGTCCCAACGCAACAGTAGCATAATCAATTGGAGTACGCGTAACGGAATCAAGAATAATACCCGAAATTCTGCCTGTTACAGCAGGAGCTGCTGCCCCACCCATTCCCTGTGCATAAACACCGGAGATTCCGGAAAGTAATAATAGTATCGTAAATAAACGTTTCATTTAATTGGTTTTGGAATTAGTCGCGAAAGTACACCTAATGTTACAGGAACATATGTGCGAATTGTTGAGCTAAAGTAAAATCTGAGATACAAAAGAAATTCACAGCATGAGTCTGCCAGAAATATTTCGCTATAAAGAGGTGGTATTCATAAATAAACCATGACAGAGTAGGTTTAAGCCGCACCTCTATCATGGATGTTAAAATTTATACAACAAGATTAATTATTTTTCCTTTTACGAAAATAATTTTCTTTGTGGTTTTGCCATCTAAATATTTTTTCAAATCTTCATTGGCAAGTATAAGTTCTTCAACCTCTGCCTGTGAAAGGCTTAGGGAGATATTCAGGTTCATCCGGGTTTTACCATTTACTGAAACCGGATAAGAGAATTCATTCTCAACCAGGTATTCAGGATTGAACTGCGGGTAAGCTGCTACTGATAATTTACCAGCAGAATTACCCAGCAAACTCCATAACTCTTCAGTTATATGAGGTGCATAAGGAGCGAGTACAACCACCAGTTCCTGTAGGATCTTCCTTTTATTACATTTCAGATCAGTCAGCTCATTCACGCAGATCATGAAGCTGGAAACAGAGGTATTAAATGAAAAACGTTCTATATCTTCCTCTACTTTGCGAATGATCTTATGAAGTGCTTTGAATTCCGCCTTTGATGGTTCCTCATCAGAAACATTAAAATTAAACTCATCATCATGAAAAAGCTTCCAGAACTTACGAAGGAATTTAAAAACACCTTCAATTCCATTTGTGTTCCATGGCTTACTTTGTTCCAGCGGACCAAGGAACATTTCATACATTCTCAGGGTATCAGCTCCAAAACGCTCAATGATATCATCCGGGCTTACCACATTGAACTTAGATTTAGACATTTTTTCAACCTCAACCCCACAGATATACTTTCCGTTTTCGAGAATAAATTCGGCATTGGCAAACTCAGGCCTGAATGCTTTGAATTTTTCAAGATCCAGAATCTCATTCATTACAATGTTTACATCTACATGCAGTGCTGATGTTGTGTATTGAGATTTTAAACCATTTGAAACGAATTTGTTCGTCCCACGCCCCTCTTCATCAATAATCCGGTAAACGAAATTAGACCGTCCCTGAATCATCCCCTGGTTGATCAGCTTCTTGAAAGGCTCCTCTTCAACCACATGGCCAAGATCTTTCAAAAACTTATTCCAGAAGCGGCTGTAAAGTAAGTGCCCTGTGGCATGTTCTGAACCGCCAATATATAAATCAACATCCTTCCAGTAAGCGATTGCCTCAGCCGGAGCAAATGTATCCTGTTTACGATCATCCTGCGAAGCCATATACCGGTACCAGTACCAGCTCGAACCTGCCCAACCTGGCATGGTGCTCAGCTCATATTCAAGTTCATTCTTGTATTTCCAGTTTTCTGCCCTTCCTAATGGAGGTTCTCCACTTTCTGTTGGCAGGTATTTATCAACTTCAGGTAAAACGAGCGGAAGATCTTCCCTGTCAATCAGGTAAGGGAGTCCTTCTTTGAAATACACGGGTACAGGTTCTCCCCAATAACGCTGGCGACCAAATATCGCATCGCGAAGGCGGTAATTTACTTTAGCTTTACCTGCACCTAATTCTTCAAGTTTAGCTATAAGTGTAGTTGTAGCTTCTTTATAATTAAGTCCGTTGATTATGCCTGAATTAATATATGTACCTTCTTTGGTAGGATCAGCCTCCTTGTCCAGATTAGTCTGCCCATCAGATATTGCAACAATCGGTAATCCAAATTTAGTCGCAAACAGCCAATCGCGCTGATCCCCCGAAGGCACCGCCATCACAGCTCCTGTTCCATAACCTGCCAATACATAATCAGCGATCCAGATTGGAATAGGTTCATTTGTTATCGGATGTTTCGCATAGCTGCCCGTAAATGCACCGGATACAGTTTTTGTATCGGCCATACGATCAAGCTCAGTTTTCTTTTTAGTCTGATCAATATAATCAAGAATCTCCTTTTCCTGTTCGGGAGTTGTTAATCCGGTAACGTATTCGTGCTCAGGCGCCAGTACGAGGAAGGTTGTTCCGTAAATGGTGTCAACGCGGGTTGTAAATACTTCTATCGCGTTGCCTGAGTTCAATGGAAATTTTACGAGAGCACCCACACTCTTCCCAATCCAGTTCCTTTGCATCTCTTTTAAAGGATCAGGCCAGTCAATTCCATCCAGGCCCTGCAACAAACGATCAGCATAAGCAGTGATACGCATACTCCATTGCATCATTTTCTTCTGCTCAACAGGATATCCTCCGCGTTCAGAATAACCATCTTTCACCTCATCATTGGCTAAAACAGTCCCTAATGCCGGGCACCAGTTAACGGTACTTTCTCGGAGATACGTAAGACGATATTTAAGCAACTCGCTTTGCTTTTCAGAATCCGGCAATCCCTTCCACTCTTCAGCAGAAAAAGTGCGGACATCGTCATCACATACAGCTTTTAAATCTTTAGTTCCTGAATTTTCAAATCTACGGATCAGCTCATCAGTGCTTTCTGCCTTATCGCTTTCTAGGTTATACCATGAATTAAAAAGCTGCATAAAGATCCACTGGGTCCATTTATAATATTCTGGGTCGCTGGTACGAACCTCACGACTCCAGTCAAATGAAAAACCCAAATTATCAAGCTGTTCGCGATAACGGTTAATATTGGTTTCGGTTGTAATTGCCGGATGTTGTCCGGTTTGAATTGCATATTGCTCTGCAGGTAAACCAAAGGAATCATATCCCATTGGGTGCAAAACATTAAAGCCCTTTAAACGCTTGTATCTCGCAAAGATATCAGAGGCAATATATCCGAGCGGATGCCCTACATGTAATCCTGCACCCGATGGGTAAGGAAACATATCCAAAACATAATATTTTGGTTTTGCAGAACTATTATCGACTTTAAAAGTCTGATTTTCGGCCCAGAATTTTTGCCACCTCTTCTCTATATCTCTGAATTGATAATCCATTATAAAACTGATAAGCTGCGAAAATACTAAAATCTCCGATTTTTTGAACCAGAAGCTGCCTATAAAACCTCAATTAACTTGCATAAAGGCCTTCTTATAAAATTTTAACAAAGTTTAACTTCAAATCAGGGCATTTAAGCGCTTATTATTTAGGTTTATGAACTGAATTCTTTATTTTCGCAACATATCATTTCGCTCATGGAAGAATTTGAAAAAAGTACATCATCCAGAAAAACTAAAACTATTTATGTTTCTACTGTGATCAGTATTGCTCTAGTTCTGTTGATGACGGGACTATTAGGCCTGATTCTGGTACATGCGAAAAATCTTTCTATATACGTCAAAGAGAATATTGTGCTCAATATTATTGTAAACGACGGTGCCAAAGAAGTAGACATTACGGCTTTACAGAAACAATTGGATGCAAATCCTTATGTTTTAAAAACACAATATGTAAGCAAAGAACTTGCTGCCCGTAATTTAACCAAAGACCTTGGAGAAGATTTTGTTGATTTCCTTGGTTATAACCCGCTATTATCGTCGATAGATCTTTATATGAAGGCAGATTATGCCAATAATGCGAGCATCGAAGCCTTTACATCCCAGTTGAGTAAAAATCCACTGGTCAAAGAAGTTATTTATCAGAAGTCGCTCATAGATATGGTCAATCAGAATATCAGGGGAATTGGCCTGGTAATCTTAGCCTTTGCAACAATCCTGCTGATCATAGCCGTTGCACTGATCAATAATACGATACGGTTAGCGATCTATTCACAACGGTTCCTGATTAAGAGCATGCAACTTGTAGGTGCAACTCAAAACTTTATCCGTAAACCTTTCCTTACTTATGGAATTCTTCACGGATTATTCGCCGGACTTATTGCAGTAATTCTCTTATTGCTTACGCTTTATTTAGCCCAGCAGCAGGTACCAGAAATGATTATTTTGCGCAACTGGTTTGAATTTGGAATAGTATTCCTGACTGTGATTGGGATTGGTATTCTGATCTCAGGATTGAGCACCTACTTTGCAGTGAGCAAGTTTCTTCGTTTAAAAATTTACGAACTTTATAGATAATGGCACAGAAAAATACCCCCATTAAGGAAAGCCCGCAAGAGGGTTTTGTGTTCGGGAAGAACAATTACAGATTGATGTTACTCAGTATCATTGTCGTCGTATTTGGCTTCATGCTTATGATCGGAGATACCGATATTTATGAATTCAGGAAGATCGTTCTAGCCCCAATTGTTGTACTGGCTGGCTTTGCCATCGGTTTTATTGCAATTCTTAAAAAATAATGACCTTATACCAGGCAATTCTTCTGGCTGTTATTGAAGGCCTGACAGAATTTTTACCGGTTTCATCCACGGGCCATATGATCCTTGGATCTTCTTTGATGGGTATTCAGTCCGACGATTTCGTTAAGTTATTTACAGTTGCTATTCAGCTTGGTGCCATACTTTCGGTTATTGTGCTTTACTTCAAAAGGTTCTTCCAGACTATCGGATTCTATTTTAAGCTCCTCGTTGCATTTCTACCTGCTGTATTTTTCGGATTATTACTCAGTGATAAAATCGATCAGCTACTTGAAAGTCCACTAGGTGTAGCTATTGCCCTGCTTATTGGTGGTGTTATTTTGCTTTTTGTAGATAAGTTGTTTAAGGATGGTACCATCGATAATACAGATGATATTAGTTATGGCACAGCATTTAAGATCGGATTATTTCAATGTATTTCTATGATTCCCGGAGTTTCAAGATCTGCTTCAACAATAGTAGGTGGAATGTCTCAGAAATTATCCCGGAAAGCTGCTGCCGAGTTTTCATTCTTTCTGGCAGTACCAACTATGTTTGGTGCAACAGCAAAGAAGCTGTTTGATTTCTATCAGGATGGTTTTGTGATCAGCAAGGAACAGGTAAACTTTTTGCTTATCGGTAATATCGTTGCTTTTATAGTAGCCATGCTGGCTATCCGGTATTTCATAACTTTCCTGCAAACCAATGGATTCAGGATCTTCGGTTGGTACCGCATTATTGTGGGTGGTATTATTTTGATTCTGCTTCTTTCTGGCTATGATCTTCAAGTGATCTGATGAGCGAAACAACAAACAAAACTTTCCCGGACTTCAATTTTGCAGAAGGTGAATTGTTGCTCATCAACAAGCCCTATAAATGGACCAGTTTTGATGTTGTAGGCAAGATTCGCAATTCATTTAAACCCTTAAAGTTAAAAGTAGGCCATGCAGGCACACTGGATCCGCTTGCAACCGGATTACTGATCATTTGTACGGGTAAGCTGACCAAGAAAATTGACGAATTTCAAGCACAGCAAAAGGAATATACCGGCACAATGATACTTGGTGCAAACACTCCTTCTTATGACCTTGAAACAGAGATCGACGAGACTTTCGATATCAGCCAGCTTAACGAAAAGAAGATCAGGGCAAATACCATGCAATTTACCGGAGAACTTGATCAATACCCTCCTGCACATTCGGCAGTCAAGGTAGACGGTGAACGACTTTATATGAAGGCCCGGAGAGGAGAAACTGTAGAATTAAAAACACGAAAAGTCAGTATCAGCCTATTTGAGATTACCAGGATTGAGTTACCTGAGGTCGATTTCAGGGTGATTTGCAGTAAAGGAACCTATATCCGTTCGCTGGTGCATGATTTTGGGAGATCCCTGAATAATGCTGCTCACTTAAAATCACTTCGCCGTACCAAAAGCGGAGATTATGATGTCGAAAATGCTTTTGAAGTAATGGAACTGGTAAATCATATCAGGCAGCTAAAAGAACAGGCCAAATAAAATAATATTTATTATTAGTTTTGCCCTCTCTCCCGAAAAATGAAGATTTACAATCACATTGACGAATTCAAACAGATTCATAATGCCGTAGTAACTATCGGCACTTTTGACGGGGTGCATATCGGGCATCAGAAGATCATCAGCAGTTTACTGGAAGTTGCAAAAAAGAGTGAAGGGGAAACAGTAATTCTGACTTTTTTCCCGCATCCAAGGATGATCCTTCATCCGGATGATCTGAATATTAAACTAATCAGTACAATGGATGAAAAAGCTGAAAAGCTTGCAGCTCTGGGAATAGACCACCTGATCATCACTCCTTTTACCCGGGATTTTTCAAACCTGACACCTCAGGAATATATCGAAGAAATACTGGTCGGGAAGATTGGAACCCGCCATATTATTATTGGCTATGACCACCGCTTTGGTAAGGATCGCAAGGGAGGCCTGAAAGAGCTTCAATCCTTTGCTTCTGACTTTGGTTTTGATGTTGAAGAAATTCCTGAGCAGGACATCAATGATGTTGCGGTAAGTTCAACCAAAATCAGAAATGCTATTTTAAGCGGGGACGCTAAAACTGCGAGTGATTTTCTTGGTTATGCCTTTCAACTGAACGGAAAAGTGATCAAAGGCGATCAGTTAGGGCGCGTTCTCGGATTTCCGACTGCAAATTTATTTATTGAAGAAAACTACAAACTTATCCCTTCGGATGGTATTTATGCGGTGAGTATTGAGCTCAATACTGCCGAAGCAAATCGAAAAACAGCGATGGGTATGGCTTATATCGGTCACCGGCCAACCATAAATGGCATGAGCCGCAATATCGAAGTAAACATCTTTGATTTCGATGAGGATATCTATGGACAGACTATTCGTGTTAACTTTTTGGCTTACCTGCGTGGAGATGAGAAATTCAATTCGCTCGAAGATCTCAAAGAACAACTGAAAAAGGACGAGAAAGCAGCCCGAAAAATACTTCTGCGACCAGAATAATAATTTATCTTGTCAAAAAATTGTTTTGGCGAAATTAAATCTTGATAAACAGGAAGCTGAATTTCTTGGGAAGACCATACTCACATGGGAGGCCGACGGTTTAGTTGACAAAGAAACTTCTCAAAAATTACAATCTTCCTATGAAGTCAAAGGATTCGACTGGCGACGTATGGCTCAGTATTCCTTTTGGGTTGCTCTTGCCAGTGGAATGGTTGCAATTGGCTCCCTTATTATTGATGATGCAGTGCTCAAATGGCTCGAGAAACTATACGATACTCCTGATATCATTATCAGCATCATTTCTGCTATCCTCGCTTCACTGCTATTTCTTGAAGGCAATAAGCGAAAGAAGAAATACCCGGAGCGCGTTTTCAGTAATGAATCCATCATCTTTTTTGGTATTTTATTAACGGCAAGTTCAATTGCTTTTCTTGGAAAAACCTTTGATAATGGCAAGGGACACTTTTCAATTTTATTTCTTTTATCTGTATTAGTTTATGCCGCATTGGCCTGGAAGTTCAGTTCCCGCCTGATATGGGCATTCGCTCTGGTTTCTTTGGGGAGCTGGTTTGGTACTGAAACGGGATATCAAACCGATTGGAGTTTTTATTTTCTCGGGATGAACTATCCCCTGCGTTTTGTATTGTTTGGAATTTCACTGGTGCTATTCAGCTTCCTGATGCTTCGCTTTAGTATGCTGAATTTATTCAGGGAACTCACCTATATCATCGGACTCCTTTACCTCTTCGTTTCCCTATGGCTGTTATCAATATTTGGTAACTTCGGAAGTCTGGAGGACTGGTTACAGATAAGACAAATTGAACTGTTTTACTGGAGCATAATTTCCTTACTGTTTTCTCTAGGCTTTACAATTTATGGTATTCGCTTCAGGGATCACATCGCACGAGAATTCGGGATTAGTTTCCTGCTAATCAACCTCTATAGCCGATACTTTGAATATCTATGGGATATTACCGATAAAACCATATTTTTTGGAATCATGGCACTTTCTTTCTGGCTCATCGGACGAAAAGCAGAAAAAATTTGGAATCTGGAGTTTTTGAAGAAGTAAAAAAATATTTTAGATTACCAGATTTAAATGAGTCCATTCTTCTGGAGTGTTATGAAGGGATAGACTCTCTATCGCCTGATTTAATTCCTCATTTGAAAACTCTTTCCATTATTGAAACAAAAGCCATTGTTAGAAGATTGCATGCCTTGCGTGACTTTTCAATTAAACAAATTACCCTGGTAATCAGGATAGACTCCATTTTTAAAGAGGCCATATCTGATCTTATCCAGAAATTCCTCATCAAGAAAATACTTTTTAAACTTTGATAAGTTTTTAAAATTCCGAAAGCGGAAGATCACTATCTCTAAGAACTTAAGATTTTCAAGCGGGAGAGTTTTTTTATTATTTGAATATATAACTTTAAGATAACGCCTGACAAGGCCCATTACCAGATACTTTACATCCTTTGATTGATACCTCATATAAGTTTTACATACCAGCAGCAGTAGCTTTAACTCCTGATCCAGGATTTCATGGTTTTCATCATCAAACTTAGTACACCAGTAATTTAAGATGGGTACAGGATCCCAGTCATCGGGACTGCCAAAAATAAGGGCGGCTTCCTGTTCGGTTAAATGGATGACGGGAGTGTTCATTCACTTCTTTTTGTTTTTGCTTCAGTTTCAATTTGCCTGACGTCGCTGTTCAGTTTACGCTGCAGCTTTTTCACATCCTCAGAAGGCGGCAATGCTTCCGGCTTTACACCTCTTTCCAAGAGCATTTTTCTTACGGCTTTATTATTCTCTATGTGTTCATTTGAAATAGAGGGCTCACCTTTTAAATCTTTTTCTACCACATTATGACTTGTTAGCTCCGTTGCAAAATCTTTTGCTTTAATGGTTAGTGTTGGTAAAAAATCTGCTAAAGGCCTGCTGCCGGGGATTGTCAGTTTGCGTTTCATATCTTGGGTAGAAAAACCGCCGAACAATGCTTTGTCACCCTGAGAACGAATAAGTGCAAATCCTCTCTCGTCCACTCCCCTTTCATAAATTATACCTGATAATTTCTTTTCTGATTTGCTTAGTTTTTCTCTTGCCGATACTCTGGCAACATCAAGCAGTCGCTGTTCTATAATTTCCTGTTTACGGGTTTGAACCGCAAAATAAGTTTGAGCAAAAGCAATTTCTGGTTTTGAAGAATCGCCGTTTTGTGCTATCAGGTAGCAGGCATATCTTGTAAGAGCCAGATCATCAATTTCCCTTTTTGCACCTTTAGCCAAATCGATCATTTTCCCGATATCGGCAAAATGATCGGACACCTGTATTTCCGCACTTTCTGCTGCTACTTTCGCCTTGTCAATTACTTTTAAGAAATTATCCCATTTCGAATAGCCAAGCAATAACTGCAGCTCTCTTGCACTCCAGCATTCAATACCCTTAAAGAGATAACAGATATTTTCAAACTGCTTAAATAATTGGGCTATGTGATCCTGCTTCATTTCAGTTTAGATATGTCTAAGTTCCGCCTTTAAAAATTATAAATAAGACATATAAAAATACTAAATATATTAGCATGTCCAAATTAAAAATAAAATATTTTTTGGGGTTCTGGGAGAAGAGTTAGAAGTTAATCGGGCGATAAACCTGTTCTTAATGTTGCGGCAGTGAGAGCCAAAGAGTCCTTTTAGAGAAATTATTGCAGTAGCACTGACAAATACATGTGAAAATAGTTTTGTAGGTTTGAAATATTATGATTGAATACGAAAAATTTAAAGCATTGGCCTATAGTATTATAGATGAGTTTCTCAATGACATAAAAGAAAAAGGGGGAACTTTGTCTAACATAGGATCAACGAAGGAAGGTCAAGAAGCCATAAGGATATTGGATTTATATAATCTCATAAGTTATAGGTCTGCAAGTAAGAGTTCATGGATTGATATAACTTCAAATGGATTATATGTTTTAGAATATGGAGGTATAGAAAAATATATAAACTATTTGAATAAAAATCAGGCTATTAAAGATAAAATTAAAGACGAAAAGGAATCAATTGATTTCAGAAATGCTAAAAGAATATATAAATACTTTTGGGTTCCAATTTTCTTATCAATCCTTGCTCTAATAGTATCGATAGGGAAAATTATTTACGATTATCTGAATTTAAAAAATTGACTTATTCAATTTCGCAACTCTCAAATCTTCCCGAAAAAATTCAATCAGATTTTCACCCTGATTTCGTAATTTATTTGTCGCTTCAATATATTCTTCAAAAACGTCTTTTCTATGCATTTCAGGGTAACTAATATATACACAATCTGTAAACTCTTGCATTAAACTTAATATAGTTAAGGGGGCTAACATATGAGCTTCTATCATTAAAATTTCAATTCCCCTAACATCGCTGTCAATTTTCTCGGCAATTAATAAAAGGTTGTTACTTTGATCATTACCTTTTAAATGTTTTGCAAGCACATCTTCGCGCTTATCAATAAAAAATATTAACTCGGCAATTTTTTTAGATATTTTCCTGTAAAGCTTTAATTTCTCATTATAAAGCTGGTTTTTAATATTTAGAATACGGTTCAATCTATAATTACAATAAGCAAGGATTACTGTAATTATAGAAATTACTAAAGTTAATGATACAAATAGTTGACTCATCCTTCCCCCTCCACAATCTTTATCTCTTCCTCTGTTAAACCATATAGCTGGTATACAAGTCGGTCTATTTCTTTTTCTAATGATGAAGTATCATTAGAAAAATTATCTTTTTTCCTATTCAAAATATTATCTGCGATTGAAGCTATTTTATCTTGGAATTCCTTAGAAACTACAGGTATTGATAATTTCCTTAATTCGGTTAAAGTAGTTTGTCTAAAATCATCTTTTGATGCTATTGAGGATAACCTTAAATATAAATGAGAGATAAACTTACTAGCCAATATTCCCAAAATATACTTTGTATTAAAAGAATTATCAATTATTATAAATGGGTTTATGTCCTTCTTAAAAACCATTTTTAAATCACAATATCCAACGCTTAATCTATCTTGTCTATTTATTATTCTTCTTATCAATATTTTTGGAACTGCCTCATAGTAAGGTTTCAAAGTTGGCTTGCTGTCGAGATCGGTTAAAAAGGTTTCTTCGACGTGCAAAACGTAGTTTTGCACGTTACCTTTTGAAAGGAACGGATAAAGATTTTGACGATTAGTATCTGTAATTGGCAAGAAGTTACTGCTTGATAAACCTTGCGTGGATTTGGAAATTTCTCCAAGATTTATAAATCGATCATTATTAAATCTTGCCATTAAATCTCCTACGGAAGCATCTAATAATAATTTGAAATCGGGCTCTTGTACTGATGATGTAGGTATATTAGAAAATTGGAGATCAGAAAGGTCTTTTGATTTATCACTTTTCTCAAATACATAGATAGAATATCTTTCATTTTGAATATTAGAAAAGATATAAATTGCTGTTTCAACGAAGGCATCCTCAAATGTATCAAAAGGTAAATTAATAACTTTATCTAACCCCTTTTCTTTAAATATGTACTGTCTAAACTTAGAATAATTCTCGCCAGTTTGCCAAGTTATAGGCGCAATGTAAGATAAAATACCTGTTCGGTTTAAGATGTCAAACCCTTCAACAATAAACATTACTGATGTCTCATACTTTCTTTCAAACTGTACATATTTAGTTTTAAAAGCCCGCCTTTCGATTTCTGAAAATGATTCCAATGGTATATATGGTGGATTCCCAATCACCACATCAAAGCCAACAAAATCTCCCTCATCATTCAGCACCTGCGGAAATTCAAATCTCCATTCAAAAGCATTTTCATAAATTATATTTTTCTCATCCTCTTCCAGACTGGCATCTATCTTAGCTACCTCATTCAATAATTTTTCAGCCCTTTCTTTTATTAGTTTCGCGTTTTTACTCGAATAATCCGCCGTATCTTCAAAAAGCATCATCCCAAAGCCACCCTTATCTTTACCTGTCAGAAGATACCGGTCTGCCAAAAGCTTTGCACGGCGGATCTTCCGCGGGTCATAATTAGCAATCTCTGTCCGGAAATCACTTTTAATAGCCCGAATGAGCTGCTCCATCTCTCGTTTTTCTTCCTTATTCCGGGCGTTCTGGTAGGTCTTCACCGCAAAGCGGTAGCTGTCTATTCCACCAGGTCCGAATTTGCTTTTCTTCAAAGCCTTTTTAAGATCCGCATCCAGGGCGAAACGGCTAATTAGTGAATTGCCAGTTTTGATGTTGATGTCGATGTTGGGGAGGGTTTCAAGGTGCCTCACCCCCGGCCCCTCTCCTTGGGAGAGGGTTGGGTGAGTCTTGTAATACGCATTCTTCAGCAACTCTATCCACAATCTTAAGCGGCATATTTTTACTGAGTTCGGGTTAATGTCTACGCCGAACAGACAATTTTCAATGATGGTTTGCTTCTCATGAAACAAGGCTTCCTGGAAACGCTGGCTTTCTTTGCTGTTGATGTTATAGGAAAAAGGAGTTCCTTCTTCATCTGTAATGGAAAGTTCATCATTAACCACCTCTACCTGGTATTCTTTTAAGCGCCGGCCTTCCCTGTCCAATAATATATTGAGGTCGGCTTTAATGGCAATGATCTCGTTTAAAGCAGAAACCAGGAAGTGCCCGGAGCCTACAGCAGGATCACAGATCTTTAAACCGTTAATGATGGAATTCGCTTCTTTACTATCTTCTATTTTATTGTAGAGGTCGGTCAGTTCTTTGCAATCCCATCCCTTAACTTCGTTAAATTTCTGCACCACCGCCCTTCTGATGGTTTCGCGGCACATGTACATGGTAATAAAGCCGGGTGTAAAGAAAGATCCATCCTTGTAACCATTTATCTTTTCGAAGATCAGTCCGAGAACGGAGGCATTGATCAGCGTTTTATTATCTTCCTGGATATCTTCAGCTCCTTCACTGCTGAAATCATATGCATCCAGGAAACTGAATAGATAATCAAGTGTTACCAGTGAACCTTTTAGAATTTTGCCGTTATTATCTTTAAGTACTGTAGAGGCAATTATAGGGAGCTGCACATAATCTTCCAGTCCGTTAATAAACAGGGTTTGATGTTCCAGTTCTGTAGGCTCAAATAGAGAAGAGTTAAGATATGGAACCTGCCCAAATAACTTTTGTATGTCTTCGGTTCGCTCTTCCGGGAGTTTAGCCAGAACTCGGAAGAAAAGTTTATCCAGATCATCAAAATCCTTGATCTTTTCCCGGTTTAAAAAAGTATAGGCTCTGTCGCCTTTATGATAACTGAGCAACTGGGCTTCCAGCAGTTTGAGAAACAGGATACGGTTTACCCAGGTGATCACCAATTCCAGGGCAACGGTATACAAGCGTTCTTCTTTAGTTTCTCCGTATTGTGAGGGTTTATCGATTCGCGAAAGCTTATCGTGACTATCCAGTTGAATGATCGCGCTTTCTAATAAAGATCCGGCATCTCTCGTTCCTTCTTTCTTACGCTGGATCAGTTTTTTGCTGCCTTCCTTAATTTCGGTAAGTCCAATAAAATGCAACAATTCGGTATAAAATTTTGGTTGCAGAGAATTACTATCGTTGGCAAACGAAAGCTTTAACAAGTGTGCTGGCGAAAGCAGTTTGTAAATAGCGATGAGTTTGTTATCGTCTTTGGTATCGGCGTTTGAAACAATATTTTCAAATTCACGGATCTGAAAGTTGGTGGTTTCAATCAGCATGTCCGGCTGGTTGTCAAGCAGTTTTCGGAGCTCTTCGTAAAAGAAGGGATTATCTTTATTATCGGTTTTCTTTAATTCGTAAAGTTTCTTAATGGCGGCATTGCGAAATATCTTTTTATCAAACTCGTTGGCATCAAAAATAAACCAATCGTCAATATTAGTGGCAACCAGGAATTTGATCTCATTATTGTTATTATCAATTCGTTCCCGAAGGTAATAAAGTACCAGCTCATGCAGCGCTTTGGCATTAGGCTTGTCTGCAGAAAGCATTTCGACTTTGTTGGTAATGCTCTTCACCTCAACAATTACTCCGGCCGGATCGCTTGTTGATTTACCGGTATGAATAACCATGTCGTTCTTCCCGATCGGATTAATATGGTGGACATCCTTAAACCAGGTATCCCTCAGAAAAAACATAAGCTGCGATTTTAAGTGCTCCTCATCGTTTTTATTTGAGTTGGTATGATTAAGAAAGACTGAAAAATTCCTTTTGAACAGATCTATCGCAGATCGGCTCACCTTTTCTTTCAGATAGGCTTTGTTAATGGATTGTTTGGGCTTAAGTAGAATGAATTGCATAGATCGGTATATGGTGTTAAGTTATAAAAGATTAAGCAATAAAAATTTACCAAATCCCCATCAAATTTCCTAATTTGAATTCCGAAATAACATCATATGAAAACACGCCGTAATTTCTTAAAAACCGCTGGAACGGTAGCTATCGGATCAATGATCCTTCCTTCTTTTGTTTCAGCCAGGGCAAAAATTAAAAACCCGGGAATACAATTATATACTGTGCGTACTGAAATGCTTGCGGATGCGCGCGGCACGTTAAAAAAACTTGCCGATCTGGGGATTAAACAGATAGAATCTGCCAGAAGCGCTAAAGGCAATTATTATGGCCTCAGCGCAAAGGAAATGAAACAAGCCTGTAAAGATCTGGGAATGACTCTGCGTAGCGGACACGTTGCTGTAGATGCGAAGTGGCAGCAAACCATGGAAGAAGCTGCTGAATCTGGGCAGGAATATATTATTTGTTCAAGTATGCCAAGCTCAGGACAAACAATCGATAATTACAGGAGAGTAGCGGACATGTTTAACCGTAATGGGGAGGAATGCCGCAAAACAGGCCTGAAATTTGGATACCATAATCATGACTATGAGTTTGAAAAAGTCGACGGGCAGATTCTCTTTGATTTGCTTTTGGATAATACAGATCCGAAACTGGTACACATGGAACTCGATCTGGGATGGGTAGTTGCTAGTGGAAATGATCCTTTTGATTATTTTAAGAGATATAAGGGCCGCTTCCCGTTATGGCATCTGAAAGACATGAATCTTCAGAAAAAAGAAAGTACAGAATTTGGTAAAGGGGGATTGGATATCGCAAAGATCCTGCAGCATCAGGGAGAATCGGGCTTAAAATATCTTTTTATTGAGCAGGAAGAGTATGCAAAGAATCCTATAGAAAGTATGAAGTATAATATGGATTATTTGGAAAGGATTTGAATTTAACCGATTGAGAGTAGAAATTGGAATTTGAAAATTAATTTCATTTCCATTCTCTACTCTTAATTCTAATTAAGCTTGTTTTGCAAATTGTACGTTAATCTGCAGCTTGATTTCATCACCAACAACAATCGCTCCAGCTTCTGTAATACCATCCCAGGT
This sequence comes from Daejeonella sp., assembly GCF_030684675.1. Classification (GTDB taxonomy): domain Bacteria; phylum Bacteroidota; class Bacteroidia; order Sphingobacteriales; family Sphingobacteriaceae; genus Daejeonella. The sequence goes on along the minus strand of NZ_JAUXXZ010000019.1, from coordinate 18,038 downwards.
TAATCCAAACTCTTTACGGCTGATCTTGCCTGAAACTTCAAAACCTGCTTTATCATTACCATAGAAATCAGTAGCTGTTCCACCAAACTCTACGTTTAATTTTACCGGTTTGCTTACATTTTTAACAGTCAGGTCACCAGCTAACTCATAATCATCACCAACTTTTTTAAATGAAGTTGATTTGAATGAGATTTTTGGGAATTGCGCTGCATCAAAAAAATCAGCTGATTTAAGATGCCCATCACGTTGTTCCTGATTGGTATCAATACTGTCTACATCCAATATAAATTCAATTGCTGCATCCTGAAAATCCTCATTTTCTGATTCCATACTGCCTGCAAAAGATTTGAATGTACCTGTAACTGTCGAAATTACAAGATGTTTTACCTTGAAATGCACTTCTGAGTGCGTTGGATCGATAATCCAATTAGTTTTTACTGCTGCTTCCATATTTTATATTGTTTAGTTTATCTGGTTTATCCAACAAAGATAAAATATTAGATGTTTAAACATGTAATTTAAACGTCATAAGATGAATTGTAAGTAATAAGTTTTATTGGGAGATTATAATGGAGAGTGGAGAGTGGAGAATGGAGAATATAGAGAAATGTACTCCATACTCAACTTTCAACTGACAAATCAACTCATCGACAAATTCATTTGCTAATTCCCTAATCACTATGCAACAGATCTCTCCTCGCGAAAAAATTCATATAAATTGAAAATCATTTTCGCTCGTCGATGACGGTCGATTAAAGGCCGAAGTCCCATTTGCTCATTCGCTAATTTGCTAATTCTCTAATTTGCCCCCATCGACAAATAGACAAATCATCTCATCGACGAAATATCACACTATTTTTCATTTTACTAAAATTTTTAGCATAAATTTGTCCCCCCTGCTAATAAATTATGTCAAAAGACACGCACATTATTCATATTGATCAGGATGCATTTTTTGTATCCGTAGAGCTCCTGAAGAACTCTTCCCTGATTGGGAAACCGGTGATTATCGGAGGTAGTTCCGATCGCGGGGTGGTGGCATCCTGCAGTTATGAGGCGCGGAAATTCGGAATCCACTCTGCTATGCCTTCGCGGATGGCCCGGCAGCTTTGTCCGCATGCGATCTTTATCCGCGGAAATATGGATGAATACAGCAAGTATTCGCATATAGTAACCGACATTCTGCAAGAGCGGGTTCCTCTGCTTGAAAAAGCTTCTATTGATGAGCACTACATCGATATGACCGGAATGGATCGCTTTTATGGCTGCATGAAATTTGCCCATGAACTGCGGCTATTTGTAATGAAGGAGACCGGGCTTCCTCTTTCCTTCGGTCTGTCGGTCAACAAAACAGTTTCAAAGATCGCCACCAATGAGTGCAAGCCGAACGGAGAGCGGCAGGTTTCGAAAGATGAGGTTCAGCCTTTTCTAAACCCGCTATCCATTAAAAAGATTCCCGGCCTGGGGCAGGCAACTTATATCAGGCTGAGCGAAATGGGGGTGCGGTATATCTATACACTGGCTCAGATTTCGCAGGAACAATTATTCAGGGCATTGGGAAATAATGGTACCAGTCTCTGGCAAAAAGCCCGGGGAATCGACAATTCGCCGGTACTGCCTTACCGTGAGCAAAAATCGATTGGAACACAAAGCACTTTCGAGAACGACAGCATTGATACCCGGAAGATCAAACAACTGCTCAGTTCCATGGTTATGGATCTCTGCTTTCAGCTCAGATCACAGCAAAAACTGGCTGCCTGTATCACCGTAACCATCCGATACTCCAATTTCGAAACCCATACCCGGCAGGCAAGAATCCCGTATACCTCACTGGATTCCTTCCTGATCAGCAAGGCAAAAGAGCTTTTTGACACCTTATACAACCGGCGTATGCTGATTCGCCTGGTTGGGGTTAAACTTTCGCAACTGGTAAGCGGAAATGAACAAATCAGTCTGTATGACGCTTCGGAAGAACAGTATAAACTTTATCAGGCGATGGACCGCATCCGGAACAGATTTGGAGAGAAGGCTGTAAAACTGGCATCCAGCATCGATATCAATCTCTGAGCCATGTACCTGAATGTTCATTCACAATATAGTTTGCGTTACGGCACCCTCCCTGTCGAAAAACTAGTAGAGCAGGCTAAAACTATGGGGATAGAACAAATGGCGCTTACCGATATCAATAACTCGACGGGAGCGATGGAATTCATCAGGGAATGCCAGGAAAAGGGGATCAAAGCCATCACAGGTATTGAGTTCAGGAGATCATCCGGACTTCTGTTTATCGGGATAGCCCGCAACAGGGAAGGCATGAAAGAATTGAATGACTTCCTTAGCTTCTACAAGCTCAACAGTCTGGAGCTGCCCGACAATCCCTGGGATTTTCAGAATGTTTACATCATATATCCATACAGTTCTGAACACAGGGCTCTGAAAGAAAATGAATTTCTGGGTATCCCCTACCGGGATCTGAACAGCCTTTTCGGGAAGCCCTTATCAGGGATCAGGGAAAAGATTGTGGCTCTGCATAGCGTGACTTTCAGCAATAAAATAGAGCATCGCCTGCATACCTATTTAAGGGGGATAGACCTGAACACCCTGCTCTCCAAGATCGGGAAAAATGACTGCTGCCATGAGGATGAGGTGTTCCTGCCCCCTGATCAGCTGAAAAAACGTTATGAGGGCTATCCCTTCATTATTAGTAATACCGGGAAGCTGATGAACGACTGCAGCAGCAGCTTTGAAAAGGGTTCCAAGAACCGGAAAACATTTACCGGATCGGCAAAAGATGATAAAGCCCTACTCGAAAAACTCGCCCTTGAAGGAATGGAATACCGCTATGGCCGCTCGAACCGGGAAGCTTTAAAACGGGTACAGAAAGAACTTGCGGTTATTAATGAACTGCATTTCTCTGCTTATTTTCTGATCACATGGGATATCATCCGTTATTCGATGGGCAGGGGCTATTACCATATTGGAAGGGGCTCAGGGGCAAACAGCATCGTCTCTTACTGCATGCGCATCACTGATGTGGATCCGATAGAACTCGACTTATATTTTGAACGCTTTCTGAACCGGCAGCGGAGTAGTCCGCCCGACTTCGACATCGATTACAGCTGGGATGAACGGGAAGATGTGCAGGACTATATATTTAAACGTTACGGCAGCAATAACACTGCATTACTGGGAACGATGAGCACCTTTAAAGACCGATCCATCATCCGGGAGATCAGCAAGGTGATGGGCTTGCCGGCTCAGGAAATAGACAGTTTTACCGACCCGACAAAACAGGAGCAGAACTGGAACAACCCGACTTTCGCTAAGATACTGGCCATTCAGAGCATGATGCAGCATATGCCTAATCAACGTTCTATCCATGCAGGAGGTGTGCTGATCTCGGAAGAACCGATTACCTATTATACCGCACTGGATCTGCCACCCAAGGGCATGCCTACCGTGCAATGGGACATGTATGAAGCCGAAGCCATCGGATATGAAAAATTCGATATCCTGAGCCAGAGAGGCATCGGACATATCAAAGAGGCGGTCCGGCTCGTCCTCGAAAATCAGAAAACAAAACTGGATATCCATGCGGTTAGCTCCTTTATGAAGGACCCGAAAATCAATGCAAAATTAAAAACAGGGAAAACCATCGGCTGCTTTTACATCGAATCGCCTGCCATGCGGCAACTGCTGAAAAAATTAGGATGTGAAAGTTATCTGACACTCGTTGCCGCAAGCTCCATCATCCGTCCCGGAGTAGCCTCTTCGGGTATGATGAAGACTTATATCAGCAATTACCATGATCCCGAAAATGTAAAATACCTGCACCCGGTGATGAAAGAGCATCTCCATGAGACATTCGGCGTGATGGTGTATCAGGAAGATGTGATCAAGATCTGCTACCATTATGCCGGGCTTGACCTGACAGATGCCGACGTTTTGCGTCGGGGTATGAGCGGGAAATATCGTTCTAAAAAGGAATTCGATCGCCTGGTTCAGCGATTTTTTGACCGTGCCAAAGAAATTGGAAGAGATGAGAAAACTACCGAAGAAGTCTGGCGGCAGGTCTCATCTTTTGCTGGGTACAGTTTCTCAAAAGCACACTCCGCTTCATTCGCTGTAGAGAGTTATCAGAGCCTCTTTCTCAAAACTTATTATCCCATGGAGTTTATGGTAGCTGTACTGAATAATTACGGCGGCTTTTACCAGCGCTGGGTCTATGTTCATGAGCTACAGAAATCGGGTGCCCAGGTGCATTTACCCTGTGTAAACAATAGTGAAGCGAAGGTTAGGATCAGAGGTAAAGATGCATGGCTGGGTTTTATTGGCCTGCAGGGACTCGAAAGCCGATACCTCGAGCTTATCCAGGCTGAGCGGGACGCCAATGGCCCCTACCGCGACCTTGCCGATTTTATCAAACGAACCGGAATCACACTCGATCAGGCCATTATCCTGATCCGCATCGGGGCTTTCAGCTTTAGCGGAAAGAACAAAAAAGAGCTGCTATGGGAAGTGTATAATTACCTCGGCAGCAAAGTTGTGCCTAAACAGGATACCGAACTGTTCTGTACCGAAGCGAAAGAACTCTATCTGCCCGAACTGGAAAGCTCGATACTGGAAGATGCCTATAATGAGCTCGAATTATTAGGTTATCCGATAAGCATGAGTATGTTCGACCTGATGAAATCAGATTACCGCGGGGATGTTGCAGCAAAAGATTTATCAAAGCACCTCAACAAAACAATCCGGTTAGCTGGCAATTACGTCTGCGAAAAGACAGTCCGCACAAAAAACAATAAGAAAATGTGGTTCGGCACTTTTCTGGATGCAGAGGGCGAATTCCTGGATACTGTTCATTTTCCGAATACTACTCCTTCCTATCCTTTCAGAGGAAAGGGCTGCTATCTGATCCTCGGAAAAGTAGTCGAGGATTTTGGCTGCCCCGCTATCGAGGTTGAAAAATTTGCCAAACTTCCAATCAGGGATAACCCGGTATGGTGAGTTGGTCGTGATAGGCTGGTTGGTGATAACCCTGGCTAGCGCATGCGTGTCGCGTGTGCTTTTTTATAATTACCCCTGTGGTCGGTGTTATCACCGACCACTAACGACCACAATCCCCCGAATACTCAGTGCAACCTACCGCTTACTCATTCCTGGAAACATCATGATTCCCATTTTTTTAAGTTTAATTATGAATCACGGAGACATAGAATTCTTCACTGTTACCTGCTTAAATTGGCAGACCTTACTTAAAGAAGATAAACACAAGCAGATAATCCTTGATAGCCTTGAATTCCTGGTAAAGGATGAACGGATATGGCTCTATGCCTATGTAATTATGCCAAATCACATGCATATACTTTGGCGTAAGCAAAATGACTGGATTGAAAAAAATGTTCAGCAGAGTTTTCTTAAATATACCGCACAACAAATAAAGTTCAACTTGATTGAGAACCACCCAAATGAACTAACTCATTATACCAGCACACAAAGTGACAGACAGTTTCATTTCTGGGAACGCAGGGCATACAGGGCCAGAATATTAACAAGAGCTGTGGCTGAACAAAAAATAAACTACATACATTTCAATCCGGTTAAAGCCGGACTATGTAAATTACCAGAAGATTATTTATTCTCATCAGCTCAATACTACTATTTGAACGAACACAATCCTCTTATTACTCATTATATGGATCATCTGTAAATTAAGGCTGGTTGGTGATAACACCAACCAGAGGGAACGGGGTACCTGGCCCTTGACCAAAACGAGCTGAATGGAACTTGTATAAGATCGTTTTAATCCTATTTTTATAAACTTAAACACAAGACTATGAAAAATTTATCCCTAATTATTTGTTTGATCTTCATATCCCTTTGCGGAATGGCTCAGCAAAAAAATTTTATTGATCAACCCTATCTTGAAGTAACAGGCAGCGCAGATTCTCTGGTTACTCCAAACGAAATCTCTATTAAGATTCTGCTTGCAGAGAAAGACTCAAAGGATAAAGTTTCTGTTGAGGATCTGGAAATAAAAATGGTTAATGCTCTAAAGACTCTGGGGATTGACCTGGATAAAGACCTGAGTACAACCGACATATCAAGCAATTTCAAGTCCTATCTTTTAAAAAATAAAGACATCCTGAAAACTAAACAATATATGTTAAAAGTAAGCGACGGCCTGACTGCCAGCAAGGTATTTATTAACCTTGAGCAATTGGGGATCTCCAATACTTCTATTGAAAAGGTAACTCACTCAAATTTAGAAAATATCAAAAATATAATCCGGACCAAAGCAGTGGAAAATGCCAGAACCAGAGCACTGGCAATTGTGAAACCACTACAACAAAATATTGGTTCAGCTATCCAGATATCTGATAATGAGCCCTACTACATGAATCAGCAACTCCAGGGGCGTGTAGCAGGAATAACCCTGAGAGGCACTAATTCCATGCAGGAGGTGTCTCTAGCCAACATTCCAAAAATTGAATTTGAAAAGATTAATGTTACTGCTAATATTCAGGTAAAATTTATTCTGAAATAATTCAGTTCCTTCCCTGTGGTCGATGATAACACCGACCACAGGGAAACAGCCCCAGGTAAAATAAACCTTGCCGGAGGAGGTATCTTCCGGCTATTCGTAATTTGAACCAAAACGCGATTTCATGCCGGAAATACTCCGAAGGAAAGGACTGAACCAGCCTATAACAAACAGGTATTGATTTTCAAAATCAAATCTTTGTAGTTCTAGAGCATTATCTGACCAATCATAACCATATTTTTTCCCTTCCAATATCGAACTCAGGTTAACTAAGCTCTTCAATCAGGAGCAGGCAAGTATAGTTCTGCATATCACTTCCCTTTTAGATCCTTCGATCAAAATACACCTTGATCGAAAGATCTACGAACATGGTATGATGGAGTCCTCAATCATTTACCTTTCGGAGCAAGATAAGGTCATATTGGCTACATTGAACAATTGTCTGTGCAGTCCTATCATCACCGACTACAGGGCAACCCACCAGACCAACCCCAGAAGAGTGTGCAAACCCCTGCAAGCAACATTAATGATTAATGATTACCAATAAGCTGATGCTACAACTCAATCAAACAACTCACAGCCGGAATAGTGTACTGAACCCCATTAGGTTTAAGCAAGCCGGTTTTATTGTCTCTGTTAAAAATTACCACATTATCGGTGTTTGTATTACCTACCAGGACATATTCGCCCGACTTGCTGATCATGAAGTTTCTCGGATGTTTCCCTCCGGTCGACTCATGTCCAATTATGTTTAATTTTCCGTTCTTCGCGTTAACACCATAGATTACGACACTTTCATGCCCTCTGTTCGTAGCATAAATAAATTTGCCATCCGGCGAGAAATGAACATCAGAGGCATAAGTCACCTCGGAATAACCTTCGGGAAGCATGCTTAAACGCTCAATAATCGTAAGAGCTCCGGTTTTCTTATTCACTTTAAAGGCAACAATAGTATTGGATAATTCATCAACAGAATAGGCAAACTTGCCGTTCTTATGGATTTTAAAATGTCTGGGACCTGAACCTGCAGCTACCTGTACAAACGGAACAGCAGCGGGTTTTAATTTTCCACCATTCATAACTTCATAAATCATAATCTTATCTGTGCCCAAATCAGAAACGTACAAAAACTTACCATCGGCGGATGGAATACTGGAGTGTGGATGTGGCTCCTTCTGCCGCTGTGGATTAGTACTGCTACCGGTATGCTTAACATAATCAGAGGCTTTAGCCAGCGTGCCATCCGAATTTATCGGAAATACAGTTACACTTGCATCGCCATAATTGGCTGTATATGCAAACCTGCCCTTTGGATCAATACTGATATGGGCTGGTCCTTTACCTCCTACAGATTGCTCATTCACTTTTTTTAAGAACCCTGTAAAAGGATCTATTTTAAATGACATAACCGCACCATTCCCATCCTCAAGGGTACCCTTACCATAAATTGAATACAAAAACTCTTTATTCGGACTGAAAGCTAAAAAGCCGGGGCTGCTACCCTCAGTCACTGTTTGCAATTCCTTGAGTGTACCTTTCTGCTGGTCGAATTCCAAAACATAGATTCCTTTACTTCCTCTCGCCGAAGATGAACCTGCATAAATGATACTTTTCGTTCCTGGCTGAGCTAAAAGCTCAGAAGAATCTGCAATAAGCAAGGTCAGGACAAAACCAAATGAAATTAACTTCTTCATAGTCTGATAATTTGTGAATAATTCAATTTAAGTAATAAAGTATTTTTAATCAATTATTAAGCGATTTAAATGGATTTTTCTGAAGATGAAAGGGCTTTGAAAGGTCTCTGATATACTCAACAAGCTGCCATTGCTGCTCATCCGATAGTTTGGATTTAAATCCTGGCATAATGCCTTTACCCTCTCTTAACTTCCAGTATAAAGCTCCATCGCTTTGGCTCATAAGCACATCGTCCTTAAAATCAGGCACCTGCTGACTGGTATGTTCCAGCGGATAACCCTGTCCCTGATTACCATGGCAGGAAATACAGTATAAATTATATATCTCCTGAGCCTGTGGCAATGTCAGAGGCTCAATATGATATGGATTATATAAAGTATCTGCCCATGCCGGAGCTTTCCAATCCTGTGGCTGTGCATCATAGGCACCGGTGAATGACAAGACCAGAGTACTCAGACAAGTAAGCAATAGAACAGATCTTATAGGCCGCATATCAGTTCATCTTTATAAAATTGCACAAAGCCAAAACATAAGTACCCATTTTAAAATTATCCTCTGCTACGTCTTGCACCTGCCGGACGATATTCATGTCGTTTGGCTGTCCATTCAGCATCTCCATACTCACTCAGGCTCACCTTTCCCTGCATCGTATTTGCTTCGGCAGTTCCTGTGAATGTGTAATTAATACGAACACCATCTTTGGTATACGAGCTCCGTATCGTAATCTGTTTACCATGAAGCGTCCCGTCAAGGTCGCGGGAGCCTATACTGGCAATATGTGTTCCGATAAATTCATTACCCTTTTGCTCAATGATCAAGGTCTGATCTACTGTACTGGCAGAGAATTTCATTTTAAGGTCCCACTGCCCGCTAAGGTCAAAAGAAGCCTCACCGGCAACTCGCTTGATCATTGGAGGTTTGGTTAATAGGGCATACACCCTATCGGCAATTATTTTTTCTTCGCCAGGTTGTAGTGCCGGAGTATGAATACTGATATTAGGCTGCAAATTAGGTGGAAACGGAAGGAAACTTCCTGCTCCGCTCACAGCAATGCGTGGAGTACCATCCCATAAAAGTCCCTCCATATCTTCGCCGGTCAACGGAATTACTGATTTATCCCAGTTAATAGTCACAGAAGGAGCACGGTTACTTCTTCCTTTGGGCTCGCTCAGTTGTGTGGTCACTCCCTTTACATTCGCCAGACGCTGTATGATGTGATTTCCATAAGATACCCAGGTCTTCCATTCTGCAGCATGATCACGCTTGAACCAGGTTTCTACTGCCGCAAGCATGCCCATAATCTCTTCACGGCCAACCTTAAATCCACGGCCAAAACCATGATGTGGTCCGGCATTTATTCTGGATGCAATGATCAGGTCTTTACGCCCCAATAATAAGCCTGCACATTGCGGACCGCGGATATATTTACCCCCGCTGTATGCAACAAGGTCGGCACCCTGGGCAATATGCGGATTAGGAACTTCCAGTACTTCGGCTGCAGCATCAACCAAAATTGGCACACCAAGAGGTTTTGCAATGGATGCTATCTCTTTGATTGATAGGGGTCCGTTCTCTGAACGTCCACCGGCAAGAACAAGTATCATTGCCGTACGCGGACCGATTGCCACTTTTAAATCATCAAGGGTATTTACCTCTACCATTCGCACTCCGACAGCTTTTGCAGCTGCATCATAAGCTGTACGGGAATAAGCAGGAATTATCACTTCATCCTTCATACCTGTAAGATCAGGAATCATCCATAGCTTATCAGGATCACCCCCGGTTACACAACCTGCAGTAGCAGCCGTAATCGCAGCCGAAGCACCCGAACTGACATAACCGAACTCTGTGCCGGTCAGTTCCCCCAAACGGGCACCCACCGCATCCATGAGCTCATCAATCTGAACATATTCCTTAACCGCTTCATCCATTGCTTTTTGCACTTCAGGAAGGATCTGGCTTGCGCCAACCACCGTGACTGTACCCCTTGCATTGATCAGCGGACGAACACCTATGGCCTCATAAATACTTTTGCCTGGCTGCCTGGCCATTACCGGGCTCGCGGCAAAGACAGATTCTATGCCGGATCCTGAAACCGCACCTGCAACAGGCAATAGGCTCAGGCCTTTTATTAATTCTCTCCTGTTCATCTGTTTCTTAAATTAAAGGGCCGGAAGTCCGCCGGCTACTCTTGGCAGCGGATAGGTTAACCCATTCAAGTCATAAAATACCCGTCCGCCTTTCACCGTAACTTCACATTCAAAGCGCTGCCTGCCCTGCAGCCTCTCGCCCATCTGATCAAAAACCCCAAACTTTCCTTTTCGGATCCGCAGAACAGTTACATCACCCTCAGAACCCACAGAAAGATTTCCGATTTCCTCCCTGTGAATAACCTGTGCAGGCTTCCATGTCACTGAATTGATAATTGCAGGAACATCCATGCCAAGGGTAAGAAATTTGTTCATCACATTCAAAATATCCTTCATTGCCGAATTCATACTTCCGCCATGATGATCAGTACTGATCACATCCGGAAAGAAGCCTGCCTTGGTTGCCGGAACAGCGTGTTTGAATGAAAAACTAGCAGCACCATGACCCACGTCCCAGATAACCCCTCTGTTTCTTGCCTCAAATACAAAAGGACGAAGATCTCCACTTACAGGATCAGTGATGGCTTCGCGGTCATTACCACCTCCACCATAAGTATGGGTATAAATATCTCCCGGACGGAATTTCTTCAATGTCAGTTCTTCCAATGAAAGTCCCCCGCCACCAAAATCAACGATAACCGGAATGTTCCCTGCAATTTTCCCGGCTTCGATCGCACGGTCAATTGGAACCCAATCCGGTTTATTATAATGCGCTACCTTAAAACCAACAATCAGATCTTTATATTTTAAAGCCATATCTGCAGTTTTACGCGCATCCATATCATTATTATCCTGTTCTATTGCTCCCCCGGCCATACCTTCACCCACAATATTGAGAAATGCGAGAACCCGGGTCCTTGCCCTGTCAATCGTTTGATCTTTAAACTTTTCAAAGTTGCGCCAGCCCGCGCTTCCTGCATCTACAACCGTAGTTACACCCACACGAAAAGTGAATCCATCGGGCTGGTTGGCATAATAACTGTTCCTTAAATATTTATCAGGCTCGGTTCCCGCAAAATTATGCGTATGCATATCAATGATACCCGGAGTGACGTATAAACCCTTCGCATTAACCACTCTGGCGGCTGATTTAGGATCAATATTTTTTGAAACGGAAGCAATCTTCCCCGCCTTATCAATTGCGACATCCATCACCTCATTAATACTGTTCTTTGGATCGATAACATGTCCGCCTTTAATAATTATGGCATACACCGGATCCGCCTTTTGAGCCATAGCCTGGATACTTAAAATTGAAAAGAATATCAGAAATAGTTTTTGCATTATAAATGTTCTAATGGTAATATGGTCTGGTCTTTCCTGAACAAACAGGTAAATATTATGAAAAATAGTCAAATTTTGCGGCTGCTTATGTAATTTTTCAATGGTCATTACATATTCCGGGTATACAGCAAGCTTTCCCGGATGATCTTATATTATGACAAACACTTTGGCTGAAATAAGTTCAGGTCTTTATTTTGATAGGTTTATAAGCAATATAGTTTTTATCTATAATGTATCATTGCCAAAATAGATCCAGTCTATATCAAATAAATTCTTCTTTCCGGTTTCATCAGTAAATACAAAATACAAATCCTGCACTCCTCTCGTTTCTTTGAGATCTGCTACAATTTCAGTCCAATGAGCCTGAGAGCCAGTTATTCTGGCTGGAATTTTTATTGAACTTATCAGCGGACCATTTTTATTTCCATGATGAACTTCAATTACTCCCCCCGACTGAGCCCGAACCCTGTATTTCAATTGTTTAACATTCCTGAGGTCAATGAAATTAAAGCGTATAAAACTATTATGATTTATACTTGTTGCATAGGTAAGAAAATCTGTAGTGATGGTTCCCAAGCGGACATTCCCTTCATCAAAATCTTCTGCCTGAACAAATGGATTTCGTAAAGTAATATAGTCACGGCTTTGCAGGGGTTCTATTCCATTCGCACCCCGATCGGTATAGGTCGCATTCAAAAGGTAAAGACCATCTATTCCTTTCCCGATATGTTCTTTTAAAACAATTTCATCTTTTAACGAACGCTTACCTCCTGCTTTATCAGTCAAGGAGAATATGTACTTAACTATCTCCTCAGCATCAGATTCAGGAAGCTCAGGATGAGGTATCATCGCACGTTCACCCCATTCTCCGCTACCTCCCTGGATAATTTTACCAGTAAGATAGCTCAGGGCACCCTGCTTTTGGGAATATCGCTCTGAGATAGCCAGATATGTTGGGCCAACCGATGCTTTGTCGACAGAATGACAGGATTTACAATCCAGAGTAGCAGTCAGCTGCTGCCCCTTCAAATAGTTGAAATTGCCAGCATCCTGATTTTGGGTTAAAATAACAGCTACATCTTTCCCCCGGGGCAGGTAGCCGAAAGTAACTTTGATACTCTCGGACTTTATTGCTGTTTCTTCCTTATCCTTCACCATTACATTATAATCAAACAAGGAATTATCCCAGTAAAAGCTGCGATTGGCAGATGTTGATATCTGAACTTCCGGAGGGGTGTTTCCAGCGAATACTTGTGTATTGGCAATCCCGCGGCCACCTTTGTTGTCAGTAACAGTTAAGGATACTGTATGGGCTCCAACTTTAGTAAATGTATAATTAACAATTGGGCCCTTAAATTCCTTATTGTCTATATGCCAGGTATAAAATAATTTATCCTCCCGATCATGGTCGATTGATTTTTTACCCGAAAACTGTACAGAAAAAGGACTTGCTCCATATTGCTTATCAGTCTGTATCTCTGCTACCGGATTTCGGTTACCTTCCTGATATTCAATACGAACCAGTTTTGCATCCATATTTTTGGAGAACCAGTTTGTACCGTACTCCAGTACATACAATGCACCATCGTTACCAAACTGCATATCTACCGGGGCTTTAAAATTCATATGCTCCAAAAAAGGCTCCATGCTGAGATAATTTCCATTCTTATCCAAACTTACAGCCATTATCCAGCCCCTGATCCATTCATATATAAATAATTTGCCATTATAATAATTTGGCAATTTATACGATGCATTCGGAAAAAGATCAGCATAATATACAGGCCCTGCCATTGCAGAAGCTCCTCCATTTCCGAGCAAAGGAAAATTTTTAGAGTTCTTTTTCCCAAACCAGATCATCGCTGCCTGTGCCGGTGGCAATACACGTTCACCTGTATTATTCGGAGAATCGTTTATCGGATTTGCAGGATCCTTTTTAGGGCCCAAAGTTTTTGTTTCAAAATCATATTTGGGAAAAGCCTGATTGTTTCCTAGAAAATAAGGCCAGCCATAAAAGCCGGGCTTGCGTGCCTGATTTATCTCATCATAACTCATCAATTCCCCTTCATCACCTATTACTTTAGTATCAGGGCCAACATCTCCCCAATACAGATAATTATTTTTCCTGTCCACACTAAAGCGGTAAGGATTTCGGGATCCCATGATATAAATCTCAGGGCGGGCTTTCGGATTTCCGGGCGGAAATAAATTCCCCTCAGGAATGGCATAGTCCCCATTATCAAGGGGCTTGATTCGCAAAATTTTCCCTCTCAGATCATTGGTATTTGCAGCTGTAGCCTGATCGTCTGCCAATTCACGGCCTGATCGCTCATCAACCGGGGTATAACCCTCTGTTTCTTCGGCATTGGTATTATCACCTGTCGATAAATAGAGTAATCCATTTGAATCAAATGAAATATATCCTGCCGAGTGGCAGCAATATTTTCTCTGAGTTGGGATTTCAAGCAGAACCTTTTCTGAGTTTTGAACCAACGCATCGCCAAGCAATTCAAATCTCGACAAACGATTTACTGGACGGTCGCCTGCTACAGCGTAATAAAAGTAGACCCAACGGTTCTTACTAAAATCAGGATCTATCGCAATACCCAAAAGCCCATCCTCTATGCCACTGAACACATTAAAGTTGGTGATGGTTTTTACCTGCTTTGTTTCTCTGTTATAGATTTTCACGCTACCCTTACGCTCGGCGAGCAAAACATCATTATTCGGAAGAATTGCCATTCCCAGAGGTTCATCGAAACCCTGGACAAGTACAATTCGGGTAAAGCGACTGCTGTCAGGAATATTAATAGCTTTTGTACGGTTATTATCAGCAGGTTTACTTTCGGGTTTATTCTTAGTGAATGAAAGCACTGAATCTTCTGTAATCAAACCGGTATTCCTATTTGGAAAATTCAGCAATTTTCCTGACTTCATTCCCAGAACACAGGACACAATGATTAGCAGGGTAAAAAACAGAAGGGTATACTTTTTCATTAAAATAAATTAATCAATGGCAGCAGATAGCATTACGCAAAATTATAATCAGAAATGAAATGCCATTGAAAATTAAAAAGCATTTAAATTTTCAAGCTGCCAAATTAAGGAAGCAAAGCTGCAGTTTGTTCTGCGGAGGTTACTCCGGGTGCTAGTTCAATAACTTTAAGATTTCGGTAGAAAATCTGAGCGCCCTCAGATTCCAGGCAGAGATATCCTTTCTTTTGGGTGGATTTGCTGATACCGTTCACAAACTTTCCGTTAACTGAAAGCTTAATCACACCATCTACACAAACAACATCATAGGTATTCCATTCACCCTTGCCTTTCACACGATTTTCGATCGACTTGCTTCTGTCGCCTCTTGGATTATCTGCTATTGTTTTTACACCTTGTACACCAAAAAGTTCACCATGCACATAGGCGATTGGAGGTTTTACACCATCCCTTATATTGAGGTCAACCCACTCAAGATCGAGCATTTGGATTTCTACACCATCAGGAAGGGGGTTTTTACCCACTGGCTTAGCACCGCTCCAGGCAAATACTCCGGAATTACCTCCTGCTTCCATATGCTTCCACTCCACATGTAAAATGAAATTTTCATACTGTTTTTCAGAACGAATAACCCCGATCGGAAGGCCTGTATTTGAAAGGGTTCCATCCTTCATCACTTTCCAGGTCTCTTTTGTTGTGTTGACATTCACCCATTTCAGTTTGCTTTCCTTTGCTTTTGATTTGGAAAGCACAGCATCCATACTGGTTGATGTACCAAACTCAAACAAGGTTTCCTGTGAAAAAGATATCTGGCTGCTAATCAGCAGAACACTAAGGAACATTAGTCCCTTCTTTAACGGGTTATTCATATTTTGTTTTTTCAGTCTTAAAATCATTCTATAATTCTTGTTGCTTTTGGTTTCAACCCCCCAAAGAGGCAAAGGTTTATGTATTATTCATTGCATTTGGTTTCTCGCTTTGCGTCTTAGCGTCTTTGCGAGAGGTAATTTTTTTTAAAATTCAATCTTTGTAATGCAAATTATAAATTGTTAATGATGGTGTTTTTAAAATGGTCTCGCAAAGACGCTAAGACGCAAAGGTTTATAGATTATTGACAATTCTGGTTATTCCATTTTTAATAAAAGGTTCGTTGAAATTAATTAGTAATCCAAGCTTGATCCCCGTCACTTTTAAATAAGTCAGCAATTGCTTAGGATGAACTGACGCAATTGTTTCGACTGATTTCAATTCAACAATGACTTTACTCTCAACAATTAAATCTGCTCTAAAACCAATTTCCATTTTCAACTCGTCCCAAATTATTGGAATACTTTGTTGTCTTTCAACATGAAATCCCTGTTTGCACAGCTCATAATACATTATTTCTTCATACACTGATTCGAGCAAACCTGGCCCAAGGGTATAATGAACATGGTAGGCCGTGTTTACAATTATAAGCGATATTTCGTTTTCTGTCATTCGCTCCGCGTCTTTGCGTCTTTTCGAGACAAACCTTATACCACCTTAGTCACTCCCGGTATCGCAGGAGGAAGAACCGGCCATTTCAAATCCCAATCGTACTTGTGAAAATCTGGTCCGAGAACCTGATTAGAATTTATAGCCTGTTCCCAGGTAATTGACTGCCCACTGTATGCCACCATTCTGCTCAAAATTCCAAGCATCGTACTGTTAGCCATCATTTCCCCATCGTTCATCGGCTTACCCGCTCTGATGGAGGCAAATAGCTCATTATGCTGAATCTGGTACATATCTTTCTTTTCACCCTGATATTCCCAGTTATTTTTTCCGCTGATCTTATGGACATTACCCTGATAAAAGGCTGTGCCTTCAGAACCTATGATTTCAACTGAGTTTTTGGATGCACATCCGTCCTGCTGCCGGCAAAAATTATAGCCCTTAACACCATTGGCAAAATCAAATTCTATAGCAAAGTGATCATAGATATTACCAAATTTCTCTTCAACTCTGGATTGTCTTCCACCGGTACCAAATGCTCTTATTGGCATCTGACTGCCAATTGCCCAGGTCATCATATCCAGATTATGCACAACCATCTCCACAATAAAATCTCCTGAAAGCCAGTCGTAATAATACCAGTTACGCATTTGATATTCCATATCAGTCCATTCCGGTTTACGATCGAAATTCCAAAGTCCGCCACCATTGCGTGTTGAATTGACCATTTTAACCTCTCCAATCTCTCCGTTCTGTACCCTTCCGAACAACTCCCTTTTGGGAAGATCATAGCGGAACGTAAATCCTGAAACGAGCGACAAGCCTTTCTCCTTGGCCATTTTAGCTGCGGCAAGTACTTTTCTTACTCCAGGGGCATCTACCGCAACCGGTTTTTCACAAAATATGTGTTTACCGGCATTAACTGCAGCAGTGAGTTGCTCAGGTCTAAAGGCTGGCGGTGTGGTCAATAGTACAACATCAACACCCGAATCAATCAGCCGCTGATAGGCATCAAAGCCTACGAATCTGTTCTCTTTTGGAACTTTAACTTTATCGGGAACTGCCTTTAGCAGAATGTCATAGGATTGATCCAGACGATCCTGAAATACATCTGCCATAGCAGTAAGTATGACATTAGGATCTGCCTTTAATGCCTGACTTGCAGCACCGGTTCCTCTTCCCCCGCATCCAATCAAACCAACCTTTAATACATCATTACTTTTCGGGAATCCCTGCAATGGAAATGCCAGATTGAGGCCGATCGTACTTCCTACCAATACAGTGCCGGTAGATTTTATAAAATCTCTGCGATTTGTGTTTTCAGATATAGACATACCTTTCATTTTATTTATGATATAATAATAATGAATAAAATTTAACATCCACAGAAAACACAGGATGAATGTTAAATTTTAAGCAGGTATTTCGATGAATAACTAAATACCAGTTCCAGGTAAAAATAAAATTTATGCTTAGTTATGAAATTAGTCCGCCTTTGCGGCGGAAGGGCACTTACTTTTCCCTTCAGCTGGAAAAGTAAGCAAAAGAGCCGCGGCTTCCCGGTATTTGTTGTAAATCCACACTTAATCCTATCGGTGTAATCCGAGCCGTATCAATGGCAATGAACAAACGAATGGATCTGCACCACTTCTCCGGATTACTTAACTGAGGTAATTTATTAAAGTTTGTGCAAGGATTAAGTGCGCCTTTCCTGCCAAATCCCGGAATGCCGATCCCTCCAATCGGCAATGCCTGTAATTTATGAACGGTTGTAAGCCCGGAGCACTGTTCCAAAACCGTTCATATCAGATAAGCCTTTGCGAAGGACGATTCTCCCGGTTTAAAACCGGGACCAGTGCCAGCAAAATCAAAAAAAGCAGCAGATTCATTCAAAT
>NZ_JAUXXZ010000017.1 GCF_030684675.1 Daejeonella sp. | reverse complement strand
GGAGAATAAGAATAAAATGAGTACGCTGAATGCAGTTAGAAACAAGTTAATCCACCGGATTTTTGCATGTGTCAACAATAACCGACCCTATGAAAAAAATTATCAAAGATTAGTTGCATAGATCATAGAAATCGGGGTCGGCTGATCGGCAAGACCACATTAAACACGATTCTCTGAAATGATGATCATTCTTCCTGGTTGCAATTATTCTACTTTCCTAAGGATTATTTAATGATTAAAAGGTTTATTTAAACCTTGATTGTACTTCCAGGCAGGAATTTTCTATTGACCCTGAAGGGGTCATATGTTTATAGAATTACAATTAACAAGGAAATCCCGCCCGCCCTGGGCGGGCGCATGTATTCGAAATTTTCACATACGCTCCCTTTAGTGTCGATAAACGTGATTATATCCTGTTTCTATAAACATTTCACCACCTTCCGGGGTCAGCTGATCTATTAGCTCATGTTTTCTCCAGGGAAATGAAAATTATCCTTTAACAAAAAAAGGTCATCTCCATAGAGCTGACCCCTTCCTAATCAGGAAATGATTAGTGGAAAATTTAATAACATATTAAAGATTAAATAATTACATCCATTTAGAAGCAAAGCGATTAAACTCCTGCCTGACCTCATTTATAATCTTCTCTTCTGTAAGATACTGATCATATAATTCAACATTTTCTGCGGCACTCGACTGTGAGATAAATCCTGCTGATTCTTTTACCTGATTCTCTATCTTATTTAGATTTTCATGCAAACCATGTTTCAACTCATCAATATTGTTATACTGAATCAGAAACTGATTCTGAAAATGTTCTACCTTTTCAGCTGCTTCATGTCCTGTGTTATCCGCTGCAATCTCTTCGAGGCGCTTTGTAAGTATTGTGATTTCTTGTTTATAGAAATCCAAACTTCTCAGTGCATCACTATGCAGGTTGTTGATGTGTTTTATATTGATCTCTTTCATAAAACAATTCTAACCAATACGCCAGATCTATAGAATGACTGAAGGCAGGTATTTTTATGATTTTACTCATATTATCTGCTTTAGCTTTCAAATTATAACCAGAAGCGTTTAGCCGTCTATATTTTCTTCAAAGCATCCTCAAGATCGAACAAAAGATCATCAACCGATTCAATACCCACAGAATAGCGAATCAAGCTTTCTGGAATACCCAACAGGGCACGTTGCTCTTCAGTTAGCTCTACATGGCTTGTGGTGCGTGGCGGACCAGCCAGTGTACTCACCGAACCAAGACTCGCAGCAAGATGAACCAGCTTTAGCGATGGCAGAAATTTCTCTACCAGATCATAACCTCCATCCAGTGCAAAACTTAACATACCACCAAAACCCCTCATTTGAGATTTAGCGATTGCATGACCGGTATGTGTCTCCAATCCGGGATAAAATACCTGACTAACTTTAGGGTGTGCATGCAGATATTTTGCAATCTTCATTGCGGATTCATTCTGTCGGGAGATTCTCAACTCAAGTGTTTTCATCCCTCTGGCGATCATATAAGCAGGGTCTGCCTGCAGACTGGCTCCATTGATTTCCCTGAAATGAAATACCTTCTGTACCAGCTCCCTGCTACCTGCCAATACGCCACCCATTGCATCAGAATGGCCGCATAGATATTTTGTAGCACTATGCAATACCAAATCTGCTCCCAGGTCCAATGGATTCTGGTTAATCGGTGTTGCAAAAGTATTATCCACAACCACAACAGCACCGACCTTTCTTGCAGCAAGGGCAATACGCCTGATATCAATGATTTTCAAAGTAGGATTGGTTGGGGTTTCAAGATAAACCAGATCACATCCTTTGGCAATCTCATATTCCAGTTCCCCATGATTCCCTGTTTCACATAGTTTAACTTCCACATGATATGCCGGGAAGAAGTCAAGAAAAAGTTTGCTTGTACCTCCATAGGTATCCTTAACAGAAACTACCCTTTTGCCTGGCTTTAAAAAAGTAAAAAGTGTGTTGCTGATTGCAGCCATACCGGTTGCAAAGGCTGTAGCTGCTTCGGCACCTTCCAATACTCTTATTTTCTCTTCCAGGGAAGCCACGGTAGGATTGGTATTACGGCTATAGATAAAGCCATCTGCTTTCCCGGTGGAAACATCATACCATTCATCAAGATCTTTGTAAGCAAAAGCAACGCTATTTACTATTGGTGTTGTAACAGCCTCTTTAAAGTAAGGATTGTCTTCACCTGCCCAAACTGCATCAGTAGCTTTACTGAATTTTCTATTTTCCATAATTTTTATTCTGGTATATCAGCACACCCATTCGGTAAATTCCAAATATGGCATGATCTGTAAATTAAATCAACAAAATGATTTCGGCTGTAGATTACCTGGCGGGCTTGAGCAGAACATCATGAAAAGTTAGATCTGAATCCGGATCAATGATCTTTAGCTTTACCTGATCGACAGATCCGTCAGCATTTAATGCAAATGTAACGTATGAATCGGCCTTTAAGCTCTTATTTTTCAAAGTCGCGATAAAACTATTGTACTGGAAATACTTAAGCGATGCATTGAGGTGTGGTAATTGCTTAAACTCCATTAATAAACTATCTCCGGAAGGAATTAAAATAATATCCCCATAAACCTCATCCTTGTAATTACCAGCCAGTTTTGCAATTGAAAGATTGTATTTGCCTGCCGGATCCGACTTAATCAGATTTTTATTTTGGGATTCTGTCAGTCTTGCTGTAGTTAAAACCTGTTCATCGTTAAAAGCCTTCAGCCAGTCAAATTTTGAATTACTCTCATAATAGTCAAGTACATGATAAATAATAGACCAATAAGCCGCGGTTGATTCCTGATTGGTTAATACGGTTATCCCAAGCTTAAGGTCGGGAACCATAGCCACCTGTGAAACAAAACCACCCAGCTTACCACCATGGCCTACCACCTTGTATTTCTGATAATTATAGGCCCTGAAACCTAAGGCATATCCGAAAAAATCCATTTGCGCAGGTTTCAGCCCTTCTGATACTTTGCTTACAGGAATAGGCCTGATCACTTTCCAAAGTTGGTTTGTGCTGGCAGGCTTAAATAATTCTGTGCGAGCAGGCGTTCTGCCTGAATCCAGCTGAGTAATCATCCAGTTTGACATATCATTTGCATTAGAAAGAATACCTCCTGCCGGATTGCTGGCATCGCCAATATTCTGCTCCGTATAATCCTCAACCAGTCCGACCTTACCTCCTATCATATCATGCGCAGCCGATATATTTGGCCTGCTCCCGGATTCTGAATGCCTGGAAACACTCTCCGGCATACCTACCTTGTCAAAAATCCGTTCTTTGACGAAATCCTCCCATTCTCTGCCGCTTAGCACCTTAATCACTTCTCCTGCTGCCAGATATAAAATATTATCATAGGCA
This sequence comes from Daejeonella sp., assembly GCF_030684675.1. Classification (GTDB taxonomy): domain Bacteria; phylum Bacteroidota; class Bacteroidia; order Sphingobacteriales; family Sphingobacteriaceae; genus Daejeonella. Next base: position 913 of record NZ_JAUXXZ010000017.1, on the reverse strand, counting down.
TAAGTACTTCTGAAATCATGAACCAGAGGCAATTTCTGAAGTTTTTCCAAAATCTCCCTTCTCGAATACGTAGAGGGAGGGAACAACATAAGGTCTCCTGAATAGGCTAAAAGCCCGCTATGATGTACTAAAAGATCTCTAACAGTAAGGTTTGTAGTAACATAGGAATCGGCCATTTTAAACCATGGCAAATGATCAATTACCCGATCATCCCATTTTAGCTTGCCCTCTTCAACCAGCATAGCCAATGCGGTCGCAGTGAAGGCTTTTGAATTTGAAGCAATTGAAAAAAGCGTATTTGCATCCACCCGATCATTCCCGCCAAGCTTTTTAATGCCATAACCCTTTGCGAGCAGCACTTTACCATCTTTTACAATTGAGACACTAAGACCCGGAACTTCAAAAGCTTTTAATACCTTCTCAATATACTGGTCAAGCCCCGGAGGCAAACTTTGCTGAGCTTTCGCCTGTACTGAGAAAGACAGAATTAAAAAGAGAATTAAAAACAAGTTGGAAGTTTTTTTGCTGGTCATATTCGGATTTGCATGCTTGTTAAAATATAGGCTTGAAGATTGTGATAATTTTCGAATTCCCGATAAATATTATGAGTCCCAAAAAATCAATCTGCTTAAAGAAAGAATGATTCAGTTCACAAGTGTCAGGTAAAAATAAAAATTAGAAAAAATAATTAAAATTAGTCCGCCTTTGCGGCGGAAGGGCACTTACTTTTCCCTGCAGCTGGAAAAGTAAGCAAAAGAGCCGCGGCTTCCCGGTAATTTATGAACGGTTGTAAGCCCGGAGCACTGTTCCAAAACCGTTCATATCAGATAAGCCTTTGCGAAGGACGATTCTCCCGGTTTAAAACCGGGACCAGTGCCAGCAAAATCAAAAAAAGCAGCAGATTCATTCAAAT
>NZ_JAUXXZ010000001.1 GCF_030684675.1 Daejeonella sp. | reverse complement strand
GCGAAGATCTGGGAAATACCTTAACCGGGAAATAACTGCTTCGTGAAGGTTCGACTCCTTCCCTTACAGCAAACCTTATTCAACAGGTTTATAATTGGTTAGTTTAAATAAGCTCCTGCCCATCAGGAGCTTATTTTATTTAAAGATTTTACCATCTCAAAATAGCTTGAGTATATATTCGTTTCAACTCTTAACTTTGGAACGCAATATGAAATCAAGAATCCTGTTTTTTACAATCGTCTGTATTCTTCAAACGCTCATCTTTTCTTCTTGTGTGAAAGATGAGAATGAGGCGATGCCAAAAAGTACAGTATCAAGGTTGTATGTTTCAAATGCCGATACTGATGGGGCAGTAAACAATACCTTGATCTTTGATCCTGCCGATCAGGCTAAATTTACCGAACCTTATAAATTCAATTCCCAATTACCTGATGGTAACGGCATTCTGTTTGATCCTTATTCAGGTGTTGTTTATCAGGTTAGCAGGTTGAATAAAAATATCAAAACTTTCAAGGTAAACACTGACGGAAGCCTGGTGAATAAGAGTTCTTTTGTACATGAAGGTTTGTTGAGTGCTCGTGAAATGGCTTTTGATCGATCCAGGGACATGTTATATATATCCAGTAATAGCGATAGTGCGATTTACGTATACAATAATGTAAGCACACTCAAGGATATTGTTTTGGCTGACAAGAAGCTAAAGCTTAATGGACAGCCCTGGGGAATTCATCTCGATAATGACCGGCTTTTTGTGGTGATTGATCAAAGCAGGGCAGAGGTGCAGCTATTTGAAAATGCTTCAGCACTAGCCGTAGGGCCGATCCTTCCAACAAAGAAAATTATAGTGAGCGGTGCTACGAGGCTTCATGGTATTACCTATTCATCTTCGAGGGATGTTCTGATCCTGACTGATATAGCCGAAGTAAGTGCAGCCGGCTTTGATTCTGATGGTTCTATTCATATCATTACAGATGCTAGTTCAAAATTTACTGCCTCAGGTCCCCCGATTGCTCCTTCAAAAACCATAAAGGGGGCTCTTACCGGACTTGGAAATCCAGTGGATGTGGCCTGGGACGACCGGGAAGGTAAAAATCTGATCTATATAGCTGAAAAGGCAAGACGTAAAATTCTAGTCTTCAATTACTCAGGAACAGGGAATATTGCACCTTTAGTTATGGTGAATCTTACCAGCAGTCCTGAAGCAATTTACCTCGATGCCCGTTAAGTGTATTTTGGATTGTTATTAATGCCGGTTTTTTCTTTACTTTGGATATAAATTTGAAAGATATGTACTCTACTTTATTAGGCTTACACTCCGGACTTCGATATATAGTTCTTTTATTATTAACTATTGCTTTATTATTGGCCATAGTTGGATTATTTGGTAAGAAGCCATATACACAAACTAACCGTAAAGTGAATTTATTTGCGATGATCTTTACTCATACACAGTTTCTTGTTGGCCTGATTCTTTATTTTTTCAGTCCTGCAGTAAATTATGCTAATATGGGCGAAGCAATGAAAGATGCAATGACCCGTTACTGGACTGTTGAGCATTCAGTTATGATGCTGTTTGCAATTGTTCTGATTACCGTAGGTCATTCCCGTTCAAAGAAAGCAGCAGAAGGTTTTAATAAACACAGATCGATTGCTTTATACTACGGTTTAGCGGTTTTGGTTATTTTGGTGGCAATTTATCAAAGTGGTCGCCCGATTTTGGGATAAATAATCCTACAAATGCGGGACATAAAAAACAATATATAAAATTGAAAAAATTTGCATTGTCAAATTTCTTTATATTTTTGTGAACGATGAACATCAAACAAAATACAGCGAATTGGTGGTGCACTTTAGAAAAGGGCGCAGGGAACAGGTATTTTGATCAATTTTAATCAAGCAAAACCTTAAAAATATAAAACCCGACGCCCTGAGACGTCGGGTTTTTTTATGGTCTGTGATTACACATCCTGACCAGACAACATAAATGATATGAAGAAATATAAATTATACACTTCCCACAAGAAATTGCTTGCCGATACCACTACGCCGGTAAGTATCTATTTGCGTTTGCGCGATGTTTTCCCAAACAGTATTTTGCTCGAAAGTTCTGACTATCATAGCAGAGAAAACAGTCTGAGTTATGTTTGTTGCGATCCAATTGCCGGAATAATTTTAACTGCTGATAAACTGGAGGCCTATTTCCCGGATGGTGAAAGGGAGCAATATCCTTTGAAAGATCTTGAACTAAAGAATCAGGTTTCAACTTTCAGAAAGCAGTTTGAATCGGCATCAACTGATGATTTTAAGTTTATTTCAAATGGCTTGTTCGGTTATTTTGCATACGAGAGCGTGGAGCATTTTGAGGATATCAAATTACACTCAAAACCTGCAGAGGGAAGGGATATACCATTAATGCAATATCATGTTTACCGGTATATTATCGTAATAGACCACTTTAAGAATGAATTGTACCTGCTGGAGCACCGGACAGAAAAAAACGCACCCGACGGGCTGGAGAAGATTCAGTATCTGATCCAGAATAAAAATTTTCCAGAATATAAATTCAATCTGAATGGAGAGGAAAAATCTAATTTTACCGATGAGCAGTTTATCAGCCTTGTAGAAAATGTAAAAAAGCATGTTTACCGTGGGGATGTGTTTCAAATTGTTCCTTCCAGAGCTTTCTCTAAACCATTTTTAGGAGATGAATTTAATGTATATCGTGCCCTGCGGTCGATAAATCCTTCGCCTTATCTGTTTTATTTCGATTATGGCGATTTTAAATTATTCGGATCTTCACCCGAAGCACAGCTCACGATTAAAAATAATGTTGCAACCATTTACCCGATTGCCGGTACTTTTAAAAGGACTGGAAACAGCCTTCAGGATGTCGAACTCGCTGAAAATCTGAAAAATGATGCCAAAGAGAATGCCGAGCACGTGATGCTGGTTGATCTGGCCAGAAATGATCTGAGCAGACATTGCGATAAAGTTGAAGTGAAATCATTTAAGGAGATTCAATATTATTCACACCTGATACACATGGTTTCTAAGGTGACTGGTCAGTTACAGAGTTCGGTTGATCCTTTTGATGTTGTTGGGGATACTTATCCCGCAGGAACACTCAGCGGGGCACCGAAATATATGGCGATGCAGCTTATAGATCGTTTTGAAGGGCAGAAGCGAGGGTTTTATAGCGGAGCAATCGGATTCATGGGCTTCAATGGCGACTTTAATCATGCAATCATGATCCGCTCATTCCTTAGTCAGAATAATGTGCTGCATTATCAGGCAGGCGCAGGTATTGTGGCAGATTCGGATCCGCAAAGTGAGCTGAATGAGGTGAATAATAAAATAGCGGCATTAAGGAAGGCCTTGGAGTTGGCGGGGGAAATATAATAAGGATGAGGTCTGAAGTCTGAGGTCGGAAGTATGATGTAGTTTTCATACTTCCGACCTCCGACCTCCGACCTCAGACTTCAGACTTCAGACCTCAGACCTCCGACCTCAATAAAATTGATAGTTTTAATAGAAATAATATAGATGAACATACTCGTTATAGACAATTACGACTCATTTACCTTCAATCTGGTACATCTGCTTCATGAAACAGGTCATGAGGCAACGGTATGGAGAAATGATAAATTCAAGCTGGCTGATGTGAATGATTTTGAAAAAATCCTGCTTTCTCCAGGGCCGGGGATCCCATCAGAATCAGGCCTTTTGCTGGATGTGATCCGAACCTATTCGCCAAGTAAGAGTATTCTTGGCATTTGTCTGGGTTTACAGGCAATCGCAGAGGTTTTTGGAGGGGAATTATACAATCTCTCCCGTCCGGTTCATGGAAGAGCCACAGAGATTACTGTACTCGACGAAAATGAAAAATTATTTAAGGACTGCCCAAAACAGTTTAAGGTAGGGCGTTATCATTCATGGGCAGTCAGGAATGACCTCGTTCCTGATGTGATCAATGTAACAGCCACGGATCCTGAAGGAGTGATCATGGCATTAAGTCACCGTACCCTCGACGTACGTGGTGTACAGTTTCATCCTGAATCTGTGCTTACCGAACATGGGAAACTGATGATCTCTAACTGGCTGAGTTGAGCTAAGATTTTTGAAGATATGAGTACAAGTGATACGAATTCTAAGAACGTTTCGGGTGGGAATATTCTCGATAAGATCGTTCTAAAGAAGAGAGAAGAAATTGAAGCAGCAAAGCTTAAAACTAAGTTGGAGCAGCTAAAGAAGAGCGACTTATTTTCACGTGAGTGTTATGTTCTGCGTGATTTTATCTTAGATCCGGAGCGGACAGGGATTATTGCTGAGTTTAAACGTCAATCACCATCCAAAGGAATAATAAACGACCGCCTGTCTGTTGAAGAGGTTACCAAGGGTTATGCTGCTGCAGGGGCTTCTGCACTTTCAGTCCTGACCGACCGGAGCTTTTTTGGTGGAAAAGATGAGGATTTGCTCGAAGCAAGAAAAGTAAATAAGTTGCCATTATTGAGGAAGGACTTCATGCTTGATGAATACCAAATCATTGAAGCCAAAGCAATGGGTGCGGATATTATTTTATTAATAGCAGCTATTTTAACTCCTGCAGAGGTCCGAAAGCTTGCAAGATGTGCCAAAGATTTAGGCCTCAATGTCCTCCTCGAGGTTCATAACAGAGAAGAATTAGATCGTAGTATCTGTGATGATTTGGACGCAATCGGTGTAAATAATCGAAACCTGGGCGATTTCTCAGTTTCAGTGCAGCATTCTTATGACCTTGTTGAGCATATTCCATCCCGGTTTTTGAAAATTTCTGAAAGTGGAATCAGTGATCCGCAAACAATAAAGGAATTGAGAGCCGCGGGATTTGATGGCTTTTTGATCGGTGAAAACTTTATGAAAAAGGAAAATCCGGGTAGTGCAATGAAAGAATTTGTGAAACAACTTTATTTAGGATAACCTCCAGAGTGAAACGAAAGATCTTCACATGGCACAGGTTTAAGTTTGGCACTGCTCCTGCTATTCTGTACTTTGTTGATTGTCTAGTTTACAAACCTAAAACATCATTTCTGATCTGAGAAAATGTTTTGTTTGAAGGCTTACCCTGCAAGGGGTTCTATTATTCTTTTAAAGATATTTTGTCATTTAGGGATTTAGATGAGAATTTTGTTTCTCGTTTCAGAATGAAAATTGTTCGATTTCGTATTGCAAACGGGTATATTCGTTTACAAACAGATAAACTTGGAACATGCCTCAATCCTTTAGTTATCTACAAGCCCGGAAAATTCTACTAACATTGATAGCTGGGATCTGGAGCAATTTCATTCCGCTAGAAGCTGAGATACTTCCTTTTCTAGTTTTGATAGGTCCCGGACAACAATAGCCCAAATAATATCATCAGAAACACTATCATACCCGTGACTTATTCTGTTTCGTGTATCGACTATCTTTCTGGCGTTTGTGATTTGCAAATCTGGCTGGACTTTTAGGATTCTGCCGATAGCCTCACCTATGATTTCGATGTTTCGTTCGATTGCCCTTTTGGTTTTCAGATCCTTTTTGAACTTGAAAAAGTCTTTCTTATCAGGCAGAAAGAGATTTATTTCATGGATAGCCTGAAGTATGTCGCTCAGCCAGGTCTTAACTTCAATTTCCATAGACAAGCACCTTGGTCTGATCAATCCGGGCTTTCAAATATGGATTGATAATGGTTTTATGTTCCAGAAGATCGATCTTCCGCTTGAATAGCTCTTCAAGCCGTGACTTTAAATCGAAATACTTGTCGGAATAAGAAAGGGGATCATCATCTGCAATGTCGACGATAAAATCGATATCACTATTTGCATTAAACCGTTCTGTAGTCACCGAGCCAAAAGCAAACAGACTTCTTACCTTGTAGGAATCGCAAAGCTGTTTAACATCATTCAAATAGATTGATAGTATGTTCATAGCAATTGCAAATTTAGCTTTTTTTCAGCAAGTCTGATTAAGTGTATTATTATTAATCGCTTAACAATTTGATAGAAGGGCTGTAGATAATCGTTAAGATGTGGAGCTACTTTTTGGTAGTGTTCGAGCAAAGATTCGTACCCTTTCTTAGCCAGTCGTTTCAAAGTAATGGTAGTTCCTAAAATAGGACTTTGAGCTACCGCCCAGCCTCCCTTTCTGGTTCTACTCCACGCATAGGCATGGTCTTGGTCAACTCCCAATCGAATAAGATTTTTCCGTTTCCTTTCGGGTTTCTTCCAGTCGTATCCCTAACAGGCGGATCTTCCCGTTGCTCTTGGGTATTGCTACCCCTAAGATGGTTTGTGGCAGATACTTTCCATTGCATACATCGGTAACTATCTTATCCCTGTTTTTATGCAGGTGGTCGGACAGTTCCTTTACAGACATACCATCCATGCCTGCCGAACCTTGGTTCGACATCACTTGCTGATATGCCCTGAGCATGTTCTTTCTGTTTACTACCTTTTCAATCATCTTTTCTAACAGTTGTTTTCTCTGTTCCGCTTATCGTAAGGCTTTCACCATTGGCGAATCCTTAAGGCATTTGGAACATCTTAACGTTCAGTCCTTCATTACTTTTGTGAGTCCTCTGCAGTATCTATTTGCAGCTCGTTACTTGTAACTACTATGACCTCGGCTGACTTCTTGATATAGCTAACCCGTAGCTTTCAAGACCTCCCTCGGTAAGGCAAATACCCTTCGGTCTACTCCTGCTGAATCTACATAAATGAGCTTTTGTAGTCTTTGGACTTCGATATGGTGTGCCATCTCATCCGCTCAAGTATGCCTCTTATCCAGTTTCTGTTCGTCAGTGCAGACGTTTGCAGTCTCGCTTACTTCAGTGCTTGGGTCACCCCAAACCACCTTGCGACTTGCTAATGCTTCCGGACGTTACTCCAGTGCATAAGGGACTTGCACCCTCTGGGAATTCTTTTCTAAAAGAACTATATTTACCATTCAAGGCACACACAGCACCTACAAGAATTTGGCGGTTCAGTGGTTAATTGAAGCTTTGTGCTTCGCATCAAGTTCAGTGGTGGCAGACAGTTTTGTGCTCCGAAATCGCCAACTTCTTGTAGCTGCAAACCGTTAATAGAATGAAAGAAAATTTAAAAATTATACCTATTGATTTGCTTGAGCAATACCACTTGCAAGTAAATAAAGATTTGCAAACCTCCTTTGATCAATTACGGGATGCAGAAATATCTACTGTTAGTTTTAGTTTTTACACTTCGGTATCCTCTGTTTTTTCGAGTAAAATTGAAGGTGAAGAAATTGAACTTGATTCCTATATCAAACATAAAAAATTCGGCATTGAATTTTTGCCCGATTACACCAAAAAGATAGACGACTTGTATAATGCTTACACATTTGCGAAAACTAATTTGTTAAATAAAAAAAACATAGAAGGAACCCACAAATTATTAAGCAAACATATTGTAGCCAAGCATCTGCAAGGCAAAATAAGATCACAGAATATGTATGTGAGTACGACAGATGGGAAAATAGAATATGTCGCAGCTACGCCCTTTGTAGTGGAAGGCGAAATGGGAAAATTCTATAACGATATCGAAATATTATTGCAACAAGAACTAACAACCAAAGAAGTCTTCTTTTTTGCAGCAATGATTCATTTGGTATTTGTGAAAATTCATCCCTGGAATGACGGCAATGGAAGAAGTGCACGTTTAATTGAAAAATGGTTCTTAGCTCAAAAATTGGGTGAAAAAGCATGGTTTTTGCAAAGCGAAAAAAACTATTATCAGCAACATCAAATCTATTACAAGAACATTCGATTGTTAGGCCTGGAATATCCTGACTTAGATTATTCAAATGCATTGCCGTTTTTATTGATGCTTCCAAACTCATTTAGTATTAATTAAAACACCTGACACTCAAGCAAGCGACGAGAAAATATATAGACAACTGCAAACCCCACGTTATACAAGAACTGCAACCCCTCCATGGACAAATTTTACGTTGAATTATAATCCTCGTCTGGATTTCGATCAAATTACATCCTTCAAATGCTTATTTTTGCAATTATTAATACATATAAATGCCCAGACAAAAATTTTTCGATACTGAAACTAAACCTGAAAGAGCGGTTCTTGTTGGTATAATTACGCCAGGTGAGACAGAAGAGCAAACCCACGAATATCTGGATGAGCTTAAATTTTTAGTTGAAACTGCTGGCGGCGAAACACAAAAGGCATTTACACAACGGATGCAGCGACCTGACAGAGCTACATTTGTTGGAACCGGAAAACTCGAAGAAATCAATGCCTATGTTAAGTCGGAAGAGATTGACATGGTCATTTTTGATGATGAACTATCGCCTTCCCAACTCCGGAATATCGAAAATGAACTGCAGGTAAAAATACTTGATCGCAGCAACCTGATTCTTGATATTTTCGCAAAAAGAGCGCAAACCTCTCAGGCAAAAACTCAGGTTGAGCTCGCACAACTTCAATATTTACTTCCACGCTTAACGCGCTTATGGACCCACCTTGAGCGGCAGAAGGGTGGTATCGGAATGCGTGGTCCGGGTGAAAGCCAGATCGAAACTGACCGTCGTTTAATTCTGAATAAAATATCCTTATTAAAAGAGCGCTTAAAAGAAATTGATAAGCAAAATCTAACTCAACGAAAGAACCGGGCGCAGTTGGTTAGGGTTTCACTTGTTGGATATACAAACGTTGGAAAATCAACGATCATGAATATGATCTCCAAATCGGAAGTATTTGCAGAGAATAAACTATTTGCTACACTAGACACCACAGTTAGGAAAGTGGTGATTGAGAATCTGCCCTTTTTGCTCTCAGATACCGTAGGATTCATTCGAAAATTGCCGCATCATCTGATCGAATGTTTCAAATCAACCCTTGATGAGGTTCGGGAAGCTGACATTTTAATACATGTGGTTGACATTTCACATCCCAATTTTGAAGATCAGATCAATACTGTCAATGAAACCCTGAAGGATATGGGGGCAATCGATAAAGAGATAATTACCGTATTTAATAAGATTGATGCCTATAAACCTGCTGATTTCGACCCGCAAGACGACCACCCACCACTCACTCTTGCCGACTTTAAAAACAGCTGGATGAATAAGGACAGAAATCCTGCAATTTTTATTTCGGCATTGAATAAAGAAAATATTGAAGAATTCAGGGTATTGTTATATGAAAAGGTAAAAGCGATTCATACGAAACGTTACCCTTACGATAAATTGCTTTATTGAACAGCATAAGCAATTGAATGAATCTGTATTTATTAAAGCCGAAACATTCAGATTGATTTTTTTTAATTTGTAAATTATCTTAATCCCCAATTTTATGGAATCTAAACGTCAACAGAAGTTTGCAGGAGTTATTCAGAAGGATCTGGCTGAGATATTCCAGCGGGAGGGATTGAATTTTTTACCCAATATCATGGTAACAATAACCAAAGTGAGGGTTTCACCAGATCTGGCAATCGCCAGGGTTTATTTGAGCTTTTTTAACAGTAAGAATAATTCATTGGCATTAAATACCATTAAATCTCATTCTAATGAGATCCGTTATAAACTGGGTAATCGTATCAAGGATCAGGTTCGTATAGTTCCGCATCTTGAATTTTTTCTGGACGATACCAGTGAGTATGTTGAAAAAATGGATAAACTCTTTGAAAAGATCAGTAAAGAGCCTCGTCAGGCAGAAGAACCAGGCCAGGATGATTGATTAAAATGAGAACGATTCGTGAGCCAGTAAATTTTTATACCCATGTTATTCCGGCCATCCTGGCTATACCCGGAACTTTTCTACTGCTGAACCGGTCTGATTTGCCAATTGAACATACCGCTGCCTGGGTTTATGGTATCTGTACTGTCGTTCTGTTTGGAATAAGTTCAATTTATCATAGTTATCCCAATACAGAGGCTGAGGTTAGATTCTGGCAAAAGATCGATCATTGCTGCATTTACCTTATGATAGCCGGCTCCTATACACCAACGGCTTTGCTGGTATTTGATGGCTATACCCGATGGACCCTCTTTGGAATGATCTGGATCATTGCATTGGCAGGATGTACACTAAAAATTTTTAACCGTCTTCAGCATAAAGGACTTTCCCTTGGGATTTATATCGCAATGGGTGCATTAATTGTACCTTTAATGAATGAAATGGCAGAAAAACTATCCTTATCAGCTATAGCCTGGATGCTGCTTGGAGGGGCTTTCTATATTGGGGGTACCGTTTTCTATTATAAAGATAAGCCAATTGGAAAGAACATTCATAGCCATGAAATCTGGCATCTTTTTGTGGTTGCCGGAGCACTTTCTCATTACGTTTATAATTATCGCTTTCTGTTTGCCTGAGTAAATTGACCTTATAATAATCATATCCCTATTTTTTCGTTAAATTAGAATATGGCTCTTAACTTCATTTTTAGTTTATTCCTGCATCTTACAGCAATCATTGCTGATGATCAACCGGTATTTAAGGGAAAAAATCTAAGCACCTTTATTTACAATGTTATGATCTATCCGGAATACTCACGCGACAATTGTCTTCAGGGTACGGTTAACGTAAGTTTTAAGCTGAATAAGCAGGGGCGTATTTACCAATCAGAAGTACAGAAAGGCTTCGGTACAGATCTCGACCTTGAGGCATTGCGTGTCGTTCGCCTCACCTCCGGCAAGTGGATTATGCCTGCAGATCACGATACCCTGGTTTCTATGGTTTTGCCGGTAAATTTTACGCTTCGTGATTTTAAATGTGAGCAGCGTTCAAATGATGAAATTAGTGCAGCAATAAATGCTTATCAGGCAAGAAGGGGAATGAGCGAAGTAATCTTTAATTATTATGATAAGAAAGTTGCCGGAGTCACTGATGAAGCCGGTGAAATTCGGATGGAGGCGCTTAAATACCAGTTAGGATATGATGAAAAATTCATAGACCGCTTGTTAAAGCAGGCACAGCGTAAGTTAAAACAGGAAGATTTTGAAGGTGCATGTGAAGACTTTCACATTATCAGAAGGCTTGGCAGCGATAAATCAGCACCCTTTATTGAGCAGAGTTGTAAATAATCACGCAATGTGAAAAATAAAGATATGCCTGACAGATTGGCTTCATTTAAAAATTCAAGGATTAATCAGGTATTGTTTATCCTGAGTATCATTACAATCCTGTTCTGGTTGACGGCAAAATCTTTAGATGTTTATAATTATGCCTTTATTGGGGCATTTTCCGAGCTGTTATGGCTTCCGATGATAGTCTCTGTTTTTATCGGGCCGGTATTTTCAATTATATTATTTGTAAAGGATAAGTACAACCCGGGATCGTTAGCATTGTATGCGACTGTATTACAAATTTTGCACTGTATATTCTCATTTTCTTTAGAAGCAATTAATGGCGAATAGCTGTAAAGAATGATCATTCAATTATCGAAAGATAAGATCTGGTTCCCCGCCCCTGAACTCGCTGATGAGGATGGTTTGTTGGCAATTGGGGGTGATCTATCTGCTAAAAGACTGCTTTTGGCTTATCGGAATGGGATTTTCCCATGGTTCTCTGAGGGTGATCCAATATTATGGTATGCCCCGAATGAGCGATTCGTATTGTTTCCTGAAAAATTGAAGGTATCTTCTTCCATGCATAAGATTTTACGATCAGGTAGTTTCAGAATCACTTACGATCAGGCTTTTACCGGGGTGATAAATGCTTGTGCAAATTCCGGTAGGAAAGATCAGGAGGGAACCTGGATCACTGACACAATGAAGTCGGCTTATATTCATTTATACAATCTTGGTTATGCTCATTCTGTTGAAGTGTGGGAGAATGACCTTTTGGTTGGAGGTTTGTACGGTGTTCAGATCAATCATGTTTTTTGCGGGGAAAGCATGTTCTCAAATGTCAGTAATGCATCAAAAGCAGCCTTGATTTCTTTATGCCAACACAAAACTTTTAAGCTGATTGATTGCCAGGTTTACACCAGTCACCTGAAAAGTATGGGTGCTGATTTTATCAGCTTAGAGGAATATCTTGTTTTTCTCAATGATATCTGAAATCGGCTTGTTTTGTAAAATCCATTCATTCTTAACCTTTATTCATAAATTGATTCATTATTTTCTATTTTAGAAATCAGGATGCAATTGCCTTATTATATCGACCTTATCGGAACGCTGGTATTCGCAGTATCAGGTGCATTGGCGGCTTCAGATAAAAACATGTACCGTGACATTTTTGGTGTAACGTTCACAGGTTTTGTTACCGCTGTGGGTGGGGGTACCCTCAGAGACATGATTTTGGGTGTTCGCCCAACCTGGGTAGTGGATGGGAATTACCTGATTGCGATAACTCTGGGTGTAATCATTGCTATTTCTTTTAAATACTATATCCTTAAATACCGCCGTACTTTTTTCCTCTTTGATACTTTGGGTATTGCGCTCTATACAGTAGTAGGGGTTCAGAAAGCTTTGTTTTACGATGTTGCACCTCTTGCGGCCATCATTATGGGTATGTTTTCTGCGGTTATGGGTGGTGTTATCCGGGATACACTGATCAATGAAGTGCCCCTTATTTTCAAAAAGGAGATCTATGCTACTGCCTGTTTATCAGGGGCGGCTGTCTTTGTATTATTAAAACTGCTTAATGTTGATGATAATATGAACTCATTTATCAGTGTTGGGGTAATCATTCTGATACGGACAATTTCAGTTAAATATCAGCTTACCCTTCCAAAAGTCGGCTCAAAAAAGTCAGCTTAAAATTTCTTCGATATCTTTTGCAGTCAGCGATTTAACAAAACTTTCTTCTGTAGTAATCAGGGATTCAGCCACCTTGCGTTTCCGGTTTTGTAAGGCAAGAATCTTTTCTTCCACCGTATCTTTAGTGATAAACTTGTAGATAAATACATTTTTATTCTGTCCGATACGATGCGTCCGGTCAATTGCCTGCTGTTCAACAGCGGGGTTCCACCAGGGATCCAGAATAAATACATAATCAGCCTCTGTCAGGTTAAGTCCGACACCACCTGCCTTTATTGAGATCAGAAAAAGCTTGATATCTTTATCGGATTGAAACTTCTTCACTACCTCTCCGCGTTTGGATGTAGCCCCATCAAGATAGGAGTACGGAATATTGGTCGAATTAAAATATCGCCGATAGATATCGAGATGCTTGACAAACTGCGAGAACACAAGTACTTTATGGCCTCTGGAAAGTACATTTTCGAGCGTATGGATTACATTTTCGAATTTTCCAGAATCACCTTCATATCCATCATCGATCATTTGCGGGTGATTGGCAATCTGCCTTAGTTTGGTGAGCCCCTGCAATACCTGTATTTGGGATTTCTTAAATGAGCCATCCTCCAGATTCAGAAGGAGCACATTACGATACTCTGATTTGATCTTTTCGTAATACTCTTTCTGCTCCTCGCTCATCTGGCAATAAAACAGATTTTCGGTTTTTGGAGGCAATTCTGTAGCTACCTGAGATTTGGTGCGTCGTAATACAAATGGTTTGATTAGGGCCTGCAGTCTGGCTGCCTTCTCTTCATCCTTCTTCTTTTCAATTGGTACCACAAACTCTGAATAGAACAAACTCTGGCTTCCCAATAAGCCAGAATTGATGAACGACATCTGGGTCCACAGATCATTCACTGTATTTTCTACAGGAGTGCCACTCAATATTAATTTATGTTTTGATTTCAGGGCTTTAACCGCTTTGAATGATTTTGAAGACGGATTTTTTATATTCTGACTTTCATCCAGAATGATGTAATTGAAATAAAAGGTTTTTAGCGATTCGATATCGACCCTGCATATTCCATAAGTGGTGAATACGATATCATAGGCCGTAAACCTTTCTACATCCTTGTTTCGGAAACTTCCGGTATGCACATGGATTTTGAGTTTAGGGGCGAATTTTTTGGCTTCATTCAACCAGTTATAAACCAATGAGGTAGGCATTATGATAAGGGAAGTAGTATGAATCCCTTCTTCCTGCTTATCCTCCTTGATCTTTTGCATAAGAGCAAGGGTCTGTACAGTCTTTCCAAGACCCATATCATCGGCAAGGCAGCCACCGAAATTATACTTTTTTAAAAAGTGGAACCAGTTATAACCGGCTTTTTGGTATGGGCGTAAAATGCCATTGAATGCTTTTGGAACATCAAATTCTTCAATTTCTTCAAAATCAGCTAATTTTTGAAGCTTTCTATCCATTGTAACAGTAGCCAGGTCACTATTACTAAAATCATTAACTAAGCCAATATGATATTTCTTAAGCCTTAGCTGTTTACCGCCTTCCGTAAATTGAAGCAGATTACTGTACTGTGCAAACCATTCTTCAGGAATTACAGCAATTTCTCCTGAGGGTAGTTTAAACTCCCTGATCTTGTTCAGGATGTGATTTTTGAGATCTATGAACGGAATCTGGTATGGTCCGAAATGTACAACGGCATGGATATCAAACCAGTCGTTGTTTTCACGGATCTCAAGATCTAATTTACTTCTGCCAATCACATACCGTTTTGAACCTTCAGTTTGCTCAAATGAAAAGCCCCTTTCCCCCAACTCAGCATGATGCTGATTTAGCCAGTTCATCACACTGAATGAAGATGCTTCTGCATCCTGATAAGGAGTTTCCGGACTAAAAACATTCTGAAATAACGATCCAGAAGATCTTAATCCAAGCTCCTGTAGGATATTAATTTTATTTTTTTCCCAGCTTAATGAGCGTTTGATCCTGTGAAAAATATAATCATTTTCCCTTTTCTCCATTCTGACAGTTACCCTTCTGTCACTTCCTGCAGGGAAAACATAATCGCCATATCTAAAGTAAAGCTGAAGGAGCGGACTTTCAGTTCCGGAATGAAGTAATTTCAAAATCGGAACCGCTTCAAATTTCTCTGTGCGGATCTCAAAACCTTCTGCATAAACAGCATGTTTTTCAATCAAAGGGGCAACAAACTTCTCAAAATATGTTTTTTCTGATGATTTTGGAATCGAGATATAGCGTTTATTGAGAAAGGGAAGCAGTTTTTTCCCTTCCACATCCTCTTCGAAATAATAAAGTACATCTTCAAGCAGAAGCCAGGCAGGATGATTGCATATGATCTGCGCATCTTTAAACATAAATTCAATGCGCTGCCCCTGAAATTTGATCGTAGGAAAATATCTTGTTTCAGTAACACTGCGCCTGAAATGGAATAAAACTGAGGCAGGTTCTGATGCGATGATCAGTTTACGCTCAACCGGCCAGCCTTCTTTACTCATCTGAAACAGACCCTTGTCACCAATCAGCCTTAATGCTTCAACAAGTTTTTTTTCAATTTTTGGCCTGATGACTTCGTAGATTTTTTCGTCAAAGATTGTTCTGAAATACTCAACTGGCCGAATGGCTTTTTTATGAAAACGCTTAATGATATGACTCTGCTCTATTTCTTCAAGCAGTTTGATTAGTTTGAGATCAGTTTCATCTAAAATAGACGAAAACTCTTCTGCTGTAGTGCTGAATAAGCGCTGATAGGTTAGGGAGAATCCCTCATCGGAGTTTAGTTGTACAACATGTGGTTCGATGAGGTAGCCAAGAAAGTCATGCTTGCATATAGAATATACAATTTTGCATGGTTTATCACTGTCAACTCTCAACATAGCTTGTTTGAAAAATATAAGAAAGCTGACTATTAAAAAATTCTAAATCTAGATAGAATTTTCTTTTTTACCTTAAATACCTCAACAAATATGAAATTTTAATATGGAGGTGATTATTTCGAAAATTTCATAAATAAATGGCCTGACAGATTGTTTTTATTGCCAATATTGAAATTGTACGATAAAGAAATACTAAGGTTTCAATTCTCCGAACCAGATGGAACAGAAGGATGTGGGATCAGATATTAATTGCGCCCAGAAAAACAAAGGTAGCTGGCCCCTCTAAAAATACTTCGCTAAATGAGTTGCCATCATAATTAAAATCTACACTCAAATCCCCACCCCTTACTTTGATCGCTGAATGTATTTTCCCACTCAGTCCTTTTTTCTTTGCCATGCTCATTGCAACAGCTGTTACCCCTGTTCCACAGGCGTATGTTTCATCTTCAACACCTCTTTCATAAGTTCTAACGAAATAGGAATCACCAAGATCCTCCACAAAGTTGACATTGATTCCCTGAGCTTTATAGGTTTCGTTATAGCGTATATTTTTGCCATCAAGATATACATTCTTTTTATCAAGATCCATTACGGGAAGAACATAATGAGGTGAACCGGTATTGAGGATATAGGCTTCACCATCAGACCGGATAGATTGAACATCAATCATTTGTAAACTGACCCAGGTTCCTTTCTCTGAAATTTTGGCATAATGCGAGCCATCAACTGCCAAAAAGTTAGTTTCATCATCAATGATATCCAGGTGTTTTGCAAAAGCTACGATACATCTTCCTCCATTACCACACATGCTCCCTTCACGGCCATCGGCATTAAAGTAAAGCATCTCAAAGTCATAACCCTCTTTAAGTTGAAGAACCATTAGTCCGTCTGCACCAATTCCAAAATGGCGATCACAAAGTTTTTTTATTGCCTCAGGTTGATTAATTAAAGGAAATGTTTGATTTCTGTTATCTATGAGGATAAAATCATTCCCGGCGCCCTGATATTTAAAAAAGTTGAGATGCATATAAATAATGTCATAAAAGCCCTATGGGCTGAGTTGTTCAATCTTATTAATTAAACATTTTATAAATTTCGGTATTTAAATTGAAAATGCATTGTGTTGAGGTGCAGAATTAAAATCGGGGACTAAATCTTTAACATTTTTTAACATAAAATGGATACCCTCCATTCATGATTTACGTTTAAGTGGTATTAATTTTGAGTATAATTTAATATTAAAGGAAAATAGTATAATTAACATATGAAAAAGATAGGTGTAACTTTTTTAGCGGCATGTCTGGGTGGGGCTGTTGCTATCGGATCTTATAAGTTTATTGAGAGCAGATATGGGGATGGAATGTCTTTTGAAGACAAGCAGAAAGTATATTTCACGAACAATCCCGGTGCTACCATTAATTCATCCACCGGTGCTTTGGATTTTACACAAGCTGCTGCAACAGTTACTCCGGCAGTTGTGCATATCAAAACCACCTATAACGTTAATGCAGGTGGCGGGAATGCAGGCCGTGATCAGATGCAGGATATGTTTGAAGATTTCTTTGGTGGTCGCCGTCGTCAGCAGGGTCCTGCTCAGGGTTCAGGTTCCGGAGTAATTATTTCGGATGACGGTTATATTGTGACAAATAATCACGTGGTAGACAATGCCGATAAAATTGATGTGATCCTTCCGGATAAACGTTCACTGGTTGCAAAAGTGATTGGAAAGGATGCGAATACTGACCTTGCCTTGCTTAAAATTGAAGGATCTGGTTTCCCAATTGTTAAACTTGGAAATTCTGATGATGTACGTGTTGGAGAGTGGGTATTGGCAGTTGGTTATCCATTTGCTCTGAATACTACGGTTACTGCAGGTATTGTTAGCGCAAAAGGAAGACAGATTGGAATTCTGGATCAGGGTATTGAGCCCGATGAAGATGGCAGGCCTCAGGCTCGGACAGCAATCGAATCATTTATTCAAACGGATGCTGCAATTAATCGCGGTAACAGTGGTGGAGCATTGGTGAATACTAAGGGTGAGTTAATCGGTGTGAATGCTGCTATAGCTTCACAAAGCGGAAGTTATGAAGGATATGGCTTTGCGATTCCGATTAACCTTGCTAAAAAGGTGCTCAATGATTTCAAAGAGTTCGGTTCAGTGAGAAGAGGGTATATAGGTATCAATTTCACCGGGCTTGATGCTGAGCAGTCCAAACGTCTTGGAGTTAATGAAATCAACGGACTTTATGTGAATGAAGTTTTGCCGGGCGGTGGTGCTGCACAGGCAGGGCTGAAAGAAGGGGATATCATTACCAAGGTTGACGGGAATCAGATCATATCCCCATCTGATCTTCAGGAACGTATTGGTCGTTTGGGCCCTGGTGATAAGGTTCAGCTTTCCTACCTCAGAGGTGGAAAGACCTTAACCTCAAATGTGACCCTGAAAGGTGAAGAATCTGTTAAAACAGCAAATAATTCATCAAGCGTGGTCACAAAAAATCTTGGGGCAAGCTTTGCTCCTGTATCCGAAGCTGTCAAAAAGAAATATAAGATCAGTTCCGGGGTGCTGGTAACAAGCGTTAAATCTGGTGGTTTCTTTGATCAGCTTGACCTTGTTCAGGGCACAATAATTATCTCAATTAATGGCCGCCCAATCAATAAAACAGATGATATTGAAAGTGCAATTACAGCCGGCCGGAATAATATGGCAACCGTGAATGCAATAAGTCCTGATGGAATGCAGATCAGGTATCAGTTTCAGGTGAGATAAACAAAATAGATACTTAATGAAAGCCTTTTCAATTTATTGGAAAGGCTTTTTTGCTTTTAGATTGTTTCTAAATAGATAAAATCACTTCCTCCTTCACTTGGATCTGCGTGACTTTTAGCATATAATGATAAATTTGCTTCCTGAATAATTAATATAATTAGAACAAGGTAATGAGCAATTTCGCAAAAACGTTCTCATCCTCATTGGGGAAAAAGCTGGTGATGGCCTTAACAGGCTTATTCCTGTGTACTTTCCTGATTGTGCACTTAGTTGGGAACCTACAGTTGTTTAAAGATGATGCAGGTCAGGCTTTTAATGCCTATGCCTATTTCATGACACATTTTACGCCAATTAAGGTGGTTTCTTATTTGTTGTATGCCTCTATTATTATCCATGCAATTTATGCTTTGATCATAAGCTTAGGAAATAAGAAGGCTCGCCCAATCGGGTATGCAGTACAGGCAGGGAATCAAAATAGTCCGTGGACCTCACGCAATATGGGTATTCTGGGTACCATTTTGCTGGTTTTCATTGTGGTTCATATGGGTGATTTCTGGTGGAAATATCATAACGCCGACTTGCCTTATGCCAAATATGAGATTAGTCTGGATAACCCGAATGATATTCAAGTTTCAGAATTACCATATGATGCAAACCGCCTCGTGCATTCAGAGATAACTGATTTGCAGGCCGGCAAAAGGATTGTTGTTTCTAAAGATCTCTACAAGATTGTAAACAATGCATTTCAGACCTGGTGGTACGTATTATTATATGTAATTGCTATGTCAGCATTGTCATTCCACCTGATTCATGGATTCAGAAGTGCATTCCAAACCATTGGATGGAACAACAGCAGGTATTTGCCGCTTGTTCGCTTTATAGGTGTCTGGGTATTTGGGGTTTTGGTTCCGCTTGCCTTCGCTGCAATGCCATTATATTTTTTCTTTAAATAGGATTACACAATACCCGGGAGATCGGGGTTAAAATAAATTTCTGAGATGAAATTAGATGCTAAAATACCAGAAGGCCCATTAGCCGAAAAATGGTCTAAACATAAATTCAACCTGAAGCTGGTTAATCCGGCAAATAAAAGGAAATATACGGTTATTGTCGTAGGTACGGGCTTAGCAGGTGCTTCCGCAGCTGCATCTCTCGCTGCACTTGGCTATAATGTAAAGGCTTTCTGCTATCAGGATAGTCCACGCAGGGCGCACTCGATTGCTGCTCAGGGTGGTATAAATGCTGCAAAGAATTATCAGAATGATGGTGACAGTGTGCATCGTTTGTTCTATGATACAATTAAGGGAGGTGATTATCGTGCCCGAGAAGGTAATGTATACCGTCTGGCAGAGGTTTCTGTCAATATTATTGATCAGTGTGTGGCACAGGGGGTTCCATTTGCAAGAGAATACGGTGGTTTGCTGGATAACCGCTCATTTGGTGGTTCTCAGGTGTCGCGTACATTCTATGCCAGAGGTCAAACCGGGCAACAATTATTACTGGGTGCTTACTCTGCGTTGAATCGTCAGATCAATCTGGGTAAAGTACAAATGTTCACCCGTCACGAAATGATGGATGTGGTAAAGATTGAAGGCGAAGCAAAAGGTATTGTGACCCGCGATCTGATCACTGGAGAAATTGAAACTCATGCTGCTCATGCTGTACTTTTATGCACAGGTGGTTATGGTAACGTATTTTACCTTTCGACCAATGCAATGGGCTGTAACGTAACAGCTGCCTGGAAAGCACATAAGCGTGGTGCATTTTTTGCAAACCCTTGTTTTACTCAAATTCATCCAACCTGTATTCCGGTAAGTGGAGATCATCAATCGAAACTGACCCTGATGTCTGAGTCATTGCGAAATGATGGACGGGTTTGGGCGCCAAAGACTGTTGAATTAGCACAAAAGCTAAGGAGTGGTGAAATAAAAGTGACCGATTTGAAAGAAGAAGACCGCGATTACTTCCTGGAGCGGAAATATCCTGCTTTTGGTAATCTTGTTCCACGTGATGTGGCATCCCGTAATGCCAAAGAGATGGTAGATGAAGGTCGTGGTGTTGGTGCTTCCGGTATTGCAGTTTACCTTGATTTTGCAGAAGCAATCGGACGTTTGGGAGAGGATGCAGTACGTGCAAGATATGGTAACCTCTTTGATATGTACCAGCAGATCACTGATGAGAATCCATATAAGCAGCCGATGCGGATCTATCCTGCGGTACACTATACTATGGGAGGTCTTTGGGTTGATTATAACCTGCAGACTACTGTAAAAGGACTTTATTGTTTGGGAGAAGCAAATTTCTCAGATCATGGTGCGAACCGTTTGGGAGCATCTGCCCTCATGCAGGGACTTGCTGATGGATATTTTGTTATCCCTTATACTTTGGGTGATTATTTAGCTACTATCGGCCCGAAAGCGGTTGATGTGAAACATCCTTCGTTTGAAGAGGCAAAAAAGAACGTTGTCGATCGGGTAAATCAGTTATTATCGTTAAAAGGAACCAAAACAGTAAACGAGTATCACCGTGAATTGGGTCATATCATGTGGGAGTACTGCGGAATGGCCCGTACTGAAGCAGGTTTGACCAAGGCAAAAGGGATGATCCGTGAGCTTCGCGAAGATTTCTGGAAAAATGCACTGGTTTCAGGTTCAAATAATGAATTTAATCAGAGCCTTGAAAATGCCGGGCGGGTAGCTGATTTCCTTGAACTGGGAGAGTTAATGATTGATGACGCATTGGACAGAAAGGAATCATGCGGTGGTCATTTCCGGTTGGAAAGTCAGACAGAAGAAGGCGAGGCATTGCGCGATGACGAAAATTACGCCTACGCTGCTGCATGGGAATATAAAGGAGATGACCAGGATGAGGTTTTACATAAAGAAGAGCTGGTTTTCGAGAATGTTAAATTATCACAGAGAAGTTATAAATAGTACAAAGTACTTAGTACATAGTATTTAGAAATTCTAAAATTATGTACCGGTCAAAATTAATTGAGATCAGAGTCTAAGTACTAAATACTACATACTAAATACTTAATACAATGAGTAAAAATATGAATTTGACGTTAAAGGTTTGGCGTCAGAAAAACGCCGATACTAAGGGTAAATTCGTTACTTATCAGGCTGGCCATGTATCTCCGGATATGTCATTCCTGGAAATGCTTGACGTTGTAAATGAAGACCTGACCAAGAAGGGCGATGACCCGATTCATTTTGACCATGATTGTCGTGAAGGTATTTGTGGAGCCTGTTCACTTCATATCAACGGCAGACCACATGGCCCGAAGCATGGTATTACTACCTGCCAGTTACATATGCGTTCTTTCAATGATAATGATACAGTTGTAATTGAGCCATGGCGAGCTGAAGCATTTCCTGTAATCAGGGATCTGGCTGTAGATCGTGGTGCTTTTGATCGTATTCAGGCTGCAGGCGGGTTCGTTTCAGTAAATACGGGCGGTGTTCCTGATGCCAATGCGATCGCAATTCCGAAGGTTATTGCTGATGAGGCATTTAACTCTGCCACTTGCATTGGATGTGGAGCTTGTGTGGCAGCATGTAAAAATGCTTCAGCAATGCTGTTCGTTTCTGCAAAAGTTTCTCAGTTAGCTTTGCTTCCACAAGGTCAACCAGAGCGTTATCACAGGGTTCAGGCCATGGTTGCACAAATGGATGCCGAAGGTTTTGGAAGTTGCACCAATACTGGCGCATGTGAAGCTGAATGCCCGAAAGAAATTTCAATAACCAATATCGCAAGAATGAACCGCGATTATTTCACTGCTAAATTAATTAAGCAGGAAGAAGCTTAAGGTAATTCTGATATAAAGCAAAAGGCTCAAACTCAATTCTGTGTTTGAGCCTTTTGCTTTATTAATTACGGATTATCAATTACGAATTACGAATTCCCGGTTCCATGTTATCAGTTACCAGTTGCCAGCTTTGACCACCGGAGTAATCTTTACTCAAATTTTCATCATTACCAATAAATACCAATCGAATACGTATCAAATCTCACTACTCTGTACTCAATACTCACTACTCCTTTGAGTACCCCATTCCCCAATCGGGAAAAATTATCCCATATAATTTCCTCATTTTAGTCAAAAAATCCTCTTTTTGGCCCCTTTGGCACTTGGTCTGTAATTTGTCTATAGCTTATCAACATCAACAAATTAAAACAGACATAAACAAACAGATGAAAAAAGTAATTATAACATTCGCAATTGCAGCAGTATCCTTATTAAGTACCAAATCATTTGC
>NZ_JAUXXZ010000076.1 GCF_030684675.1 Daejeonella sp. | reverse complement strand
GGAGAATAAGAATAAAATGAGTACGCTGAATGCAGTTAGAAACAAGTTAATCCACCGGATTTTTGCATGTGTCAACAATAACCGACCCTATGAAAAAAATTATCAAAGATTAGTTGCATAGATCATAGAAATCGGGGTCGGTTGGATGCCTAATTTCAGGAGTAAAATCTCAATATATAGTAGGGTTAGATGGTCAGGACATAAGTATTTTTAGCAAAATTCTTATAAATGAAATATTCCTTAATAGTTGCTGACAAAAGAACTTCCGCCTCAGGTAAACTAAACCGGGGCGGCAGCGGTAGTTTTTTTGCGATCAGGATTTCTGCTTCTTACGATTTTTTATAGCAAAAAACTAAAGCAGAGCGCCGGACTGAAATAACGAAAGAACCACAACAGCACCTTTCCATAAATTTAAGTTTGTAAAATATTTTCAAAACCTTACACCTCAACAATGCCGCATCTATTGAAATAGTGCGAAAATAATTTCATCTATCAGGCTAATTTTGTACTTCGTATTCTAATGAAAATTGTTTTGAACCTTCAACCCTACCCTTTGAACCTCTCCTTCAAAAATTTGCCGGTATAAGAGTTTTTTTCTTTGATTAAGTCTTCAGGAATTCCTTCAAAAACAACCGTACCACCCTTTTCTCCTCCTTCGGGGCCAATATCAATCACCCAGTCGGCACATTTGATCACATCCATATTATGTTCAATAACAATAATGGTATTGCCCTGAACGATCAAAGCATCGAAAGACTTGAGCAATTTTTTTATGTCATGAAAGTGGAGACCTGTGGTCGGTTCATCAAAAATGAACAGGGTTTTGCTGCTGTTATTGCCTTTAACAAGGAAAGAGGCGAGCTTAATCCGCTGAGCTTCTCCTCCTGAGAGAGTATTGGAAGATTGACCCAGATGCACATATCCCAAACCCACATCTGCAAGAGGCTTGATCTTCGCAAGAATTTTTGGTTCATGATCAAAAAACTGAAGGGCCTCATCTATGGTCATGTCCAATACTTCGAAAACGTTCTTCTCTTTATAGGTCACATCGAGCACGTGCTGCTTAAATCGCTTTCCTTCACAGGCTTCACAAGGAAGGTAAATATCTGCCATGAACTGCATTTCAATTTTCACTTCACCTTCACCCTGACAAACATCACAACGTCCTCCTTCAACATTAAATGAAAAAGCAGAAGGCTTGAGTCCGCTGGCTTTTGCAAGGCCCTGAGAAGCAAATAGATTCCTGATCTCATCCCATGCCTTCACATAGGTCACCGGATTTGAGCGCGAAGAACGTCCTATCGGATTCTGATCCACAATCTCAACCTGTTCAATTTTATTGAAATCACCACCAATAGCGTCATAGGCTCCTGTTTGTTCTCCCGAATAATTACCGATCGCTTTCTGAACCGCAGGCTGTAATATTCGTTTAACCAGGGAGGTTTTTCCTGAACCTGACACCCCGGAAACAACGGTAAGTACATTCAAAGGGAATTTGACATCAACCTCTTTCAGGTTATTTTCACGGGCACCTTTAATTTCAATAAAATCACTCCATTTACGCCTCTGTGATGGTATGGCGATAGATTGTCTTCCACTGAGATACTGCCCGGTCAGACTTTGCTCATCTTTCAAAATTTCAGCAAAACTGCCTGTAAACACCAGGTTGCCGCCGTGTGTTCCTGCTTCAGGGCCAATATCAATGATATGATCGGCAGCATGCATGATCTCTTCCTCATGCTCTACTACCAGAACCGTATTTCCTACATCCCTTAATGAGCGCAAGACTTCAATAAGACGATGAGTATCCCTTGGGTGAAGACCAATACTCGGTTCATCGAGCACATAGACTGAACCAACCAGTGAGCTGCCTAAAGAAGTGGCCAGGTTAATCCGCTGGGATTCGCCTCCGGATAAGGTATTCGATAACCTGTTAAGCGTGAGATAGCTCAAACCAACATCATTCAAAAATTTGATACGATTTGTAATTTCCATTAATAAACGCTTTGCAATCTTTAGCTGTGTGGTATCCAGTTCCAGCCCCTGAAAGAATTCAAGAGCCTTATCCAATGGCATCAACACAATATCTGTAATTGAATGTCCGGCGATCTTGACATAAGATGCATCCTGACGAAGGCGGCTTCCCAAACATTCGGGACAATTTGTCTTTCCTCTATATCTGGAAAGCATCACCCTGTACTGAATTTTAAATGTTTGAGTTTCCAACTCCTTGAAGAAATCGTCAAGTCCGCTGAAATATTCGTTTCCTGTCCACAGCAATCGCTTTTGCTCAGTACTTAGTTGATTATAAGAACGATGAATCGGGAAATCGAATTTGAGAGCACTCTTAACCAGTTTGTTAAGCCATTCCCCCATTTTTTCACCTCTCCAGGGTGCAATTGCCCCATCATAAACAGATTTACTTTTGTCGGGAATTACCAGATCTTCATCAATTCCAATGATCTTACCGTAACCCTCACAACGCTTACATGCCCCGAAAGGATTATTAAAGCTGAAAAAATTGGGACTAGGTTCTTCAAAGCGCAATCCATCGAGCTCAAAACGATCGCAAAATAAATGCATACTACCCTTCACTTCCAGCAAGCAATCTCCCCTGCCTTCAAAAAATGCAGTCTGAACAGAATCCGCCAGACGGCTTAAAGTCTCCTCATCATCAGAAACTGATACCCTGTCGATAACAATTTTTATATCCACATCGGCACCTGATTGAGAATTCCCGCTTGATTGATCATCCAAAAGTTCTTCAATTTTCGACAAGTGATCATTAATCATCACACGGGTGAAGCCTTTCTGTAACAATACTGCCAATTCCTCCTTAAGTGATCGGTTATTGTGAGCATGCAGAGGGCATAAGACCGTTACTGAGGTTCCGGGCTCAAGGCCGGAAATAAAATTGATCACGTCAGTGACTGTGTCCTTTTTCACTTCTTTTCCTGAAACAGGAGAGACTGTCCGCCCTATTCGGGAAAACAACAACTTGAGGTAATCATAGATCTCAGTTGAAGTGCCAACCGTTGAACGGGGATTACTGGTAATTACCTTTTGCTCAATAGCAATCGCGGGAGCGATGCCTTTAATATAATCTACATCAGGCTTATTCATACGCCCCATAAACTGCCTCGCATAGGAGGAAAGGCTTTCTACATATCGTCGCTGACCTTCGGCATACAATGTATCGAAGGCCAATGAAGATTTACCTGATCCTGACATACCGGTAATGACCACCAATTTATTTTTAGGGATGGCCACATCAATATTCTTCAGATTATGGACACGTGCGCCCTTAATGATAATATACTTCTTAGGATCCTTTTCCGCCTCTTTGTTCATTCTAAAACTCCAAACTACTTTTTTTTCGTATATCTATTAAAAATACCTCAAATTCGGAATGCAAAAATACAGCTATATGAACTTATTATCGAGGGCGGATCAAATATTCTTTGATTTTGGCAAAATTTTTGCTTCATTTGAAAAAACTAACCAACACATTTTAAATCTTTGTAGGAGACCTGCTATCGAATAAACTCTACTTCAATATCTTTTGGGAATTTACATTAAGGAGAATTTAAAGTATGAGTGCTATAAATATTCAATCGATTAGCGATCAGGAGCTGGTAAATCAATATATCCATGGCCATGAGCCAAGTCTGGAAGAGCTCATTCGCAGGCATAAATCCAAAATATATACCTCCATTTATCTGCTCGTCAAAGATTCTTATCTGGCAGAGGATATATTTCAGGACACTTTCATTAAGGTTATCAATACACTGAAAGCCGGAAGGTATAATGAAGAAGGCAAGTTTTTGCCATGGGTGATCAGGATTGCCCATAACCTAGTGATCGATCATTTCAGGAAAGTGAAGCGTGCTCCTGGGGTAACTACAGTTGAAGGCTTCGATATTTTTGAGGTTATCAAGTTCTATGATGAAAGCACCGAAGACAAGATCATCCGTGAACAAACTTATCAGGATCTCAGGGGGCTAATCCACCATTTACCATCAGAACAAAAAGAAGTGCTGATTATGCGTCATTATGGTGATTTGAGTTTTAAGGAAATTTCAGACATCACCGGAGTAAGTATTAATACTGCCTTAGGCCGCATGCGATATGCACTGAACAATTTGCGCAAAATGATGCTAACCAGGGAATTAAGTTTGAAAAATAATTAAAAATATTTTCAGACCGACAAAACATTTCTGTTACAGCTACGTTTAAATCTAAAAAACACTCGCTTATGATAGAAACTTCTACCCCTGCAACAAATTCATTACCCAAAACAAAAGCTGAAAGCAGCTTAAATGCTGACGATCTTGGAGAGGATGAACAATCGTTCTACTCATCAATAAAATCAGATTTGAACACCTTAGCCAGAAATCCTGCTGAAAAAACGATCAGCAGTCTTTTGGATTATTCTAAATCATTGTAAGAATTTGAAAAAAAACCGGTCCTGGGGACCGGTTTTTTTTGTTTCATTAATGAAGTAAGATCAGCCAATCCATTTATATTTGTTCTGTGCTAATAAAAGACAGATATAAAGCTTTTGTAGAATATTTTTCATCTCATCAGCCTGAGGCAGAAACTGAACTGCTTTATGAAAACCCTTATCAGTTATTGGTTGCAGTCATATTATCTGCTCAATGTACAGATAAGCGGATAAACCAGGTAACACCAAAACTATTTGAGCGTTATCCGAATCCTGAAAGCTTATCTGAAGCTACACCTGAAGAAGTATTTAACTACATTCGCAGTGTAAGTTATCCGAACAATAAATCCAAACATCTTGTGGGCATGGCCCAAAAACTAGTCGCCGAGTTCAACAGTGTCGTTCCTTCAGATATTGATGATCTTCAAAAGATGCCTGGTGTAGGCCGGAAAACCGCAAATGTGATTGCATCCGTTATCTTCAATGCACCTGCTATGGCCGTAGATACTCATGTATTCAGGGTTTCCAATCGAATAGGATTAACCAGAAATGCAAAGACGCCATTGGCAGTGGAAAAACAATTGGTAAATTATCTACCCAAAGACAAAATTCATATTGCCCACCATTGGCTCATACTTCATGGACGTTATATATGTTTGGCAAGAAGCCCAAAATGTCAGAGTTGCCCTCTGACAGAAATTTGCAAATATTATCAGCAAAGTCAAACTGAAACCGCTCTCCAAAAAGTTGAGAAAGCACAATTGAAAAAGGCAAATGAGCTGAAAAAGAAAAGACTGGCTGACAAGACAGCCAAAGCCCTTAAAAAATTAAAAGCGATATAATTATTTACTATAATTTTTTGAGAGTTTAATTCAATATCTTGAATTTTGAGAGCTGCTAAAATAACATTTTGATAATATTTTTAGCATTCTAAAATATTTACTATAAATTTGAGGACATAAAACTAAAATAATGAGCAACGCAGATAAATTAAAAGCTTTACAGCTTACGCTGGATAAACTTGAAAAATCATACGGAAAAGGAACCGTCATGAAATTAGGCGATAATGCGGTAGAAGCAATAGAAGCGATTTCAACCGGTTCAATCAGCCTGGATATCGCCCTCGGTATTGGAGGATTACCAAAAGGCCGTGTGATAGAAATTTATGGTCCTGAATCTTCAGGTAAAACAACCCTGGCTATTCATGCCATTGCCGAGGCTCAGAAAAAAGGCGGCATAGCAGCATTTATTGATGCTGAGCATGCTTTTGATAAATTTTATGCAAGCAAGCTAGGGGTAGATATCGAAAATCTTTTGATCTCCCAACCCGATAATGGCGAGCAGGCCCTTGAGATTGCCGACAATCTGATTCGTTCAGGGGCTATAGATATTATCGTAATTGACTCAGTTGCTGCGCTTGTTCCAAAGGCAGAGATCGAAGGTGAAATGGGTGATTCCAAAATGGGCTTGCATGCACGCTTAATGTCGCAGGCTTTGCGGAAATTAACCGGTACCATCTCCAAAACAGGATGCTGCTGTATCTTCATCAACCAGTTAAGGGATAAGATAGGTGTTATGTTTGGAAGTCCGGAGACCACCACTGGTGGAAATGCCCTGAAATTTTATGCTTCGGTACGTTTAGACATCCGCAGAATTTCACAGATAAAAGATACTGATGAGGTTTCAGGAAACAGGGTTAAGGTTAAGGTTGTAAAAAACAAACTTGCTCCGCCTTTCCGAATTGCAGAATTTGACGTCATGTTTGGAGAAGGGATTTCCAAAGCAGGTGAAATCGTTGACCTGGGTGTTGATTTCGACATCATTAAGAAAGCAGGTTCATGGTTCAGCTACGGTGATACCAAGTTAGGCCAGGGCCGGGATGCGGTGAAGCAATTATTGTTAGACAATCCTGATCTGATGGACGAGCTCGAAGCCAAGATCAAGGCTAGCGTAACCGCCGATCATCTGGAAGAAAAAAGATAAACAAAAAAATCCCGCTTAAAATGAGCGGGATTTTTTTTGCTAAAAAGTATTTTCTAATTCTGCAATCAGTAGTGTCCGGGGAAAAGTTTTTATTAAGGTTTAGCCCGGCAGCAGAATTGAAACTCTTGCCATATTTAGGAAAGAGGGTATTTTCTTAATGATTGTTTATTTTAATCTCGGGTATAGAAGTATCGCTCAATAGGGCCCGCCTTTAGGCGGGTTGTAATCGGCGTGATTCAATTTGGGCTTCAGCCCCACATATAGCAGGTTAGAAAATAACGTAAACCGGTGCTTCAGCGCCGACAACATTTAATCGGGCTGAAGCCCGGAATATCCCCCTTGTATACCCCGCTTAAAAGCGGGGCCTATTGAGCGAGTGCGTTAACAGCGGGGTTTGCTTTTTGAAATCAGGAAATAAAATCGTTTACGATACTTTTTAAAAGGATATTTTTAAACATTTTATTTTTACCGGACAACAATGATTCCTTAATTGATGATAGACCACAAGAGTATTCAATCTTACCATGGATAAAGAAAATAAAAATTCAGGGCATAGCAATTTTGATAAACCATCATAAGATGTTCAATATCAGAATATAAGCAAACAGAAATTTACATATCCTTAAAGGTAGTTCCTGCAGCCAGAGCAATAAAACCAATTAATAATAAAGTATAGTTATGCTCAGTCAGAAACGGGACATCAGTGTAATGACCGACTATTCCTAAAATTCCACATATTAATCCAATGATCCAGGTTATTTGCTTTGGAGCCGAAGGTGCTTTCATAATACTTTTTTTTTAGAATTGTTGAGTAGAGTTTTGAGTGGTTTAGTAAATATATCATTTAAAATCAGATACATGTGATTTTAAATGATATGCTTTCATAATGTTCCTTCCTAAATTATAAGAAATAAAAGTAGGCTTCAACCCTTTGATAAATCTGGAGATTCTCAGTTCATTTCATATCAAATCGCTTGATCACCTCTTTCTCCAGCCATTCCCTATGCATAGGGTGAGCAATAGCGATCAGCGCCATCGCCCGCTGTCTCAAATTCTTTCCAAAAAGATAGGCAACACCATATTCTGTCACAACGTAATGAACATGTGCCCGTGTGGTAACTACCCCCGCCCCTTCTTTCAAAAATGGAACTATCTTGGATTCACCGGTTTTTGTGGTAGAAGGCAGGGCAATGATTGGCTTCCCCCCATCCGATAATGCAGCCCCCCTCATAAAATCTATTTGTCCACCTACCCCTGAATACTGATAAGTGCCGATTGAATCGGCACATACCTGACCAGTTAGGTCAATCTCTATTGCAGAATTAATAGAAACTGCTTTGGGATTCGCACGAATCACCTTGGTATCATTCACATAATCAATCTCAAGAAATACTACCTGGGGATTATCATCGACAAAATCATATAATTTTCGGGTACCAATCGCAAAACCCGTAACAATCTTTCCATGATGCTTTTTCTTGAATTTATTGGTAATAACACCATTTTCTACAAGAGAAATGACACCATCTGAAAACATTTCAGTATGAATTCCGAGATCTTTATGATCTTTAAGACATGAAAGAACAGCATCAGGTATTGCACCAATACCCATTTGGAGAGTTGACCTGTCTTCAATCAATTCAGCGCAAAATCTGCCTATAGTCATGGCTGTCTCATCAACCCTGTTTCCATAATTCACTTCCGGTAAGGCTTCATCAACACTAACAAGAGTATGTATTTCACTGATATGAATGATTCCATCCCCATGAGTTCTGGGCATTTGTTTATTTACCTGTGCAATAATATGTTTTGCGTTTTTAACCGCTGATCGGGCAATGTCTACTGAAGTTCCAAGTGAACAGAAACCATGTTTATCAGGTTCTGATACATGAATGAGTGCAATATCCAAAGCAAGAATACCTTTATCGAATAAAATAGGTATCTCGCTCAGAAACACAGGAATATAATCACCATTTGTCCCGTTGACGATCTGCCTGACATTTTGAGAAACAAATAGTGAATTCATGAAAAAACTAGCTCCGAAATCAGGATTGTTAAACAGATCATCGCCCAGAGTAGTAATGCTCACTAATTCAACATTCCTTAATTCTCCACTTCTGGAGAAAAGCGCCCTTAACAGGCTCATGGGTGTTGAGGCACTTCCATGCACAAAAACCCGCTGTCCACTTTTTATTTCTTTGACAGCATTTTCAGCTGTGCTATAATTAACTACCATTTTTATACTTTCAGACTATTTTAATTATTTCTGGAAGTTAATCAATCCAGCTTTAAATCTTGAAATACAATAAAATATAAAGCAAATTGATCAGTACGACGAGTCCAATTGGTGGTTTGAAAAAACAATCTTATAGTGGAATAATTAAAGGGGATAAGTTTACACAAAATGGGGAAAATAGTACTCAATTCTGCCTTTAAAGACTTCAGTATGAGCAATAATTTAAATCACTTTAAATTAAAATTACTTAATGATGTACGAAATATTATTAAACACGGGTTAAAATGAGATTAATTAATCAAATGTCATATAAATCAGTTTGCTAAGGCATAGATATTGAGTTTATTAAAGCTGATGCGAAAGAAGAACTACTATTTATTCATTTTTTTAATTGTCTTTTCGGCGATCAAGGTTTTTTCTCAAAAACCGAAGTTCAACCTGAGCAAGCTAAATAGTACCAACGACATTTCACAGCACACCATTCTGAGCATTCATAAAGATAAGTTTGGCTTCATTTGGTTCGGCACACAAGATGGCCTGAACCAATATGATGGGTTTAAGTTTGACGTCTACAAGTACTCCGATAATAATAAGCATTCCCTCCCTTCAAACTATATCCAAACGATCAGCGAAGATAAAGATGGTAATCTCTGGCTTGGTACAAGAACCCAGGGCATCAGTAAATTCAGGAGATCTGACCGAACTTTTATTAATTACAGGCATGATTCAAAAGTAAAAGAATCATTAAGCAGCAATAAAATCAATCAGGTCTTAGTTGATAAAAATGGAAATCTTTGGGTAGCTACCAATAAGGGTCTAAATCTGTTTGACAGCAAAACAGAAAGGTTTCAGCACTTCTTTCATAATTCATCAGATAAAAACTCGCTGAGCAGTTCAAATATTATTTCAATTTATAAGGATTCGGAGAATAATTTATGGGTTGGAACAGATAATGGGTTGAATCTTCTTAATTCAGATACCGGAAAATGGACCAGGTTTTCTGATAAACGTTCCGGGCATCTAAACAATAATTTTATAAACACTATTATTGAGGACAATCAAAAGCAATTATGGGCAGGAAGTTACGAAGGCCTGAATCTGATAAATAAACATACTGGAGAATTTACTTATTTCGCCATCGATCCGGAAAAAAACTCTTCTTACAAGATCAATCCTGTATTTACGCTTGCTATCGGAATTCAAAATAAGTTATGGATAGGATCAAACACGACACTTCAATTATTTGACACTGAACTTAAAAAGAAAATAAGTATTGGGGATAATCAACAAATACAGAGTTTAATTCCTGATGATGGTATTTACTCACTTTTAAATGATAATTCAGGCATTTTATGGGTAGGAACCTCAAGCCATGGGATTTTAAAATATGACAGAAATTTATCCTATTTCATGCCATTTAAATATTCTCCTGATAATACGCCCACTGCGAAAAACATAGTTAGAGGAATAGCCGAAGACAAAAAAGGAAACCTCTTTCTGGCTACGGATTCCGGCCTGGATTATTTTGACCGCTCGACCAGTACAATCCAAACTTATAAACACGATATAAATAAGTCTGGTAGCCTGGCAAGTGATTATACCAGCCAGGTTTTAGTAAACAAAGCCAATACAGGTGTTTGGGTTGGTACAGCATCTAACGGACTGGATTATCTTGATCTGAAGACCAGGAAATTCAAGCACTATAAAGCTGGAAAAGGGGACTATACAATCAGTAATAATGGAGTATATGCTTTACTGGAGGACAAAAAAGGCAGGATTTGGATTGGTACTGATGGTGGTGGTATAAATGTTTACGATCCTTCAAGCAAAAAATTTACAAAATACACTCACGATGATAACAATCCGGCAACAATAGCTGATAACAGCATACAATATCTGTTTGAAGATAAAGGAGGCAGGATTTGGATATCAGGTTATAGTAACGGGCTGAGTATTTTTGATCCGGAGAAACAAAGCTTTTCCCATTTAAACACTTCAAATAGTGGGATAAGCAGTAATATTATCAGTACTATATTTGAAGACAGAAAAGGTAATATGTGGATTGGTACTATGGAAAGAGGTCTCAACCAGTATAATCCAAAATCAGGGGCCTTTAAATCCTATAATGAAGATAATGGTCTGATTAATAATACCATCAATTTTGTCGCTGAAGATAATTTGGGTTTTATCTGGATCAGCACAAACAGCGGTATTGTTCGTTTTGACCCTGAAAAGGGAATGTACCGAAATTTCGGAAAACATAATGGCTTGAAAAGTCAGGAGTTCAATATGGCTTCAGGTGTAAAATTAAAGAGTGGAGAAATAGCATTAGGAAACATTAACGGGTTTAATATTATCGACCCAGCCGGCCTTAATTTGAATAAAAATAAACCAAAAGTCGTTCTTACTTCTCTGGAAATACTAAATAAAGTTGTACCTATCGGGGTAGATAATTCTCCATTAAAAGAAAGCTTGCTCATTGCAGATGAAATTACACTTGAACACTCGCAATCTGTTTTTACATTATCATTTGCAGCGCTCGACTTCTCAGTTCCAGAGAATAATAATTATGCTTATAAACTTGAAGGATTTGATAAGGACTGGAATTATGTAGGAAAAGAACGAAAAGCGACTTACACGAATCTGGACCCCGGAACTTACATATTCAGGGTAATTGCTTCCAATAATCAAAATATCTGGAATACAGAAGGAGTGAGTTTACGAATCAATATTACTCCCCCCTTCTGGATGACCTGGTGGTTCAGAATGTTTGTTATTTTGCTATTAATCGGATTAGTATATCTGCTCTTCTGGTTCAAAATGAGAACAGTACGAAAGCAGAAAGCAGAATTAGAAATACTTGTTAATGAAAGAACCTCACAAATATTAAAGCAGACTAATGATGTTGAGAATCTAAACCAGGAACTTCAGAAACAAACGAAGATTCTGCTGAAGCAAAAGAATCAGGAATATAATGCACGTTTGCTTGCTGAGGAAATGAAAAAAGAAGCTGAACGGGCTAATCGTGCTAAAAGCACATTTTTAGCAACGATGAGCCATGAAATAAGGACTCCAATGAATGGTGTACTTGGAATGGCTACGCTGCTTTCTGAAACAAGGCTCAATCATGAACAGCTTGAATATACAAAAGCCATTAAACAAAGTGGAGAGTCATTATTGAGTATTATTAATGACGTACTTGATTTCTCAAAAATTGAATCCGGAAACATTGAACTGCATGAACATAGTTTCACTCTCGAAAAATGTATTAACGACGTATTCAGCTTATTTCAGCCAGGTATAAGAAATGATAGGGTTATCATGCGATACAAGATTGATGATAATGTTCCTAAATATATTATCGGGGATAGTTTACGAATTCGTCAAATCTTAATTAATCTGGTAGGAAATGCTGTTAAGTTTACAGAATCAGGAGAAATAACCGTTCATGTTCGCGAAATTAATTCTGAAACTGAAAGTATCAGGCAACTTGAATTTATGGTAAGTGATACTGGTATTGGAATTCCCGAAGAGCAACATTCAAATTTATTTAAGGCTTTTCATCAATTGGATTCGTCTATCACCAGGCAACATGGAGGTACAGGGCTGGGATTGGTTATATGTCAGCGCCTTATTAAAATGATGGGTGGTACAATTCAAATAGACAGCAGTAGAGGCGCTGGAACAAGGGTAAGCTTTACCCTGAATTATAAAGTTGGAGAAAGCAAAGAAAATGAGCAGGCAGCCAGCTTAAAAGAAACAGAAAGGATATTAAATGAAAGTGATAAGTTGATCAGTTCTCATTTCGCATCCAAACACCCTTTTAATATTCTTGTTGCTGAGGACAATCAAATGAATCAAAGAGTTATCCTCAGGGTTTTGAAGAATCTTGGATATGCCCCGGATCTTGCAAATGACGGATTAGAGGCTTTGCAGATGATGAAACTTAAACATTATGACCTGATATTGATGGATATACAGATGCCAAATGTAGATGGTCTGGAAGGGGCTAGAATGATAAGAAAATTATATGGAAAGACCCCGGCAATCCTTGCATTAACTGCAAATTCAGCTAATGAAGATCGTGAGGCGTGTTTAAATGCCGGAATGAATGAGTTCCTTACAAAACCGATTGATGTAAAATTACTTATCCATCAACTTCAGGAAATTTACAGAAATAAAATGCAGAAGGTATCCGCCTAATTATCTGATTTCTTTTAAATTCGAAGCACGAAGCAGGTTTTCAGATACCTGACATTTATATGAGAACAATCTTATTAGCCCTCGCGCTGATCCTTCTTATTTTCATAGCAAATGCTCAGGAAAACAGAGCAATCATTACCGGAAAGATCATAGATTCTAATGGTTTTGGTCTACCTCAGGTACAAGTAATTCTGGAAGGGACAAATCAGGGAACATTTACGGATGAAAGTGGCCATTTTTTATTAAAGGTAGAATCGGGTAAGTATATAATGATCATAAAATCAATTGGTTATATTACCGAAAGACGTCCCATAATTCTAATTTCCGGTGAAACTTCCAACCTGTCTTTAAGTCTTTTAAAAGACATCTATGCACTGCAGGAGGTAATTGTTTCAGGTTTAAAGGTAAAAAGTGCTACCGCAACAAAAACCCTGATGGAATTGCAGGATATCCCTCAATCTATATTGGTTTTAGGACAAAAAACGATTAAACAGCAAGCTGTATTTGATCTGAGTACCCTGAGCAGAAATATAAGCGGTCTTAACTTCACGGGAAACTATAGTGGTGCAGGTTCTTCTCAATTTTTCAATGCCCGGGGATTTGATCTGAATGATTCACAAAATTATCGGCTTAATGGAATTATGATTTGGAATCTGGGCAATAATTACTCTGACAATATTGAGCAGGTAGAATTTCTTAAGGGACCGTCTTCTATCCTATTCGGAGATGCAACACCCGGAGGAGTAATCAATTTCGTGACAAAAAAACCGCTCCCGGAATTCATGACTGAATTGAGTTTCAAAACAGGCTCATGGGGGTTAATTAGACCCTCACTGGATATTACCGGGCCGCTTAACAAAGGAAAATCACTTAGATATCGTTTGAATACCAGCTTTGAACAAATGAATAGCTTTAGGGATTTGGTTTCATCAAAGCGCTCATTTATCGCTCCTACGTTAAGCTGGGATATCAATACTAAACTGTCATTAAGCTTAGAAACAGTTTTTAAAACATCGGAAGCTGTTGATGATGCTGGATTAGTTTCACAGGATGGTACAATCAGCGGACTGAAAAATTTAAGGCCGGATTTATACCTCGGGGATCCCGGCAGAAAATACCTCTACAGTGATCAGACCGGTTTTTTAACGGCAAAATATGATCTCGGTAAAACATGGAAGATCAAAGGATCAGCCTTTTATGGCCTAACCAGGAACCGGCCTTTTGGATTATGGTTTGACCAGCCTGATAATCAGGGAAATTTTGCCAGAAGAGCATATGGCTATCATCAGCGTTCGGGCAACGGATCAGCATCTATTGAAGCTAATGGAGAGTTTTATACCGGAACCATTAAACATAACCTGTTAATTGGTGCTGAATACCAATCCACAAGGTACCGATATACCAATGAAGGGGCGCTAAGTCTTCTTGACACCAGTAATTTGCTTAAACCCATAGTCAATAACATACCTGCACCATCGCCAGCAGAAAAACCATACAGGCCTTATGTTTCACAAATTACCAGGAGTGGTATTTATCTTCAGGATCAATTGATGCTTTTAAAGAATAAACTTCATCTTTCAGCAGGTATTAGAGCAGGTAAAACCAGTCAGGGTAACCATTATTTTCAAAATCTGCTTGGAGGCACCAGTTTTGAGGGATATAAGGATAATATCATAAGCAAAAACGTAATTAGCCCAAGACTTGGCCTGGTTTATAAAACAAACCAATGGACCTCGATATATGGCTCATGGTCAGAAGGGTATGAGATAAATTCTCCTGATATTTTTGCGCAAAATTTTCTGAAATATGCCAGTCCGCCTGCAACTATCAGCAATCAACTGGAGTTTGGAATCAAATCCAATATTTTTAAGCATAAACTGGGATTAAGTCTGAGTGTCTTTGAAATCAATAAGCGCAATCCTTATGGCTA
Source organism: Daejeonella sp. (assembly GCF_030684675.1). GTDB lineage: Bacteria > Bacteroidota > Bacteroidia > Sphingobacteriales > Sphingobacteriaceae > Daejeonella. The sequence continues at coordinate 123,965 of NZ_JAUXXZ010000076.1, read as the reverse complement.
TGTTTATCTGGATCCGGTTAATCCCAATTACGACGAATATGATGTTTACTATGAGGGGCATCACCGAAGCCGGGGATTGGAAGCTGATATAGATGGTAAACTCTCTTCATCAATTACATTGACAGCCGGAGCAGCCTTTAATATTACCAGCGTGATTAATGATCCGGGTTATCCGTCTGGAAATTTACTACCAAATGCTCCTAAATACAGCTCAAACGTTTGGTTAAATTATGAGTCTCAAAAAATACTGAAGGGTTTAACTGCCGGTGCAGGTTGGTTTTATAAAGACAAGTTTTATTCAAGTATTGCCAATGACCCTAAGCTGCTTATTCCGGCAGGATATACGATGGATCTTGCACTGGGTTATAAATACAAAAAGCTGGGTGCTCAATTAAATGTGATGAACTTTACAAACCGGGTCAATTATCTTAATCCCTGGCAATTTAATCTATTTGAAGTGAGACCATTACGGCAGTTTGTATTCACCTTAAACTATCAGATTCAGGAGAAAAAAAGGGAATAAAGCAATTGAATTTCGCCAGGAAACAATTGAGTTAAATTGAGGCAATCATCTTTAAGATAAGATATCAGAAGTCTGAAAACAATTATTGCTTAGGTTTCTCTGCCTGTTTCTCTCTTTCTTTCCTTTTGAAATAGCCCCTTAATAGAAAACTGCCTTTAAGTGCTTCCATGTTTTGATTGAAACCATCAGTCCCTTTCCGGAGATTATCAATACTTGAATTAAGGTTCTTTACCATTACAGAGTCCTTGAGGAATGCGTTTGCAGGCCCTTTACCCGAATTTACATCCTGCTGAATACCTTTCACAATAGTTCCAATATCATTGGTTAAGCGATCTGCCTGGCTACCAACTATATTCATTTTAAGAACAGCTTCATTAAGGTTATATGCAAATGCAGTGTCTTTTAAAAGCAACCCTACAGAGCCTTTACCTGCCTTCATATCAGCAATAATGGTGTGCAGATCATCAGCCATCATACCGGCCCTGGATGTAGTTAAACGAAGATTTACAGCAGATTGGCGAATTTCTTTCGGGAGGGTCTCATCATTTAGTAATTTCCATAATGCAGTACTGCTATTGACCCGCTGCACAGTAATCTTTAATCCGGAGACAATTTCTGAAATATCATTGTTAGTACTTGACAATTTTTGGAGAATTGCATCGGTATCTATTGGTTTTTTGGAGAAAATAACGTCCCCTTCCTGAGCAAGTTCTGTATGCTCCTTTCCGGGAATGATATTGATAACCTTATTACCAACAATACCATCTGTCCCGATCGAGGCAATTGCATCTTTACGGATAATTTCCTGCATTTCTGTATCAATCATCATTGATACCTCAATAGTGGTATCATTAACAATTTTTATGCTCTTTACAGTACCCGACTGGATACCGGAATAACGAACATTATTTCCCGGAATTAATCCCTGTACATTTTCAAATTTTGCTTTTAACAAGTAGGTAGAACCAAAAAGGCTTTTATTTCTCCCGATCATAAAAAGCAGCAGGATAAGAAATGCCAGACCACTCAGGACAAAAATCCCCAGTCTCACACTATTAACAATTTTCTTCGCCATAAAAATTCTATTCAAAAAACAGTTTCACCTTTGGATCAACTGATTGTGTTATTTCTTTAACAGTACCACTCGCATAACATTTTCCATCTATCAGCATAACAACCCGGTCGCTTGCCATACGAACACAATTCATATCATGAGAAATGATTAGAGAGGTAGTTTTATATTTTTGTTGTATTTCTACCATCAGTTCGATGATTTCTTTACTCGTTATGGTGTCCAAACCCGTAGTAGGTTCATCATAAAGGATGATTTCCGGTTTTAAAATCAATGTTCTGGCCAATGCGACCCTTTTCCTCATCCCTCCTGATAATTCAACTGGCATCATATCAATGGTATGTGCAAGCCCTACATCTTCAAGGGCGTTAATAACCATTCTATCCACTTCCTTTTGGTTTACTTCCAACCAGTGCCTGCGCAATGGAAATTCCAGATTCTCCCTTACCGTCATCGAATCATATAGGGCATTACTCTGGAACAGAAAACCCACTTTAGCTCTGATCTGATCCAATTCGTCATGATCCAGATCAGGAATATTATGACCAAAAATATGAATACTACCTTTATCAGGCTTTATCAATCCGATAATGCATTTAATGAGAACTGATTTTCCTGAACCCGATTTGCCTAAAACAACCACACTTTCTCCCCTGACCAGCTCAAGATTAAAATCTTTCAAAACATGATTATTAGCAAATGATTTACACAATCCTTTGATAATCATTACTTTGTTTGATTTTATATCTAGTTTTAATTCAGCGTGCATACTAATTAATAGCCCAAAATATCAGTAACCTGAACAGCCAGCAGGTCGATCACAAAAATAATTACAGAAGAAACAACTACCGCTGAATTAGCAGAACGTCCTACCCCCTCTGTACCCTTACTGCTGTTATATCCTTTATAGCATCCTATAATTCCTACGGCAAATCCAAAAAAGAAACTTTTTGTAAATGCAGGCAAAACATCACCGAATACCAGGTTATCAAAAACCTGGGTCCAATATAAAGTAAAGCTGGTATTTGTATGAATATTAACTCCAAGATAGGCGCCGTATAAGGAAACTGCATCACCCAGCATAACCAGCACAGGAAGCATCAATGTACAGGCTAAAACCCGGGTTGCAACAAGATACTTGAAAGGATTAGTACCACTTACTTCCATCGCATCAATCTGTTCGGTAACCTTCATCGATCCAAGTTCAGCACCAATGCTACTGCCTATCTTTCCGGCAAATATCAAGGCAGTAATTACGGGACCTACTTCCCGTATTACAGCAATTGCAACAATTGCAGGCAATTGGGCTTCCACACCATAATCTGCCATAGATGGCCGAAGCTGCATGGTTAGGACCAGCCCCATAATGAAGGCTGTCAGACCTATCAATGGCAGTGATTTATAACCTATTACATAACATTGTTTTAAAAATTCAGAAAATTCGAAAGGCGGATTCAAGCCATGCCTGAAAAAACGCAAGGCGAATCTGAATAATTCGCCATTCAGGGTTAAAAATGATTTTAAATCCGACTATAATGACATACAATTTATAGATACAAAATACCCATTATTTACAAAACTAATTGATCGTGTGAATGATCAACCTGACAGATGTCAATAAAATAACTGATTAAACTCATTTTTATCATGAATCAGCATTTGATTATGTACAAGAACGGAGCCAGAATCTATTTAACCTGATTTCCTTTAACTCTTTCAATAAGCGCTTTGGCCGTTTGAATGTTCCAGCCATCAAATCGGCCTCTTTGCACAACCAATTCATTATCTTCAGGATGCTGCAAATAATAATGAAAAACAAATTTCCCCCTCGGGTTATACCATCCTACGATCTGACCAAAACGCAAATCGTTAAAAACCAAACTATCGCCATGATGCTCCACGGTGTAAAATCCCTTTGAAAACCGTATCAATTTCTGAAGATCCGAATGATCAAGTACTGGATTTAAGAGCGAGTCATTTCTTGGAAAATACTGAAATTCCATCGATTTGCTACTGTCAAACAAAGAACGAAAACCAACATGATAGCCTTTGTTATCACCCGCTACCACATACCAGAGCCAGTTCTGCAGGGGGGCTGGCGATGTAAAATACCGGGTATAGGAAATTTTCTTTTCCTCCAGAATCCTCCTGACATCATTGTCGATAACCGCTTTATTAACCAGACAATAGATAAAGTATAAAGAACACATTCCCAGCCCAAACCTCCACCAGATTTTCTTTTGCCGATCTCTCCCAGCCTTTAAGAACAAGAGTGCTAATAAAGCAATACCAGGCCAGATTGAAAAGAAAGGATCAGCTACATAAATTGCATTAAAAGATATTCGCTTATGGCTGAATGGCTCAAACCATCCAACACCATAATTATTGAATGCATCAATAAAATCATGAATAAAAATAAGCGAAACGAAGAATATAAACCACTTTAATAAACTAATATTATGGGGACGGTGCCAGCGCTCGGCCAGTAATGCTAAAATTAGCCCTGATATTAAACAGAAGAGAAATGAATGGGTAAATCCGCGATGAGCCAGTAAATTAGATGAGGTATCCATCCAGAATGAGGCTAAAAAATCAATATCAGGGATACTCTGAGCTAGTGCACCCCAAAGCATTGCCTTCCTCCCTAATTGTTTACCGGCGAAGGCTTCACCCATGCATGCACCAAGTGCTATATGAGTGATTGAATCCATTAATTAGATACTTTTATACTTACCGGAGCCCCTCCTTTATTCTTACTTTCATCAGCAGCTTCCATAAAAGCGATTATTTCTAAGGTTTCTTCCGGATTCACCGGTGCTGTTCCTGTTTCAAAAAACATGATAATTTGTTCAAGCAAAGGATCGTAACCCTTAAATTCACCTAAAGTCAGGTTTGCCTTTTCGCCAAAAACGGTTCCTCCAAAATCGCTTGCAGCGACTTTTCCCCCATAATTATAATTGCCATTACGCGTACCTCTAAAACTTCCGAGCCTTCCATCGTCCCAAACACCCACTACTACATCAGTGTCTTTAGTATGTATTCTGGTCACTTTTTTACAGCCTGTACCCATTATGGCAAATAATAGCTCGACTCCATGAATACCATACCAAAATAAATCCGGATGCGTCTTTTCTATAATTGCCGGACTAAAGGTTTCGGCACCTAACACTTTGCCAATTTTTCCCAACTTAATATCAGAAATACCTGTAATAAATCTTAAGGACGAAGAAGAAAACACAGGAGTTTTGTATTGCTTTGCTGCTGCAAATATTGCTTTTGCATCCACCAGGGATGTCGCAATTGGTTTATCAATGAATACCGGTTTGCGTGCTTTTAATACCTGCATCGCCTGGTCAAGATGTAAACGTCCGTCATTGGTTTCCAATAAAACTACATCTACTTTCTTTAACAGATCAGCAATAGAGGCAACTATTTCCACCCCCATCTTTTTCACTTCTTCGATATATCCGGGAATTCTTTCAACACTGGTAATTATGTCATTACTCCCTTTTGGATAAGCTGCAACAATTTTATAACCTCCATAAACGGCGGCAGCATCTATGCCGTTTAATGTTTTGGTAAATGCTACAGAATGTGAGGTATCTAAGCCAATAATACCGACTCTTTTCCCTGTTACAAGGGCTGATTTACCATAAAGTGAACTTATATTTCCATAAATACTTAAGCCAGTACCAGCCAGAGCAGACATCTTTATAAAATTTCTCCGATTGTAACTACTCATAAAAATCTATATTAAGCTTGTTTGTATACTTATGGCTTCAAAGTAAGATACAGCAAATTATAGCTTATCTCTGTTCTCATAAACTTTCATGATCGCATTGATTACATCATCCATATCCTGAGTGCTACCCAGTAAAGATGCTACTCCTTCTAGGACTACCATTTCTTCATTACAGACCAAATCACAAATTGGCATTTGCATTTCTTCCTTATAGCGCTTAAGCCGGGCTGGTGAATACAATGCCTTGTATTCTCTTAATCCGATAATTTCGTCCACCCATGGCTCAACATGAAAACCTCTGGCAATATATGGGCTCAGATTAATCCCTTCTGCAGAAAGGGCTTTTAGAAATTTACTTCTGTCGGCATTGTTAAAATGCTCTTTCCGATAGCTCATTGCATATTTGTAATAGCCGGAACTTTCGGTTCCCGGATACTTTTTTTGAGGAACCAGTCCTGGAAAACCCTTAAGCTTAGCATCCAGATAAGCTGCATTTGCATTACGTTTCTCAAAACGCTCTCTGGCACCGGCAATCTGCCCCATCAGCACTGCTCCTTCGAATTCATTCATACGGTATTTAGGACCTATTGTCACATTAAACCCTTTTCGATTGGTGCCATGATTCTGAACGGTGAAACATCTGTCCATCAAAACTTCATCATTTCCAATAATAGCACCACCCTCTCCGCAGGAGATTTGCTTGCTTGCCTGAAAACTGAAACAACCCAAATCACCAATTGTTCCCAATTGCTTACCCTGATATTTTGCAAAGTTTGCCTGACAGGCGTCCTCAATTACCTTTAGGTTATGTTTCCTTGCAATAGCCATAATACGTTCCATATTACAGGGCATACCCATGATGTGAACAGGAATAATGGCTTTCGTGTTCTTATTAATCTTCTTTTCTATCTCATCAGGATGAAGCTGAAATGAATCTCTGTCAAGATCTACCAATACAGGTAAAGCACGGCTGGTTAAAATGGCAGAAACGGTTCCAAAATCACTGTATGGTGATGTAATGATCTCATCTCCAGGTCCAAAATCCATGGCCTCAACCGAAGTCGCCAGGGCCTGAGTTCCCGATCCTGTTCCAATACAAAGCTGAGTACCCATCAAACGGGCATATTCCTTCTCAAATGTTGCTACGGTTCCCGTTGGCGATTGAATTCGGCTCCAGATACCACTTTTGGTAGTTTTAACAACCGACTCAATTAGTTTCTCATCGGCTATCATTGCAGGCCATTTAGGCCAGACCTTCACTCTTACCGGTGTTCCACCATGTATCGCCAATTTTCCGAGGCTACGCGGGGTATTTCCAAATGCAGGAATCACGTTAGAAAAAGCAGTTGCAACAGTAGTGGCTGTAACTGCAGTAATAAAATTCCTTCTGCTTAAGTCATTGAATTTCATAATTTATGTTTATCCAGATTTCTGGGATGTAATTAAGTTTAAAACGACCCTTTAACTCAAAATGGCTAAAGAGTTAAAATATATCCTAATATAAAAATAAGCGTGTACGTAACCGAATTTATTAAAAATAAGATAACAAATCAAGAGGATCGGAACTTATTTAGATTTTCCTGTCAATAGGTTATGTATTGCTTTCATTAAGATTCCTTCTGCCTCGACAGTTACACCGGATGCCTGTCCGGTTTCATAACCTCCCTGTGAATAGGCTATTGCATTGCCAATATAACCAACACCATAGTCGCCATATCCTGCAACAGCCACGAACAGGTCCGGCCGCTCGGCTTTTGCGGCAAGCTGATATTCCACAAAAGGCTCACCGGGAAGATGCAGAATTCGTGCATTTCCGATACTAAGCAATGAAATATCAATCTTTTTACCTGCTTCTAAGCGCTTTAACCAGACCAGTTTGGATAGATTGTTAGATAAAAATACTGCAGTTTGTGTTTTCATCGCTGCTTCAAGGTTCTCTATACCTGCTGCTGGCTTTAAGGCGACAGGTTCAATACTCCATTTCACAGAAGCCGGACTTACCGATTCACGTTTGGTATTATCCCAGGCGCGTTTCATTCCGTCCGCCAGTCGCTCTGCAAGGATCAGCCTGTTTTCCTTAGCACCGTCATTATATTTTCCGGCCGTAAGATTACCTCCAGCCCCATTAAAGTGAATGTGAAGTGCATCAGGAACAGCAAGCTGACGCATAAAACGCGCAATACCCGGAAAATCCGGATTGGAAATACCGGTACGGTAATAACTTTGTGGATGAGAGGCATAATAACTAAGTACTGCTAATGGTTTGTCATTATTCCAAAAACTGATCAGAGAAACCATCGGGTCAATTAGTCCTTCGGGAGCAGCACGAATAACAGAATCTTTGGTTGCTGAGGTGCGGGTATACATAACTTTTCCATCAGGACCAAGAATCCTGCGGTTAGAAGCCACTTTATAAACCTCAGCCTGTCCGGTTCCGACATGTGTAAAAGGAACAGCACTAACGATGGATTTACGAATAGCCTGGCCCAGGCGATGGATCAGATCCCTCGTATAGCTACCTTCGAATGCCAGTGTGCTCAATCCGGCCGTTTTGAGCATATTCTCTGCACCAAAATCAGAAGTGGGTGCATCATGCTGGTGAATAGCATGGACTACCACTCTCGAAGGAATTGTACCTGCAGCTTCAGCCATAATGCGTTTAAATTCATCCTGACTATCATTTGCAATACCAATCCAATCTACTGAGCACAGTACAATTGGTTCACCGGCACCTAAGATCACAATACCCTTTGCCCTCAAACCCAGGTCCCAGCTATTGATCATCGGATCATAAGTTAAACTACTGCCAACAGGTGGGGTTGCGTCTACATCAAATGTTGCCAGTTTCAATTGCCCCTGAACAGTTTGTGGATAAAAATCTGCAGCAACAGCAGAAAAGTTAATGTCCAATAAAAATATACTGAAACAAAAAAGGAAAGGATAAATGGTTTTTAATGTAATTCTCATGGCAATAATCTGATATTAGTAATCAAGTCCCCGTATTTTGAAATCAATGTATCTGTTAAACAATTATGAATGAGCTGCAAAGGGGGTTACTCACTATCTCTTCCACCCTTCTGCCGGCATTAAACTAATTGAGATAAAAAAGAATTTAATTTCTGTAGAATGCGCTATTCTCTTTTGTCAGAATATCAATAGGCATAAAATAAATCTTCTCTACGGGAGAAGAGAAAGCTAGGTGCTGATAAAGTGATATGAGTCCCCTGTAGCCTTGCTGCTTCGGTTTCTGACAAACTAAAAAGTCGATGATTCCTTTATCCATGTACTCAATATTCTCTTTCAGAAAATCGTATCCAATCAGAATCACATCTTTTTTAGAGCTTTCAATAAAATGCGCGACCTTAGAGACTCTTGAATTAGTTACAAAAACGATCCTGATATCCTTGTTTTCATTAAAAGTATTGCTCAAATACTTCTCAATAGATTTAAGATCAGTATCTCTGATATCAATTTTCAAAATATTATCAGACTTTTTATGCTTGTCGAAATAAGCCCTGAATCCTTCTTCCTTTTTCAAAAGATGATGATGATTGTCGATCTCCCTCGATATATTTACTATTAGTATTTTTTCACCGTTTTTGACCAAATAACTCACCAGATGGGCAGCAAGATAGCCGCTGTGATACAGATTTGGACCGATATAACTCAGGCTGCCACCATTGGGAAGGTCTGAATCAATCAGAACATAAGGAATATTCAATTCCCTGCATTTATCTGTAAACCTGACTGACTCTTCAATAAATGAGGGTGCAAGTAAAATGCCATCAGGGTTACTTTCCAGAATAATTTTTGTTTGCTCTACAAAAGATTCAATCTTATTCTGATCGTAGAAATATTTATCAATTATAATTCCAAACTGCTTGATTTCTTTATCAGCCTGCTCTATTCCTTTCAAGGGGGCATCCCAAAAACTGGTTTCCTTTGAAATTTCGGGTATCAGGGTAGCTAAACGAAGAATTTTTCTGGAAGCAAGCCTTTGCGCAAGCAGGTTAGGCTCATAATTTAATTCCTCAATTATGCTGAGAATTTTTTCTTTGGTTTGTTTGGAAACCCCTTTTCTGTTATGAAGTACACGGTCGACGGTAGCAATTGAAACATTCGCTCTTCTGGCAATTTCTTTTACTCCCGTAAGTTCATTCACTCGTTTTTTCATAACAAATTTCAAAAATATTTTTTAGTGTATCTCTTACACAATAATAACTTTTATCCCTGGCTTTTCAAATCAAATTATTGGAAACATTTCATTTTTTTAATATATTCGTTAACGTACCCGTGAATCAGATATTAAAAAATATTAGCTTTTAAATCCTTCAAAAAAATATTGACTGAAATGAAAAACATATTCACTATTTCTCTCGTGTTAATTATACCATTTGGAGTTTCCGGAATTAAGATAAGTTCAGAAATCAAAATGAACTCAGGTTACAGGACAGATTCAATTGAAGTATCCAGAGCCAGGGCAGATATGCTGATCTCTAAGCTTCCTGAATCAGATCCATGGGATGCCAGACCGGATGGCAGTGCTTTGGCCTGGGGCGAAGCTGCTACACTTGAAACGCTCGTAGATATGTATGAGGCTACAGATGATCCGGCTTATCTGAAGGAGGTTGCACGCAGAGGTGATCGTATGATGACCCATCGTGATGATATTCGGGGTGTAAGTGATGGTTCAGGAAAAATCAGGCCTGCCTGGAGCATGGGATTAAAATATGTTGTTGCAAAAGGAGAATTGCTCAATGCAAGTGGCAATGTTGCAGTAAATATTCGCTCCACCACCTATGCAAACAATAACCTGACCATAGTTGAGTTGGTTCCGGATTCTAAAACTGGTCGTTTTAGTCTTAAGATAACTAACAGTTTTTGGAAAAGAAATGAGACCTATTCTAATCTGAGTATAAATCCGAATGATGAAAGATTCATTGAAAAAATAGTTAATGATCCATTGTCACCATATTCTACCCGTGCGGGAGATTTTTCAGGGGTTAAATCAAACCTGATCAGAGTTAAAGTCACGGGATCAACTTTACCTGTTGCACAAAATATTAGCTTAGAGCCTATAACACTAGCTTATTCAGGCTACCTGGGTATCATTTACCATCCCCTTCTCAGATTGGCTGAACTCGCAAGACAAAAAAGCGAATTGGCTGATCTCCGGCCCGCTGCTGAACGCTTTATAAAAGCTGCCGAAGAATCTTACCTTGATGCATCGGCCCACTTATGGCGAAATGGCCCAAATCAGGGTGAAGGTTATTATTTAACCTGCGAAAGAGGAGAATCATTTCCGGCGGACAATGTAGGACAACCTATCAATTTCCTGGGTATGCATACCAGCTCTCAACTTGTATTATATCGTTTAACTGGGAAAAAGGAATATCTGGAACGTTCTGAAAAGATGGCAAGACTGTTGAAAAATCGTTTGCAGTATAATCAGGATTCAAATCTTTATGTATGGACCTACTGGTATGAACCTATGACTACCGTCGGATGGAAACCCGAGGATATGCTTTCTTCAAATGTTATGATTTATAAAGGCTCCCCAAATGTGGAGGACAGTTCACATGGAGTACTTGATATTGCCATGGTAACTGCTGCCAACCGCGCCGGAATAGTATTTACAAAGGAGGATGTCCTGAGATTTTCAAATACCCTGTTAAAGAATGTGATTCTTCCCGACAGAAGCGGGATTCGCAGGGCTGTTGATGGAAAAGGTGGGGATCATGCTGCCTACTTCCCTATTCTTCATGGATGGCTGGAACTGGCAGCTTATAATCCGGAAGTGTATCAGGAGATCCGCAAAACCTATTTGAACAGGGCTGAAGAAAATCTTGCATTTACAGCAGAATTATTAAGGTGGGAACGCAAAATGAAAGCGATTTCATCAGCTTCTAAATAAGTCAGGAATAGCTTTTAACTCAGATATTTATTAAATTCAATTTTATCATTGATAATTATGGCTGCAAAAGATACATCAAGACGCGATTTTATTAAAAAAAGCTCATTGGGAGGACTGGGAACCGCATTAGGAATTGGAACAACGATTCCTGCAATTGCAGAACAAAGTCTGAATACATCTGAACATTCAATCAGTGATGAAAAGCTTCATGTTAAACCCAGATTTCATAACTGGATTGTGGATGAAGGTGAAGAATGGCTAGAACTTAATACCAAACAGGCAAATCTTAACTGGAATATTCCGGTTTCTCAATGTGCACTTGTTTTACTTGATGTATGGCAGCGGCATTATCTCAAGGAACCAGAAGAAAGGGCAGAAAAAATTATTAATGAGAAATATGTTCCATTGCTAAAGAGTTGCAGAGAATACGGAATGGAAGTAATTCATTGTCCTTCACCCCCAGTCGCAAAAACACATCCTAACTGGGTTAAACTGATGGCAGAGGCTGAACTAAAACCAGTTCCTGATAGCTGGCCACCAAAAGAATTCCGTAATTTAAGTGGTCCATATAATGCTTACAGACGTCCTTTTACACCAAAAGAAGCTGAACGTAATGCCCTCACGCCGCTGACCTTTCACCCCAAGGTTGTTCCCCAGAATAATGAGGCAGTTATTGCATATGGTGAAGAATTACATCGTTATTGTAAACAAAAAGGTATACTGTTCCTGTTCTTTGCCGGATTTAACACAAATGCCTGTCTGATTACCAGAGATTACGGTGCATTACAAATGAATTATCGGGGATATCAGGTGAGTGTAATCCGTGATTGCACAACTGGAATGGAATCCAGAGAGACTCAGGCTGGTTTGCTGCAAACCAATGGAGCCTTGCTCTTTTTCGAAATGTATGGTCAGTACACAGTGACTTCAAATGAAATAATCAGTGGATTTTCCAGAAAAGCCTGATTCATTTCAGTTGCCAGTTATCTATTACCTATTGTCAGTAATTTAGTTCATTGAAAATCAGATAATCATAGTACTCTATGATCAGTTAGTTGCTTTTAGCTTTTAGCTTCCTTCCCTCCGGAAGTTTCAATGACCAAACATCATTAACCAATGGAGGTGTCATACCCCCTGCTATCCATATTTTATCCTGAAAAACAAAGGCTGATTGCTCATGCCGGCCTTTCCATATATTTTCTGATTTAAACTCTTCCCAGGTAATTCCATCCTTGCTGCTCCAAACATCTGAATGATTTTTATATGGATTATTTGACCATCCGGCCATTACCCATATCCGGTCGCGATAGACTACAGACGAAAACCATAAACGCTCATGCCAGGGTGCAGCACTGCTAAGTTTCGTCCAGTGAATACCATCTTCAGAGCTCCAGACATCATTTTTGGCCTGATACTCAGGAGCATAATTTCCTCCCCCAAAGACGTAAATTTTTCCGTTCAAAACGGCAGTCTGGTGATATGCCCTGGGCGACCAGCCTGCATCTGCAGTAGCTAATTTCCAGTCCCGGCCATTTGAAGAATACCAGACATCATTCTTAAGACTGGTTTTGTCTCCAAAATAGTAGTTCTCAGTACCTCCAAGCAACCATAGTTTTCCCTTAAATTCTACTACAGCAGAGGCAATTCTCGGTGACCATGCCGCCTGATTGGTTTCAAGCTTCCAGTCCCTTCCATTTTTGGAGGTCCATACCTTATTACTTGCAGAATGGCCCTTAAGACGTCCATTATACCAGCCCCCCATCATAAACATTTTATTTTTGAAGCTAATGGACATCGACAGGTCGCTGTGTATCCATGGGGCTGAATTAGTCTGCAGTTTCCAGCTTTTACCATCCGAGGAGCTCCAGACATCACGTGGTGGTGCTTCCTGTGAATTAAACCAGCCTCCAAATATCCAGAGCTGGTTTTTGTATACCAGCTCTCCCTGCGAATCCCTGGCCTGCCATGCGGCATTTGGAGTTTCCATAACCCAGTCCCCAATCCTTTCTTGTGCCTGCACAATCGGAGTCATCTGAACAGAGAATAAGAATATTAAAACACTGATAACTCTCACAATATTTTGATCTTTAAAAATCATTTTATATAAATAATTAATTTAATTAAATAAGTATAATTTATTGATAAACAATTAAATAGATAGTGTTTTTTTAGCATTCCCAGACCTTAGCATTTCCTTAATTGTTTCATCAGCTTCTCCCGGACTTAATGATTCTATTCGCAGTAATCCGGTCAGATAATCCAGAATGGGTGAATGAGTCCCAAATGCAAACTTATCGGATCCATAGTTTTTCAAAAAGTCAGACATATTTGTTATCGTCCTGCCCGAAGTATCAAATAACAAATCAGTATTCTGAATCAGCGCCATTTCCTCAACATTCAATGTTGCTGCGTTGGCAAAGTTCAGAATCATATATTTTGCATCGGGAACAGCTTTTATTATCGGCAGAATATTCTTGAGATTCCATTCTCTGATCACATTATCCTCAACGTAAGCCGTATCAATCCAGGAACGCTGCCGGCTGTCGACCATCCTGAAATTAAAAGCAACTGGTAAACCATAATCACGAACCCGTTTTACAAGTTCAATACATGGCGGGTCCAGGATTTCGAAATCATGATATTTAGGATAGATTCTAACACCTTTAAACCCATATTTGTTAATACAAACCTCCAGGTCATTACGCCAGCCCGCATAAATCGGGTTGATGACAGCAAAAGGAATAAAACGATCGCGGAACTTGGCTTTTGATTTGATCCCTTCGAATAATTCTTCGTTTGCCGACTGGGTATTTTTATAAAAAATCCCATTTAGATTACTGATTACCGAAATATCCACACCAAATTTATTCATTCGTTCGTGTAGGGCATCACAAGTATTATGCTTTAGCTGCATAAATGGCCAGTGACCAACGTATGCATTAATATCAATCAACATTTCTTCCTGATTTTTTTAAAATAGTATTGTAATTATCAAAAAAGACCTTTTTCTTCTGGTTTTCAGTGAGATTTGAAGCCAGGATCTTTCCAACGCTCTGGTAATAGCAATTATCAGATCCAAAGAAAAGGCGGTCTTCTCCCAGGCATTTCACCGCAAAATCAATCATGTTCTCTGCATTATTACTCCCTGATGTATCCACGTAGATATTGGGATATTTTGCAAACATTTTACAGGCATATTCCCAGTCGCCCCCTCCCCCAATATGTGCATACTGAAACATTGCTTCAGGATACTTCTGAGCTATTTCTACAAAATCTTCCGGTATCGATGTTTGTGGTCTGATGCCGATATTATACTTCATCCTGTAACCACCCAGGCCAAGTTGAGCATAAGCATGCATATGAATGATCATCTTTAGGTCAATCATCTTTTCTATGATTGGATAAAACAATGGATCATTGATTTTTAACTGGGTATATACTTTTAACCCCACCATACCCAGATCCACACAGCGTTTTATTTCTTCCAATGACTCTTTTTTAAAAATGGCATTCAGGGTAAACTGTCCGACTAAACGATCGGGATATTGTTTCATACACTTAAGCATTAAATCATTGTAAGACCTGAATTCTTTGGGCGTTCCTTCTCCGCTGTAAGCCGGTAGGGAAATATACATCTTATCTATTCCCAAACGGTCGGCAAAGGAAACATTTCCTTCTGGTCCCCCATCAAATAGGTGGGCATGTACATGTGAGTCCAGTTTTCGGTATTTCATCACATCTTTCATCAGATTGTAAGATGAGACCGGAGTTTCAAAACTCATGGTATCCTCTGAGCTACCAGACCGGGATATGCCCATAATCTTCTCAGATACGAGAAGCCCGGCAGCAGATAATGCTGTTCTGCTAACAAATTTTCTGCGGTTGATATAGTCTGACATAAATGATTTTTACGGGAATTAAATTCAATAATCCAAGTTAATATTTTATACGGTTACGTACACGGGTAAACTTTCATTTTGCATAAATTAAATTCAATTAAATAGTATCCCATCAGCTCTATATAAAATGAATAAATGATAGGTTTTTGGCAAAAATGTATGATAAATGATGCTATTTTAAGGACAAATGATGTTGACTGAAATATTCGTATTATTGACATTATAAACCAGCAACAAAATCATAAAAGGGATATTGGAACATCCTTAAAATAAATATGACAAGAATTACTGAAGAATCATCAAATTACAGGCATTTGGAGAAGATGTCTGTTGAAGAACTTACATCAAACCTGAATAAAGAAGATAAAACTGTTGCATTGGCTATTGAAAAGGCTTTGCCCGAACTTAATACCCTGATTAAAACAATTGTATCTAAGATTGAACATGGTGGAAGATTGTTTTATGTTGGTGCAGGTAGCGGCGGGCGCCTATCCGTTCTTGACGTGATTGAACTGCCAACTACCTTTGGGGTTTCTCCCGATCTTTTTAATGTAATTCTTGCAGGAGGTAAAGAGCATCTGATAGAAGCTCTGGAAGAAAAAGAAGATGACGTGAATGCTGCCTGGTTGATGCTTCATGAAAAAAAAGTATCAGCAAAAGATATTGTCATTGGTATTTCGGCCAGTGGTACTACCCCATTCGTATTGTCCGGATTAAAGGAATGTAGAAAACAGGGAATCACCACTGCCTGCATTGTCAGTAATCCCGGATCTATAATCGCAGCAGAGTCTGATATTCCAGTGGAAGTAATCACCGGTCCTGAATTTGTTACCGGAAGTACCCGAATGAAATGCGGAACAGCTCAAAAAATGATCTTTGATATGATAAGTACCAGCACCATGGTTAAACTTGGTCGGGTGCTGGACAATCAAATGGTTAATGTTAAGTTAATCAATGATAAAATTGTGGACAGAGCCGTAAAAATGCTTATGAGCAATACTGGAATTACAGTTTACCATGAAGCTAAACAATTGCTTATTGAACATGGCAGTGTAAAACTAGCATTAGATCATTTTAGAGGTAAGAGGTTTTAGGTATGTGGTATCAGGTACAGCTAATTACTCATACCTGATACCTGACTACTAATGCACAGGTGATTTCGCGAGTCAGTAAAACGAAGACTTACGAATTTACTTAGACATCATGCAAGTTAAATTCGTCAGTCGCTGATCCGGATTGAAGACTAACCCAAATTTATAATTTCCAGGAGTGACTCGAAATCGACTTTCCGCTCGCCAATGTGATTTCACAAGTCGGAAACAGCCAATACCTCACTTATCGAAGTAAAGATAAAACACCTCAGCAAGCTGTTTTCCAAGGAGTTCCCAATCCTTACCCATGGGTGCTTTATTCAGACCGGCTATCCATTCATAGTTCAGTTCATATACAAAAGCATCAATTCCATACCGTTTAGCAAGTCCCTCACCAAATGAGCCCGGATTTTTTACATGAGATGGCCCTTCAGTAAACCAGGTATGTTTGTATAATAGATTTTCAATTCTTTTCATATTTGATACATACTGGCTATTCGCTGCAGAAGGAAGGTTAACATGAATATTCCCCCCCTGATCATTATGCAGATCAATTGCCAATTGGGGCTTCTTACCTTTAATGATCATCATTTCCAGCCAGCTCTCAAAAGCATATTTCTCAGGAGTTATAATCCCGTCTGCCGGACGATCCCACTCCCTGTTAAGGTCCTTACCATTGGTATTGAAACGGGTTCTGCCCCGTGCTACTCCATCTTTATTGGTCATTGGCATGATATACACAGAATAACGTTTCAAAAAAAGTGCAGCATCCTTTTCGAGCAGAGTGCGGATCAAACCCTGAACTACCCAGTTCCCGCCGGGTTCCCAGGAATGAGCCCTTGCCCTAAGAAATACACTAAATGGGGCATCCGGGTTTCCAATTCTGATTATTTCAAGAGGACGCCCTTCAGCTGTATTACCCACCTTCATAATTTCGACCTGTGGCTTCCCCTTGATTTCAATTAATAGTTTATCAAGATCACTGATTCTATATGGCTCAACACTGGCCACATAGATTTGATCACTATTCATCCAGACTTTGAACTTTAATCGATTTCCTGATATAAAGTCAGCCGGAATAACAGTCCAGTTTTTACCATCTTTTGAAATCAGACAATTCGTTTTTTCAGATACAGGAACACCTTTCATACCATTCCAAACATTCTCAAAATTTTTCAGGATTACAGTTACTTCAGAGCCGGAATCCGCCTCAAGTTTAAAATGCCAGTGCCCATTGGCACGATTCGGGGATGCGCGTTCATGGTCATAAATAAGACTCACATTAACAATACCCAAAGAGTCTACTTCCCATTCAAGTTGTGAAGCGTTTTCAAAATTTGTACTGATATATTTTAAACTGCTTTTCAGTGTGTCCGAAGACTGAGAATGGGAATTGCCATGTATATTAATCAGAGTAAATTCAGCAGCTGAACTATTTGGTGCAGAGATAAACAGGGATACTCCGAACAATAAAAAAGCAGTGATTTTTTTTCTCATCTTAAAATTCAATTAGTATTCTCAGGCACATTTACAGCCTATTTCTTAATTAATAGAGGAAGATTTCAATTTATTCAGGGTATAACATATCAGTTTATTATTCAGCGAATTACCTGTTGAAGTTTTAATGTCTCCCAAATTTAATTCATAAACGTAACCGGACTTTAGGGTTGCCAGAGTCAGTGATACTTTCTTACGGTCATTAGAAATTTTGATATCGGTAACAGGAACATTTTGAATATCAAACTGATCAGAACCATATTTACTTTGGTACTTATAATAGTAGTGTCTGAATTTAAAATTTTCAGAATTTGTAGCCGCCGATACCTCCAGGGGCTCTGTAAAGGTCAGATCAAAGCCCTTTTCAGTCAGATTCATACTATAGATATCTGCAGGCGTTTTGCCAGTAAAAATGATCCGCTGTATACCCTGATCACCGAGCCATCCGTGAGAATTTTGACCAATCCATAAACTGCCATCCGGAGCAAATACCAATCTGTTATTCCCCTTTCGCAGACCATTTCCTTCAAGAAAGGGAATACATGCACCCTGTAACTCACCACCAACACGCTCAAGCATTACCCTAACAATCCTTTCCTTATTCATCTCACCGATGATCAACTGTCCCGAGAAAGGGCCAAATTTACCTGCAGTGTTATCGCAGACAGGCTGGGTTGGTGAGTTTGCAATAATACCATGCGGAAATAAGACGGCTCCTCTGGTTCGCATACTATCCAAAACCGGTATTGGTAACAAAAATGGATTACCTCTATTCCATCCCTTTTGCCAAACCAGACTTCCGGGGTGACCATAGAACTTCCCTTCCTGTACATGATGCAAGGGACTGGTACCAACCCAATCGCCCTGATTATCGGTAGCAAACAAATTACCTTCAAGATCGAATCCTATTCCATTTGGAGAACGGAAACCAGAGGCAAAAGGTTGCAATTTACCATCCTTGCCTAACTTCATCATCCACCCACGATAAGGTAAATTCGAAAACATCTGCCCTTTGCTGCCACTCTCACGGCCGAGGGGATTTATCTGACCACGAACTTCTGACCTGATGTTTCCTCCGCCTGAAGAAGAATTCAGGGCGATGAACAGATTACCGTCTTTATCCTTAACCGGACCGTAATTGAATTCATGGTAATTACCCGAAAGCCCGAAATCATCCGTAACTTTTTCATACAGATCAGCAGTTCCATCACCATCAGTATCCTTTACTCTTGTCAATTCGGGACGTTGCATTATTAATAATTCAGAATTACTGATTACCAGAATCCCTAATGGATCATGGAGGCCTTCAGCGAATAATTTCCATTCCCTTGTTAAGGTATTGTAGATCATTACCTCACCTCTGGTAAAAGATGCAACAAGTCGGCCGTCTGGCAAAAATTCAACAGCACCGGTCTCACTTGTTAATCCATCAGGCATTTTGATGGTTTCAACCCTGTAAGAATCATTTGTTATCTGGGCAATAATGGATTCAAGGCAAGTAAAAAGCAACATTCCTGTCATGTAAATGGAAATCACTTTATATTTCATAATATTCCCCCCTCCTTAACACTCATAATAATGCTGAATCTTCTGGCCTCTTTTGATGTTAATTTCAATCTATTCCCTTCCCATGATCCTTTTAAAGCTTCATATTTAACTCCATCAGATTGATCGGTATTAAACCAGACAGTGCTTTTAACATTAGGGATCCTGAAGGTCCTGTTCAGACCTTTGCCATCAGCTTTAGGTAGAATCAGTTCATAAACATCAATTCCGTTTAGTGTGTAATGAAATTCAGGATAGCGGTTAATGAGTTTATATCCTTTGTAATCTAATTTTGGCACTTTGTTATCGGCACTAAATGAGAATGGAAATTGAGTTTTATCCCTAAAAAACACATTTCCTACAACTTTCGCCGATACATCGCCCTTACCTTTCCATAATTCAGAATTATCCAGGAAGCCACCGCTCCATGCAAAACGTAACTTACAGGTACCAGCATCCCAGCAATAGGATAAATCACCAGGGAGACTAACTGCAATTGCTGCAGGACTTGCCCCATAGATAAAAACCCGGTAAATATATGGCGATACAGGGGTGTAAGGATGTAAAGGTTTGATTTTTACCGGCTGAGGTTCTCCATTTAAGGGATGATTACTATGCTGATTACTTAACATAGTATTATCCTCTGCTTTTCGATTTGGAGGGATATTAGGATCATCTTTTAATTCAGGCATTCGACCATCTGCATTAACATACATTGCACCAAACATGATAAAGCCATGCCCCGGGATTGTACACACATAAGGATAAACTCCCTCCTGCTTAGGTGCTGTAAAACTTAGTGTTCTGAATTGATTGGGATTAACAACCGGGATTGACCATAAAACGGATAAGGAATTTGGAATATAGTCCATTTCTGGACCTTTTTGACCTAATTTAAGGGCCTCATTTACAACTTCCAGTCTTGTTCCGGGTTTTGTGATGAGAAGATTATGACTCATGTCATCACTGTTACTGAAAATCAGATTCAATTTTTCACCCGGCCTCACATTAAACCTCACCAGATCGAATTGAAGACCAACAAGTACATCAATTTTTATGGTTCTGACCGTATCTGTATTATTCTGTGCATACAGTTGTACAATTGATAGAAGAGCCAGCATCAAGGAAAATATCTTTTTAACAGGCTTCATCGATGCAAAAATTACAGAGTTATAAATTTAAAACATGGATTGATAATGATCTGAGGGATCAAATATACCCCCGCTCCTTTCATAAAAATCAGGACTCAGTTCAAAAACCCCATTTTGGGGAATCATCCAGGGAGCATGTGCGGCAGGATGATAATTAACCATGTTTTTCCAGTTTACGTAGTTCATATCCCCGTTTGTCTCCATCATGCCCATATTAATAACAGGAAATGGAGCAAGATGGGCTGCTAGATTTTTATTCCAATCAATTAAGATGGGATTAACTGTCAGATCAGCACACATGCACGGAACATTTCTATCTGCGGCAAGTTTGGCAATCTTTATCGACAGACTGAGTGTTTTTGCAATACCTTTCAGTACCATGACCTTATATCCCTGATCCAGACGCCTTATTGCAGATTGTTCATCATGTACGCTTTCGTCTGCACCGATCCTGAGATCAATATCTGCGACACTTTCTTCATTATTTTCATTCAAAGGCTCTTCAATTAGCAGAATCTGATCAAAAGCACCAATCTTACGCGCATGATCAAGATATTTTAAAAGGGTTTCCTTCTTCTCATACCGGGCATTGGCATCCATTGTATAGATCAATTTCCCGTTTTTGGTCTGTTCAGTACGAAAATCCTTAAGAGTTTGATGAATCAGACTTAATCTGTCAATATCTGCCTGAATCATCTCCGATTGAGAACCTGGCGCTCCTGTCTTAATCTTAAAAACAAAATATCCTTGTTTTACAGCATTTTTCAAATCCTCCATAGGCATGCCATATGGGATTTGGTACATGATGGCAATTTTTTTATTCCTGTGCGATAAAGCCTTTTTATATTGCTCCGGGATCATCGCCTCAAAAGTGCTGAACTTATTTTCAGCGGCATAGGTAAGCCAGGCAGCATTATCCACACCAACAAGGGCATTATAGACAAAATTGATGTTCAGATCCTGTTTTTGGGTAATTTTTTTTCCGTCCCGAATAACCCCTGGCAGAATTTTATCCAATAATTCGGGAGGTGTTCTGAATGGAGTGTTTTTTACATGTTCAAGAGATTTGTTGACCAAATCGTACATCATCGCATTCCCCTCCGTTTCTGAATGACGCGAAAATAAATCTGCGTCACCATAAAGTACACTTTGGGTCGCAATTCCGATTCGTGAAATATCCGATTCAGATTGCATTCTGGATGCAACCTGCCATAATTCAGTCAGATACCCGCCCTTAAATCCGAACGGACGAATGAGCTTTTCGCGTTCAAAATCCGACTGGGTCCGGACAATATTAATCAGCTTTAAAGTAGCAGGATCAGCAGCCAGAAGGTCAGAGAGATTCATAGAACTTAAGGCAGCCAAAGCGCCGGCACTTTTAACAAATCTTCTTCTGTCCATCTTGAAAATTATAAAAATTAATTAATCCCTGAAAAGCTATTTAGACAGAAATTCTGCCAGAAGAAGTTCTTTAACAAACTGATCATCAATAAGATGTGGGTAAGCTTTACATACTCGATCAATCTCTTCCATCTGACCATCTGATAATTCTTCTTTAGGATTCAGACACCAGCGACCTTCCAATAAACCCTGTCTCCGCAAAACCTCATGAATACCCGGAATGCATCCGTGGAAATTATTTGCGGGATCAAAGATTGCAGCATTCATATCCGTCACCTCAATTCCTTTCGTCAGTAATTCTGCAATACCCTTATTGCCATTGGCTTTGCAGGCTTTTATTTCTTCAAGCAATTTAACAGCGGCTCTTGTCCATACGGCCCAATGGCCAAGCAAGCCACCAACAAACTCCTTCTCAACCCTTTTACCGTTTATAGCGAAACTGTATTTGGTCAAAATATCAGGTATAATATTATCATCATTACCAGTGTATAGATCGATTTCATTGCATCTTGAGGATGCACACACGGCTCTGACTACATCGAGGGTCTGGTAACGGTTAAATGCGGCTACTTTAATTGCCTCTATATTTTTGATTTCGGCAAACTCCTGCCAGAAATCATACGTATAAATACGGCCACCAACAGAAGGCTGAAGATAAAATCCAATAACAGGCATAACAGCCGCCACATCACGTACTCGCTGTAGAATGGCTTTTTCAGTCCAAGTCTGAAGTCCGCCCATACTGAGCAGTCCAAGATCAAAACCATATTTACATGCTGTTTCAGCTTCCTTTACTGCCTGAGCAGTTGGTCCGCAAATTCCGGCAATTTTAATAAATGGTCTATCCGGATTTGAATTATCTATCTCTTCTGAGACGACCCTCAAAACGGTTTCAAATAAGTTAATTTCCGGATCCCTGATCTCAAACTGCGTTGAATGCACTGCAACAGCAAGACCACCGGCCCCTGTAGCAACATAATATCTGGCAAGCCCTCTTTGACGGGCCTCATCAAACTGCCGGGAAGAGTTTAAAGCCAGAGGAATTGCAGGTAAAACTGTTCCGCTTTGCAATAAACTTTTAAGTACCGGATCTAATGTTTTGGTTGACATATTTTTAATCAATTTATCTTCAAAAAATCTATTTAAAACTGACCTTTTCTTTCCTGGAAATGAGTAGGCTTATTAATCATTTTTCCCCCACCCTGAAGCCATGCTACGGTCATTTCAATCATATCACGTACTGTTACTCTTGGATAGCCAAATAGCTTGTGTGCTTTAGATGCGTTACTTAATAATGCATTTGGTTGAGAATCATTAGCAAACAATGGCTCTTTGTCCATTAAAAGTCCAAACTGCTCTGCTACCCATTTAACTGATAATGTCTCCGGCCCGGTTACATTCAGAATATTCGCCGGAACTTCGCAATGCAGCAATGAACGAATTGCAATCTCATTGGCATCACCCTGCCAGATCACATTCACACTGCCGGTTGTAAGATCAATCGCTCTTCCTTCATTTACAGATTTTGCTATCTCGAGCAAAACTCCGTAACGCAGGTCAATAGCATAGTTTAAACGGTAAATCAAGGTTGGAATCTGGTATCTTTCAGAGAAATACTGAAAAATACGTTCTCTGCCTAAACATGACTGACCATATTCACCTACTGGCGCCGGAACATGATCCTCAGAAAGACCACCTGAGCCAATTGGTGTGAAAGGGTAAACATTTCCTGTTGAAAAGGCTACAATGCGTGAGTTTTTATATCTTTCAGCAACACGACCCGGCAGATAAGAATTCATCGCCCATGTAAAAGGTTCTTTTCCTGTTGTTCCGAACTTGGTACCGGCAAGATAGATTATATTGGGTGCATCAGGTAAAGCAGCAAGGTCCTTTTCATTCAACAGGTCGGCAGATATCGTTTCAATACCATCAGCTTCAAGTTCTTCACGTGTACCTGCTTCCGAGAAACGCGAAATTCCAATAACTTTTTTATTGATTCCCGCCTGAGTTATAGCTCTGCGAGCTAATTTCGCCATACTCGGCCCCATTTTTCCACCTACACCCAACAGAATTATGTCCCCATCGATCTTTGCAATATCATTAATCAAAGCATCTGTCGGCTTTAATAATTCTTGTTCTAATACTTCTAAATCAGTCATTTTAAATCTTAATTATAAAACAATTCATTAACACCATCATCATTCCAGTGTGATGGTCAGGCAAAAAGAGTTTAGCTCCAGCCAGTGCTGAAAAATACAAAACTATTTTTGTAACCTATATTCTATCTCAATAAAGCTCTTCGGCTCAATTAAACCCTGTTAATATTCCTAATTTACTTTTTTGAAGCCATTTCTGCTGCCTTTGTAGTTGTGTAATATTTAGCAAGCATATTGGGTACTTCCCAGGCTGGAAGTTCTGTTCCTTTTAAATAAGTCAGGTAATTTTTTACAACTTCAGCAAAATGTTCTTCATGAGGTACTTTAAGCTTTTCAGGTATGATTAACTCCCATTCTTTGCCGGCTTTCTTCACAGCAAGGCCTGGATATAAAGCTTGCAACCTTCCTATTGCATCCATTAGTTGCTTTTCAGAATTTGGTCCTGAATTCAGTAATTCAAGATAAACTACCGGCTTATAGTTCTGTTCCTTACCCTGTCTGATTAATATATTGGCTTTGGTTCCCCTCATTTTTGAAAAATGTGTATCTCCCGATCCTTCAGGTGCTTCATAATTCCATTTTATCCCAACACGGGCATGAACACCTTTAATTGTATAATTCATTTCACCGTTTGACATTACATTCAATATTCCATTTTTGATGTATTTCTGAAGGTAATCAGGGAACTGGTCTTTTTTAGTTGATTTCTGAAACTGTTCCAGGTTGAGTTGAGTGGCCCATTCCTTTGCCGAAAGCATATTGATATCCTTCTTATAATCAAGAACTACATCAGGAAAACATTCCCACTGAATAAGATCTACCATATGTGTAGTTATATCCACCAATCCGCGACCCTCCTGTTCCACATCAAAGAACCATGCCGGTCTTACCAGGGGCTTACCGGAAACATTCTTATAGAAATGATGAACACTTTCCTGCATCACTGCCGGATTATCAGGAGTCCCATTTTCCAGGGAGCCAAAAAATACGGTATCCTGACTTAATGCACGCTGAAGAACATAATAAATATTATAGCGTTCTGTCATGATATCGTACAGAACAACGTTTTTCTCCTTTGCTTTTGCAAACGCATTTTCAAGGGACCTGAATCCATCCTGATTAATTGCCAATGGCTTATCAGCAAGTACGTTCATACCTGAATCAATTGCCCGGCTGATATAATTCGTCTTTAATTTATTGTTACCAGATATAATAACCACATTTCCCGCCTTATCACTGAACATTTTTTCGAGGTAATCAGGACCACGGTAAATTTCATGCTTCCATGATGTTGGATTCTCCTCCCTTGAATTATAACTATCCACCAGTTTCATGTGATTATCTAATTCTGATCCGTCAGGAGCATAGACGTGAACGACTGAATCAATTTCTTCATACATCGATTTTTGCAATAAGGCTGCATGGAAATGACCGGGGTCAAGAGTGATAATGCGAATTTTCTCCTCTTTCAGATCACTCGTAACCTGTTTATTGCCACAACTGCTACCTGTGAGCAAAATAGCTGTTCCAAGTACCAGGAACGAATTCCTGGCAAATGAGAAAGTTTGTTTGTTCTTCATAGATCTTTTTTTTAATGTTCAATTATTATAATTCCCTTATTTCAATATTCTTAAAGTATGCCTTATTTCCATGATCCTGAAGTCCTATCTTACCTTCCGGAGATAATCCATAATCGGGATATTCTTTCCATTTACCTTCAGATCTAAGCTTATTCCAGGTCTTAGTCCATGCTTTAAATTTAACAATCCTGATACCGTTGAGCCAATGCTCCACACGCCCCTTATTAAAGATAATTCGGGAAGTATTCCATTCCCCTACCGGTTTAAGTATCTTATTTTTACCTGCTGAATACATTGCATAATCGGCGCCGGCCTTTTGTGAATCTTCCAATTTAGCAGGGAAATTTACATCATCAATAATCTGATATTCAGGGGAAGTCTCTATTGCTCTTTTGTATTTTGGATCCTCCACAATATGATAGAAAACACCACTATTGCTGCCTTTGTCAACTTTCCACTCCCATCTTAGCTCAAAATTCCGGAATGAGCGATCGGTGATAATATCTCCGGATCCACTGGGGCCTTTTGCTCCCAAACATACCAGAGAGCCCTTTTCTATCTTCCAGTTTTTAATTTCTTTGGTATTGTTAAAGTGGTGCCAGCCATACAGACTCTTCCCATCAAAGAGACTGATCCATCCTTTCCCTGGATCAGCTATAGAAGTGTAAGTGATAAAAAAGAAGGCTAAAAGCAGCATTTTTTTTTCATTAAATTTTCCGTTTACGTACACGTAAATATAGGAGATTTCATTCTGAATTCTTAACCAAGAGTAATATAGTGCCTCGAAATAATAAAACAAGGATTTTGAATTATATGACCCGCTACCTGTTGACCCTTTTCTATTTCCTATTCCCTACTATCTATTCCCTATTCCATCCCTACTTACCATTTTTAATCAGACCGTTCTTCTCAGACAATTTAATTACCTCATTCAATATCCTTGTTTCGATACCTACCTGCCATTTGGAAGGCAGACCATAAACAGTGTGAGATTCTCCTTCGTAAGAGCCTTCCTTTAGCACAAGTGATGAAGGGACATAGGCCATTACATCGTTTGAATATCCATATACAAATGCATCAGCACCCAGCATTTGTTTAATTTTTATAGCATATTCAATGAGAAGTTCACCTCCGAGGCTCACAATGGGCTGATCACCAATGGACCATACCTGAACAGGATATGGGTAAGATCTTATTAATTTTTCTCCTGATCTGATCTTCCCCCTCATACGTTCGGCCCATCTCTTTTGGTAAGGAACAGTAGTAGAGCTTATGAATTTTGTATATTCTGCCTCAGTTGGTGGAGTTGCCAGCGGAAGGTCCAATTCTGAATAACTTGTAATCAAACCTGAAGGCAATTTTCTCATATCTTCTTCCAGTACCCGCTCCACTGCTGCAGCCAGTTCCTTTCCATATTGCTTAGCCAAAGGGACAGTATGTCTTGGCAAAGGATTCTGATCAGCGCCTGCACTTTGGAAAAAAAGCGCAGTGGCTCCCGGATAAGCTTTTTCAAGCTCTATCTGGGTAAATCCCGGATAATCACCCGACCAGTCATAACCACTTAAAACTGTTGGATGACAGGCATATCCAAAAGCAATTGCCTTGATATCCCCTTTTGCATTCATAACTTTGATAACCGGTACGGCATAATCATTAGGGCCTTGCAGTTCAGTAAGCTGAGTAAGTAAATTTGCTGCATTGTTCCGGCGGTTTACCTGAAATCGTGTAACCCCATTCTGAGCATAAAGCCCTGCAGGTTCCATATTCTTCAGAGCCTCACCAACCATATTTACAATCTGATCCTCCAAAATTTTGGTGTATTGTTTAATACTTTCAATCTGCTGATTATCAAGAACATAAATATCCATCAGAGCATCCCCAATTACAGGTCCTGAATGGGTATGGGAACTGTTAAGTAAAATTTGAGCACGATCTAATCCATATTTTGATTTTATCCGGTCTCTGATCCTGTCGGATACATCTTTAGGAAAACCCAAAAGATCAGAACTGATCATTACAGCCTTATTTCCTTTTGAATCTTCGAGAGCCAGAGCCTTTGCCCACAGCGGATGCAAAGTACCTTCTGATGAGTGGGTACGGGAAGCAAAACCTGCCATAGGCATTGCCATCTTCGGGGTAATATCTGCCTTGCCAACACCGGCTTTCCATTCAAGGCTAGCAGTATTTTGTGCCTGAACCGGATTTATGAGTGTCAATATAACTATAAGCAGATTAATGATTGAAATTTTCATTCTGAATGTTTTAAGGTATTTAGTAATTAAGAATTAACGTAAGCTTATGAAAGTTTGAATAGTTTTTGGGCGTTCCCGTAAAGAATTTTTCGCTCGATAGCTTTATTGGGAGCTAATTTACGGATAGCAAGTATGATATTAGCCCCAAGGCAGGATTTTCCGGTACCCTCTGAATCAGAGCAATCACTTCCAAAAAGCAATTTATCCTGATGACGTTCTAAAAATCCACGGGCATGATCCTCATCTCTGGTCAGAGAGCCTAATCCGGAACCTGCTGAAAAATCACCAAACATATTTGGATATTCAGTAAGCAGACGATCTGTAAGTCCGCCCCTGCTGACATTACCCTTAGGATATAAAATATTCTGATCGATGTGATTCTTATCGATATCTGCCCACCAGGTTTGCGCATGACCTATAAAATTCACTTTTGGATATTTCTTCAGCATGGTATGGAAACGTTCAATACCCCTATTATACATATTGTGCTGCCAGTGCATCAGAACAGGAACATTATAAGAAGTTGCCAGTTCATAAATACTTTGCATTGCCGGAGAATCACAATCGAGTCCGAATTTGAGCTCTCCGATAACAGGAGCACCAAGCTTCAGATATTTTTCAATTTCCTGTAATGCACCCGGCATATCCGGAACTTCATTTGCCCCGAAAATAAATTCATCAGAATGAGCTTTTGCAAATTGATAGCATACTTCATTACCGGTAGCTTTAGCCTGCAGTCCATTGCTATAGCCATAATAGGTCGAGCCATAACTAAGCGGACGACCTGCAGGCAATAGAATTGTTTTAGTTACTCCCATTGCACGCTGATGAGGTATCAGCAGATCATTTGATCTTCCACTATAATCTGTATGCTGGTGTATATCAATAATTGGCTCCGCAGCATTTCTAAGATCCAAAACCGCATTCTGATCCAGAGTATTTGCAATCAGGGAAGGAACATATCCCATAGTTAGGGCTGCACCGAGTCCAGCAAGTGAATTTTTGATTATAAATTCACGTCTTGAGTATTCTTTTTTAAGCATTCCGGAAGCTGATTATATTATTTAAATTCAGTATATCTGGGTGTATGACCCAGTATTTTATCAATAAAAGCATAGGCTTCTTTACGATTTTCGAGAGGAAAATCGTGTTCATCATCAGGATATCGTACCTGCAGTTTATCTAATGAATTGAGATTGCGGTAAATCGGTTCTACCAATGCAATTCCTGCCTGAACTCCTTTATAATCAAAATTAGCGTCCCTGCTTGGAGAAACTGAAAAGAATGCCCTTGGGGCTATTGCTGAAATCATCAGATTGAAATCGAAAGGAACCTTTTTATTTTCGAGATTATACTTTGTTCTCAATAATGGCATATAGCGGGTTTGAGCCCAGGGGCCAAGTCTTCCCCCATATTTCTTTTCAGCCTCGGCTCCAATATTGTAAAAATCAAGTTGTGTCCATCCGCAGCTGCTAACAGACACTTTTATGCGCTCATCCATGGCAGCCAGGAATATGGAATTATGTCCGCCAAGAGAATGCCCTAACACTCCAATATTATCGGAATCCACATCAGCTCTGCTTTGAAGCAAATCAATACAACGCATGTGGTTAAAAATACCTTTCATGGTACCTGATTTATAACGATCAGTATCGAAATTATAATCTTTAGTATCACCAAAGCTTGGGAAATCAGGAGCGATAACAATGTATCCCCGCTGAACAAGTTCTCTGGCATGTGAGCGATTAGCTTTATTTCCCTGTCCATCAACAGCCTTTCTTCCCAATGGATCAGTCTCATGTAAAACCAGCATAGCCGGCAATTTTTTTGGAGTACCTGTTTGTATCGGAACATACAGATATAAAGGAAGAACCTCATTATTTTCGACAGTAAAAAGGATATTATAACGAATGAAACTCGCCTCCTTAATACTGTCAATTACCTGGATATCAGAACGTTTAAAAGCTGTCCGCTTGGGTAATTTACCCATTACCTTCTGCATATTATGCAGTATTTCCTTTCTATACTTTTGATGATCTCCATGAACAATGTTTTCCTGAGCAATTGTTAAGGCAGGAAAGAGTAAAAAGAGAATGATAAAAATTGGTCTGATACCTGCAATTTGACGGCTTTTCGATTTTATCATAGGATGGAAATAATTTTAATAAATATATAATCAAAAAATTAGAAACTAATTACTTTACAGGGGCATATAATGGCGTATGTCCAAGCGTTCTATCTAAAAAGCCATAAACCTCTTTGCGATTTTCAACCGGAAAATCGTGACCAGCATCCGGATAACGCACCTGAAGCATATTCACTACTCCCAAATTATTGTAAACTTTTTCAGCCAGTGAAATACCCTCTCTCACCCCATTTACATCAAAGTTTGCATCCTTGAGAGGTGATACAGAGAAAAATACCCTTGGAGCAATAGCTGTTATAATATCATCAAAATTGAAGGGAATCAGTTTAGCATCCAGTTTATATTTTGTGCGTATGAGCGGCATATACCTTGTTTGAGCCCAGGGACCAAGTCTTCCACCATACTTCTTAGAACCTTCTTCTCCAATATAATAGTATTCAAACTGTGTCCAGCCACTGCTTGAAACAGCTACCTTTAAACGGTTATCAAATGCGGCAACAAACATGGCATTATGTCCACCTAGTGAATGACCGATGACACCGATATTTTCTGGATCTACATCCGGCCTGCTTTGCAGAAGATCAACACAACGCATATGATTAAATATGGCCTGCATCGTGGCTGATTCATATCTGTCGGTATCAAAATTATGATCCTTCAAATCACCAAAACTCGGGTAATCCGGTGCAATAACAACATAGCCACGTTCTGCAAGTTCACGGGCGTGTGCCCGGTTTGGGAGAGGCCCCTGACCATCTACAACACCTTTTCCTAGTATACTTGTTCCATGCAAAACAAGCATAGCCGGAATTCTTTGGATACTACCTCTTTGTTTTGGCACATACAGATAAACAGGTAATCGTTCCTTTTCGGCAACGACAAAACTAAGTGTATACCGGATAAATCTATTCTCCATTACACTGTCAATGATCTGAATATCAAAAGCGGGTAAATTTGAACGATCAGGAAGCTTGCCCATCGCCTTTTCCATATTTCGCAAGATCTGCTGTCTTATCTTTTCATGCGAAGCAGAACTTTTAGCTGGCAGATCCCTTATTTCTTTTACAAAATTTAATTCCTGCCAAGCCTGAGCTCGCCAAAAATTAAAAGTTAAAAACAGGATCAAAAGAAATTTTGAGATCAAAGTCATATCCTCTGATTTTAAATTTTCGGGATGTATTATAAAAATAAAAGGATTAACCCACAAATGCGGATTAATCCTTTTATCTGATTTAAATCAAATTAAGGAGTTATTGTAATTGTAATCTCCTTGGTTATAACTTTTTGCTGATCTATATTACCGTTAGCGGCAACAAAGGTAGCTTTATATGTACCGGCCTTTGCATAAGCATAACGGAACTCTGTTAAAACAGGATTGGTTAGACCTTTGATAGCTGATGACCAATCAGGTCCAAGATCAACCTTATCAATACTTATAGCTTTACTAACAGCCCAATGCTCACTTTCAGGATCATTGTTCGGACTTGCCGGATCAAAAGGCACAAATGGCTTAAAGACAGCAGTCGGTTGATATGCAGGATCGCGAGGATCATAGATTGGATTCTTAGGATCAAAAATTGGATTAGCCGGATCAAATTGAGGTAAACCTGCATGCAGATAAGTATTGGCCTGAAGGGTTAATCTGGTCGCTGTTATTGAAGATAAAGCAGGAGCTTTGTCTTTCAAATCGTCCACAATTCTAAATCCTGTGCTTGCCTGGTCTGCAATAGTCAAAGCAAGGGTATTATCAAGCAATTTTTTACTACTTAAAGTAAAAGACTGAATGAACCACTGACGGGCGATACCATTGATAGCCTGCTTCTTGGTATTATAGCGAAAAGCAAAATAGATTGGTTTACCTGCTACAATAAGATCAGATACATCAACTGTTCCTGAAGCAAGAAAAGCTGTTGTTGTACCAAGCTTAAATCGACTCGTAATATCAACCCAGGTTGCAGCCTTTAATTTAGCCACACTACTATAATCACCATTAAAATTTGTGGAAGCAAGAAGCGTGACCTGATTAGCCTGAGTTCCTAACTGCACACTGCTGGTAAAAGCCAGGGTTGCACCAGCTCCAGCTACATCAGCTACTCTGCCTGTTCTCGAAGCATAGTCTTTCAACAGTTCTCCAGAATAGAAGGATATAGTTTGAGCCTCACCTCCGGTAATCATAAATTTAACAGATTCACCAGCTTTATAGGTAGTTTTTTCGGCAGTTACATCAAATGCCGGCGCGTCTGCCTCAATTGCTGGCTTTTCACAGGACGCCATAATAAGCGCCACCGCGAGTATACTATATATTTTTAGTTTCATAATTTCTATTTTATATTAAATTATTCCCAACCCGGATTTTGAGTCATTTTTAAATTTGAAGACATCTCATTAATTGGAATTGGCATCAAAAGATCACGGGAGCTAACATTTGAGTAATACTTAACGAAAAATTGTCCCGGGCTTTGCTGTTGTAATTTATTACCCATATCCTGATGAACTTTCAGGAATATGCCCCAACGAAGCAGATCAGCCTTTCTTGTATTTTCAAAGTTAAATTCTCTCATTCTTTCATCCTGAATTGCAGCCAAGAATGCTTCCTTCGACGCAGGATTTAGATTTCCATCAGTTGCTCTGTTGATTGTTGCAGTTGCAGTTGCACCAGAGCCACCACCACCACTGATGGTAATTGTAGGAACTGTTGTGTATTTCCCTTCGTTAAAGAAAGTAACTGCCATAGGGTCACGGTCAAGGTTAATTGCAGTCACTCTGCCTCCTGCAATTGTTGCGGTTGCAGTAGCACCACCTCCTCCACTGAATGTAACGGTTGGAGCGGTGGTATAACCTGAACCTCCATTGGTTACTGCAATCGTTTTGATACCTGTTGACCAGGCTCTTCTTCTAACCTTATTGAATTGTTCAATTGCATCAGCAGTTGGACCTTTTAATTCATTCTCAGCTTCTGCATACATTAACAAAATATCAGAATATCTTAATAGAACCATATTGATTGGGGTAGTCGTCGGGCTTTTTGGTAATAAGGTCTCGTATTCCCTTCTCCATTTTCCAGGTTTCATAAGATTCATCGCATTTTCATTAACTGGCAATAGGCTCATCGTTTTAGCACCAGTCGCAGTATGAGTATAATGAGCGATACTAAACCATTTACGATTATCTCCAGGCTCAAATACATTATAAAACTCAGAAGTGATATTCATGTAAGCATCTGCTCTTCCTGTTGAAGAAGCGACTCCTGCAGCAGGACCGTTGATCCAGCCAATATTTCCGGTTTCAACATACTGGTCGGTACGGTTACCATAAAATTCAACTTCCCAAATACTTTCTTTGATATCATATTTATCACCAGCAAGTTTCATGAAGATGTCAGGATAACTTGGATTTAATGAGTGACCAGCTTCTGCATCATCAATTACCATTTTGGCCCATTTGCTTGCTTCTGCATAACGGGTTTTATCTTTAACCGGCTCACCTGCCATGTGCAAGTTTACTCTTGCCAAAAGACCGCGAACCGCTGATTTATTAACTGCTCCGCCAAAACCCAAAGTTTTGATGCCTGGAACAAGTTTCTCAGCGGCTTCCATATCTTTAAGGATTTGCACATATACATCTTTAGCAGATGCTCTTGTCGCATCTACATCAATAACAGATGAAGTTGGTTCAAGTTTCAAAGGAACACCACCGAAATATTGCACCAAAGTAAAGTAATAGTATCCTCTTAAGAATAAGCACTCCCCTTTGATAGCATCGCGCTTTGCTTGTGCAATCGCAGTATTCTTATCCACATTTTTGATTAAAACGTTAGCCTTATTTATTCCTGACCAAAGGTTATTCCATAATCCTGCATTATATTGATCTGCAGAAGAATAGAAATAGTTCCATGGACCAGTGGTCAATGTAGCTCTGTTCATATAACCTTCATCTGCGGTCCATGCCAGTAAATAACTTGCATAAGTACCATGTAAACCACCAGCACCCAGGTGATCATAGACACCTGCACGGGCAAATTGTAATTGGGCTTCAGTCTGATAATAATTATCCGGATTCAGGAAATCCGTTGGTTCTGTCGCCAGATATTTCTTACATGAGCCCAGACTCATTAAGAACAATGTTGCGAGTATATAGTGTTTAATTTTCATTTTTCTTTCAATTAATTTCGTTAAAATCCAGCTTTAATACCAAATGCAATGGTCGGTGATCTCGGGTAGGATGAATAGTCAAAACCCGGTGTTAGAGTATTATTACGGGTAGAAACTTCAGGATCCATTCCAGAATAATTTGTCCATGTAATCAGGTTCTGGGCAGAGACATTCACACTTAAATTACTCATATAGGCGGCCTTAATTAACTTTGCCGGTATGTTATAATTTAAAGAAACTGTCTTCATACGCAGGAAAGAACCATCTTCTACAACTCTGGAAGAGTGGAAACCAATTGGACCTTGTCCGCGGGTACGATAATTTTCATTTGTTGGATTGGTAGGCGACCAGCGATTTGAATAGCTTGCGAACTGATTGATATTCGCCCAACCATTACTGTTACCTTCAAGAATCAGCCTGTTGGCATTATAAATATCATTTCCATAAGACCACTGAAAGAACACATTCAGGTTGAAAGCCTTATAGGTGAAATTATTTGAAAAACCACCTGTGTGAATTGGCTGACCTCTTCCGATAAACGTTAAATCAGCGTCATTCATGATACCATCGCCGTTCATATCTCTGTATTTGATATCGCCAGGCAGAATTGTATTACGAACAGCACCATTAGTAGGAATAGAAGGCTTCAGGATGTAAACACCAGGAGAAGGATTGTCAAAATCCTCATACTGATAATTTCCTTCCCATATAAACCCGATCATCATTCCTGCTGGTTTTCCAATCTCTGCAACATACAATGGCTTATTAAACTGAGATACGTAAGAAGAATTACTATTCAGTGAACGCTGACCACGGGTAAGTTCCATTACTTTGTTTCTGTTGAAACTAATATTGAAATTACTTTCCCAGATAAAGTTCTTTGATTGAACATTTACCGTGTTCAAGGTTAATTCAAGACCATCATTTCTCAATTTACCAATATTTTTAACGGCAGAGGTAAATCCGGTTGATGGAGGCAAAATAGCGTTAAGTAACAGATCCTCAGTTGTTTTACGATATAAATCAACTTCGAATGTGATCCTGTCTTTCAATACACCAATTTCATATCCTAAATCGATAGTATTCACTTTTTCCCATTGAAGATCAGGGTTACCAACAGCAGAAACATAATTTGAAGCAATTGGAGTTGAATTATTAAATGAATAACCATTGATATTTTGTAATAAACGAGCATAGGTATCAAAATCACCTACCCTGTTATTACCATTACTACCGTAGCTGGTTCTAAGCTTGGAAGTTGAAATACCAGGGAATATCTTAGCAAAGAAGCCTTCCTTATGCATATTCCAGGCCAATGCTGCTCCAGGGAAATATCCCCAGTGATTGATGAACTTGGAAGAGCCATCTGCTCTGAAGGTACCGGTAACAATGTATTTTGATTTATAATTGTAATCTAAACGACCGGCATAAGATGCCATGGTGTTACGGCTTGAAGATGAATTCTGATTAAAAGCCAATCCTTCATCCAATCCATCCATTCCCAGATTTTCATTTGGTAATAACCTGCCGCCGTATCCCTTTCTGCTTGAATTTATACTATTAATTGCAAATAAGCCAAGTCCGGTTATGGTATGATCCTGCTTAAATGTTTTCTTATAATTCAGGGTTGTTTCGTTTGAGAAACTATTTGAGAAAATATTATCGATCGAACCATTAACACCATTTACATTATTCGGACTCGGTCCGCCCTGAGCTGTTTTTGAATTATAGAATCGTTCAAGGGTTAATTTATTATGACGAATACCTGCGGTTGATTTTAAGGTCAGGTCTTTATTGATATCATAACTGACATAACCATTTCCTTCAATAAGGTTAGTGATGTTGTATGAATACTGATTTTCAAGATCAATAAGCGGATTCACCCTGAAATCTGATGCATTCATGGCCTCATCATCCACTGCATCCTCCAAAAGATTATCATTTGGATTAGGTGTAATCGGACGATATAACCAGGCTCTTGCTAAGGCGAAGGCAGTTGGGTTACCATCTGTTAATGC
The DNA here is from genome assembly GCF_030684675.1 of Daejeonella sp. Lineage (GTDB taxonomy): Bacteria > Bacteroidota > Bacteroidia > Sphingobacteriales > Sphingobacteriaceae > Daejeonella. Next base: position 87,827 of record NZ_JAUXXZ010000076.1, on the reverse strand, counting down.
CCCCTGGTTGATAATCTGACCATTCTGTTTAATTCCGCTGTAATTTGCAGTAACACCAGCCTTAATTTTATTACTGATGGTCTGATCTAGAGTTACCCGACCAGAATAACGATTAAAACCAGTATTGATAATTGAACCTGTCTGATCAAATAAAGATCCTGAAATTGAATACTTGGTCTGCTCTGTTCCTCCTCTTAATGCCAGATTATAGTTCTGAACATTACCCTGTTGCATCACATAATCCTGGAAATTAATTCCTTCAACATTTCTGTAATCTTCAAGAGTTTTGCCACCAGCGAAATATGCAGTAGTTGTAGCTGAGTTTGGATTTAATTCAGTCTGGTATTTAATAAACTCATATGGACTCATCACATCAACAAATTTCGGAACGGTCTGAATACCATAAGAGCTGGAAAAATTCACAGTCGATTTTCCAACTTTTCCACGTTTTGTCTGGATCAGGATTACTCCGTTTGCAGCTCTTGATCCGTAGATCGCTGTTGAAGAAGCATCCTTTAATATGGTCATCGATTCGATCTCCTCAGGATTGATAGATGCAGGATCCGGATCTTCTACCGGAAATCCATCAATAACGTATAAAGGAGATGTACTTTGAGTTAAAGAACCCGCTCCCCTGATTACGATATTAATACCACCACCCGGCTGACCATCGGCTGCATTAACCTTAACACCGGCCACACGACCAGCTAAAGCCTCAGCGAATGTTCCAACCGGAGCTTTCATCATATCATCCATTGGAACAACTCCAACTGATCCGGTAAGATCGGGCTTTGCAACTGTACCATAACCAATGACAACCACTTCACTTAAAGAAGAACTGGAAGCGAGTAATGTAACATCGATTGTACTGCGGTTACCTACAACAAGTTCCCTGGTTTCCATGCCAAGAAATGCGAAGACAAGTGTTTCAGTGCTTGCGGCCTGAATGCTGTATTTTCCATTTGCCAGAGTTGTTGTACCTCTGGTTGATCCTTTAACCCGTACTGTCACCCCGGGTAATGGCTGGCCTGCTTCGAGAACTGTGCCAGTTACAGTTTTTAATTGCTGGGAAAAAACCTGCTCAGAAAAACTGAGGAAAAGCATCAGCAGCATTACTATCCCTGCTCCGGAGGGATAATACCTTTGTTTTTTAAACTTCATCATGTAAATTTTTAGCATAGTTTATAATTAATAGTAAATAAATAGGTAATTAAACATAACGGGTGCGTACCCGAAAATATAAAAATCAAAAAAAATGTATTATAATCTTTAAAATAAGATAAGACGGTTAATAGTAGTTAGTTCAAGTAAAATCAACTATAAATTGATGTGGTAAAGTCTATAAAAATGAATAGCAAAAATTATAAAAAATGCAATTAATGTCGAAATAAGCAATTTAAAATAAATACATTTTCTGGTGCTGCAACAAGAGAAAACTACGGAACGGTTACGTACACTAATATATAAATAAATATAAAATTAGAGTATAATTTTTTAAGTTTTTTGAATCCGATCAATTAAATATTACAGTATAGACCTTTTAAAAGGATTAGCAATTTTTATGAGGTCGGTTCGTGTAATTCCATTTTCTGTAATCCTGGCTAGCGCATAAACTTCACCTCCCTTGCCAACGGCAATGGAATTTACGTATAAAGGACGATCTCCATTAGGATAAAAGATAGGACCATGATCCTGATATTTACCTTCCGGTATGTTATACGTGATTAAATGCAGATTTTCAAGGCCCTTTGCCGCACCTTTAGCAATTTCAGACTGACCCGCAACACGCTTACCATCAACATAAACCGGACCGCCTGTCAGGTAATAAATAGTCTTCCCATCAGGTCCAAGTTGAAAACCAAGGTAACCATAACTAAACTGATCGAACATACCGCTTTTAGCTGAAGGCTCTGAAGTAATGCGTCTGACAAGTTCAATTTTAGATTTTTTAGGATCGAACCGAAATAAATAACCGGAATTTCCATGAACTCCGTAAGCTAAACCCTCCAGATTATACCAGAAAATTTTCCTCCAGTTGTAACCCATACTACCAGGTCTGGTTGGATCGTATTTACCAAAATAATCAAGCCTGAGGTTTATATCTTCAAGTTTATTGATTCGGCCCTCTTCAGGATTATAGCTAAATATATCACCCTCTGAAGTAGAAAAATGCACAGTCCCGTCAGAAGGATCTACCACAAGAGAGCGGCATAATGAACGGAAATCGTCACCTGGCTCCCCTCCTTCACCATTTCCTGACGTCCGGCCCAGGTCTTTTAATTCCTTTTTATCGATATCATAATGAATAAAATTTCCTTTGGGCCAGGATATACCAAAAATTTGCCCACGGTCCCGATCCATTGTCATCGAAACCATACCTTCTCCATTGGGAACCAAAGCAAGGTTTTCGAACTTTCGGCTTTGCATATCATAAGAAAGAATTCGTCCACCCGGGTATAATTTATATCCGGAAGGAGGATTAACCGGAAGCCGATCCATTCCATTGATGAGTTCATAATAACCCACATGAGTTGAGAAGTAAAGTTTGCCATTCCTTTCAAAGAACCTTGCATGACTTTTACCCTGAGGGACGAACATCTGATCTTTTTCACCACATATTTCAGTCAGATCTCCCAGAAATTCTGTCTTATCAGTCCTGGGGTCATAGAGATACATTTTACCTCCTACATGGATCTGGTCTGAAGATAATACATAATAAATTTTACCATCACTGGCAGCTGATAATGCATTATAAGTATCGTGGGCTTCTTGAAATCCCGAATTATAAGTAGTTGCGGTCAGATGATTCTCTTCATCGTTTCCATTTATATACGTATCAGTCTTTAATTGATTCAACTCAACAATTCCATCTAATTTGTCCATGCAATATTATTTTGTAACAAAATATTCTCAACAAGACCATTGGTCTATATGTTTTTAAAATTTTATTTTTCCAATGATTTTTTTACTGTTTCTGCACTAGCCTGTATCTTGCTGATTGCATAAGCAATTGAATCCATATCTTCCCGACTGCCAAGAAGCAGATTCTGAGTGAACCATACCATTTCTGTACATAAAAGATCATTCTCAGGGCACTGATTTCGCTCCATATATTTATCATAATCGAGCATATCCTTGTGATACATCCTTTTAAAATTCTTTGTGGCAAAAGCTTCCTTCAAAAATTCCTGTTTGTTTAATGGCGTATAACCTCCAGAGCAAGGCACTCCCTCGGCACGCAAAGCTTGCAAAAATGCATTTCTGGATAAACCTTTAAAGTCCTCTTTCTTATATCTGAATGAAAACAAATGGAATGAAACCCTGGTTGCACTATCATATAATTTATAAGGTACTATTCCAGGAATATCCTGAATCTTTGATTTCAAATACTTCGCATTCTCTTCACGCACAGTAGTTTGTGCATCCAGCCTTTGTAACTGTGCTAAACCAATAGCAGCCTGATATTCAGTAATACGAACCTTGGTACCAATCCTTATGCTCCCAGCATTAAAAGTTCCAACCGCGGTACCAAAAGGCAAGCCGAGATTCTGAAAAGAAACGCAGCGATCCATAAAGGCAACATCATTACTCACAATTGCACCTCCTTCACCAATCGGAATATTTTTTGAGTTTTGAAAACTGAAACAACCCGCATTACCAATTGTACCTACCTTTTGATGATTGACTTCAGTTAATGGGGCCTGACAGGCATCTTCAACCACAAACAAATTGTGCTTTTTAGCAATTTCCATTATTCTCGGCATATCTGCCGGCATTCCTAAAATATGGACGGGCAAAATGGCTTTTGTTCGCGGTGTTATCTTTGCTTCTATTTTTGCAGGATCAATCTGATATGTTTCCGGATCGATGTCCACAAACACTGGCATAGCCCCATTCATAAGAATAGCCTGAACAGTCGATATAAAGGTATAAGGCGGAACAAGCACTTCATCACCACCTTTTATGTCTAGTTGATTTAATGCGACGATCAAAGCATTGGTACCGTTGTTTACAACCAAACAACGTTTAGCTCCATTGGCATTAGCCCAGGCTGCTTCAAACTCATTAACTACACCAGCACGCGACCAAACTCCGCTTCTGAGCACTTCTAGAACACGCTTTTCATCCGTTTCGGGTATCCAGATAGGCCATTTGACCCATTTGGCTTTATCCCACGCTGATGGGCCGCCTAAAATCGCCGGTCTTGCTGCGCTGTTTAAATCCCCGGCTAGCAGAGAAGGTGATAAACCCATCGTCAGCACAGTGCCCACTCCAGCCAGAGAGCTCTGCTTTAAAAACTTGCGTCTCGATGAATCAGTGTTTTTATTTTTCATGGCTATTTTTTTCAATTCAAATTTTGGCCTTGATATAAGGTTATTCAGCTATAATTTATGTTTAAAATTACAAGAGCGGTCCACATAATACCTGTCCGGAATCCTCCTGCTTTGATACCAGTCCGTCAGGCAGAAAAGATATAAGTGTACATTAACGTTTACGTACCCGAATATATAAATTATTTTTATTAAAACAATAGATTACGGTTAGAATTATTAAGGTAAATGAATCGGTAAAATAGAAATTGCCTACCTGATCACAACCCCGATCATATCAATAGAAACTCCGGCCTGAGGCTTGCCAACTTCTTTAACCATAGCCTTTGAGGCCGCTGGCGGACGAAGCGGGTCATAATATTTAGGGCGGATTTCATTTAATTTCGCACTATGAACATCATTGCCAACATAATAGGTTGCTTTGACAAGATGCCTGAAATCACTGCCCGTATTTTTCAATATGGTACCCATTAGATTGAAGATAGATGCCAGTTCAGAATCTGCATTGCCAGTTACTTGTCCGTATAATCCTGATATATAGACCTTTTGACCATAATTAATCCGGGTAACCTTACAATAAACAGGTGAAGCTGTCATTCCCGAAGGAGTAATAAAATCAAGCTGTTGGTTTGATTTAGATCCTGTATTTGGAGATGAAGCAATCAGTTCTATTTCGATTACCGGATCTTTGCTCGTCCATTCAACATTAACCATTGGTGGAATAGTACCACCTTTAAAGAATTTAGTGAACTCCTCCTCTACTACTTTCAGGTCAGACATTGGCCTTATAAAGGATTTAATCTGAACAATATCTTTTTTATCCAAACCCAACGAGACCAGTGTAGCCAGAAGTTGCTCTAAGGTACCTCGAGTTGCTTCAGCTAGTTCACCTTTCACAGCCTGACCTGAAACATAAACCACCGGACCCGCAGGTAAAATTGCAGCCCGGGCGACACCCTGAACCGAGGATAAATTCGCGGGCATCAAATAATTAACACCTTCCATTTTGCTTTTAGCTGAAACAGCAATAGCGTCCATTGAAATCAATGCATCAGAATGAGCAAGATCCCCGGCAACGAAACTTAAGGCAGGATTTTTACCTGATTTAAACCGTTTATTGATTTGTTCCCGAACTGCAGAGATCAGGCTTGAATTCCTGATATAGATATTAAGTTTAACGATCTGATCTGGTTTTGAACCAGCCATTTTCAAAGCAGAAGAAATATTCAGGAAAATCTGATTGATCTGTGCATTGATATCACCGGATCCAACAATATTACCGGATTTATCCAAAGGCAGAAATTGGTTGGTATGAACAAGCGGTACATCATCAACAATTACTGCATCCGAAACTCCCGGAAGATTCGAAGACCCTGAATATTGAATGTGTTGCCCTTTCTGAGCAAAACTGGAATAACCCAGAGATAAGAAAAAAATGCAGATCAGAGCTTTCATGTTTAGTTGTCTGTTGTTAGTTATCAGTTGTCTGATGTCTGATGTCAGGAATATCCTGCTAAATTTAAAATGAACAGGTAACAGTCATTATTCATTATTCCAGAAGATCATTTTTCAACGAAGTAAGATTTAGTCTTGATACTCAATACTCACTACTCTATACTCCCCTAATTATTAATCGGTGCCCAATATGCACAATATCCTTCGGCGCGGACAGGCCCTTTAAACAACATACAACCACCGCAAGGCTTGTCTTTAGCCGGCGGAAGGTAAAGTCCGCAATTACTGCAATGGCTATCTGGAATTGGCGTTTTGTTTACGTATGCGAGCTTTTTACGTTTTGCAATTTCATCTGCACTAACCCCGGTAAGATCGTCACAAGGATTTTTTTGTGCAGGCTGGGGAGCTTTTGGCTGTTGTTCTGAATCCTCTTCCTTAGCCATACTGTTAGCTGAACTGCCAGCAATCAATATTCCCGTTCCTAATGCAACTGAACCTGCAAGAATATACTTACCTATGAACCTTCTTCTTGAATATTTTTGCTTTTCCATCTTTCTAATTTTAACCGGGCAATTTTTATCTCAGAGTATCTTTAGTTTTTTCTAAGCAGTTGAAATCCTTCTTTCACTTCCTCAATTGAGCCCGCATTTAATTGCGCTGCAAGTTCTTTTGTGGACTCGTTTTTATTCAGTCCTGCCTTAAGCCCCTTTAAGGCTGCTTGCTGCACATTTGCAGCAGATAATGACTCAAGAGCTAGCGTATTCAAATACGCTGAAAACTGTTCCTTATTATACCTGGCTCCAATAATGTTTGACAAATCCTGAATAAAACTAAGTTTCCAGCTTTCTTCTTTGCCGAAAAATGCATTATCCTGTATTAGTGAATTTAAAATTTCAACTGAAGAACCGGCCTCTGAGCTTATAACTGCACTCCTGAACCAATCATTCTGTCCGTAATTCCTGATCACTTCAGCCAATGCAGCAATCACTTTTTTTCCTTTAAACTGTCCCAGACTAAGTGCAGCTTGCAAAGCAACGCGCTTAGATGGATCATTAACCATCGGAATTAACAGTTTACTGGTTTTAGGATATCTTTCTGCAAGTATGATGCCATTTTCCCGAACTCCAGGTTCAGAATCAAGCAATGATTTTTTAACGATTTTTTCAGTTAATGCATTCAAACCTTCAAGTACATAAAGTGCATGTAGTCTTGTTCTTGCGTCCTGGCTGTTTGAAAACAATGAAATCACAGCAGGAATAACAGTTTTATCCTGGCGTTCAAGTAGCAAACGCTGCGCATTACTGCGATACCAGCCATTTTTGTGCGACAGATAATCTACCAACTGAAGTCCGGTAGCATTCTTCAGGTCTACTTTTACTCCCTGATAAGTACCATTTTCAGGCAAAAGGCGATAAATCCTGCCCATATCACTGCCTGCCATAAAATCCATTTCGGCTTTAAGATCATCAGGAATTGAAACCGGTGTTTCAATATGCTGTCTGTAATAATCCAAAATATACAAATATCCGTCAGGGCCAATAGAAAAGGTTACCGGACGGAACCAGGTATCAGTGGAGTAGATAAATTCTCTGTTTTTTTCGGATTCAGCACGTTTTGCAACCAATACCGGACTTGTTTCACTTGGACTTAAAATATCTCTGTGAATCAGGCTTCCTGACACATCGGTTGTAAAAATATTACCATAAAATTCCTGTGGCAGGGCATCACCATTATAAATAGTACCTCCTGATGCTCCAGTAAAGTGATCTTCTGCCCATTCTATCCGATTAAGATTTGCTTCTTTGAACATCCTGTTTCTACGGGCACTCCTTTCAGATCTCCAATAGGCCGGCGGAATTTCCTGAAACATGATCTCTTCATGATCTGTAATAGTTACATTAAACTTGCTGCTTGGCATGAATGCATGCCGGTGAGTATATCTCCAGGGAATAACTGCCTGCTGTAAGTGAATTGAATTTTCAGTAAAGAAACGATGCCCCCAGTCGTCAATTGTTTGTCCAAACTGTCCCGGACCAGTCTCGAGTTCGAAAACATCACGGTCTAATCTGAAACGAAAATCAGCTCCCCTAACCTCAACAGGTGCTGCATCAGGAGACTTACTGTGAATTACTTTACCACTCTGACCACGATTATTTGCGTAAATCCAATTATCAATTCCTAATTTCAGACTGGTAACCTGAGCCTCAGAATTATTCTGAAAAAATCCAGAAAACAAAATTTCCCGGGTGTCTGATTTTCCATCCCCATTGGTATCCTTCAGATAAAGAATATTGGGTGCAGCAGTCACAATAAGTCCGCCTTTCCATGGCAACATACTGGTTGCTTCGGTTACATTTTCGGCAAAAATGATCGATTGATCGATCTTACCATCACCGTCGGTATCTTTCAATATCCTGATGCGGCCATGGCCTTTTCCGGGTTCAACCTCATAAGGATAATCAGGCATTTCAATCACATATGCATTTCCCTGCTCGTCAAATTCTAGCGATACCGGGTCAAAAACATGCGGCTCTGATGCAAACAAGGAAACTTTATAACCTTTTGCCACATTAAGTTTCTTCATTGACTCTTCCGGACTTAAAGGCCCGGGATAGCGCTGAGCCATGCTGTTTGCTGCTAATAAAATAAATGGCAATAATAATATGGCTGAGCGGCCATTGAAATTAGTCTTCATTCCCTGCTTGATTATGTATGATCTGGTAATTTATACATCCTCTTTCCTGATCAGATTGAGAAAGGCTGTTATTAAAATAATTATTTATCTTAATATTCTGATTTATCAACAGAATAATATTTTCCATTTACAAGAGTACGTATTAATTAAAAAAATCTTTCCGGGTACCGATAAATTTACATAACGGTAACGTACCCGAAAATTAGATATAAAATCGCAATATCCAAATTTTATTTATTCCCATTATGAAAATGATATGCTTTCATTTCAAAATGAACAAGCAGTTTCCAAATGAAGAAGAAAAATTATTTACTGGATTTATTGAAAACAGTATAACATACAGGTTCTGAATATTCATTAAGTGGGAAGGTATAAAAACGAACTTTTCCATCTTTATCCATTGAAAAACCAGGATCATTAACCAGTTCAATCACATTCCCTGAAATATGCTCAGCCGGAAAATACAAGCTCGATTTATCTGGAAAATCTAAACGAACGTGAGAAATATCTGGGTGAATAGAATCCAGTTCCAAATTCCACTTTCCGGCCAGGTTTTGAATACCTTTTAATAATCCGGATTGAGCTCTTCCTTTATCATACTTCCATCCGGCATCTGAAAGCAGACTGATTTCATCCCATTTCATGGTAATCTGGTCTTGAATATTTTTACCATTCAATTCATAATCAATCAGATAGGTATCACCATCAGCACGAACTGATTTTATCCATGGCTTGCTTTGAAAAGGTTCGTGAATGGAAACAAAACTCGATTTGCCACCGGTATGCCTTTGCATAATTCCAAGACGCATGAAATTCTCCAGTTTATTGTCATCTTCGGCCGCGAGCCTGACCGATGGTGCACGAAAACTGAATATCTCAGTATCTTTTTGGGGTATATGATGAGTACGCAAGCCTGAACTCTGATAATTCCATGTTGCAGTCCATGGTTTTGTGGCTGTGCCTGCCTTAATATCTTTCATATAAGAATATGCATGAATTTTCTTTCCAATAATATCCGAATCATACTGGTTCATGGGTACAGCAGTCCCTCCCCATTCAGGTACCAGCGTTTTAACCGCCCGATCCATAGAAATACTGGTCTCCAGTTTTCCTTCTTCTTCACACATGCCATGCAGAAACCAGTCATGTGTCTCCCCACCTTCTACATCAAAACGGTCAATTACATAATCCTTGCCTTCAGCTGCATGTACAAATATCAGTCTTCTCCTATATTCATTCGATGTAGAATAAGCTGGGGACGCATCAAGATCGACAACCTTAACATGAGGATTCTGATCATCGAAATACATTAAGCGGCCTGTTACAGGTTTTGCTACAGTTCCATGATCCTGTGCTTTCTGGTCTATAACAACCGTATTGTGCGATGCTGTATGTAAGGTCCATCCACGATACCTGGAATGTGTATAACCAATATCCGAAAGCAATTCTTCACCATTCGCAAATAAGATAATCGAAGCATTGTCATAATGCGAATGACCGTAATTACCGCTCCAGTTTACATTGAGCATCGTTTGATCTTTTCCGGTACCGGCAGCCAAAGCTGTATTCCCGAGCGATGGCCATAGGCGTGAAACAGCAATGCCATCGGTTTTTACTGGTTTTGCTCTATTTGCCCAGGTATCATTGAGCGGCAGTTTATGACCATTTGGAAATATTGCCTGCTGGCTTACATTTAAAGCACTTTTATAAAAAGGCATTGCATTGGTCAAATCAAGATTTTCAAAACGCTCACCCTTCCAGTCCGCTGGATCTGTATAACCCTTTGCCGCCTTTGCCACACTCTCCAGGCCCCCAATTGTCTGATCATGGTAAGAAACAGTACCCTCTTTCCACCAGCCATCTGCAAAAAAACCGAGTTTTAAAAATTCCCTGAAGCGATTCACTCCATCGTGTACAATGTCCGGCCTGTTAAGTATCCGGCCCACCCTCACCATATCCCTGTACATACCGGGAGACATATTGGTATAAATTTCCGGATTAGCGGCAGTAAATTCATAGCCCGAAATCAAAAGATCTTTTACGATTCTTTGATCTGTATCCTTGCCTATCTGCGAATCCATTCTGCTCCAGTTATAAGCTCCTTCCTGCAAGTTTTCATAAGCTATGGCAATCTGTACCGGAATATCACCATAAGCCCACCAATTCCATTTGGCTCCACGATAAGGAACCAGACCTTCGTAAGGCCATTTCTGATTTGCAGGAAAAAACTTTTTGGGAGCACTTGGATAATCGTATCGTATCGCATAATCAGGGAATAGCTCCGCAAAACGACCTGCAATCATTGCCGCCCTGTCGCCATAAGCAGGATCTTTTGTCTGGAACCATACCTGAGACAACTGGACAGCCATTTGCTGAATCCATTTCCAGCGATCAAACCAGGCATGTGCCTCATAATAATATTGAGTCCCCTGGGCATTCTGAAAATAACGGTAAACTTGTTTTGCGCCACTTGGTGCTATAATTACTTTTTCGCCGTTATGAGGATATTTTTCATTTGGGAAGGTCATACTGCAGAACTTACATTTTACCTGATCTCCCATACCAGGCTCCCAGTTTAATATCCCCATCTCCTGGGCACCCCCATTGCAATTCGGGCAACCGATAAAGAAAATACCAGATCCCGGTGGCACCAGGTTCTTCACATCCGTCAGAGACATTTTCATCAAGGGTTCTACAGATGCAATATGAGCTTCTAAGTTTTCAGCTTTCTGTTGTGCATTAACTAATGCAGGCATAAGAAATGCCAGATATAAAAATGCTTTGAATAATCTGTTAATCATGATCTGCCTTTATGTTGGGATTAAATAAGAATCGTGTACGTACCCGAATTTAACTATAATATTATGGATTTTGAAATCAGATCAATAAAATTTAAAGTAAAAAGTGATTGAGTTCATTCATCCTAAAAAAAACACTGTCCAATAAGCTCTAAAACAATGATTTAAATAAAAATTAAAAAAAAGAAATCCATCCTCTAAAACACTTCGTAATTCAGCCCAAATAACAAAAAGACAAATGAAAAAAATAATAATTCTGGCTGTTGCATTAGTAGCTTCTGTAATCAGCACAACAGGTTTTGCACAAGGAACCAAAATGGTAGGTGGTGCTGAGATGTACCCAGGTAAAGACATTGTTGACAATGCGGTAAATTCAAAAGATCACACCACATTGGTAGCAGCGGTAAAGGCTGCAGGACTTGTAGAAACATTAAAAAGCGATGGTCCGTTTACGGTGTTCGCCCCAACAAACGATGCCTTCAACAAACTTCCTGAAGGAACGGTTGGTACTCTTGTTAAACCTGAAAACAAAGCAATGCTGACAAAAATCTTAACCTATCATGTCATTTCAGGCAAATTTTCTGCCGGGGATGTTGTGAAAGCAATCAAAGCAGGTAACGGAACTGCAGTATTTACAACAGTAAGTGGTGGAAAATTATCTGCAATGATGAATGGTAAAAATGTAGTATTAAAAGATGAGAATGGTGGCACTGCTACAGTGACTATTGCCGATGTCAATCAAAAGAATGGGGTTATTCATGTTATTGACTCTGTTGTTCTGCCTAAGTAAATAATCAGCTAAATGTCAAAATATCCCCGGATATGTTCCGGGGATATTGTTTTTATATATTTGTCATACAGGTTTAAAACTGTGGTGAACATATCTGAACATTGAGCCCGAGAACAAAAATATCCTTATCTGAAGATGAACTAGTGCTGGCTCTCCGTAACAAGGAAAAAGCCGGAGCAGAAGCGTTATACGATATGTACTCATCTTCACTTTACGGTATAATTTTCAGAATTGTTCAGCATGAAGAAATCGCTGAAGATTTGCTGCAGGATACCTTCGTCAGAATCTGGAATTCCTTTTCATCATACGATGCCTCGAAGGGAAGATTATTCACCTGGATGGTTAATATTGCTCGAAATATTTCAATAGACAAAACCCGCTCAAAAGATTTTCGTAACAGTTCGAAAACCGAAGACATAGAAAATAACGTATTATCATTAGAAATGCAGTCAGGTAATGCTTTGAATCCTGAAACTATGGGATTAAAGGAACTTGTTGCTAAATTGAAGCCCGAACAGAAAATAATTCTTGACATGGTTTATTTCCGGGGATTTACTCATGCAGAAGTTTCGGAGGAACTTGAAATTCCATTAGGAACAGTCAAAACCAGATTAAGAAACGGGATAATCAGTTTAAGAAAGGTATTTAATTAAGTGGAAAACCTCAAATCATATTTAGAAAGTGGTATCCTTGAACAGTATGTTCTTGGTGACTTAAGCATTGAAGAGAGGCTTGAAGTAGAAAAAAACGCTCTAAAATATCCTGAGATCAAAGCAGAATTAATTGAAATTGAATCTGCTCTTTTAAGTTATGCGATGTCAAACGCTATTGAGCCTGCAGAAGCATTACGAAATAAGGTATTGAATTCCCTTGAAAAAGATGAAGCTGATGTACGTCCCATATATGCTGCATCACCAAAACCGGGACAATTTTATAAATATGCATTCGCTGCATCTCTCGCCCTGCTTTTCATTAGTGTTGTTTTACTGATTAACCTGAACAATAAACTAAATGATTCATACACCGAGATTGCAGTACTGCAAACTGGAAATCAGCGCTTTTCAAATCAGGTCAACTATATTGATGAAGAATTAAGGGATACCCGTAATGCTTTACACTTTTATCAAAATCAAGCTGCCTACAAGCTTGTAACACTCAAAGGCTCAGCTAAAGCTCCGGAAGCAAGCATGCTTGTTGCCTTCAACCCTAAAGAAGAAGAAGTCATGATTGATCTTTCTTCTCTTAAAATGCCTTCCAACGATAAAGAGCATCAATATCAATTATGGGCAATGGTAGATGGTAAGCCAGTAGATCTTGGAGTATTCGACTCAGAGGGCGACAGTACCGGAATGAAGAAAATGAAGTCTGTAAAAAATGCCCAGGCATTTGCTGTTACTCTCGAACTACGTGGAGGAAGTGCCAATCCAACTATGGATCAGATGATGGCTATCGGAAGTATCTGATAATCTGACCCCTCATACCATAATATCAGTATATTATTCTTTCAGAAAGCCGGGGATTTGTTTTGCAAAAAACGCAATTCAAAATTTTAGTCAATCCCAAAAAAAGGGCCGAATAACTAGTATTCGACCCTACATCTACCTATGAAAAACATGCCCTTTGGGGGGCAATTATTTAATACAATTTATATGCCATTTGGCGAACAATGCCAATCCCTCAAAATCAATGCCTTTACGGGACTGACATTCCCAAATTGAAGAGAAAATACCCCAATGTGTAGATATATTTCCCCGTAATGATGTTTTTTAAATCCTAAACTAGAGATACTTGCATTTGAGATTTTCAAAAAAAAGAAGGTGGCGGATGCTGAACCTATTTTTTAGGATCATACTTTATTTTCTTCTTGACCATGTTATAAAAGATCACAGCCAGTCGTCGCGCAACTGCTTTAATCGCTTTTTTACTTCCTTTACCTGCTGAGGGTCTTCTATACAAATGGCCAAGTATTCCTTTGTTTTGCCACATGGTTTGGGCTGCCATTCGGAAAGCCTGCGTCGCTGGGTTATTCGTAAAGCGCTTTTGATGACCAAGTACTTTTCCACCGGATATTTTTGGTCGTGCGGCCAGATTAAGCCAACTTGAAATGTTCTGCTGTCGGCCATTTTTCCATATTCAGACCCGTTATTGCAATAATGGTAAGACCCGTGTTTTCAGAGCTGTATTTGATATGTTCTAAGGTATTTCTAACAGCGAACAAAAGGAAACGGTTAGAAGCACCATGTTTTCGTTTTGCTATGCAGGTAAAGACAATAAAATTTTTCTATTTCTAAAGCGATTCAGCATATTCCGGATCCTACTGGTTCAGAATATGCAATTCAGGGAAGCTTACAATTGGGTACATTGCTTTAGACCCAGATCAGATGCTTAATGCTTAATTTAACTAGTGTAAGTTTAAAATATAAAAAAAAAAAACCTGATTGCGTGTAAAATATCTTTCAATAATTATACTTTACTCTCATTTTTAAACGTTCAATACTTTTTATTGCTTAATTTGCCATTAAACTCAGCTAAATGATAAATGAAGTTACCTGAAAGAATTTTAATACTTTCCCGGAACATAAAATCAACAATAGGATTTTCATTGATTTTTGTGTTTTTAGGATTGGGCTCTTGCCCGGTTAAAAAAGCCTTTCATGCATTTTTGGAAGAATTGTCCGGCAAAGAGCAAAATCAGGATATATTTAGCAGGACCAAGATTTCAGTAAATGTCAAGTGTAGTGCTGATGACAGTTTAACTCAAAAATTAAGTTTGCCAGAATGTGAGTTTACTCTTTCACATTCACCTTACTTTTTTCTACCCACCTTTCTAAGGTTTGACTTTCCCTCTTTTATAAAAGGATATAATTTAAAATATGATCTTGAAATAACTTCCAGTTATCCTGATGCTGTTCCTGTTTATTTAAGGAACAGAATCCTTCTTATTTGATCACCCATTTACCTTCCTCTTCCATGTTTCATGCTATTCCAAAATATAGCATGAGCATTCTTAACCATTTATATCTCAAACGCAAATTGAAAGGATAAAAAGTCTTTCTAATGAAATCGTCATGAGCTCTTTCGTTAACTGGCAAACCAGAATGAATATCTGACTCAATATAGCCTTGCTTATAGCAGGCGGGTTCATTATCATTTAAAAAATAAAATTAACAATGAAAAATAAAATTATTTCCACATCAGGTATTACACTTGGAGTTGTAATTCTCCTTGGATCTATACTTTTCATAAGTCCTGATGCTAAATCATTTATCATAAGTAATTTACCCGAAATTAATTTAATTAAACCGGATAAGAGAGAAGCGAAATCATTATCTGAAAAATCATCCTCCCAAGAAATGACCGATAGCAAAATGGCGAAGCCTGAATCCAAACTGGCACCTTCTGTTTTATTTAAAGACGGCGACGGAAAAACCATTGACATCTCAAAACAGAAAGGCAAAGTGCTGTTCATCAATTTTTGGGCTACCTGGTGTCCTCCATGCATAGCCGAAATGCCTTCAATTGCAAAATTACGGTCTGAGATTGGTGATAAGGATATTCTCTTTTTAATGGTAGATGTTGATAATAATTATAAAAAATCAAAAAAATTCATGGATAACCACAAGTATAACTTACCGGTTTATTCACCCGCTGGTTTAATCCCTTCCGATCTTCTTTCCGGGTCTATACCTACTACGGTCATTATAGATAAAGAGGGAAGAGTTGTTGGAAGACACGAAGGTGGCGGAGATTACTCCCGTCCGGAGGTAGTCAAATTCTTTAAAGAGTTAATCAATAACTAAATGATGTTTAGATATACCTGCAAAATTTAGCAGGTATATAATTATTACAAATACAAATCACATGAAAAAGCTAATTTTCCAGCAAAAGGTAAGTTTTTCAGAAGCTCCTGTAATGGTGAAGGGAAATATCGAATATATGGCATGTAATGATAAACAATGATGATGAAATGTTAACCAAGCCCCAGGGTGCGAATTATGATCCTGAAGCATTTGGAATATTTCTGAATTCAGGAAAAGAGCAGTTTCAATTGAATAATAAAAAATAATATGGACAATATAAATATTTTAATTCCGACCGATTTCTCCCCTCTGAGTGAACAGGCATTATTGATGGCCGATAAGCTTTCAGAAAAACTTCCTGTTAAAATTCATCTGGCAGCATCTGAAATCGAAGCTGATTTGGTAATCATGGGTACAAAGGCCAGCGATGATTTTACCAAATTCATATCAGGATGGGAAGCACAGCCTGTAATCGGAAATTATAAGGTACCGGTTATTAGGTTGAGGCCCGGAACTGATAACATGAAATTGAAATTGAAAAATATTCTCTTGATAACAGATTTTGAATATTTTGGTAAAGGCGTACAAATCAACCTTGTTAAAAGAATCGCAGAAGCTTTTAACGGTACCATCCACTTATTGCAAATAATAAAAGAATCAGATGAACGCTACATTGATATTATAGAAGCTCAAATGAAATTCTTTGCAGAAGAACATCATTTTGAACGCTTTGAAATACACCTTTATCGGGATTATCCAGTTTCGGGCAGTATTGAAAATTTTAGCAAAGAAGCGGAAATGGATATGGTCTGCATCAGAACTCAGGGCAGAAAAGGAATCGGGCATTTACTTTTTGGAAATATTGCCGAACGCATTGTCAATCATACATGTAGCCCCATATTAACATTTAGATTAAAACAATATGCTTGAACTATTTATTAGACAGCCTTAGGGAGGTATGCCTTTAATGGAATAGAGGCTTACAGTAAAAATCAATTTCACCGTAATACAGTCGAACCAAAAGAAAATATAATGGACTCTGGTTCTGTCATTCAAATTTTTGCTTTTAAAAACCTTAGCATTAAGAATGAATAATAGAAAATCTTATCCTTAAAAAAACAAAAAATATGAAAAAGTTATCAATCCTCTTAATTTTAGTTGTTTTAGCGATCCTGATTAAACCAGCTATAGCTCAACAACTGGCCACCCCTTTCACCGGAGCAAAAGCTTCGCTAAAGAATTACAAAGCCCTTTACGTCTTAAATAACGGGGATGAAAAAAAGATTTCTGGAACCTTGCGTAATATAAAAAATGCACTTGAAGATCCGCGTTTGAAAGGGAAGCTTGAAATAGAATTAATTGTATTCGGCGATGGAGTAAAGGTTTACGAAAAAACCGGTACTTTTGAACAGACTTTGAAAGATCTGCAGGCAAAGGGTGTAATTCTCGCTCAATGCGAAAATACCCTCAAGGAACGGCATATAGATAAATCTACTTTATTCCCCTTTATTTCTTTTGTTCCCAGTGCTAACGGAGAAATTATTATCCGGCAGTACCAGGGCTGGGCCATTGTACATCCTTAGTGGCTGTAATAAAAATTAAAGTTTATTTAAAAAATAGATCATGAAACATATACTTGAAAAATTATTTCTATCGTTAACATTCATCCTTATGACCATAACTGCTAAAGCGCAGGATCATCGCTATGATCCGCCCTGGAACAAAC
Source organism: Daejeonella sp. (assembly GCF_030684675.1). Taxonomy (GTDB): domain Bacteria; phylum Bacteroidota; class Bacteroidia; order Sphingobacteriales; family Sphingobacteriaceae; genus Daejeonella. Next base: position 70,232 of record NZ_JAUXXZ010000076.1, on the reverse strand, counting down.
CGCCTGAAAGTAAGGTTCAGTTTACCGTACCCGGAGTTGATAATGTACCTGATCTGTACGGAGATATCAATAATCCTCAACTGGTGATATTTTTAGGGGGAAATCCATTTATGTTGTTGGATGACCTGCTTGCTGCTTTTAAAAAAGAACATCCGCAGTATCAACGGATTTTTGTTGAAACCCTTCCACCCGGAATTCTGGCTAAGCAAATTGAAAGCGGAAGTTTAGTCATCGGAAATATGAGAATAACTCTGAAGCCGGACATATACATTGCCGGCAAGGGAAGGATTGAGGAAACACCACAATGGTTTAGCAGAACCGAGATGTTCATGAAAAACCGCTTATCTATCATGGTGCAAAAAGGCAATCCCAAAAACATAAAAGGTTTAAAAGATTTGGGACGTAATGATGTAAGGGTAAGTATGCCTAACCCCAAATGGGAAGGAATTGGCAATCGTATTGAGGATTCATATATTAAAGCAGGCGGCGAAAGCCTAAAGAAAATGGTTATGGAAACCAAGGTAAAAGACAGTACTACATTTCTTACCCAGATTCATCACCGTCAATCGCCCATGCGGATTTTATATGATCAATCTGATGCGGCACCTGTATGGTACACTGAAGTACATTATCAGAAAATGATCGGAAATCCGGTAGAAGAAGTTGAGATCCCGGCCAGCGAAAATGTGGTCTCTCAAAATGTAGCAGGCCAATTAAAAAAGGCACCCAATGCCGTTGCTGCAAAGCATTTCATGAATTTTTTAATAAGCCCTGCGGCGAAAGCTGTTTATGAAAAATATGGATTTATCACTAATTAGAATATTTACTATGAAAACCTTAATTATCATCCTGATTGGCATTCTCCCCGCATTTGTTCAGGCCCAATCAAAACAAGACACCTTATATGTTTATGGCCCTGGTGGTCCGGGCGCCGCTATGGAGGAATGTGCCAAAGTGTTTTCTATGAAAAATTCCATACCCGTTAAGGTAACAGCAGGGCCGGAAGCAAAATGGATAGAACAAGCAAAACAAAATGCAGATTTAGTTTTCGGCGGGGCCGAATATATGCTTACCCAGTTTACTGCAGATCATCCTGAATTGATTGATGCTTCCGCCCGCACCGAGCTCTACAAAAGAGCCGCTGCTATTTTGGTGCGACCCGGAAATCCTAAAAATATCCGAAATATAAAAGATCTCACCAAACCCGGCATTAAACTTTTAGATGTAAACGGTGCAGGTCAATTTGGTATGTGGGAAGATATTGCAGGTAAACAGAACCTGATTGCTGAAATTCAACAAAATATAGGAAGGTCTTATGCCAATACTGCTTTAGGAATTGAAGCCTGGAAATCGGATAATTCATATGATGCCTGGATCTGTTATGCTTCCTGGTACAATAGTTTAAGGGATGTAACATATCTGGTTAAAATTCCGAAAAAACAAACGGTATACCGCGGTACACCCGTTGCTATAAGTGCCATTACAGATCAGAAAGAAGTCGCATCGGCTTTTATAACGTTCATGAAATCTCCCGCTGGTCATACTGTTTTTAAAAAGTGGGGCTGGGAATAACCTAATCTTATGAAATTATCAATCGCTTATTTAAATGATGTACATGGTTACATGGAGCCTCATCCTGAAGTTTTTTTTAATGCAGAAAATCGGGATATAAAAACAGCGGGCGGATACTCCCGGATCTACAGCATGATAAAGAGGATCCGAAAGCAGAATCCAAACACACTGGTTTTTGACGGTGGCGATACGTTTCATGGAACATTACCATTAGTCGAGTCAAAAGGCGAAGCTATTATACCGGTCTTAAACAAAATTGGATTTAATGCCATGGCTGGACACTGGGACTTTGCTTACGGCCCTGATCAACTGTTAAATCTGAACAACCAGCTTAGTTATCCGGTTTTAGGCATTAACGTTTATGGGACAGAAGGAAAACTTTTTCTTAAGCCCTATATTATAGTGGAAGTTGAAAATATCAAGATTGCTGTTATTGGGATATGCTCCAATATTATTGATAAAACAATGCCAGAACGGTTCAGTAAGGGATTAAAAATAACTGAGGGAACAGAAGAACTGCCTAAGTACATAGAGGAAGTTAAGGGCAAAGGAGCCAATCTCGTTTTTTTACTTTCTCACAACGGATATCCCCAGGATGTTAAAATGCTTTCCGGGATTAAAGGAATTGATGTTTGCCTTAGCGCGCATACCCATAATCGATTATTTGAACCCACTATGGTTAGTGGCACCATCCTTATTCAATGCGGATGCCATGGTTCATTTTTAGGTCATTTACAGCTTGAAATTTCAGACAATCGTATTCAAAACCATCAATACGAACTTATTCCGGTTTCGGAATCTGTTGAGCCCGATAAGGAAATGGATGAAATGATCGCGGTAATCATGAAACCTTATCGGGATTTACAGGCAGAAACAATAGGTCAAACTGGTATTTTATTAGACCGTTATAATACGCTTAACTCCTCAATGGATGATCTTTTATTGCATGCGATAAAGGATGTCGCCTCCGCTGAGCTTGCATTTTCAAATGGATGGCGATATGGAGTTCCGATCCCCCCGGGGCCCATCAGTAAATGGGACTTGTTTAATATAATACCCATGAATCCACCCGTTTCTATTGTGAAACTTACAGGAAGTGAAATCCTCAATATGCTTGAAGAAAACCTGGAACGCACCTTTTCTGCGGATCCAATGAAGCAAATGGGAGGTTATGTAAAAAGATGCATGGGTCTAACTGCTTATATCAGGATTGAAAATCCAAAAGAGCACCGAATACAGGATATCTATATTGGGAAGGAACGTTTGAAATCTGATAAAATTTACAAGGCTGCTTTTGTCACCCAACAGGGGGTACCAGCTAATTCAGGTGCTAACCGGATTGATTTACCTTTTACAGTAGTTGAAGCCTTAACACATTTTTTGCGAAAAAGTAATCCTTACCATCCGGATATGTCGCAGGTCTTCTCTTTAATTTAATAAGGATTAATAAGGAACCTGTTTTATGAAACAGAGGACTTACCCTTATAATTACTATCTTTACCCGGATTATTAATATGAATAACATGCCAATAAAAAAAGCAACATATCATTTCAATGCCAAACCGGCTTTGCTATGTCTGTTGCTATCGTTTTTTTTATTGACTGACTGTACCGTAAAAAAGAGCATTCAGGCTTTAGTTGACGGAAACAATTCTATTGAAAACACCAACCCTAATGCAAAAAGACAACTCGTAGTAAGTTCACAAACTTGTTTAAATCTTGCTCCATCCATTTTAGATGAAGTAGATTTACAGATTACACAATTTGCAAAGCCGGTTTTACCTTTAATCCCGATATTACTTTCCCATATACCGGCTTTTTCTTTTCAGAACCAGTATTATACCCCTACATCTTATTTCTCTAGAGCCGCTTTTTTACAGACGGGCACCCCTCTTTATCTCAGGAACAGAATCCTGTTGATCTGATTTTCTTTCCCGCTTAAACTACCTAAGCTATTTCATTTCCTCTTCTTTTAACAAAGAAGCATGGAGATCTCATTGAAAGAATTTTTTACAAATTAATAATCTAGAATTTTATGATAAAGTATCAGCTTTATCTGGCGATGACATTTTTACTGCTCGTCAGTACAAGATCTTACTCTCAAAACGATAAGCATATTTCTATTTCAGAGGCCTGGGATGCAGCATTTGCGAACTATCCGGGTTTAACAGAAAAGAAAGCACAAATCCGGGAATCTGAGTACCGGAAAACAGAAGTTAAAAACGGTTTTTTACCCCAGGTACAGGTTCAGTTACAAAATACGTACGGCAGCTATGCCGGTAGTTCCGGCGCTTTTTTCCCTCTGCCAGGCATTTTCAATGTAAGCGGAAATAACAGGTTGAACGGGCAGCCTGATGCTGCGGCCAACAGCTATGGTTCTGTCCTGATGGACTGGAAACTATATGAATTTGGAAAACAAAGAAAAGAGGTTGAAGCAGCAAAATATGCAGTAGAAGAAGCCGGAAGCAATTTCAATGTAGCAAAGCTTCAATTGCAAACAAAAGTTACAAAGTTATATATCAATATCCTGTATAACCAATCTAAGCTGGAGTGGGCAAAAGAGAATGTAACAAGGGTTAAGGAAATCCTCAATCTCTCTAAAAGCCTTTCCGAAGCTGGATTAAAGCCAGGAGCTGATACCTTACTCGCTTCTTCTTCGTACCTGCAAACACTGGCTGAACTGGATGACTGGAACGGAAAACTCTCTTCCAGCAGGATACAATTAACGGAGGTAGTACCATTACTGCCTGAAAGTATACTGCTTAGCACTAACCGTTTTTTAACAACCCTTGCGGGAATTACAGGAACGGATTCGGTAAGCAATGCACATCCTTATTTAGATGTAATAGGCACTCGAATACTGTATGACCGCACCCAGGAACAGATTGCTGCCCGTAAAATATTTCCCTCTGTTTCCCTTCTTGGCGGATTATCAAGCCGCGGCAGCGGTATTGGAAAAGATGGTACTGCAAGTACTGGTTGGTCATCCGGCTTTAATAATACGAGTAATAATTACCTGGTTGGTGTTGGGCTTACCTGGAATATAAGCAGTGCCTATAACAGTACTGTTGAAAGAAAAAGGGCCGGACAGAAACTTCTTGCCACCCGGTCGAGATATGATTTACAAGCCTTAGAACTAAATACCGGGTTCCAATCAGTTTCTACAAGAATTGATGAGCAGTTAAAGCAGGTTATGAAAACCACACAGGCTGTTCAGAATGCACGGAATGCTTATGATCTGTATTTATCCAGGTATGAAAGCGGTTTGATCAATCTCACCGAATTACTTCAGATCCAGCTTTTACTCCAACAATCAGAAAAAATAAATATAGAAGCTTATCAGCAATTATGGGAGCAGGAAATATTAAGGTCTGAACTTTCAGGCGATTTCAATAAAATCTCCAATCAATTTAAATAAAAAATTATACAATGAATATGATACGGTTTGCTTTACGAAAGCCCATCACGATAATGGTAGCGGTGCTGGCCATCGCTTATTTCTCATTTACAGCAGTCAGAAAAATCAACATCGATGTTTTTCCGTCCATTGAATCCCCTGCAATTTATATAGCTATGCCTTATGGCGGTCTTACGCCTGCTTTAATGGACGGCTTTATGGCCAATGAGTTTCAAAAGGTTTTAGTGTTTGTTAGTGGAGTAAAGGATATTGACTTCAAAAGCATTCAGGGATTTAGCCTGATGAAGTTAACTTTTTACCCCGGAACCGACATGGCGCAGGCAGCCGCTGAGGTTTCTACTCAGGTATCGAAGGCGATGGGATTTCTCCCAGCCGGGGCAGTTCCCCCGCAAGTTGTACGCTTTGACGGCAGTTCACTGCCTGTCGGACAACTGGTCTTCGAAAGCCCAAAAAGATCGATTACAGAATTGCAGAATCTGGCCATGACCCGAATCAGGCCCATGTTTGTGAATATAGAAGGAATCACGGCACCGGGTCCGTTTGGAGCAAATATCCGGACGATGGTTATAAAGGTTAATCCCGAACTAATGCAATCCTACGGTTTATCTGCTGAGGAAGTGACTACTGCAATAGCTCAAAACAATTTCCCTTCTCCTGCCGGGAATATACGTATCGGGGATCAGAACCTGATGAGCCCGGTAAATTCCATTGCTAAAGGTCCGGAAGAGTTCCTGAACATTCCTGTGCGTACAGGTTCGGGCACTACCGTCTTTGTTAGAGACATTGGAACCGTGGAGGATGCTTCTGATGCCACTACAGGCTATGCAATTATCAATGGTAAAAGGTCAGTTTATCTGCCGGTGATTAAGAAGTCAGATGCCTCGACACTCAAGGCTGTGGATAATCTGAAAAAAGCGTTACCGATGCTTAAAGATGCTTTACCAGAGGATGTAACTGTAAAATATGTATTTGATCAATCGGCATATATTAAAAGATCCCTTGATAACCTGATCCATGAAGGAATACTTGGAGCCTTGCTCACCGGATTAATGGTGCTGTTGTTTCTGGGAGATAAGCGGGGAGCATTGATTGTTGTGCTAACTATACCTATAGCTATACTTGCTGCTATCATCATGCTTTATATGTTTGGTCAGACCATCAACATTATGACGCTGAGTGGCCTGGCACTCGCAATCGGTGTTCTGGTTGATGAAGCCACCGTTACCATTGAAAATATCCATCAGCATTTTGAAATGGAAAAACCTAAAGAAAGAGCTATCCTGGATGCCCTTTTAGAAATATCCATCCCAAAGCTGCTCATATTACTATGTATCCTGGCTGTCCTCATCCCTTCATTTCTGATGACCGGGATCCCTAAAGATATGTTCCTCCCACTTTCATTAGCAGTTGCTTTCGCGATGATAGCGTCGTTCATTGCTTCCCAAACCTTTGTTCCCATCATGGCAAACTGGCTGATGAAAACGGATAAATTTCATCATCATCACACAAGTTTTCAAAAAAAGAAGCTTAACCGCTTTGAAAAATTCAAGCGCAGATATTTACTGTTCACCCGTAAGGCAAATAATAATAAGGGGAAAGTATTAAGCATTTATGCGATCGCTGTGGTTGCTATAGTTTTATGGGGAAGTTTGAAAATTGGTACTGATATTCTCCCGGCCGGGAACAGCGGTGATATACAGTTAAGAATTGCCGCCCCGCAGGGAACCCGCTTAGAAAAAACAGAAAAATACCTGAAGGATGTAACTGCACTTATTCAAAAAGAACTTCCTGACAGTGCGATTAATATCACCTCTGCCTTTGTAGGATTACAACCATCTGCCCTGGCCATTAACCCTATATTTTTATTTACAAGTGCATCGCACGAAGCTGTTCTCCAAATTTCAATAGACCAGGATATATATGACCGGCCTATTGATGAACTAAAAGAGCAGATCAGGAAAAAGGTGAATCAGCAATTCCCGGAACTCCAATTGACATTTGAACCTATGGAAATGGTTGAAAAGATTATGAGCCAGGGTGCAACAACTCCTATCCAGATTAATGTAGCAGCCGGGCCTCTAAAAGTAGCGGGGCAATATGCCGCTAAAATTGAAAAAGAACTTAAAAAGAACGCATTCTTAAAAGATGTCCATATCGCAGAGCCCCTTCAATACCCTGGTGTTCAAATAAATATTGATCGTGAACTTGCGGCACAATTTGGATTAACCATGCAGGATGTATCCAAAGCATTAACCATAGCAACCTCATCTACAAGGTTTACCAATAAAAATTTGTGGATGGACCCTAAATCCGGGCTGGTATTCCAGACACAGGTACAGATACCTGAGAAAGACATGCAGTCGCTGGATAACTTGCGGTCTTTACCTCTAAAAGCAGGCTCTGCACGACCGGTACTTGAAGATGTAGCCACTTTACAGTTGACGAAACTTCCGGGTCAGGTTAATCGGCAGGGCCCTAACCGGTATGTTACTGTTCTTGCCAACACTTATAAAAAAGACTTGGGGGCGGCATCAAAGGCAGTGAAAGAGGCTCTTAAGAACGCCGGGGAACCTCCCCGTGGGGTATTAGTGAAAACCGAAGGAACCCTGCAATTGCTGGATGAGACTTTAAGTGGTTTACAGACCGGCTTGCTTGTAGCTATCATCGTTATATTTTTAATGTTAGCAGGATTCTATCAATCATTTGCTTTATCAGCGGTTATCTTATCAGTAGTTCCGGCTGTACTTGGCGGCAGCTTACTCATGTTACTTTTATTTGGAAGTACCCTGAACCTGCAATCGTATATGGGGATCATTATGTCGGTGGGCGTTTCGGTCTCTAATGCTGTACTCATGATCAATCAGGCAGAATACAATCGTCTGAATAGAGGTTTAGATACCCCTATAGCTGCATTCTTAGCAGCCTCATCCAGATTACGTCCGATAATAATGACCACGCTGGCCATGATTGCCGGCATGATTCCTATGGCATCAGGTATCGGTGAGGGAGCAGAACAGGTTGCCCCTCTGGCCCAGGCTGTAATCGGCGGTTTAATTCTGTCTTCATTAACTACATTATTGGTTTTGCCCCATTTATTTGCGGCTGTTCGTAAAAAAACAGGCCGCCAAAGCAATTCCTTAGATCCTGATGATCCGGAAAGCCGTTTTGCCATTGATAAAAGCTTATTAGAATTACCTGTACTTAACAATTAATATAACCATGAAATTTCAAACAATATTTATTCTTACTACAACTGTCAGTTTAATTTTTTCAATAGCAGCCTGTTCCCCTAATGAAAAAGCGAAAGCAAATCAGGCACAGCCTTCTGCTAAAACGCCGGTTGTAGAAACTATCAGGGCTGTAAAGGACCGTCCTGTATATTCCCTTAGCTTACCTGGTGAATTAAAGCCTTATGAACAGGTAGACATATTTCCAAAAGCAAAAGGTTTTATTAAGAAGATTTACGTTGACCGCGGCAGCAAAGTAAAGAAAGGGCAATTGCTGGCTGCACTGGAAGCCCCTGAAGTTAGTCAGCAATATTTATCGGTTCAATCAGATCAGCGAAAGCTTTATGAAGATTATCAGTATAGCAGGCAGGCTTTTCAACGGTTAAAAAAGGCAGCTTTAAAAAATGGGGCGGTAGCTGAAATTGAGCTTGATAAAGTCAGGGCACAATTCCGAAGTGACAGTGCGGCCTATATTGCAGCAAAAGCTAAAACAAATGCATCCGGACAATTAGAGAAGTACCTTCGCATCCTATCGCCTTTCGACGGGACAATAACAGACCGGAATGTTTCTGTTGGGGCTCTGGTGGGAGAAAATAATCAAAAGCCATTGTTTTCAATAGCACAGCAGGAACACCTCCGTTTAACAGTAGCCATTCCAGAGAAGCATGCGCATTCTGTCAACGCCAATACCCCGGTTACTTTTACCGTTAGCGGACGGCCTGGTAAAGTTTACAACTCCAGATTATCCCGTAACGGCGGCCTTCTGAATCAAACAACCAGATCGGTAATGACGGAATTTGATGTAGAAAACAGCGCAGGATCCTTAAGCGGAGGGGAATATGCCCATGCAAAATTAAAACTGCAAAGGCCCGACTCTACATTATGGGTTCCGGTTACGAGTTTGATCCATACCCAATCCGGCATTTTTATTCTGAAGCTTAACAACGGCACGGTACAGCGTGTTCCGGTTATTGAAGGCAGCCGGAAAGATTCTTTTATAGAAGTGTTTGGCGATATTACTACAAAAGACCAGATCATAAAAAAGGGATCGGAAGAACTTGAAGAAGGCACCCCGGTAACAATCAAAAAGTAAAATAATTTTTATCCATTTTAAACCAAATAATCATGAACATTATAAAATCTATCAAATCCAATATTGGATTCATCATCGCACTTATTTTCTTTGCTATTATTGTCATTAATCCGGATGCTAAGGCGCTTTTAATGCGTGGCCTGATGAAAACGGGATTGTTTGCACCAGATGTAAGCAACCTGCAGCCCAAACCGGCCGGCACAACTACAGAGCCGGCGGGACCAGTGGCCCCGCCCGTTAGTTTTACTTCATTGGATGGAAAAACCTTAGACCTTGCCAGTTTAAAAGGCAAAGTGGTTTTCATCAATTTTTGGGCTACCTGGTGTCCCCCTTGTGTTGCAGAAATGCCCTCTGTCAATTCCCTATTTAACAAGATGAAGAACAACGATAATGTGGTCTTTATAATGGTGGATGTGGAAAATAAGTTAAAAAGCTCTGAAGCTTTTATGAAGAAAAATAAGTACGATCTTCCTGTTTATGCCCCGGCTGCTTACCTGCCTGAAGAATTATTTACGGGAAGTCTGCCCACTACCGTAATTATTAATAAAAACGGAGAAATTATATTTAAGCACGAAGGGATGGCAGATTACAATTCGGGGGAAACCGAGAAGTTACTGAATGACCTGTCTAAGTAAGTCCCTATTTGAAATCATAAAAAAAAGGATTTCCCATCATTCTTAAAATTGGTTGGCAGTTTTTACAATTATCCCAGTTGTTACGAAAGTTCCGTGGGAGTATCCGCATCTCGGATCTTATGGATAATGATTCGATTCCATTAGTACGTGCAGAGAAACTTTCGTACATTTCACTCGTTCCAATGATTTACAATTACAAATGATCCCATTTTTTATTTTTAAGTTAGCAAAAGCAAACCTAATGTACTTTAGTGTAAAATGAAAGACAGGCACTTGAAATGGGCAACAGCGTTAAGCCTGAACCTGTTATCGGTCATTGTAGCAGACGACAAAACCAAACGAAAAACTTTGATGGCTTAGGAGAATATTTCGACACCTTAATACATTCCCGGCTGAATGAAAATTTTAAAATCTATTATTAATCACTTTCGGACAAAATCATTTCGGCAATTGGTTGCTAATTTTAGAAACGAATATATCTCTAATGGCATCAATGAAGCCGACCTAAAAAGCAATCCAATTGACCAGTTTGAAAATTGGTTTAATGAAGCAGTTGACAATAAATTAAACGAGCCAAATGTAATGCACCTATCAACAGCAACGGCTGACGGAAAGCCATCTGGTAGGATAATGCTTTTAAAGGGATTTGATGAAAGGGGATTTATCTTTTTTACAAACTATGACAGCAGGAAAGGAAATGAATTAACCGAAAATAGTTTTGCTGCTATGACCTTTTTGTGGCTGGAATTATATAAACAAGTTAGAATCGAGGGAACTGTTCAACCTGTTTCGACCATAGAATCAGACAATTATTTTAACAGCAGACCGAGGGGAAGTCAAATCAGTGCTTGGATTTCATCTCAAAGCAAACCCGTAACAGACAGAATAGAGTTGGAAAAGAAAATTGACGAAATAGAAAAACAATTTCACAACAAACCTGTTCCACGACCTGGAAATTGGGGCGGATTTTGTTTATCGCCGGCTCTAATTGAATTCTGGCAAGGACGGGCAAATAGATTACACGACCGCATTCAGTATAAAATTGGAAAAGATAATATCTGGACAAAACAACGATTATCCCCATAAATTTAAACTGATCTACGGTAAGCGATGCTTACAACTGCATCTATAAGATTAATAACAAGTTAGACCCAAATAAAACGGGGCAAAATCCTTCTAAAAAGACTTTGCCCCGTGAAGGGTGGATGACGGTGCGGAATTCGAACCGTTTTGTGGGCGAATTGATTGAAATAGGCGATTTTTCAAAAATTCTTGAAGAATGATTAATCATACATTAGAGAGAATTTTACAATATCTACAGTAATAAGAATGGCGATGAATTGAAGTTTGAGATCTGGAAGGCTAATTTTGTATACCCAGTTGTATTTCAAGATATATTTTTAATGGATAGAATTAATACATTTTAATCCTTCAACTCTTTCGAAGTCACTTAAATTCCGAGTATAAATTTCAAGACTATGAACTAATGCTGTAGCAGCAATGAGACTGTCTCCTAATTTTAAGTTATATTTCTGACGAATCTCAATAGCGCGATCAAAAATATCCTGATCGGGAAGAATTATGGGTGCATACTCAAAAATATCCTCAAAATACTTTTCTTCCTCTTTCTTTAATCCATGATAGCCAAGTATTTCAACTCTGGAAATTTCTGATAATATGCAGGATTCATTAATAATTAACTCCCTTAAATATTCGTACTCATTTGAGTAAGAGTAAATGATAATATTACTATCTAGAAGAAAAGCCATTCCTATGAAAAAGGTAACTCACGATCAGAACGTTGGCGTTGCTCCCATTCTGCTGCATCACCAAAAGAAGAAGACCCTGAGGCTTTGAAATTAAGAATGCGGTTTTTGAGATTAACCCTGGCAGTCTTATTAAAGTCAGTATTCTTTCTTTCAATCACCACATTTAACTTCTTAGCTAAAGCAATAATCTTCGCAAGACTCTCCTCGTTATTTGATTTTAAAATGAGCTCCATAGTAGTTTGCTAATGTGGTATATACAAAAATAATGAAAATAAATAGCTTTCAGGAATGGATAAAACAAAAAGCAGCCCATTTTCAGAACTGCTTTTAAAACGGGTGGATGGCGGTGCAGAATTCGAACCGTTTTGTTGAAGAATTGATTGGGATTGGGAGATTTTGCAAAAATTATTGAGAATAGTAGAATAATGAGATCCTATTTTTTCAAAAGTTCAAATAGTTCCGTGTTGATATACAACGTCTCTTTCCAGATTTTTTTTGATTGCAATATTCCTACCTTTTCGAGACCGTTAAGGTATTTTGATGCTGTTACTCTAGATATCTTAAGTCTGTCTACTACAAATTCTATTTTACAGTAAGGCTGTTCGAACAACAGTTCTAATAATTCCTTATTATAAAGCTTAACTGCATTCTTTTTTATTTTATCCTGTAATTCCAAAAACAGTTTATTAATCGACCTAATTTGATCAGTAGTTTGTTTGGAAGTTTCCTCTACAGCCTTTAGTATAAATAATACCCATTCTTCCCAATTGCCTCTTGTCTTCACTTCTCCGAGTAGTCTGTAGTAGTCGGCTTTATGCTTTATAATGTAGTCGCTTAGATAAAGTACAGGGTTATCTAAAAGTCCATGCAAGCATAGATAAAGAACGTTAATAATTCTTCCTGTCCTTCCGTTACCGTCGTAAAACGGATGTATGCTTTCAAACTGATAATGTTGAACAGCCAATTTAATTAACGGGGAAAGTATATCAGTTTTGTTAATATATACTTCCAGATTCTTCATTAATTGAAGAATGGTATCATAGTCATCTGGAGGTGTATAAATAACTTCTCCCGTAGCAGCGTTTTTCAATGACGTTCCAGGCAATCTCCTCAAACCGGCTTTATTCTCTTCCAGAATTTCTTGTATCGTTACTATTCCATTTGTATTAAGAAACCCATTTTTTGTAATCATAGCAAATCCAGCAAGCATAGCTTCTCTATATCGCAGAACCTCTTTAGTATCATGATCTATTTGCGATCCCGTTGCAGATAAGGCCTGATAGAGTTTATCATGAGTCGTAATCACATTTTCAATCTCTGAACTCACTCGTGCTTCTTTAAGTATAACTGCATTTAGAAGTATCGAGGGATTGGGGAGTGTATATGCTATTCCTTTTAATTCTGCCAAGGCGATTGAAGAATGCACAACTTGTCTTAACACAGCTATTGTTTCTATTATTGCTTGATCAGGAGGTAATAGCGGCAATTCATTAAAAGGTATGTTGTTCTTATGCCCGGCTTGTTTTTTCATACAAAGTTTATTTACATGAGATGCTTATCATGTAAAGATAACTAATTTTTATTTACATGATAACTTAATCATGCAAAGAATGTTTATATGAGATTTCATAAGAGTATGATTGGAGATGACCTGGCTGGAAACAAAAAAAGCAGCCCATTTCAGAACTGCTTTTGATCCCTTTCGGGAGGGTGGCTGATGGGGCTCGAACCCACGACCCTCGGCACCACAAACCAATACTCTAACCAGCTGAGCTACAGCCACCATTTTATTTCTGCAAAACTAAGCATTTCGACAGAGATTGCAAATTTTTTATATTAAATTTCAATGCTGATAATCAGCATGATGACGTTCCAGAATCGATTGAGCTCATTTTACCTCTAATCATAACATGATGTTCCTGTCATATTTAGAACATTATATTCTGAGCTTATAAATATAGACTTCTTAAGTATTAAATTTGCGTACAGCCTCTAAAATACATGTTATGGAAAAAGAAGAATTGATTGAACTTCAGGTAAGCGGTATGCATTGCAATAACTGTGCACTATCAGTCCATAAATTATTAGAAAAAAAAGGCCTTCAGGATATCTATGTAGATTTTGCCAATGATGAGGTTAAATTCAAAACCAGTAAGCCTTCAGAAACTCCCCTAATTATCAAAGATATCGAGGGATTAGGTTATAAAGTAAGTGAGGAAAGTATCCCTATTCAGGAAAAATTTTATGAAAAAATAGAGAACAAATTCTATTTCAGTCTCATTTTTACTATTCCCCTCTTCTCCCATATGTTTCTGCCTTTCCATTGGCTACACAATCCTTTGGTTCAGTTAGGCTTATGTATTCCGGTTTATATTTTAGGATGTATCCATTTCGGAAAAAGTGCATTCAATTCATTAAAAAATGGTATCCCAAATATGGATGTCCTCATCTTTATCGGCTCCAGTGCGGCTTTTATTTATAGTCTGTACGGAACAGTTCAGAATTTAGGCCCCGATTTTCTGTTCTATGAAACTGCCGCGACTATTATCTCTTTGGTTCTATTAGGGAACGTTTTGGAAAAGAGATCTGTATCACAAACTACCTCTGCAGTCAAAGAACTGATGAAATTTCAGGAGGCAAAAGCAAATAAACTGGTAAATGGAGAAATAATGACCATAAATTCACAGGAAGTAGTTCCGGGAGATACACTGGTCATCAATTCAGGAGATAAAATTCCTGTGGATGGGGAGATCATCTGGGGCGAAGCCTCTGTCAATGAATCGATGCTTACCGGCGAGAGTCTGCCAGTAGAGAAGTCGAAATATGACCAGGTAATCGGTGGTACTTTGATCGAGAAAGGCAGCATACACATTCTGGTAACTAAAACAGGAAAACATACTATTTTATCACAGATCATTGATCTGATGAAAAAGGCACAGTCGGCAAAACCGCCTATTCAAAAACTTGGAGATCAGGTGGCTGCGATATTTGTGCCGGTAGTGGTTGGTATTGCTGTCCTAACCTTCGTCCTGGCCTATTATTCCTTCGATCTAAGCTTTCAAAAATCCATGCTAAATGCAATAGCAGTGTTGGTTATCTCCTGCCCCTGTGCTATGGGTTTAGCTACACCTACCGCGGTGATGGTGGGTTTGGGCAGGGCTGCTAAAAATGGCATTCTTATCAAGGGTGGAAATACTCTAGAAGAGATAGCGAAGCTAAAGTATATGGTCTTTGATAAAACCGGAACACTTACCACCGGAAATTTCAAAATCAAAAAAATTGACAGCATAAGTATTTCACAAAAGAAAGCTGAATCGATTATTTATGGTATAGAAGCCTATTCAAATCATCCAATTGCCCGCTCTCTGGTTTCAGAGCTAAGTGCCGGACCTCCTGAAAAAATAATATTCACAAAGGTATCAGAAGAAAAAGGTCTCGGAATGAACGGAACCGATTCAGAGGGTAATACCTATCAATTCGGGTCTAGGCAAATCTTAAATCCGGAAGAAGAACAGGGAGATTACAGCCTTTTTCTGAAAATGAACGGAACCCTTTTGGCGAGGATTGCGATTGAAGATGAGATCAAACCAGATGCATCCAGGCTGATCAATACCTTAAAAATTATGGGGATTCAACCGGTTTTACTGAGTGGTGATCTGAAAAAGAAATGTGAAGATCTGGCTGCTATTTTGGGTATAGAGGAAGTATATGCCGAAACCCGGCCACATCAAAAGCTTGAGATCATTGAAATGATTAAAGAAAGAGGTAAAACGGCAATGGTGGGCGATGGAATAAATGATGCCCCCGCCTTAACTACTTCAGATGTCGGAATTTCAATGAGTGATTCAAGTCAGATTGCGATCCAATCTGCTGAAGTGGTCCTGTTAAAGAATGAATTAGGGGTTATAGATCAGATGTTACGAATTGGGAAGCATACACTCTTAACGATAAAGCAAAATCTCTTCTGGGCGTTTTTCTACAATGTTGTAGCGATACCCGTAGCGGCATTTGGTTTTCTTAACCCAATGGTTGGAGCCTTAACAATGGCTTTTTCGGATGTTATTGTAATCGGCAATTCTATCCGCTTAAAAACTAAATCACTATAATTGCGCATTAAAAGCATTTTTAATGATCAATATTTATACTGACGGTGCATCGAGCGGGAACCCTGGTCCCGGAGGATTTGGAGTAATACTGCATTCAGGCAAGCATTATAAAGAAATTTCGGAGGGTTATCGTAAGACAACCAATAATCGTATGGAATTGCTTGCTGTAATCACCGGATTGGAAAGCATCAAAAATCCGGGGCAGGAGATTATGATCTATTCAGATTCTAAATATATTATTGACTCTGTTGAGAAAAAATGGGTATTTAACTGGGTAAGAACTAATTTCAAGGGTAAGAAAAACAAAGATCTCTGGCTGAGATTTCTCGAAGTATACAAACAGCATCATATTCGATTTACCTGGGTAAAAGGTCATAACGGTCACCCGGAGAATGAGCGATGTGATGAACTTGCAGTTCAGGCTTCGAAACAAAAAAATCTTCTCATTGATGTTTATTTTGAGAAAGAGGAACTTAAATTAAATCTTTAATCTACCCCTCCTACTATTCCGAACTTCTCCATGGTTGCTTCTGCTTTCTCATCAGGGGTTTTTGATGAATAAGTTTGCATCAATTCCTCAATCTTCAGGACCATGTTCTTTGATCCAATGAAAATTGCAGATCGCTGATGCAGGGAAGTGACATCTTTATCAAGTATTCTGTTAAATCCGTCAGTCGCCCGACCACCAGCCTGTTCAATAATAAAAGCCATTGGATTACATTCATAAACCAAACGAAGCTTACCATTAGGTGCTCCTGATGTGGTAGGATAAATAAATATTCCACCCTTAATCATGTTGCGATGCACATCTGCAACCATAGAACCAATATATCGTGAGGTATAAGGACGTGAAGTTTGTTCGTCCTCAACCTGGCAGTATTTCAAATATTTCTTCACTCCTTCAGGAAAATGAACATAATTCCCTTCATTAATTGAATATATAACACCATCATCAGGAACTTTCATTTTGGGATGTGAAAGGCAAAATTCTCCAATAGAGGGATCGAGAGTAAATCCATTGACTCCTTTGCCTGTCGTATAAACCAGCATGGTTGAGGATCCATAAATTATATAGCCAGCAGCTACCTGCTCAGTGCCTTTTTGAAGCACATCCTCAAGGGTAGCTTTCCCATCGGTTGATACCCTTCTGTAAATGGAAAAAATGGTACCTACAGCTACATTGACATCAATATTTGATGATCCATCCAAGGGATCCATAGCGACTATATATTTTGCATTTTTTGAAACTTCACCATCTATGTATACAAACTCATCATTCTCCTCAGAAGCAACGATACAACACTCTCCTCCACTCTTCAAAGCAGCAATAAATTGTTCATTGGCAAATACATCCAATTTTTTTTGTGATTCACCCTGTATATTGATCGTACCAACATCCCCAAGAATGTCCATCAGGCCCGCCTTATTTACTTCACGATTAACAATTTTAGCAGCAATCCCTATATCTCTTAACAATCGTGACAACTCCCCTTTTGCATATGGAAAATCGCTTTGCTTTTCAATTATAAATTGTCCTAATGTTAAAATGCCTTTCATATACTTAGTGTACTTTTTACGTTATCTATTTGCTAATTCTATGACGTCTAAGTTATAAATTTTTTCTCCTGAAATGCAAAACCGAAGCAATGTGCGAACTTTATGCCAGCCTTGTTTTCCGGCAGCTCCCGGATTTAAGTGTAAACAACTTATTTTTTTATCATAAATAACCTTGAGGATATGGGAATGACCGGTGATGAAAAGTCCCGGAGGATTCCGGTGTATTTCTTCCCTGATGCCAGGGGAATACCTTCCGGGATAACCTCCGATATGAGTGATCCAAACTTTTAATTCTTCACAATTGAATCTCAAATGCTCCGGATACTGTGACCTTATATCCTGTCCATCGATATTTCCATAAACTCCTCTTAGTGGTTTAAATGCATTCAATTGATCTGCAATTTCAATGGTACCGAAATCACCGGCATGCCAGATCTCATCACAGCTTTCAAAATGCTTGAAAACGGCCTCGTCCAGGTATCCATGTGTATCTGAAATTAGTCCTATAGTTTTCATTTCGGAATGTGCATTAAAAAATTGTAAGATAGTCCTTTAACAGATTTCTATAAACTGCGGAATAGACACCTTTGCTATCATAGATAACCAGGCTCTGCTCAACCGGAGCAAGGGTTTCAAAACCCATGACCATAATTGTACGATGTGGTTTTGACTCAGGAAATGAATATATCATAATTTCCTTCTGAACTTTTAAGCTGGAGATCATTTTTTTAACCAGGGCAGCCGTTTCGAGAGGAAGAATAATACAAAGATGTCCCGATTGGTTTAAATGTCTCACTGACTCTGTCAGTAATACATCAAAAAAAGAGATATCTGTATGTCGGGCAACACTTTTTTCCGGGTTTTGAGAACTTAGTGAATTAATAAAAAAAGGCGGGTTAGAAATAATCAGATCATACTGTTCATTATTATTTCTAAAATGATCATTGATTGAACTGTGGAATAATACGATCCTACTCGAAAATATAGAGTTTAAAAAATTCTCCTTAGCTGTATCAGCGGCATTCTGATCTATCTCAACGGCATGAACTATTGCCGAAGTATATTTCTGCGCAAGCATTAAAGCAATCAATCCGGTACCTGTTCCTACATCGAGTATTTTAGCAGGACTACTAAAATTGGCTAGTACAGCAAGCAGAACTCCATCGGTATTCACTTTCATTGCACAATTTGCCTGATCAATTCTAAACTGCTTAAAATGAAAAATAGATGCCATCAGCTCTCGTACAATTCTATAGGCAAACCATCGGGATCGGAAAAAAATACAAATTTCTTCCCGGTAAACTCATCTACTCTTATTTCCTCTGTAATCACTCCCTTTCTATTCAATTCATTTACAGATTGAGTCAAATCGTCTATTTGAAAAGCAATATGCCGCAAACCTCTGGCTTCCGGACCTGAAACCCGTTCAGGTGGATCAGGAAAAGAGAATAATTCGATCTGGTACCTGCCATTTACTGAAAGATCCAGCTTATAGGAATTTCGATTAGCCCTGTAAACTTCATTCAGTATTTTAAGACCTAATATTTCGGTATAAAAATGTTTAGAAACCTCATAATCGGAACATATTATTGCCAGATGGTGTATGGAATTTATTTTAAGCATCTATATTATCGATAAAATAAGGTAAAAGCAGCTGTTTTCAGAAAGTAAATCCATTTTTCTGAAATTCCTGATTCTCAAATATGCATAGTTTAACCAGCCTGAACTTTTACATGCAGGGAAATCCAAAATTAGAAAAAAGCTTTGCTTTCAATTGAATGATTATGAAATAGGATTTTTATCAGGATAATGAATAGACAGAAACTAAGTCTTTAAATTAACATACGCATACCTATTATTTATACAGGGCACTTTCTGTCTTCGCATAATAGAAATCGTTATTTTCAAGAGACTTTAGTCTAAAAGTAGAATATTTTCATAAAATTTGGATTTTTGATCGTATTTTTTGATTTTTTTATGATTTTTTTGACATTTTTTATGTTTTTATGCATCAAAACATTTATTTTTATCAAAATTTTAATCAAACCCAAGCAAAACGATGTCATCTTTAAGATTCCAAGCATTAAATGCGGTACTTTCCAGGACAATTCCTGAAGGAAAATCTCCATCATCAAAACTTTCTGATTTATATGGTGTAAATGTCTTCGACCAGAAAAAAATGAAGGACACTTTATCCAAAGAAGCTTACAACGGTATTATTGAGTCTATTAACTCGGGTACTCCGATTGACAGAAGTATTTCAGAGCAAGTGGCTTCTGCAATGAAATCATGGGCTATGTCAAAAGAAGCAACACATTATACTCATTGGTTTCAACCTTTGACAGGAAGCACTGCTGAAAAACATGATTCTTTTTTTGAACCCGGATCAGATGGTCATGGGATTGAAAAATTTTCAGGAGAAGCTTTATCACAACAAGAACCGGATGCTTCCAGCTTCCCTAATGGTGGCATCCGAAGCACTTTTGAAGCCCGTGGATATACTGCATGGGATCCATCATCACCTGCATTTATTATCGGGTCTACCTTATGTATACCAACTGTATTTATTTCCTATACCGGTGAGGCTCTTGATTACAAGGCTCCTCTTCTGAAGGCAATCAGCCTGATGGATAAGGCAGCAGTTGCTGTGGCTCAATATTTTGATAAAGGAATTGAAAAGGTTAATAGTTCCCTTGGAATTGAACAAGAGTATTTCCTTGTTGACATAGCTTTATTTAATGCCAGACCAGATATGTATCTGACAGGCAGGACTTTATTCGGTCACATGTCGGCTAAAAACCAGCAGTTGGATGATCATTATTTTGGATCAATTCCGGAGCGTGTTCTTGCATTTATGGAAGATCTGGAAATTGAAGCGATAAAATTGGGTATACCGCTAAAGACCCGTCACAATGAAGTAGCGCCTTCTCAATTTGAGTGTGCTCCATTGTATGAGGAGATGAACCTTGCTATCGACCATAATTCATTACTGATGGATTTGATGGATAAAGTAGCCAGAAGACATAACTTCAAGGTTTTATTACATGAAAAGCCATATGCAGGTATTAATGGCTCAGGTAAACACAATAACTGGTCGCTGATTACCAATACAGGCAAGAATCTTCTTTCTCCAGGTAAAACCCCGAAAAACAATTTGATGTTCCTTACATTCTTTGTGAATACAATAAGGGCTGTATATGAATATTCAGATTTGTTAAGAGCATCGATTGCTTCGGTTAATAATGACCACCGTTTGGGAGCCAATGAAGCCCCTCCGGCCATTATCTCAACTTTCCTTGGAAGCCAGCTAAGTGATTTACTGGATGAGATCGAAACATCAAGAGTAACTTCAAAAATGAAGCAGGATTCAGCATTGTGGACTAATATCCCGAAAATACCTTCTATCCTGCTTGACAATACCGACCGTAACCGTACCTCGCCAATGGCATTTACCGGTAATAAGTTCGAGCTTCGTGCAGTTGGTTCATCAGCAAATTCAGCAAATCCGATGACAATATTAAATGTTATCGTTGCTGATCAGTTGAATAAATTTAAAGCAGAAGCAGATAAACTGATCAAAAAAGGCGAAAAGAAAGATGTTGCAATCATGACTATCATTAAACGCTACATCAAGGAATCCAAAAACATCCGTTTTGAAGGAAATGGTTACAGCGATGAGTGGGCTAAGGAAGCTGAAAAAAGAGGTTTATCAAATATTAAGACTACTCCGAAAGCACTGGACGTCTTATTAGACCCTAAAACTGATAAGTTGTTTGAAGATACTGGTGTATTCAGCAAACGTGAATCACATGCACGTCATGAAATCTTACTGGAAAGCTATTTCAAAAAGCTTCAGATAGAAGCCCGTGTTATGGGTGATTTGATTGATAATATGATTATACCTACAGCAATCAATTATCAAACAACACTGATCGAAAACGTAAAGGGTTTGAAAGAGATCGGACTTGGAGAAGATACCTACAATGCTCAGCTTGAGATCATCAAAAAAATCTCGATGCATGTAAACTTTATCAGAACCTCAAATCTTGAAATGGTTAATGAGCGTAAAAAGGCTAATAACATTGAAGATATCAGAGATAAGTCGATCGCCTATGATGAGAAAGTAAAATCATACTTTGAACCAATCCGTTATCATGTTGATAAATTGGAACAACTGGTTGATGATACAAAATGGCCACTTCCTAAGTTCAGAGAGTTGTTGTTTATTAAGTAGTATTGAGATTTGAGTACAGAGTATTGAGATTTGAAAATTCTGTACTAAGTTCAAAAAGAGTCCTCCTTCTGGGGGACTCTTTTTATTTATAATGAATTAATATAATCCTGAATTAGCAGATTGCTTTTGATTAAAAGTTTATTACGAATAGTCAAAAACAAAATTTCTTATTTTGAGTACTAAATACTAAATACTCAATACTCAATACTCAATACTAAGTACTATTTTTGCATCGATGTCAGATCTAAAATATAACCAGCGGGGCGTTTCTGCCGATAAAGAAGATGTGCATAATGCCATCAAAAATATAGACAAAGGTATTTTTCCAAAGGCTTTTTGCAAGATTATCCCAGATATTCTGGGATCTGATGATGATTACTGCAATATCATGCATGCAGATGGTGCCGGTACAAAATCATCTCTTGCCTATGTTTATTGGAAAGAGACCGGTGATTTATCTGTATGGAGAGGAATTGCTCAGGATGCAATCATTATGAATCTTGACGACCTGCTTTGTGTTGGAGCCACAGATAATATTTTATTGTCATCAACCATTGGCAGAAATAAAAATCTTGTCCCTGGTGTGGTCATTGCAGAACTGATCAATGGAACTGAAGATATCCTGAGCGAATTACGCAAATTAGGAATAGGAATCTATTCAACCGGGGGTGAAACTGCTGATGTTGGCGATATTGTCAGAACAATCATTGTTGATTCTACAGTAACCTGCAGAATGAAAAGATCGGATATTATCTCGAATGATAAGATCCGAAAAGGAGATGTGATAGTTGGACTATCTTCCTATGGCAAAGCCAGTTATGAAACAGAATATAATGGAGGAATGGGCTCAAATGGTTTAACCTCGGCAAGACATGACGTTTTTCATAAATATATCGCCGGGAAATATCCTGAAAGTTATGATCCTGCTGTTCCCTATGAACTGCTTTTCTCAGGGAATAAAAAACTGACCGATTCTATTGATATTCCTGCAACAGAATTTAACGAAAGTTTAAGCATCAGTGCAGGCAAACTGGTTCTTTCCCCAACCCGCACCTATGCCCCTGTCATAAAGAAGATTCTGGATCAATACCGGTCTCAAATCCATGGTATGGTACACTGCAGTGGAGGTGCTCAAACTAAGATACTTCACTTTATTGATAGTCTGCATATCATAAAAGATAATATGATGGCTGTTCCACCACTATTTAGTTTAATTCAGGAACAATCAGGAACAGACTGGAAAGAGATGTATAAGGTTTTCAATATGGGGCATCGGATGGAATTCTATGTACCTTCAGAAATTGCAGATGATATCATTCAAATATCAAAGGAATTTAATGTGGATGCACAAATTATCGGCCGGGTTGAGGATTCAGAAAAGAAACAGGTGACAATTCGTTCGGCTTATGGGGAGTTCGTCTATCACTGAGATAGGAATAGGATTATAGGATTATAGGATTGTAGGATTAAAAAGGAAGGCTGACAGGGTTTGGAATCCTGTCAGCCTTCTTTATTACTTTAAGATCAGTTTTTCTTTCGGAACAGGTAGTTTGTTAGTACGGATATCCATTTCATTGATGAGGTTCTTTGCTCCTCCCAGAACATCAATACACCAAAGAACAAAGCGAATATCTACAGAAATTGTACGCTTATACTGCTTATCAAAGGCAATATCTCCGCTCATCGCTTCCCAGTTACCATCAAAGGCAATACCAATCAGCTCTCCGCTCCCATTCAGTACCGGAGATCCGGAATTACCCCCAGTAATATCGTTATTGCTGATGAAACCAACATTAAGCGTTCCATTCTCTGCATATTGCCTGAAATCACGTTTGGCATAAGCATCAATTAAAGATTGAGGAAGATCAAATTCATCATCACCAGGCTGATATTTAGCCATCATCCCATCAATGGTGGTGGTGATGTTATAAGTAATTCCATCTTTCGGACTATAGTTTTGAATCTGTCCGTAGCTGATACGCATTGTAGAGTTAGCATCAGGATAGATTAAAGCACCTTTATTTTTTGCCAATAAAGCCTTCAGGTACAGATTATCCAGTCGATTTTTCTCTGCCTGAAACTGACTGTATACTGTACCAAAGTTATTCTTCACATAGTCCTGAGGAACTAAATTAAGGGCATACTTATAAGCCGGATCATTTTGAAGTTCTTCCATTGATGGATTACTTAAAAATTTCTTCAGGCTTTCAGGCTCAATCAGTTTACTGTTTTTCCATAAATTGTCAGCATAGTTCTGGAAGGTAGCCTCTGCTGAACCTTTCCAAAAATCTTCGACAATTAGCGTAATGAACTTAGGATGCTGTGATTTGGGAACATCGTTATAAAAGGAACTTAATACCTGGGCAAAAATCTTCTTATCAGCAGTCTCATTATAAGTCTTCTGATAAGTATTGACCATAGCATTTAAATTCTGATTTAGCTGTGAAATATATGCTGCATCATCTTTACGGGCATTCATAGACTTGATTGTATTTCCAAGCTGGGATACATTTCTGACCCATGGCGAAGCAAGAAGGCCTTCATTGAGATATGTAAAATGAACTGCATAAGGCTCAAATGCAGAATAGGCATTTTTATATTGAGCCATTAAATTTGCATTTTCAGGTGATGATGCTGCCCATTGGGTGAAATCATTTTCCTGCTTTTGCTTTTCTTCAAATATTTTTAATCTCTTTAATTGCTCTGTCTGACCAATAAAATACTTCCAGTAATTTGCAATATTAGCATAGATTGATGAAAGGGCAAGCCGTGTGTTATCACTTTTATCCATCTCTTCTTTCCATGCTTTTAAGCGAATATCCCGCAGTTTAACAATTGTTGGGTTTGTTTTTTCAACAGCCATTTGAACCCCATAAGAGGTAAGGTAACGATCTGTACGTCCAGGAAAGCCATAAACCATTGAAAAATCACCATTATTTACCCCTTTGATAGAAATAGGAAGTGATTTTTTTGGGGTATATGGCTTATTATTTGCAGAATAAGTTGCAGATTTATTATTCTGATCTGCATAAACACGAAACACAGAAAAATCGCCGGTTTGGCGCGGCCATTCCCAGTTATCGGTATCTCCACCGAATTTACCAATTGACTGAGGTGGAGTCCCTACTAAACGGATATCATTAAATCGTTCATAAATAAAAAGCAGATACTGATTGGCTTTATAAACATCTCTAACATCTGCCTCCCATGTGCTACCTGCAGTGGCATCAGCACTGATAGTTTTACTGATCTCTGCAATTTTTGCAGCTTTATCCTTTTCCTCAACTCCATTTAAAGCAGTCATTATTTTTGGTGTAACATCTTCCATGCGTACAAGGAAACGTACAAAAAGCCCCTGAATAGGTTTCTCTTCCTGGAAAGCCTTTGCATAAAATCCATTATCCAGAATATTATTTTCTACCGTTGAATTGGAGGCAACGGCATCATATCCACAATGATGATTTGTTAAAATCAAGCCATTTTTTGATACAATTTCACCGGTACAGAAACCTCCAAATGATACAATCGCATCTTTAATACTCGCCTTATTCACACTGTACAAATCTTCAGGGGTCAATTTGAATCCCTGCTTTTTCATTTGATCGTAGTTCTTGCCGATAAGCATAGGCAGCCACATTCCTTCGTCGGCTTTAACAAGATTTCCAAAACCCATCACAAATGCCAGCAGCAGTGCTACGGCATAATTCACTTTTTTCATAAATTGAATTTTAATTAATTGGTTAAGGCAAATATACAGCCAAAATGACTGAAAACCTGATTGTTCCTTTTTTTTATTCAAAAAAAAAGCTCCGGATATTATCCGAAGCTTTTTTTAATTTATATCTGTTACTGGAAATTGTAACGGAATCCAAATTGCATATAATAGGTTGAAGCAAAAGTCTGAGTTGTTCCAAAGGTTGAATCCACAGGCTTGTTATCAAAGGTATTTAACCAGAATGTAGGCCTAATGGTACTACCTGGAGTTAGAGCTGCTACGTTCTGAGGTACTAGTATACCAGCAGATTTAACAAAATCTACATTACCCCAACTACTGTTTAACATATTTCCGAAGTTAATAATGTCCATAGTGAACTGGAAATTGTTTCTGCTCTTACCGAAGTTCTTGAAAATCTCCTGAGTTAATCTGATATCTACCTGATTTCTCCATGGCTGCTTTCCACCGTTACGCTCAGCATATTTTCCCTTATTTTTCTTCAGGTAATCATCCTGCTCGATATAAGCGAAGAACAAATCACTTTGCTGCTGTGCGGTATAAGCTACGTTACTTGTAGCTGATGAAGCAGGACGTGCTGCGAAAGTAATTTCACTAGGATCTCTTGGTATATAAATCAGGTCATTAGTCTGGCCATCACGGTTAAAGTCAGTAGAATAGGTATATGAGAACCTACCCTGATGTGAAGCCTCTAAGAACATCGATACTGAAGTTGCAAGGTTTTTGATATACTCTTTGCGGTATGACAGACCTGCAATAACACGATGAGGAATATTAAAATTTGAATAACTCAAACCTGGATTATTTCCTGTATTAGAAGTCTGTGTTAATGACCAGGTATTAAACAATTGATCACCATTTCCATCAAAAAGAACTTTCTGCTCACTTCTGGTATATGAAACCTGAGCTGATAAGCCTCTGCTGAACGATTTATTTAAAGATGCCGTAAGGAACCATGAATGGCCATCCTGAACGTTATCTAAAACTACGGGGTTTAATGCGCCTGTTCCGGTTACACTTGCCTGTCCGGTTGGAGTTAATTTATTGATAAACTTACTTACGTTTGCAGCTGGGTACATTGGGCGATTATCAGGATATCCTGAAACGTTTAATGCAGCCGGATCAACAAGATTTACATTAAACCCTTTAGCGATGTTAAGGTCTTTGTTGTAAATACCTTCTAAAGTACCTACAATTCCCCATGGCAATTTCGCATCTAAAGCTAAACTACTTTTCCATGTTTGTGGAAATTTGAAATCAGGGTCAATGGCACTGATAGTTGCTGGAATAGAAGTTCCAGCCGTTGGAGGTGTTGCAGGAAGGTATTTCCGGATATCCTGACTAAATGGTCCGGGAGTATTTGCAGTACCGTTAAAATTTTGAGTGAACTGAATCAAACCGGCATCACCAGATTGTGCAACAATCCAAACAAATGGCACTTTAGTGGTGAAAATACCTGTACCACCTCTTAACTGTAAAGAACGATCACCTTTAATATCATAGTTGAATCCAATTCTGGGAGATATCATGATTCTTTCTTTAGGTAACACCCCGGTGTCCAGTTTTCTGCCTTCAGAAAAAGTTAAAGGTGCGATTAAAGGATGAGTTTTAATTTCAGGTACGTCCGGGTATGTAGGTAATTCAAAGCGTAAACCTGCAGTAATATTCAGTTTCTCCCCTACACGGAAATTATCCTGGAAATAGGCTGAATACTGCTGGAATTTAAAGGTTGGGAAAGCCTGTGCATATCCCGGTGATAGGGAATAAGTGATCGCATAATCATTTGGTTTCACACCATTCACAAAATCATCCCAGGAATTGAAACGGTAAGCTCCAGTTCCAAAACGTTGGAAACCATTTTTGGTGGTACTGAAGTCCATTTGTAAACCAAGTGTTAGTTCATGATTTCCTAAACTCATGGTTAGGTTATCTGTGAAACTATAGGTTTGCACGTCTCTTAAGTTTCCATAGGTAAAAGGCTCATATCCAAAAGTTGTAAAAGCCGTACCATCTTTCATGATATCAACCAGTGGAAAAACATCGCTTTCTGAGCCTCTTGGATCATTCTGGTGTGTAAAACTTCCTCTTAGTGTATTTGAAAGTTTCGAACCTAATGAAGAGTTCAATTCAGCAGCCAATGAGTACTGGTTAGCTTCCTGAGTATAATTTGAATTGCTGAAATGTAGGTGACCAGGATTATTCCTACCGCCATTGTTCGGGAAATTATATCCGGTTCCTCCTGTTGAAGTACTAATAAAAGAAGGTGTTGCACTTTCAACCTGATTATAGCGGATATTGAAACGGTGATCTTTGTTAATATTCCAGTCCAATCTGGCTAAGATTTTATTATTATAGCTTTCATTTGCATATCCCTGATAGATTCCCGGATCATAATTGTAGGTTCTCATCAAATAACTGCGAATATTGTCCAGCTCAGTAGTCGTTGGACGAGCAATGTTTGGATTTGAACCAAAAGGTGCTGATGGTGAAGCAGCTACTCTACTCTGACCAGGTCTTACCTGCGCAGTCCGATCGATATTTGCAAAGAAAAAGAGTTTATCTTTAATGATTGGTCCACCTAAACTAAAGGCAAACTGAGTTTCATCAAGAGGTTGTAAAATAATGTTATTTCCACCAACTTTATTACCCTGATTGCTTTCATTTCTAAATCCAAAAAATGCATTTCCAAAAAACGTATTTCTTCCTGAGCGGGTTACTGCATTAATTGCACTACCTACAAAGCCAGACATTCTAACGTCATATGGTGTTACATTCACTGAAACTTCTTCAATCGCATCGATAGAGATTGGTGAACCACCTGCTGGTAAATTACTACCAATTCCGAATTGGTTGTTAAAATCAGAACCATCTACTGTGAAGTTGTTCTGACGATAATTTCCACCACCAATAGAAGCTCCGTTTGCCTGAGGAGTAAATTTTGTCAGATCATTTACACTTCTGGTTATGGTTGGAACACTTTGAATCTGAGCACGGCCAAGGTTGGTTGTTGAGCCTGTACGGTTTGCATTCAATACTGAATTTGGATCCTGAGCTGTAATCACAACTTCCTGCAGCTCTCTACCGGATGCAGTCAATAAAACATTTAAAACAAAGGGCTCACCCAGTTTTAGTATGACTTCACTGAACGACTCTGATTGGTAACCTACATAGGATACCACGATAAGATATGGACCTCCTACACGCATGTTAGGAATATTGAACCTTCCGTCGACGCCTGAAGAGGAACCGTAAACGGTACCTGTTGGCTGATGTGTGGCCTTTATCGTAGCACCAATAAGCGATTCCTTAGAATCGCGGATAGTACCCGACAAACTACTGGTTGTAACCTGTGCATTCAGATTAAATGCAATAAGTAAAACAACAACTGTTGAGAGTAAAAACTTCTTCATAAATTGTACTTTAAGTGAGACTGATTAATTGGTTTGTTATAATCTGCACAAAGATATGTACCCATTCTGAATATTAGGCAGTTCCAGTATTAACTTAATGTTAATTTTCAGGAATTTTTTCGACAATTTACACTTTTCAACATTCTTGAATTGAATCTGTGCTGATAGTCCGATCAAATATTTTCAACCCGATAAGTATTTTGTTAGATTTGCGCAGAATCTCTATTGTATTATTTATATAAAATATGAACTACGACATCATAGTTATAGGAAGCGGACCAGGCGGTTACGTGGCAGCTATTCGTGCATCTCAATTAGGCTTAAAAGTTGCCGTTGTAGAACGGGAATCTCTGGGAGGAATTTGTTTAAATTGGGGTTGTATTCCGACAAAAGCCCTGCTGAAAAGTGCTAATGTTTTTGAATACATAAACCATGCTGCAGATTATGGAATAAGTGTTAAGGATGCTGCAGCTGATTATGGTGCCATAATTAAGCGAAGCCGTGGTGTTGCTGACGGAATGAGTAAAGGAGTTCAGTTCCTGATGAAGAAGAATAAGATCGATGTGATTACAGGAACCGGAAAGATAAAAAAAGGCGGAAAAGTTGAGGTTAAGGGTCCGGATGGAACAGATAAAGAGTTCACAGCTAAACATATAATTCTTGCAACCGGAGGAAGATCAAGGGAATTGCCAAACCTAAAACAGGATGGGAAAAAAGTGATTGGATACCGTCAGGCAATGGTTTTACCACAACAACCTAAATCTATGGTTATTATTGGTTCAGGAGCAATAGGAGTTGAATTTGCATATTTCTACAATGCGATAGGAACTAAAGTTACGATTGTTGAATATCTCGACAATATAGTTCCTGTAGAGGACGAGGATATATCAAAACAATTACTGAGAAGCTTTAAAAAAGCAGGTATCAACGTTATGACCGGTACAAATGTTGAATCGGTAGACACTTCGGGCAGCGGATGCAAAGTGCTGGTAAAGACAGTTGTTGGTACTGAGACGATTGAGTGTGATATTGTGCTTTCTGCGATTGGGGTAAGTCCTAATATTGAAAATATCGGACTTGAAGAACTTGGTATCACAATAGACAAAGGACGTGTTCAGGTTGATGATTTTTACAAAACCAATGTCGATGGTGTTTATGCGATCGGTGATATTGTAAAGGGACAGGCTCTGGCACATGTTGCATCTGCTGAAGGCATTATTTGTGTCGAAAAGATTGCAGGTCATCACCCTGAACCTTTAAATTATAATAATATACCTGGATGTACATACTGCTCTCCTGAGATTGCATCAGTTGGTTATACAGAAAAGGCTGCAAAAGAAGCCGGATATGAGATTAAAGTCGGCAAATTTCCATTTTCTGCTTCAGGAAAGGCAAGTGCTGCCGGTGCTAAAGACGGCTTCGTAAAAGTAATATTCGATGCCAAATACGGAGAGTTCCTGGGTGCTCATATGATCGGTGCCAATGTAACTGAAATGATTGCTGAGGTTGTAGTAGCAAGAAAACTGGAGACCACCGGTATGGATATTGTAAAAACTGTACATCCTCACCCTACGATGAGTGAAGCGATCATGGAAGCTGCTGCTGATGCATACGGTGAAGTAATACACCTTTAATAATTGAGAATGGAGAGTTGAGAGTTGAAAATTACAGGTTCTCCATTCTCAACTCTCCATTCTCAACTCTCAACTAAATTCTATGGCCTGGATTTATCTCATCATCGGTGGCTTATTTGAAGTAGCCTTCACAAGCTGTCTGGCTAAAGCAAAGGAAGCTACAGGTATTGAGTTTGTTTTATGGATAACGGGCTTTCTGATCAGTGTATCTATCAGTATGTATCTTTTATTCCTAGCATCCAAAACCTTACCAATGGGTACCTCCTACGCTGTTTGGGCCGGAATTGGAGCTGCGGGATCGGTTATTGCGGGAATAATTCTGTTTAAAGACCCAACCGACTTCTGGCGGATGTTTTTCCTGTTTCTTTTAATATCTTCAATCATTGGATTAAAACTTTCAAGCAAAGTCTGAAATGAAATTATTTACCATAAACGCAGGATTTTTTAAGCTGGACGGTGGTGCTATGTTCGGGGTAGTACCTAAATCAATCTGGCAGAAAACCAATCCGGCTGACGAAAACAACCTTTGCAATTGGGCTATGCGCTGCCTTCTGATCGTAGATGGAGATCGTAAAATACTGATTGACAATGGAATAGGACAAAAACAGGATGAGCGTTTTTTAAAGCACTATTACCTGCATGGTGATGATACTCTTGAAAAATCTCTTGAAAATCACGGTTTTACCAAGGATGATATCACTGATGTATTTCTAACCCACCTTCATTTCGACCACTGTGGTGGCTCGATAGAAAAACTTGAAGATGGAAGTCTTGTGCCTGCTTTTAAGAACGCTAATATTTGGAGCAATAAGGTACACTGGGAATGGGCTGTTCATCCCAATGAGCGGGAAAAAGCGTCTTTTTTGAAAGAAAACATTCTGCCAATTCAGGAAAGCGGCAAGTTAAAGTTTATTGACACCACTGATGGTGTAGACTTTACCGATCATATAAAAATACGCTTTGCCTTCGGACATACCGATTCCATGATGCTGCCGCAGATCAGCTATAAGGGCAAGACTATACTTTACATGGCTGATATGCTTCCTTCCATCGGACATATTCCAATGCCTTATGTAATGTCTTATGATATGTTTCCGCTCAAAACCCTGAATGAGAAGAAGAAGTTTCTCACTGAGGCCCTTGAGAACGATTACATCCTCTATCTGGAACACGACCCAATAAATGAATGTTGTACCCTCCAGGAAACAGAAAAAGGCATCCGTGTAAAGGATACCTTTAAATTAACTGATATATTATAAGGCTGACAGGGTTTTAAAGGCTGACAGGGTTTTGAACCCTGTCAGCCTTAACTCAAGGAATTATAACCTGTGGTTTAGTTCCTGTAATTTCATCAATTTCCTGCATAATTTCATTTGTCAGCAAAGACACTACTTCAAGTGAAGTAAGGTTCTCTTTTAGCTGTGCAGCCTTCGAAGCGCCTAAAATGACGGTACTGACGTGAGGATTTTTTAAACACCATGCAATAGCGAGTTTAGCTAATGAGGTATTCAGTCTCTCGGCAACTGCCTGCAATAATTTAACTTTATATATGTTTGATTCTACCAGCAGTCTGTTTCTTAACCATTCAAGGTTATCCATGCTGAAACGGGCATCTTTTGGATCGGCGTTGTTGTATTTTCCAGAAAGTAATCCGGATGCCATTGGGCTCCAGATTGTGGTTCCCATTCCAAAATCCCTGAACAATAATAAAAATTCCATTTCCATTTTATCACGCCAAAGCATGTTATACTGAGGTTGTTCCATCACCGGTGGAACCAAATGGTTTTTTTCGGCAAAATAATGAGCCTGCATTATTTCAAGCGCACTCCATTCGGATGTTCCCCAATACAATGCTTTTCCCTGTTGGATCAATTGATGCATAGCCCAAACCGTTTCTTCTATCGGGGTTTCCTTATCTGGTCTGTGACAGTAGATCAGATCCACATAATCAAGCTGCAAGCGCTTAAGGGCATTATGAGTCCCCTCAAACAAGTGCTTTTTAGAAAGTCCGATCATATTCGGTTTCTTCTCCTCTGCACCAAAAAAGATCTTACTGGATACAATGTAGGAACTACGATCCCATTTTTTCTTCTTTAAAATGTTCCCCATAACAATTTCCGACTTCCCTCCTGCATAACCCTCAGCATTATCAAAGAAATTAACGCCACCTTCGTAGGCGATGTCCATTAATTCTTCAGCAACCTTATCCTCTATCTGCTGTCCAAAAGTTAACCAGCTTCCTAATGAAAGGGCACTTACTTTTAAACCGGATTTACCTAAACGTCTGTATTCCATAGTTTTATATAATTAAAATTCAATGTTCATTTCTTAGCTAAAAATACGTTTTGTAATCGTAAAAAATAGTTACGATTTCATTATTTATATTATTAATAGATATGGAGAATTTTATAAATTGAACCCTTAAAACTAATCATGATCCGCCCTGAGCGGAAAGAAGAAAATGCAGCTTACACAACTGGAAATTAAAGGTTTTAAAAGCTTTGGCGATAAGATCACGATCAATTTCAATGATGGTGTAACTGCTATTGTGGGTCCAAATGGCTGCGGGAAATCGAATGTTGTAGATGCAGTACGCTGGGTACTTGGAGAACAAAGTACCCGGATGCTGCGCTCTGAGAAAATGGAAAATATCATTTTCAATGGAACAAAAACACGCAAGCCATCTAATCTTGCAGAGGTATCCCTGACATTCGATAACACCAAAAATATTCTTCCTACTGATTTTACAAAGGTCACCATTACCCGTAAGCTATATCGTTCAGGCGAAAGTGAATACCGATTAAATGATGTGCAATGCCGTCTGAAAGACATTACAGATCTGTTTCTTGATACCGGTATAGGATCAGACTCCTACTCTATTATCGAATTGAAAATGATCGATGAGATCATTGCCAATAAAGACAATTCAAGAAGGGCTTTATTTGAGGAGGCTTCTGGAATATCTAAATACAAGCTTAGGAAAAAACAAACCTTCAATAAATTAAAAGATACAGAGGCAGATCTTAGCCGTGTAGAGGATCTTTTGTTCGAGATTGAAAAAAATCTAAAAACCCTTGAAAATCAGGCTAAAAAAGCAGAGAGGTATTACCGGCTTAAGGAACAATACAAGTCATTAAGTCTGAGCCTGGCCTCTTATCGGATCATCGGATTTAGAGAATCCCTGACTAAGCTTGAAGACAAAGAGCAGCAGCATTCTCTGGAGAGTAGCGGGATAAACACTGAAATCAGCAATCTGGAGGCATTTTTGCAGAAGTTAAAACTTGAAAACCTGAATCTGGAAAAGAATCTTTCCATTCAGCAAAAAGCTACCAATGAATTTATTGCTAAGATTCGAACTTATGAAAGTGATAAGAAATTAAAGAACGAGCAATTACGCTTTCTTGAAGATAAAAAAACCAGACTGAGCGATGAGCTTGAAAAAGATCAGAACCAACTTAACCATGTCTTTTACAATCAGAAGCGCTTAAATGAAGAACATTTACAGGAAAGTGAGGTTCTTGAGAAACTTCGTATTTCGACAGAAAATCAGCACCAGGGGATCATTGAACTAAGATCAGAACAGCAAAAATCAAAAGCAGCACTCGATACCATCAGCCTTGAAAATAATGAACTCCAAAATCAGGTCTATAAACTTGAAAAGGAGATTGCCATTTTGAATATTCAGAAAGAAGCACTTCATCAGGAAAGCAGTCGTAATATGGCTGATACAGAATCAAAAGAAGTTGAACTCAATGAATTTAACAAGGTTATTACTGAGTTAAAAGGCCAACTGGAAAGTAAACAAAAGGAATATATTCAGAATAAAGAGCTCGAGGATGAACTGGAACGACAAATTCGGCGCAGTACTGAACATCTGAAGGAACAAAAAGAAATTCTCAATCAGGAAAGCCGAAAACTCGATTCCAAACAGAATGAGTATAACCTAACCAAATCGATGGTTGATAACCTGGAAGGATTTCCGGAATCGATCCGTTTTCTGAAAAAAAATGCCGGCTGGACAAAGCAGGCACCACTTTTCTCTGACATACTTTTTTGCCGTGAAGAATACCGGATTGCCATTGAGAACTACCTCGAACCGGTGATGAATCATTATGTCGTAGAAACGCAGGCAGAGGCAGTACAGGCAATTCAATTACTGAGTGATTCGTCAAGAGGCCGGGCTAATTTTTTCATCCTTGATGCTTTAAATGTAGCAGGAAAACGACCTTCAGTAAATACTGAACGTAAGGACCTGATCCCTGCTTTAGAAATAATCGACACAAATGCCAAATATCGTCCGCTTTGTGAAATGCTGCTGTATAATGTTTATCTGCTGCAATCAGGAGAAGAAAATGAATTACGCTCGGCTTTGCCATCAGAACAGGTTGTTATCTTAAGTAAGACCGGGATGTTTACAAAAACCAGAACGGGAATGTCGGGTGGTTCTGTCGGACTTTTTGAAGGAAAACGAATCGGGAGGGCTAAAAATCTTGAAAAACTTTCAAAAGAAATTAATAGCGGAGAAACCTTAATTGTTAAATTAAAGAACTCCATTGCAGAAGAAGAGATCAAATTAAAAGATCTTATAGATTCTTCACAAAAAGATCTCCTACAGGAATCGCAACAGGAAATCAACAGATTGAGCAATGAATATACTTCTGTGAAAACCAAACAGGAACAATACCTTGCTTTCATTGAAAATAGTCTCAATAGAAAACAGGATATCGAGCAAAAAATAGCGAGTATAGGAAATGAATTAATTGCCGCAGAACCCCTTCTAATTGAGCTAAAAGTCAACAAGCAAATTAAGCAGGAGCAAGTTTTAAACGACCAGCAAAGCTATAATGAGCTTGCAGAAAGCTTAAATTCAAAATCGGCACTCTATAACCAGGAGAATATCCGCTTCCATCAGCAGCAAAACAAAGTATCGGGTATAGAAAAGGACCTTGAATACCGTGAAAGTCAGCAAAAAAACCTGGAAACTCGTATTGGTTTAAATCAGGCTGAACTTGAAAAAACACAGGCAGGAATTAAAGAAACACTTCAGCATGCAGATCATTCTGATGAAGATCTGATCGCGATGTACGTTCAAAAAGAGGAATTTGAAACGGCTGTTAATGAGGCTGAACAGAGCTATTATGCTTCCAGATTACTGATTACTGAGATAGAAGAAAAAATAAGCCTGCTACGCAGAAATAAGGAACAGGCCGAGCTAATCTCAAACGAATTAAAAGAAGAAAAAACAGCAATTAAACTGGAGTTAAATGCCTTAAAGGAAAGACTGTCTGTTGAATTCGATGTTGATATTTCTATATTACTGGATGAAGAATCTTACGAGCAAAGAACTGATAGTGAGCAGGATATTCGTGAAAAGACCGAGCGGATAAAAAGACAACTGGATGAATTTGGCGCAATAAACCCAATGGCCATGGAAGCCTATCAGGAAATGAATGAGCGCTATAACTTTATTCAATCTCAGAAAAAAGACCTGGCTGAAGCTAAATCATCTTTGTTACAAACTATTAAAGAAATTGATGATACAGCAAAGGAGAAGTTTATGGCAGCCTTCAGCGATGTCAGAACTCATTTTATACAGGTTTTCCGTTCTCTGTTTAATGAAGAAGATAGCTGCGATCTGGTATTGTCAGATCCTTCCAACCCGCTGGAATCAGAAATTGATATTATTGCCCGCCCGAAAGGTAAGCGGCCACTATCCATCAATCAATTATCCGGAGGTGAAAAAACGCTGACGGCCACGGCATTGCTCTTTTCATTATATCTATTAAAACCAGCCCCATTCTGTATTTTCGACGAAGTTGATGCACCCTTAGATGATACAAACATTGATAAATTCAATAATATCATAAGGGAATTTTCAGATCAGTCGCAGTTTATTATTGTTTCTCATAATAAACGAACCATCGCCAGTACAGATATTATTTATGGTGTAACTATGGCAGAACAGGGTGTTTCCAGGGTGGTGGCTGTTGATATTCGTGAAGTAGCATAAATCCAATATTCATTGGCAAATTTAAACCAGCCCGGTCGAATAGATTCGGAGCTTAACATTACAATTTTATCATAAAAAAGCTGTTTATAATCCTTGTCTTAACATCAATTTTTGATGCTAATGCACAAAATGTCGATCGGAAAATATTGCTTAATGATATAGAAACACTTTCATCCGACAAGTATGAGGGCAGGAAAACGGGCAGCCTCGGAAATTTCATGGCTGCTGAATATATCGTTAACAGATTCAAAGAAATTGGGCTTGATGCTTACAATAAGGACTTTAAGCATCCATTTACATTCAAAAACCGAAGGAACGAAGAAATCAATGGGGTTAACCTGATAGGATATATTAAAGGAAAGTCAGATCAGGTAATTGTAATTTCAGCACATTATGATCATGTGGGAATGAACAATTCTGAAATTTTTAATGGTGCAGATGATAATGCTTCAGGAATTGCTACAATATTATCAATTGCAAAATATTTCAAAGAACATAAACCAAAAAATACGCTTGTATTCATCGCATTTGACGCCGAAGAAATGGGTTTACAGGGAGCATATTCCTTTTTAAAGGTCCCTATCCCATCGAGGGAGCATCTAAAATTGAATATCAATCTGGATATGGTTTCGCATAATGACAAATCTGAACTTTATGCTGCCGGCACTTATAAAACCCCAATTCTGAGAGATGCCCTTAAGCATGCTGATAAGAATACTGGTATTAGTATCAAATTCGGGCATGATGAACCAGGGACAGGGAAAGATGACTGGACGATGCAAAGTGATCATGGACCATTTGCGAAGGAGAATATTCCTTTTGTTTATTTTGGTGTTGAAGACCATGATGATTATCACAAACCAAGTGATGATTTTACGAATATCAATCAGGATTTTTTCCATTCAGCGAGCATTGCAATCCTGAAAAGCGTCATCAGTCTTGACAAAAATCTTGTCCGCATAAACCCTAAATAACAAATCACTATCTTTGTAAAGCAAGCCGTTCTATCGCTCGCCCGCATTTGCGGGAGAGAGGAAAGTCCGGGCAACACAGAGCATCCTGCTTCTTAACGGGAAGGCTCCGCGAAAGCGGATACGGAAAGTGCCACAGAAAATATACTACCCCTAAACTTAGGTTTTGGGGAAAAGGTGAAAACGTGAGGTAAGAGCTCACGGTATTGTATGGTGACATGCAGTGCGGTAAACCCCAGGAGTTGAAAGACCAAATAGGTTCCGGACGTGAAGCTGCTCGCTTCCTTATCCCGTACCTACGGGGTTATCCGGAATGGGTAGGTCGTTAGATCTCGCAAGCAATTGCGCGACCAGATAAATGATAGAAGTCCCGCATTGCGGGAAAACAGAACCCGGCTTACAGGCTTGCATTTTTTTTATTTTTCAAAACCCCTGAATTATAGGGTTTTCGGCATCTTGTTTGTAATAAAAATTATGGTTATTATATTCGGTATTAAACCGATTTATATTAAAAATCTACTTGATACTTATGGCAAAAATATTAATCATTGATGATGAGAGGGCAATCCGAAATACTTTAAGAGAAATACTTGAATATGAGGAGTACCAGGTTGAGGATGTAGATAACGGAATCGATGCATTAGAACTGATCAGGAAAAATGAATATGATCTGGTTCTTTGCGATATAAAAATGAATAAAATGGACGGCCTGGAGGTTCTTACTGAAGGACTGAAAATTCAGCCTGATCTGCCATTTATTATGATTTCTGGTCATGGGACAATTGAAACAGCTGTAGAGGCCAGTAAAAAGGGAGCCTATGACTTTATTTCAAAACCACCTGATCTTAATCGCTTACTGATTACGGTAAGAAATGCATTAGAACGTAAAACTCTGGTAACAGAAACAAAAGTTTTAAAGCGTAAGGTCAGTAAGACCCGTGAGATGCTGGGTAATTCAGTAGCCATTGAACGAATCAAAGCTACAATTGAAAGGGTTGCCCCTACTGATGCAAGAGTACTTATTACAGGGGCAAATGGAAGCGGAAAAGAGCTCGTGGCTCGCTGGCTGCATGAAAAATCAAATCGTGCCAACTATGTACTTGTTGAGGTGAATTGTGCTGCAATACCCTCAGAGCTGATTGAAAGTGAGCTTTTTGGGCATGAGAAGGGATCTTTTACTTCAGCCATCAAGCAAAGAATAGGAAAGTTTGAACAGGCAAGCGGCGGCACTTTGTTTCTGGATGAAATTGGAGACATGAGTCTTTCAGCACAGGCAAAAGTTCTGCGTGCTCTTCAGGAAAATAAAATAACCCGGGTAGGCGGCGAAAAAGAGATTGATGTAGATGTCAGGGTAATTGCTGCTACAAATAAGGACCTTCAAAAGGAAATTGAAGCAGGAAATTTCAGAATGGATTTATACCATCGTTTAAGTGTAATACTGATACATGTACCACATTTAACTGAGCGGAAAGAAGATATACCACTTATTGCCCAAAATTTCTGTGAAGAAATCTGTAATGATTACGGAATGCCGGTTAAAAAAATCAGTGATTCGGCAATGATTGCATTACAGGAAATGAACTGGACCGGTAATATCCGGGAGCTTCGTAATATGATTGAGCGACTGATTATTTTGAGTGATAAATTAATTACAGAAGCTGATGTTACCAATTATGCAAATCCAGCTTCTTTTTCATTAGGATCTGAAAGCCCAGCAGCAGCACCTCAGCAAAATTTTGATCAGTTCACCAACTTTCAGGAGTACAAAGATTTTGCCGAAAGGGATTATATCAAATACAAACTGGAAAAAAACAACTGGAATGTGTCTAAAACAGCAGATGACATAGATATACAAAGAAGCCATCTGTACAGTAAAATTGAGAAATATGGACTGAAAAGAGCCGATTAAGCTTAAAGCACAAAGCCAAAAGCAGAAAGCTAACAGTTAATAGTTAAAGTAGAAAAGTAGAAATATATAAACGAATCCAGCTTTATCCTTTTAGCTTTAGGCTTTCAGCTTAGCTAGAGTGTTTTGATTTCAGTTACCAACTGCTGAAGCACTGATTTAGCATCTCCGAAAAGCATAGAGGATTTAGGCTGAAAGAAAAGCTCATTTTCGATACCCGCATATCCAGGGTTCATGCTTCGTTTATTAATAATCACGAGCTTAGAGAGTTCTACATCCAAAACAGGCATGCCATAAATTGGAGACCCAGGATCTGTTTTTGCTGCCGGGTTGACCACATCGTTGGCCCCCAAAATTAAGACAACATCAGTCATAGGAAATTCCTCATTTGCCTGTTCCATTTCAAGTAATCTCGCATAATCTACATCTGCTTCGGCAAGAAGAACGTTCATATGACCGGGCATACGTCCTGCAACCGGATGAATAGCATAATTAACCTCTACTCCTTTGTCACTCAGTAACTTTTCCAGCTCATGGCATACATGCTGAGCCTGAGCAACTGCAAGACCATAGCCTGGCACGATCATTACCCGTTTAGCATAGCTCATGACCACAGCAGAGTCGCTGATGCTAATTTCTTTGTAAGCTCCCTGCTCCTTCCCTGCAGATCCGGCAGAAGCACCGCCGAATGAACCTATCAAGACATTGCTAAGCGGACGGTTCATTGCTTTACACATCAGAATTGTCAGAATAGTACCCGCAGAACCAACCAGAATACCACCCGTTAACATCACCGGATTATCATACAGGAAACCACCAAATGCGGCGGCAACCCCGGTAAATGAGTTTAATAATGAAATAACAACGGGCATATCTGCACCTCCAATTGGAAAAACGAAAAAGAGTCCGTAAACGATCGACAAAGCAAATATGACATAGAATAATGTACTGGCTGCTGTATCTAGGGAAATTATCAGATAAGCAGAAAGCGCAATTATTACACCGAAAATGACCAGGTTTACGATATGTTGCCCATTGAATGAAAAGTCTTTGATTTTTCCATTTAATTTACCCCATGCAACCATACTACCTGCAAACGAAATTGTCCCGATGATCAATCCAGCAAAAATAATCAGTAATATTCCACGGTCAGCAGTAGCACCAGCCTGAACCAGATGCGAAAGGTGGTCAAATTCTACAATGGAAATCAGAGCGGCACAGGCCCCTCCCATTCCGTTAAATAAACTCACCATTTCAGGCATAGCCGTCATCATTACCCTCTTGGCGGCCATTGTACCTAAAATTGTACCAATGATTAATGCCGAAAAAATCCAGACATAGTTCCCCAGTCTTAGCCCCTCTTCCTCGTAAAGAAAGATTGTACCCAAAATAGAAACAGCCATACCAGCGGCGGCAATAAGATTACCCTTTCTTGCACTCTCCGGATGACTTAACATCTTTAAACCAATAATGAAGGTTACAGAACCAATCAGGTAACAAATAATCAAGATATTTAATTCCATTGTACTGTATTTCTGAATTTTATAAGGGTTGGATTAAAACTAATCTGATAGAAATCAGGTTTATTATTTCTTCTTTTTAAACATTTCAAGCATACGATCCGTCACTACAAAACCGCCCACAACATTTAAGGTACCCAGAATCACCGCAAGAAATCCCAGAATAAGGGCAAGCAAATTATCGCTTTCGGCCTTTCCCATTACAATAATAGCCCCTATTATAACCACTCCGTGAATCGCATTAGCACCACTCATTAATGGCGTATGTAAAACGCTGGGAACTCTGCCAATGACCTCAATTCCAAGAAATACACTCAGAATAACAATGTAAATAATCTGCTGATGCTGGTTAAGCCAGTTAAATATCTCGTCCATATTATCTATCAAATATTGTATTTCAGTGGTTTGAAACAGTTTTAAAACTTATCACTTACAACTTATTACTTAAAACTTACTACTTATTAACTGTCAATTCCTTCACCCTATCATTACACACTTCGCCATTATTGCTGATGCATGTACCTTTCACCAGATCATCTTCAAAATTTAAATTGAGTTGTCCCTCTTTCCCTATGATGAGCTGCAGAAAGTTTAAAATATTCTTTCCATATAACTTACTTGCATCAGATGGCATTGTGCCCTGCAAGTTTGAATTGCCAATGATTGTTACATTTTTATACACAACGGTTTCACGGTCTTTAGTACGGGTCGTATTACCTCCTGTGATCGAGGCCAGGTCGATTATAAGCGAACCGGCCTTCATATTATCCAAAATACTGTCGGGCAAAAGTATTGGAGCTTTTTTACCCTGAATCTGTGCGGTTGTAATAATTACATCAGCTTTAGTTGCAACCTCAGCAATCCTTGCCTGTTGCTTTTGTTTATATTCTTCGGTCTGGTCAACTGCATAACCACCGGCCTTTGAAGCATCAAGAGCACCTTCCACTTCTATAAACTTGGCACCCAGACTCATCACTTCTTCTTTAACAGCCGGACGGGTATCAAAAACTTCAACAACAGCACCCAAACGTTTGGCTGTCGCAATTGCCTGGAGTCCGGCAACTCCTGCTCCCAGTATCATCACTTTTGCCGGAGCAATACTTCCTGCAGCGGTCATAAACATCGGAAAATACTTGGGAAGTTGCATAGCAGCCAGAATCACAGCTTTATAGCCTGCAATATTAGCCTGAGAACTCAGTATATCCATACTCTGCGCTCTGGTTGTACGGGGCAGCATATCCATACTAAAGGTCGTAAATCCACATTCCGCCCATTTCTTAATTAATTCAAAATTGGCCAGCGGATTAAAAACACCCAATATTACAGCTGATTTTTTGACTTTGTTAAGATCATCCTCCGTTAGGGGATGAATACTCAATAAAATATCTGAATTTTTTAAAACATTCTCTCTTGAACTGATCTCGGCACCCTGTTCAGAATAGAGTATGTCAGGAGCAAATGCCTTTGCACCACAATTGCTTTCGGCTAATACATTTATATTTTGTTTCTTCAGGACTGAAATATGTTCGGGAATTAATGATACCCGTGTTTCCGGGATGGGCTCAAGCAAAATACCAATAGTCATGAATTCTTGTAATGTTTATAAAGTGATTATTTCCCAAAATAGAAAAAAAAATTAGCTATAAAGAAAGCTGCATTAAAAAAATTACAAATATTTTCAAGGCAAACATTAAGCTTTTGGCGCTTAGCTAATCAGGATCATGAATTCATTTATTGGAATAAAATTTGAGCTTAATAAACTATATTTGCGCCTCAAATGAAGTATATACGTAACTTTTGCATAATTGCTCATATTGATCACGGTAAAAGCACTCTGGCTGACCGTCTTCTGGAGTATACTAATACAATCACCCAGCGTGAATCCCAGGCTCAACTGCTTGATGATATGGATTTGGAACGTGAGCGCGGAATTACCATTAAGAGTCATGCAATCCAAATGGATTACATTCAGGATGGTCAGCCCTATGTTCTTAATCTGATAGACACACCGGGTCACGTGGATTTTTCCTATGAAGTTTCTCGCTCGATTGCTGCCTGTGAAGGTGCATTACTAATCGTGGATGCTTCGCAGGGAATACAAGCACAGACCATATCTAATTTGTACCTGGCACTTGAGCACGACCTGGAGATTATTCCAATTTTGAACAAGATGGACCTTCCGGGAGCTATGCCTGAAGAAGTGAAAGACCAGATTATTGAACTGATTGGTTGTAAACGCGAAGAAATTATTCCGGCATCCGGCAAAACCGGTTTAGGTGTAGATAGTATTTTAAGAGCCATAATTGAACGTATTCCTGCTCCAAAGGGCAATCCTGATGGGGAATTACAGGCTTTGATATTCGACTCTGTTTTTAATTCATTCAGGGGTATTATTGCATATTATAAGGTACTTAATGGCGAGATCCGTAAGGGAGATAAGGTGAAGTTTGTAGCGACAGATAAGGATTATATCGCAGAGGAAGTAGGAACCTTAAAGTTGACCCAGAAACCAAAAGATGTGATTAAAACCGGGGATGTAGGTTATATCATTTCGGGGATAAAAGAAGCACGTGAAGTTAAGGTCGGAGATACGATTACACATAAAGATAAACCAAGTTCAGAACCGATCAAAGGTTTTGAGGAAGTAAAACCAATGGTATTTGCCGGTATATATCCGGTTGACACGGATGAGTACGAGGAACTTCGTGAAAGTATGCACAAACTGCAGCTTAATGATGCTTCTATCGTATTCG
Organism: Daejeonella sp.; assembly: GCF_030684675.1. Lineage (GTDB taxonomy): Bacteria > Bacteroidota > Bacteroidia > Sphingobacteriales > Sphingobacteriaceae > Daejeonella. Next base: position 26,684 of record NZ_JAUXXZ010000076.1, on the reverse strand, counting down.
AACCTGAATCATCAGCGGCTTTGGGATTTGGTTTCCGTTGTGGTTTCCTGGGTATGCTCCACATGGAGATTATTCAGGAGCGACTGGAAAGAGAATTCGACATGACAGTGATTACCACTGTTCCGAATGTATCCTATAAAGCATTTACTTCCAAAGGTCTGGAGATCGATGTACATAACCCCTCCGATCTGCCTGATCCAAGTAAACTGGATCATGTTGAAGAACCTTATATTAAGGCCAATATTATCACTAAATCTGAATTTGTAGGGCCAATCATGTCGCTCTGTATTCAGAAACGTGGCACGATAGTCAATCAATCCTACCTAACCTCCGACCGGGTTGAGCTGATCTTTGAAATGCCGATGGGTGAAATTGTATTCGATTTTTATGATCGTTTAAAAACAATTTCCAAAGGTTACGCATCATTCGATTATCATCAGATCGGTTACCGGCAGTCTGACCTGGTTCGTTTGGATATACTCTTAAACAGTGAACCTGTTGATGCCCTTTCATCATTAATTCATAGAACAAACTCCTATAATTTTGGGAAAAAGATCTGTGAAAAACTTAGAGAACTGATTCCGCGCCAGCAGTTTGAGATTATTATTCAGGCATCCATCGGAGCGAAAATTATTGCCCGCGAAACTGTAAAGGCCCTGCGTAAAGATGTAACTGCGAAATGCTATGGTGGTGATATTTCAAGGAAACGTAAGCTTCTTGAAAAACAGAAAAAGGGTAAAAAGCGAATGAGACAGGTAGGCAATGTGGAAATACCTCAAACAGCCTTCATGGCAGTCCTGAAATTAGATTAATTTAACTATTTCGCATTACGCGAATTGCGAAATTAACATGTTAATAAGCCACTAAATGTTAATAAATACTATATTTCAATAAAAATGCAGTTACTCGACGGAAAATTTGTTTCAGAGAAACTAAAAGAAAGAATCGCAATTGAGGCAGCCGAAATTTTAAAGAATACTGGCCGTAAACCCCATCTGGTAGCCATACTTGTTGGGCATGATGGGGGTTCAGAAACCTATGTTGCCAGTAAAATAAAAAACTGTGAAAAGGTAGGTTTTAATTCAACCTTGTATCGCTTTGAGAATACAATCACTGAAGAAGAATTACTCCGGAAAATTGATGAAGTAAATAAAGATCCTGAAACAGATGGTATCCTTGTTCAGCTTCCTCTTCCAAAACATATCTCTGCAGATAAAGTTACTGAAAAAATATCTCCTGAAAAAGATGTGGACGGCTTCCATCCGGTTAACCTTGGTAGGATGCAGCGTAACCTTCCCTCCTTTTTACCGGCAACTCCTTATGGTATTTTACTGATGCTTCAGGAATATGGAATCGATACTGCCGGTAAACATTGTGTCGTTGTTGGCAGAAGTAATATTGTGGGTTCACCGATGAGCATATTAATGGCAAGGAATACAAATCCTGGAAATTGCACTGTTACCATCTGCCACAGCAAAACTCCTGATATTAAAAAATATAGCCTGGATGCTGACATATTAATCGTTGCAATAGGTAAAAAGAATTTCATTACCGCCGACATGGTTAAAGAAGGTTCTATTGTCATTGATGTTGGTATGAATCGCGAGGTTTCCTCTGAGACCAAATCAGGTTTCAAACTTTACGGAGATGTAGATTTTGAAAATGTAGCACCAAAAAGCTCATGGATTACTCCTGTTCCTGGAGGTGTGGGTTTGATGACCATCGTAGGCTTACTGAAAAATACCCTGGCTTCTGCAAAAAAAGAAATTTATTAAAATTATACGTAAAAATACTAAAAGATATACGTAAAAAATATTATTTTTGTGTAAAAACAGAGAGGAGTTTATTTATGAATGCTAAATTAACGCTTAGCTTTAATGAAGATGTCATCAATAAAGCAAAAAAGTATGCAGATGAAAACGACATTAGTCTATCAAGGCTCATAGAATTTCTTTTAACAAAAGTTACTTCAACAGATTACCAATCCCTCGAAGAATACCCCATAGCTGATTGGGTAAATCTGATTGCCGAAGGCAAAGCTGAATATCAGACTAAACAAAGTAGAAAATCAGCTAAAAAGGAATTTTTCGATTCAAGAAAATGAATATTTTTTTGGATGCCAACATTCTGGTTTCTGTATTGAACAAGGAATATCCCACTTTTACAAATTCAGCGAGAATATTGAGTCTGGCCGGAAACAAAAAATTCTGTTTACTGACTTCACCGATATGTCTGGCTATTGCCTATTATTTTGCAGAAAAAAAGCATAAGAGCAGTGTTGCAAAATCCAAAATAAAAATACTTTCAGAGCATATTAGCATTGCAACAAATTCATGTGAAGCTGTTTTGAAATGTATAGCGAATCCTTCCATTCATGATTTTGAAGATGGACTTGAATATTATGCTGCCCTGGAAAGTAAGTGTGACTGCATCATTACTGAAGATAAAACAGATTTCTATTTTTCTGAAATCGAAATACTGAACAGTGAAGAATTCTGTAAAAAATACCTTTTCAAATAAGATTAGAAATTTACCAGAACTTCCACCAGGGTTTTGAAATTCCGATATAAAATCCATCTTCTCTCAGCTCAACCGGATAGGTATCAATATAATTACCTTGTCCTTCGGCACCACGGCCAGTTTTAAGATCAAATTCATGCCGGTGGTAAGGACATATCAGTTTACCAGAGACACACCATCCATTACTAAGTTCAGCACCAGCATGGGGGCATTTGCTCTGTACAGCATAAAATTCATTTCCTGTCTTCACTATACACAGTTTTCTTCCCGATACCTGTACAGTTCTGATAAAATCTTCAGAAGCTGTGATGCTCGCGGGAAGTATATTAATCCAGTTCATATTAAAATTGAATTGTCAGAATTGCGTCTCTATCTGTTTTGCTCAAGGTTGATCTCTTAAACTTAAGTATATTTGCGCTCTAAATTACAAAATGGCACACCAAATTCCAGCCGACGGCACCTTATTACCATTAATGGAAGAGTTCTACACCATACAGGGTGAAGGATTTCATTCCGGAAAAGCAGCCTATTTTATTCGTTTGGGCGGTTGCGATGTGGGTTGTCACTGGTGTGATGTGAAAGAAAGCTGGGATGCAGAATTGCATCCATTGACAGATTCAGATCAAATCGTGAAAAATGCCGAAAAATACCCCGGTAAAGCAGTTGTAGTGACTGGTGGTGAACCTCTTATCTATAACCTGGATTATCTTACCTCAGAATTACAGCAAAGAGGAATTAAAACATTTATTGAAACATCAGGTGCCTATCCCCTTTCCGGCACCTGGGACTGGATTTGTCTTTCACCAAAAAAATTCAAGGCCCCGCGTCCGGATATAGCTCCACTGGCCGGAGAATTAAAAGTGATTGTCTTCAACAAAAGTGATTTTAAATGGGCAGAGGAATATGCCGCTACAGTATCCGAAGGATGTAAACTATACCTGCAGCCTGAATGGTCAAAATCAGCAGAAGTGATCCCGTTGATCATTGATTATGTTATGGAGAACCCAAAGTGGGAAATCTCTCTGCAGACTCATAAATATCTTAATATTCCCTGATTCTTTTTTCATTTAGATTATTGGCGTTTAATTCGGAATAAATCCATCCCGGAATTTTATTATTCCTGCTTAATTAATCGGTAGGCTTAATACAGAATATTTTCTACCTTCATACAAAGGGAAAGCCTCATAAGAATGAAAATATTACTGCTGTTATTATGTCTATTACCTTGTATTTGTTTAGCACAAAAACAAACTTCCTCCCCGGTTAAACAGGCACAAAAATCATATAATCTGGCAAATCAATATTTAAGCTACAGATTATATGATAAGGCAATAGCTGAACTGAGTCAGGCGGTTATCCTGGATAAAAATTTCACTGCTGCCTATCAGCAGCTAGGGGATATTTATCGAAAGTCCGGAAATTATAGTAAAGCCCTGATCAGTTACAAAAAGGTTCTTGAAATAGATCCTGAATTTTTACCACTAACTTATTTTGGTCTTGCCGAAAGCGAATTAAATACGGGCAATTATGCCAATGCATATGAACATTTCAATAAATATCTTTCGTATCCCGGCCTGAGTGCAGAAAGCAAACAAAAAACAGGTAAATATGTTGCAGATTGTAGTTTTAGCCTTGATGCAATCAAGAATCCGGTAAGCTTTAAACCTGTCAATCTGGGTCCCGGAATTAATTCAAAAGAAGAAGAGTATCTGCCTGTAATTACTGCCGATGAGAAAATGATCATATTCACTCGTCAGACTAACAGAAACGAAGATTTTTTCAAAAGTGTCAAACGTGACAGCCTCTGGGCTACAGCTGAGTATCTGAGCAAAGAGATTAATACGTTTAATTATAATGAAGGAGCTCAATGCATTTCGCCTGATGGGAATTATTTGTTTTTCACAGGTTGTAACCGTCCGGATGGCTTAGGGAGATGCGATATCTATATTTCCAGATGGGAAGGAAATGGCTGGAGTAAACCCTTTAATATAGGTGGGCCAATTAATACTCCTGGCTGGGAATCTCAGCCATCTATCAGTGCCGATGGCAGAACCTTATACTTTGTAAGTACCCGAAATGGAGGATTCGGTGGCTATGACATCTGGAAATCAGAACTTAATAATGATGGATCATGGGGTATTCCATTAAATCTAGGACCAGAGATAAATACCTCGTACGACGAACAATCGCCATTTATTCACCCCGATGATGAAAGCCTTTATTTCTCTTCAAATGGTTGGCCGGGACTGGGAAACAAGGATCTTTTCATTAGCCGAAAACTTTTTAAGGATGAAGTTCAAGCAGGCTGGAAAAGGCCTCAGAATCTGGGATATCCGATCAATACTTTTGGTGAAGAAAGTGGCTTAAGTATCAGCAGCAATGGCAAACTTGCTTTCTTTTCTACCAACCAGAAAGGCGGGTTTGGCGGACTTGACATTTACTCTTTCGAATTGCCGGAAGCCATGAGACCCAATACTGTAACCTATGTTAAGGGATTGGTTTTTGACAAAATCACAAAAGAAATTCTCGACGCGAAAGTCGAAATTATTAATCTTAAAGACGGGAAAGCTATTTTTGACGATGTTACCGATCCCGAAACAGGTGAGTTTCTGGCGACCATAATGGCAGGTAAGTCTTTTGGGTTAAATGTCTCTAAAGATGGGTACCTTTTCTATTCACAAAACTTCACGCCTGATCTGAACCTGATTAATAAACCATTTATTTTGGAAATTCCTTTAAAGAAAATAGAGGTTGGCGGACTGGTAATACTTAATAATATCTTTTTCGAGAGCGGCAAATATAATCTCCTCCATGAATCGAAAACCGAATTACAACATTTGATTCGTTTTATGAAGGAGAATCCATCAGTCTCTATCGAAATTGGCGGGCATACAGATGATGTCGGTGATGAGAAGTCAAATCTTGAGCTTTCTGAAAACCGGGCCCGTACTGTTTATGATTATCTCCTAAGTAACCATATTTCTGCAGATAAGATAAGTTATAAAGGCTATGGCGAAGGGCTTCCGCTTAATGATAATTCATCTGAAGAAAACAGAAAAAATAACAGGAGAACAGAATTTAAAATCACAACGAAATAAAATGGAACAAAATTTCAAAAATCACACACGCTTTATCACAAGTTATCACAGAATACTTGCTTTATTTTTAATATCAGGATCAATTGGATCATCTGTCAATCTTGTTGAATCTTTTGGGACTGATAATTTATACGCTGCAAGTCTGCTGCTGCTCTTATTTGTATGTTGTATCATGCTATACTGGTTCGTTCGGGTTTTTCCACTCAAGGCTCAGGACAGAGCCATACGTGCAGAAGAAAATTTCAGGCATTTCATTCTGAGCGGCAAACCTCTTCCGGCAGGATTGCGAATTAGTCAGATTGTGGCGCTTCGTTTTGCATCTGATGTAGAGTTTTTGGAACTTGTACAAAAAGCACTTGCAGAGAATATGACAAATAAAGCCATTAAATTATTGATCAAAAATTGGAAACCTGATTATCACAGAGTTTAAACAGTGTATTTTATACAAATGCTATAAAAAATAATTATCTTTTGACTGGCTTTATCTAGGATAACAATCATAACATTTAATCAGTTTTTTAAATATGGATAGCAAAAAAGATCAAAACATATTTGACCGTCGTGAAGCATTATAAATGCTCGGCATAGGTTCAAGCGCAGGAATTCTAGGTATGTTTGGCTCATCATCTACTGCCAGAGCCTCTGAAAAAGAAGCACCATCCTACACACGTGGAATGGCTCCTGTTAAGATTACAAGTGTTAAGGCTATTGCCTGCGCCCCGGCTGGATCCAACCTGATCGTTGTAAAAGTTGAGACCTCTGAACCTGGCTTATATGGATTGGGCTGTGCCACATTCACCCAAAGAGCGATGGCTGTGGTCACTGCGATCAATAGTTACCTGAATGATTTTTGTGTTGGAAAGGATGTAGACAATATTGAAGATATGTGGCATGGAGTCTATGTCAGCTCATACTGGCGAAATGGCCCTGTGTTGAATAATGCACTAAGTGGATTGGATCAGGCCTTGTGGGATATTAAGGGGAAACGTGCAAACATGCCTGCATATCAGCTTCTTGGTAGAAAGGTAAGGTTTGCTGTACCCTGTTATGCCCATGCAAGTGGAAGCACTCCTGAGGAAGTAGCAGATAATGTCCAGAAGTTTATGGATGAGGGATATAAGTACGTCAGGATACAGCAAGGAGGCTATGGTGCCTGGCACGGACCTGGCGATGTTTCACCTGTAGGTCATGCAGCAAATGCACACATCGACCTTGCGGTCTGGAATTTTGGAATCCAGGAGTCGATTCGTTTTTCGGATAAAATGAAAGAGGTATTTTCAGGATGCCCTACGATGAAAAACGGCTATATGTATGTGAATGAGGTGCCGGGATTGGGTGTGGATATTAATGAAAAAGAAGCTGCAAAATATCCGATAGGTACAAAATCAAACTGGCAGGTGCGTAAAGCAGATGGTACACTGATCAGACCATAACCCTGATTTTTAAAATAAACTATAAATATTAATCATAATGCTAAAACAGATTTTAACTGTATGTCTTCTACTTTCCTGCTTGCAGGTCTCTGCTCAATATCCTGAAGCCAGGATTTCAAATGTAGAAATTGAAGCCAGATTATACTTACCTGACGTAAAAGAAGGATTTTACCGCGGTACCAGGTTTGACTGGGCTGGTGTAATTCCAAGTCTTAAATATAAGGGTCATGAATATTTCGGAGAGTGGTATGCAAAACATGATCCCAAAAGACACGATGCGATTACTGGCCCTGTAGAGGCTTTTGATCCGATTGAATATGATTCAGCCGCTCCGGGTGAAACCTTTATTAAAATTGGTATTGGAACAGTTAAAAAGATAAATAACAATCCATACCGCTTCAATGCTCCTTTTGAACTTGTCAATACTGGAACATGGAAAGTTCGTAAAAAAGCTGACAGGATTATCTTTACTCATAAACTGAATGATGGTAAAGGTTATTCATATACCTATACTAAAACGGTAAGATTATTAAAAGGCAAACCTGAACTGGTACTAGAGCATAATTTAAAGAACACCGGTCAGAAATCAATTAATACGAGTGTTTTTAACCATAATTTCTTCGTGATCGACAATCAGACCACCGGATCCGATTTTACAGTTACACTTCCCTTCAAAATTGAAAATAAACCAACAGGTAAGAAACTGATGGATTTCAGTGAAAACAAAATGACTTATTTAAGGGATCTCAAAAAAGGTGAAAGTACAATGGAGTACCCAACAGGATATTCAGGTGATAAAGTTGAAGATTATGATTTCAGAATCGAAAACAAAAAAACCGGTGCTGGTGTCAGAATAACTGCCGACAGGGCCTTGTCAAAATTCATGTACTGGTCTGTTCCCACCACACTGAGTCCTGAGCCTTTTATTAAGGTTGATGCTGACCCGGGTAAAGAATTCAACTGGGCTATCAAATATCAATTCTACAATACAAAAAAATAGTCATCAAATAAAAAATATATGATCAATAGAAGATCTTTCCTTGAAACCTCAGGGATCATTGCATTAAGCAGTGCTTTACCTGTATGGGCTAATTCAATAAATGGTTACCCTGCACTCAAATATCCCCCATTTGGTTTACAGGTATATACATTAAACAGCATAATTAATGCGCCGGGCGCGGATACAAAAACTGTTCTTAAACAAATTGCAGACCTTGGAATCAGGGAACTCGAAACGGCCACAGGGACCGGTGGCTTATATTACAGACATTCAGCGAGGGATTTTGCGGCAATGGTAAATGATTTGGGTTTAAAATGGATAGGTAATCATGTGGGCGGCTTACCCCGTACTACTCAGGTAGCCGCGGGCTCACGAAATCTGAGAGATAATTTGCAGCAAATCGTAGATGAATCAGCCGAAGGTGGCTGTGGCTGGGTAATTTGTTCAAGTTCATCAATCAATAATCTTGATGAGATTAAAAAAACCACTGAAATCTTTATTAAGGCAGGTGATGCCGCCGCAAAAAATAAAATGAAATTTGCCTACCATAACCATCAGTCGGAGTTTACTGTCATTGAAGGTACATCTGCTTTCGATTATGTTTTAGGCAATACTGATAAAAATAAAGTGTTCATGGAACTGGATCTTGCCTGGGCAACAGCAGCGGGTATGGATCCGGTGGCATTGTTCAAAAAATACCCAAACCGATTCCCCTTATGGCATGTTAAAGACCTTGACAAAGCTACTGGCAAGCCTTGCCCGGTGGGAAAAGGCAAGGTTGATTTCAAACATATTTTTGAAAATTCACGACTTTCGGGTGTTAAGCACGCCTTTATTGAACAGGATGGTGCAAAGATTATTGATGATCCGGCATCAAGTGTGGAATGGCTAAAAGCTAATATTTACAACAAATCTTAAGTTTTCTACTTACTTGTCTGATCCTCTAGTATGTCACCCTGCAATTTACTCAGGATCAGTCAATTGCCTGTCTTATCCTGATTAATTTGATCAGCAGGTCTTCCAGATTATCCAGGTGAAGCATATTTGCCCCATCTGATTTGGCATTGGCCGGGTCAGGATGGGTTTCTATGAATAATCCATCTGATCCGACGGCTATGGCAGCTTTTGCAATAGTTTCTATCAGGGCAGGCTTTCCTCCGGTTACACCGCTGGCCTGATTGGGTTGCTGCAATGAGTGTGTACAATCCATCACTACCGGCACTCCAAAGGATCTCATTTCTGGTATGCCCCTGAAATCAACTATCATATCCTGATATCCGAAAGTGTTACCCCGATCGGTTAGGATCACGTTCGGATTACCCGAATCCTGAACCTTATCTACTGCAAAACGCATTGCTGAGGCAGACAGAAACTGCCCTTTTTTTACATTAATTGTCTTTCCGGTCTTAGCAGCAGCAATCAAAAGATCGGTCTGACGGCATAAAAAAGCAGGAATTTGCAATACATCCACATACTCAGCGGCCATTGCAGCTTCATGACTTTCATGAATATCTGTTACCGTAGGTACAGCAAATTCACGACTGACCCGTGATAATATTTTAAGCGCTTTTTCATCCCCAATTCCTGTAAAAGAATCAAGACGTGAACGGTTTGCCTTTCTATATGAACCCTTGAATATCAATGGGATAGCTAATCTGTCTGTAATATTTACAATCCGATCGGCTATTCTGAGAGCCATTTCTTCACTTTCTATTGCACAAGGACCAGCCATGAGAAAAAAATTGCCTGAGCCGGTATGTTTTATTTGCGGGATATTATTGATCATTAATTTCCTAATTCTGATATAAATTTGATACGCATCAGTTGTACCTCTTCGCGTGTATAATCATCTGTTCCAAGTTCAGCTATTGCGGTATCAATGGAATCCGTTTCTGTCGACCTGAAATAATCGTAAACCTCATCCTGCCTGTCCTCCTCTATCAATTCATCAATATAATAATTGAGGTTTAGTTTAGTCCCGGAGTTTACGATGGTTTCCAGTTCTTTCAAAATATCATCGTAGGTAATTCCTTTGGCAGATGCTATATCTTCCAATGCGATTTGTCTGTCGATATTTTGTATTATTGACACTTTGAGAGCAGATTTATTGGCAGCACTCTTTATAACAAGATCTACTGGTCGGTCAATATCATTATCATCAACATATTTTTTAATGAGTTCAATAAACGGCAGACCAAACTTCAAAGCTTTTCCCGAACCAACACCATGAATCTGTTTAAGTTCCTCAATGGAAACCGGATAGTGGATACACATTTCATCCAGCGATGGATCCTGAAAAACCACAAATGGAGGTAAATTTTTCTGTTTGGCGATCTTTTTCCGCAGATCTTTAAGCATCTGTAAAAGCTGGGTATCCAGTGCTCCGCTCTGCTGCTGAGATTCTTCAACCTCATCTTCAGCCTCATCCATCAAATAGTTTAATATAAACTTCAATGAATGCGGGTTTTCAATAAATGAATTGCCGGATTTGGTTAGCTTTAATAATCCATAATTATCAATATCCTTTTGAACATAATTATTAAGAACAGCCTGCCGCAATAAGGATTTCCACAAAATTTCACCCTGTTCCTTTCCGGAACCAAAAAGAGGATGTTTGCTATGTTCATAAGAAGCGATTTGGGCATTCTCTATACCCATCATAATATTGATGAAATACTGATCATCAAATTTTTCTCCTAACTCTCTTATTAATTTTAATACGCTATGTAATGGAGCCTCAGCATCGAAATATTTTTTTGTGTGACGGCAATTATCACACATACTATTGCAACCCGTTTCGTTGAAGTTCTCACCAAAATAATGCAATATCTGTTTACGCCTGCATACAGAAGATTCGGCATAATCAATCACTTCCTTAAGTATCTGAGTCCCTATTTCTCTTTCAGAAACAGGTTTATCTTTCATAAACTTGGTGAGCTTATCAATATCTTTCTGTGAGTAAAAAGCAACACAAATACCTTCACCCCCATCCCTTCCTGATCGACCGGTTTCCTGGTAATAACCTTCCATGCTCTTTGGAATATCATGGTGAATGACATAACGAACATCCGGCTTGTCGATACCCATACCAAAAGCAATGGTTGCAACAATCACATCAACATCTTCCATCAGGAAATTATCCTGTGTTTCAGCCCTTGTCTTCGGATCAAGTCCGGCATGGTATGGAAGAGCCTTAATTCCATTCAGTTTTAATGCTTCTGCAACCTCCTCTACCTTTTTACGGCTCAGGCAATAAACAATTCCCGATTTGCCGGAATTCATTTTCGCATACCTGACAATTTCCTTAATGACATTCCGCTTGGCGCGTACTTCATAGAATAAATTGGGACGGTTAAAGGATGATTTAAAGAGAGCAGCATTATTCATCTGCAGGTTTTTCTGAATATCCTGCTGAACCTTAGGAGTTGCGGTAGCTGTAAGCGCAATAATTGGAATATTGTCTCCAATATTATCAATTACCTGACGAATTCTACGATACTCCGGTCTGAAATCATGACCCCATTCTGAAATACAATGCGCTTCGTCAACTGCTACAAATGAAATGGATATCCCGCGCAAAAAATCGACATTCTCTGGTTTGGTAAGTGATTCAGGAGCTACATATAGTAATTTGGTTTCCCCATTGGTTACATCTTCCTTAACTCTGGAAATCTCAGATTTATTTAAGGAGGAATTTAAAAAATGAGCAATGCTGTCAGTGCCACCAAAAGCCCGTAACTGATCAACCTGATTTTTCATCAGCGCAATTAGAGGCGAAATGACAATTGCCGTACCTTCACTCATCAGGGCTGGTAACTGGTAACAAATTGATTTGCCACCACCAGTTGGCATTATGACAAAGGTATCTTTCTTTTGAAGTATACTGGTTATTATAGCTTCCTGATCACCTTTAAAGTTATCAAAGCCGAAAAAATTTTGTAAATTATCAAACAGGGATTTGTTTATTTCCATTGCCTGGTTGGAAAAAATTGAAAATGGATCATAATAATATTCAAAATAACATATTTTTGCGATTAATTATCTATTTATTAAAAAAAAATCTCATTGAAAAGCAATGCTGAAATATTAGAAATCGCAAGAAAAACGCTTCAAATTGAAGCAGAAAGTGTAAAACGACTTGCAAATCAATTAAATGATAATTTTTCAGAATTAGTACATCAAATTCTGTACCTAAATGCCAGAGTCATAGTAACTGGCATAGGAAAAAGTGCGATAATAGCTCAAAAAATTGTTGCGACTTTCAATTCTACCGGAACTCCCTCTATTTTCATGCATGCAGCAGATGCCATTCATGGTGATTTGGGAATGATTCAAAAAGACGATCTCGTGATTTGCATCTCAAAAAGCGGAAATACCCCTGAAATTAAAGTTCTGATCCCATTATTGAAACAGGGAGGTAATAAACTGGTTGGAATGGTAGGCGATAAAGACTCTTTTCTGGCCCGACAATCGGACTGGATACTGGATACCTCGGTTGAACATGAAGCTTGCCCGCATAATCTGGCTCCAACAAGCAGTACGACTGCCCAATTGGCTATGGGTGACGCCTTGGCAGTTAGTTTGCTTGAATGTCGTGAATTCAGTAGTGCTGATTTCGCAAAATATCATCCGGGAGGTTCATTAGGGAAACGACTCTATCTGAAAGTAGCTGATCTGGCTGCACAAAACGAAAAACCGCTAGTACCTTCGAATGCCAGCGTTAAAGAGGTAATCATCGAAATCACAAAGAACCGTTTAGGTGCAGTTGCCGTTGTTGATCATGGAATTTTAAAAGGCATTATAACAGATGGTGATATACGCCGGATGTTAAATAAAAATAGTACCATTGAGGGACTTTGTGCAGCAGACATTATGACAAGCTCACCAAAGTACATAGATAAGAACGAACTTGCTGTTAACGCACTTGAAATACTCCGTGAAAATAATATTACTCAGATACTTGTAGGAACAGGCACAAAATTTGAAGGCTTTATCCATCTTCATGACCTTTTGAAAGAAGGAATCATTTAAAAGCATAAATCTATATGAAAAATTATTATGCCCTGATAATGGCAGGAGGAATTGGCAGCAGATTTTGGCCAATAAGTCGGACTGCCCATCCAAAACAATTTATCGATATACTAGGTACAGGAAAAACACTAATTCAGCAAACCTATGATCGATTTTTAAAGATCGTACCCAAAGAAAATATCTTTATTCTGACCAATGAATCCTATATTAAACTAGTAAAAGAGCAGTTACCTGATCTTGACGATTCTCAGATACTTGCAGAACCAGTAATGCGAAATACCGCTCCCTGCATCGCATATGGAAGTCATAAGATTCTTAAACTTAACCCTGATGCCTCGATTGTCGTTGCGCCTTCCGACCATCTTATCATGGATTCAGAAGAATTTACCCGTTGCATAAAAAAATCTCTTGAAACTGCTTCAAACCACGATTGCCTCATCTCATTGGGTATTAAGCCTTCCCGACCTGATACTGGGTATGGTTATATACAATTCAATACAAAAAAAATTGGAGATGATTTCTTTATGGTTAAAACGTTTACTGAAAAACCAAATAAAGAATTAGCCAAAACCTTCGTTCAAAGCGGCGATTTTTTATGGAATGCCGGAATATTTGTCTGGTCGGTGAAAAGTATCCTCAATGCTTTTAAAAAATATCTGCCCGAGATGAATGATATATTCAGGGAAGGTGAAGCAATATACAATACCCCTGAGGAGCAAGAGTTTGTTCATTCTGCATTTTCCCAGTGCACCAACCTTTCTATTGATTATGGAATCATGGAAAAAGCTGAAAATGTCTACGTACTCCCTTCAGAATTTGGCTGGTCAGATCTTGGAACCTGGGCCTCTGTTTATGATTTATCCGAAAAGGATTATGTGGGTAATGCTGTAATTCCTTCCGAAATGGTTATCATGTATGATTCATCCAATTGTATGGTTAATGTCCCAAAAGGAAAACTGGTGATCATGCAAGGTCTGCACGACTTTATTGTGGTTGAGGATAACAACACATTACTCATCTGCCCTAGAAGCGAGGAACAGGAAATTAAACAAATTGTAGGTGATGTAAAACAGCGATTTGGACCGGAGTTTATTTAAGAGCAAACTTTTGTCTGACAGCTTCATAAAGCAAAATACCTGCAGAAACCGAAACGTTTAGTGACTCAATCTCTCCATACATTGGTATTTTTGCGAGATGATCAGCTATCCTGATAAGATCAATAGAAATACCATTTTCTTCCGAGCCCATTATGATTGCAGTAGGAACAGTATAGTCCGGCTGATAAAGATAATCATTTGTTTTTTCGGTACATGCAACAAGCTGTAAACCAGATTCCTGCAAAAATTTAGCTATTTTAAACAAACTATCATGACGGCATACCGGGATCTTGTATAAGGCCCCTGCGGATGTTTTTATTGCATCAGGATTAATTTGTGCTGATCCTTTTGCCGGAACAATCAGGGCATGTACTCCTGCACATTCTGCAGTCCGGGCAATAGCACCAAAATTCCTTACATCGGTAATACCATCCAGTATTAATATTAATGGCACTTCTCCCTTCTCATAAATAGCTGGAACTATATTTTCAATCTTATCATAGCTGATAGGAGAAATGAATGCAACTGCCCCCTGATGGTTCTTGGGTGTTAAACGGTTTAGCTTTTCTACAGGTACCAACTGAAATCCGATCTCCTGCTCATTTATCAAGGAACGAAGTTCCAATATTATACCCCCGGTAAGCCCACGCTGCAGATAGAGATTCTCAATTTCCTTTCCACTCTTTATTGCCTCAATAATCGCCCGGATTCCGAATACCATTTGGTTAGACTCATGGCTTTCATTATCCCTTCTTCTTTTAAAAGAGTTAGTGTTCATTTCTATAGATTATAGTAAGCAACGAAGTTAGATATTATTTCCATTTTCATATAAATGACATATTTTTTTTGAATTAAATCGAAGTTTATCCACATCCCAAAAAGTTATTAACAATTATCATTTATGGATTTGAAAGCTGATTTATCAAAAAATCAATAATTTTTAAACATTTTATGTTAATAAAAAAGTGATTTGGACAGCTTAAAGCAAATAGTGTCCATTGCTAAAAAAAATCAGTGTGAAAAACTAAAAAATTTCCGCTTCATTTTTTGTATACTTTTGTTGTTATGAGTTTAGAAAAAGACCAGGAATTTAATAAAAGTAACAAAAATACATTTTCATCTGAGCGTCGTAACAGATTGAGTACGATCGCAAGCGGATTGGGAAAATTACCTCCTCAGGCACTGGATTTGGAAGAGGCCGTTTTAGGTGCCCTGATGCTTGAAAAAGATGCGCTGTCTGCTGTTATTGATATATTAAAACCCGATGTTTTTTACAAGGATAGTCATCAAAAAATTTTTGAGGCTATACAGACACTTTTCCAAAAATCATCCCCAGTTGATATATTAACTGTTACAGCTCAATTGCGTCAGCAGGGCGACCTTGAAATGATTGGTGGAGCATACTATATTACTGAACTCACCAATCGTGTTGCATCAGCGGCAAACATCGAATATCATGCAAGAATCATCTCACAAAAATTTATTCAGCGTGAGTTGATCAGGATTTCGACTGAAATCATAAGTAATGCCTATGAGGATACTACAGATATTTTTGATCTTCTGGATCATGCTGAAAAGAACCTGTTTGATATTGCCCAGAACAATTTAAGGAGAGATTCAAGAAAGATGGATGACATCATCAGAGAATCACTCGAAAATCTGGAAAAAATCAAAGATAAAGTAGACGGTTTAACAGGTGTGCCATCAGGCTTCACTGCTCTTGATCGCATTACCTCAGGCTGGCAACCTTCTGATCTGGTAATTATTGCGGCGAGGCCTGCAATGGGTAAAACCGCCTTTGTATTAAGTTGTGCCCGTAATGCTGCCGTGCAATTCAATAAACCTGTGGTCTTTTTCTCACTGGAAATGTCTTCAGTTCAATTAGTAAATCGTCTGATTTCAGGAGAAACGGAAATTGAACAGGAAAAAATTAGAAAAGGTCATTTGGCAGAATGGGAATGGCAGAAACTTCATTCCAAAATCGGAACTCTAACCGAAGCTCCATTATTTATTGACGATACACCAGCATTGAACATTTTTGAGTTCAGGGCCAAATGCAGACGATTAAAAGCACAGTACGATATCCAAATGATCATCATTGACTACCTGCAGTTGATGCATGGTAAAAATGATGGTAAAGGCGGCAACCGTGAGCAGGAGATTGGTAGTATTTCGAGAGCTTTAAAATCAGTGGCAAAAGAACTAAACGTACCTGTTATCGCTTTGTCACAGTTGAGCAGGGCAGTAGAAACCCGGCCAGGAGCAGCTAAAAAGCCTATGCTATCAGATCTTCGTGAATCGGGATCTATTGAACAGGATGCGGATATGGTTCTCTTCCTTTACCGTCCGGAATATTACGGGCTAACCGAAGATGAACAGGGGCGTTCAACCATTGGTATAGGTGAAGTGATCGTGGCAAAACATAGAAATGGTGAAACAGGCACGGTTCCATTGCGATTTGTTGGTAAATATGTGAAATTCGTTGATTTGGAAGAGGACTTCAGTAATGCTTCTGCAAGTAATCCTAATCCATTTGCCGGTATCAGTCCTTCTCAGGATTTTGAGAAACCGAATAACTTTATTATCCGTCCTTCCAGAATGGATGATATGGATGATGAACAACCTTTTTAAATAAGGGCCTAATAGGAGTTTTCTTAAAGAAACAAACCCAATAACACTGCTGCCAGAATGATCAGTGGGGTTCTGATTTTGGTGAAGGCCAGTAAAAGGAAAGTGCTTACAATCAGACCTACTGAGAGGTAATTTATTCCGACAGGATGTATCAATAGCAGAAATGCCGCACCCATAAATCCAACAGAAACTGCATTTATACCCGATAAGGAATTCTTGATTCTGGTTATTTTCTTCAGATCATTCCAGAAAGGGACGATAAATAAGATGAGTATCAAACCCGGAAGGTTTATTCCAAGGACCGCAATTATACTACCCATAATCTGACCATAAATACTCGCGCCTGAATTTTTCATGGTCATGCCGCCTACAAAGGAAGTAAATGAAAAAGTTGGCCCTGGCAAAGCTTGCTGAAAAGCATATCCTGAAAGAAATTGGTCGGAGCTAAGGTAACTTTTCATCTCCACGAATTCGGTATACATAAATGGTACCAGAACCTGTCCTCCTCCAAAAATCATAATCCCGTTACGGTAAAAATTCTCAAACAATCGAATCGGCAAACTGAAAGGTGAAGTACGGTTAATGAGCGCTCCCAATCCGGCAAACAAAAGCAAAACACCTATGAAATAAGCAATCTTTTTAGGATTTATGTTCGAGAACAGTCTGACTCTCAGATTATTCTCTTCAACTTCTTTGTTGATGCTGGATGAGACGATACCCCCAATCAAAATCAGGATTGGAAATGCATACGCATTTCGCAATAGCAATGTGGCGAATAATGAACCTGCAGCTAGCCAGAATGATGTTTTTGATTTCAAAACCTTCTCTCCGAAAGAATAAGCTGCATAGGCTACAATACCAACAGCTACCGGCTGAACGTAATGAAGTACCTGAGTAAATTTTTCCTTTTGCCCAAGTAAGGTATAACTTAACACCGCAAGGCACATCAATACCGTTGAAGGTAATATCCAGATAATGAAAGCGCTGATTGCGATTGGAAGTCCGCCAACCTTATAAGCAATTCCAATCAGTGTTTGTGTCGAAGAAGGTCCCGGAAGGATTTGAGTCAGAGCATTTAATTCTAACAACTCATTTTCAGAAATATACTGACGCTTTTTGACAAAATTTTTGAGCATCATGCCGATATGAGCCTGCGCTCCGCCAAATGCTGTCAGTGTAAACCATATTACATCAGTAAGAAAAATAAGCTGACGTTTTCTGAGCATAAAATTTAGTCGTCTTCGTAATCTAAACCATTTGCAGAGTTAAATACCGTCTGTAACTCTGAAAATGCATGCATGTCCCCTTTTTTCCTGGCAACCTCCATCCCCTTTCTGTAAATATCTATTGCTTCAGGCTTTCTGTCAATTATTTCATATAATTTACCCAAATGATAATAAGTTCCAACATAATCAGGATGATTAGTGATCAGATCTTCAAAATAAAACAAAGCTTTTTCATGGTCATTGACATTAAAATACTCTGTAGCAAGTGCATATTTTAAAAAAGGATCTTCAGGTTCATTTTTAAGAAAATCCAAAAGCTTTTGTAAACGGATATGATGCATTTTAATTTGGCTTTTTTGAGTAGATTTGCAAAAACAGAAATCTATATGAAAGTATTAGTTTGTGTCAGTAATGTTCCAGATACTACAACAAAAGTAACTTTTAGCGGCGATAATACCCAATTCAATACTGCAGGTGTTCAATATATTTTGAATCCTTACGATGAAATTGCGCTAGCCCGTGCTATCGAGTTAACTGAAGGTGGAAAAGGCACGGTGACCATCATACATGTTGGTGAAATTAGTTCTGAACCAACCATAAGAAAAGCTCTTGCAATTGGTGCTGATGACGCTGTACGTGTCAATTCAGCTCCAAGGGACGCTTATTTTGTAGCAGCTCAGATTGCTGATTATGCAAAAGACAAAGGCTTTGAAATGATCCTTACCGGCAGAGAATCAATTGATTATAACGGATCTCAACTTGCTTCAATGATTGGCGAGTTTATGGATATCCCATCGATTTCGATTATCAAAAAATTAGATATTGATGGTAATCAAGCCAGTCTTGTTCGTGAAATTGAGGGTGGTAAGGAAATGCTGAAAGTCTCATTCCCTTTTGTTGCAAGTTGTGCTGAGGGTGTGGCTGAGCCTAAGATTCCAAATATGCGTGGAATTATGTCGGCAAGAACTAAACCATTGGAAATTATTGAAGCTTCGTCGGTCGAAAAGCTGCTAGATTTCAAATCCTATTCAATACCAGCTCCCCGTGGCTCAGTAACGATGCTTGGGGTAGATGAAACAGAGAAACTGGTTGACCTTTTACATACCAAATCCAAAGTTATTTAAAGCTATAATAAATTCATTAAGCCCGTTAAGGCTATAAAGAAGAGAATATGTCAGTTTTAGTATATGTAGAGAATGCAGAGGGGAAATTCAAGAAATCTATCTTTGAAGTGGTTTCCTACGCCGCTGCTATTGCAGAACAGTTAAAAACAGAATTGATCGCTATTTCAATAGGCAATGTAAATCAGGCTGACCTGAGCAGTCTTGGAAAATACGGTGCTACAAAAGTGCTCAATGTATCAAATGATAAATTAAAGTCCTTTGTCAATCAGGCGTATGCATCAATCATTGCTGAAGCCGCCCAAAAAGAAGGTTCTACACTTGTTGTTTTCTCAAATACATTCAGTGCTAAGGGCCTTGCCCCTCGTGTAGCTGTAAAACTTAAGGCCGGACTTGCCGATTCAGCTGTTGAATTACCTGAAATGGACAATGATAAGTTTTTGATAAAGAAAACAGCATTTTCAGGAAAGGCATTCGCCATTGTTGAACTGGTTTCTCCTATTAAGGTTATCACACTAAATCCAAATTCATATCAACTTAAAGAAAGTGGATCAACCGGTAAAGTAGAAGATTTTACACCTGAATTTAAAGAATCTGACTTTCGCACGATGATTACCGAGATTGTAAGAGCAAGTGATAAAATTGCACTTCCAGATGCTGAACTTGTTGTTTCGGCAGGTCGCGGAATGAAAGGACCTGAAAACTGGGGTATGATTGAGGAGTTGGCATCTGTACTGGGAGCAGCAACGGCCTGTTCTAAACCTGTTTCTGATGCGGGATGGCGCCCTCATGAAGAACATGTTGGCCAGACCGGAATCGCAGTAAGTCCTAACCTCTACATTGCCATTGGTATTTCCGGCGCAATACAGCATCTTGCAGGAGTTAGTTCATCTAAAACTATTGTAGTAATCAACAAAGATCCTGAAGCTCCCTTTTTTAAGGTTGCAGATTACGGAATTGTGGGAGATGCATTTGAAGTGATTCCTAAATTAATTGAGGCGATAAAGGCTTATAAATCAAATTCCTAATCTCCGGCGCGCTTATTTGAGCTCCATTGATTTTTAGCTAATTTAATGAAGAAGATAAAATTAGATATTGTAGGCCTTTCTTACAGCCAAACTCAATCGGGGGCTTATGCACTCGTATTGGGGGAAATAAATGGGCGAAGAAGACTTCCTATTATTATTGGGGCTTTTGAAGCCCAGGCTATTGCAATTGAGATTGAGAAGATGACGCCAAGCCGTCCACTAACCCACGATCTATTCAAATCGCTCGCAGGTTCATACAACATTAACATACAGGAGATTATAATTTATAATCTGGTTGACGGAATATTTTTTGCCAAACTGATTTGTTCTGACGGTAAAAAAACTTCCGAGATTGATGCCAGAACTTCTGATGCCATTGCTTTGGCGGTACGTTTTGATTGTCCGATTTATACCTATGAATTTATCTTAGCTACAGCGGGAATAGTAATTGAGGGTAATGAATTTGTATTTCTGGAGAATATCGAAGCTCCCGCTGAAGAAAAGGCAGTTTCTACGACAATCAATTTCAGCTCCCTTACAGAAGATGAGCTAAAAGCAAAACTTAAAGATGCCCTGGCTGATGAAGCCTATGAAAAAGCTGCAAAACTACGTGATGAACTTTCGAGAAGAAAATCTTCATAATTTTCTTTAAAAAGTATTAATTCTAATTCTTATTTCTAAATTTCACGTTTTAATCAGAATCTAATATTCTTATGGAGAGATTTACCGGACTGATTGGCGTTGTATTGATTTTTGCAATTGCCTTTCTTATGTCCAATAATAGAAAGGCAATCAATTACAAATTGGTATTTTCCGGTTTAGCGATACAAATCTCTCTTGCAGTGTTCATACTTAAAATCCCTATAGGCAAAAGTATTTTCGCCTGGCTTGGTGATGCAGTTACAAAAATTCTGAACTTTTCACAGGCTGGAGCAGCATTCGTATTCGGCCCATTGGTGAATACGGCCAATATGAGTAAGGCATTTGGTAATGGTAACGAATTTATCTTCTTCTTCAACATAATCCCAACCATCATTTTTGTTGCAGTATTAGTTAGTGTTGCCTATTATCTTGGAATCATGCAGCGCATTGTAAAGTTCATAGCCTATATCGTTTATAAATTAATGGGAGTTTCGGGTTCTGAAGCGCTTTCTAATGTGGCCAGTGCATTTGTTGGGCAAGTTGAGGCACAGATTATGATCAAACCTTATTTAAAGGGCATGACCATGTCAGAATTATTAGCCTCTATGACTGGTAGCATGGCTTGTATCGCCGGTGGTGTCATGGCAGTTTATATTGCTCTGGGTGTGCCGGCAGAATATCTCATAGCAGCAAGTTTAATGGCCGCCCCTGCCGCATTAGTCATTTCCAAGATCGTATGGCCTGAAACAGAAATCTCAGAAACTAAAGGAAGGGTTTCTTTAGAAATTAAGAAAACAAATGCGAATCTGGTCGATGCGATCTCCCATGGTGCAAGTGATGGATTAAAAGTAGGTTTAAATGTTGTGGCCATGCTAATCGGGTTTATAGCTATCATCGCACTGGTTGATTTTGTACTTGGAAAAATTGGATTTGGACTTCACAGTCTGGGATTAACCCTTTCTTTCATTGGGATCAATTTACAGACACTCAGTCTAAACCAAATTCTGGGATCGCTTTTCTCAATATTTGCATACGCAATGGGCGTTCCGGGCAAGGACATTCAAATAGCAGGGTCCTTAATGGGTACTAAAATGGTAATCAATGAATTTGTTGCTTATCTCGACCTTGCAAAGATCAAAGAAACCCTGGATCCGAAAACTATACTGATTACCAGTTTTGCTTTGTGTGGGTTTGCAAATTTCAGTTCAATTGCTATTCAGGTTGGTGGAATTGGTGAGTTATCCCCTGAGAGAAGAACCGACCTTGCCAAGCTTGGAATGAGGGCGCTGATCTGCGGTACTCTTGCCTCCTATCTTTCTGCAACTATCGCAGGAATTTTGATGTAGGATTAAATTAACCTGAGTTCGACGATATAAGGAAGAGCAAAAAATACGGTTATAATTGGTCAGATAAGGCTCTTGAACCTCAATGATTTGATTTTGAAAATCAATACCTGTGTGTCATAGGCTGGTTCAGCCCTTTCCTTCGGAGTATTTCCGGCAAGAAATTGCGTTCTATTTCAAATTACGAATAGCCGGAAGATACCTCCTCCGGCAAGGTTTATTTTATCCGGGGCTGTTTTTCATCGGAAGGGAAAGCCCGGCAATAGGACCATCTGCCATTTGAAATAAACCCGGCTGGCTGATGTAGCTTTTTTGAAACACGAAATTTCATGATATATACTGAACTGCTACAAAAATAAAGCAGAACACAAGACTGTCGCGACTGAAGAATCACATACCTTACTTTCTAAAACAAAAGAAAATCTTCAATCTAATTAGTCTCGCAAGATTTTATATTGAACTCAGGATAAATAAATAGTTTTCAAGTTGTTCTCAATAAATTTGAGCTCTTCTATTTGTCAAAAAAAACTCCTATGGATTTTAGCCCAAGGAGTTTTTCTATAATTTTAGCAGCGAATTAACGATTCTTTAAATCTACATACGTACGCACTGTCTCACCTATAAATATCTGTCTTGGTCTGCCAATTGGTTCTTTATTTTCACGCATTTCCTTCCATTGAGCAATCCATCCCGGTAAACGGCCTAAAGCAAAAAGTACAGTGAACATATCCGTTGGAAAGCCTAATGCCCGATAGATAATACCAGAATAGAAATCTACATTGGGATAAAGTTTACGATCAACAAAATAAGGATCGTTCAAAGCTGCAGTTTCAAGTTTCTTAGCAATATCCAGAACCGGATCATCAATACCCAGTTTATCAAGAATTTCATCACATGCTTTCTTAATAATTTTAGCCCGTGGGTCAAAATTTTTGTAAACGCGATGGCCAAATCCCATAAGCCGGAAGCCATCGTTCTTATCTTTTGCTTTATTGATCCATTTATCAGTATCACCACCATCATTTTTAATCTCCTCAAGCATCTCAATTACTGCCTGGTTGGCACCACCATGAAGTGGACCCCAAAGTGCTGAAATACCTGCTGAAATTGAAGCGTATAAATTACAGTCTGATGAACCAACCATACGAACAGTTGAAGTTGAACAGTTTTGCTCATGATCAGCATGGAGAATGAATAAAACATTCATTGCCTTCACCACTACAGGATCAATTTGGATCTCTTCTGTACGCTGACCAAAGGTCATGTTCAAAAAATTACTTACGTAATCCAGATTATTCTGTGGGTATATGATCGGATGTCCGAGTGATTTTTTATAAATCCAGGAAACCACAGTAGTCATTTTTGCAAATAACTTGATAATCGTCAGATTTTGCTCTTCAGGCGTTTGCTTTGCATTTAATGATTCCGGATAAAAAGAAGATAGGGAGCAGATTAGGGAAGAAAGCTGACCCATGGGATGAGATTTTGAAGGAAATCCATCAAAAAATTTCTTCATATCCTCATGAACCAGAGTATGTCTTGAAATACTCGACTGAAAGGCGTCAAGTTGTGTTTGATTTGGTAATTCGCCATAAATCAACAGATAGGCAACTTCGATAAAAGTAGATTTCTCTGCTAATTCTTCAATACCATAGCCTCTGTATTTTAATATCCCATCTTCCCCATCCAAAAATGTAATGGCACTTTTTGTTGCGCCTGTATTTTTATATCCAGAATCAAGAGTTATATATCCGCTTGCGTCCCGAAGTTTAGAAATATCAATGGCCTTTTCACCTTCAGTACCAGTAATGATTGGCAGTTCGTAAGTTTGTTCTCCTATTTTTAGGGATGCTGATTCTGACATAAAATTCTAATAGTTGATTCACAAAACTAATAATTATGTGCGCTTTTGACCTAATTTTGGTAAAAGCTTTTGCAATATTTTTGTTAAAAAATCAAAAAAGTATACAAATAGTGAAAGATTGGCTGGTATTTATTGAATTATAACTAAAAAAATTAAAGCTTAAAACAGATGCGAATTATTTCTTTGCTATAGTTTCTTTCACCTCACCACAATGAAGCATCTCATCACCATAATAAGGGTTCATTATTTCCTCCTGTGAAGAAAGCCAGTATCCACCTTCTCCTTCGTTGGCCATCGGACAATATTGAATATAAATACTACCGGAAGATATCTCAGATTGTTTAAACAAAGTAATCACATCATTACTTAAAGCAGTGAAACTGGTACGCTGCTCTGAGAGATCAGTACTGGCGGCAATTTTATCGGCTAAAACTGCGGTATTTTCAGATCCTTTAACCTTACGCAAAGCGGCTCCAAGCTCTGCAGCAGCTATCCGGGCTTCAGATGCGTTTGATGTAACAAGTACATCCTTAAGATCTACATAACATTTATAAGCCTGGTTGATTGATGTGTCTCTTAATTCAACTGCAACTACAGGTACCGTTACAAGCGAATCACTTGCAGGAGTCTCTTTGCTTTCCTGAGTCTGGTTGCAGGCTACAAGCAAAGCCGCCAATGCAAAAATTGAAATACTAAGTTTTATATTATACATGATAATTGGGTTTTATAGCTCAAATATCGAAATTTTATTGAAAGAAGATAAGAACCGGGGCTATCAAAGCAAAAGAAGGTCTGTTCTGATTAGAGAACTATGAATTATTTACCTTTTAAGTATAAGATAACCTCTGTTCATATTTTTGGTTCTAACACCATCATTTGTTATGAATGTATTAACGATATAGAAATAGACTCCATCAGTAAGGGGCGCCTCAGAATTGACAAGCAGGCCTTTATTCGCATAACCTTTAAATGTCCTGTCACTGCTATTGTATGACTTAATATTGAATAATTCATTACCCCATCTGTTGAATATAATGACCTCATTATCAGGATACTCTTCAATATTATTGATAGTGAAATATTCATTTCCAAGACCGTCGCCGTTTGGTGACAGAAGCGGATCAATCTCTATATCCTGATTAACAAGTTCTACACCAGGAACGTCAGTTATTGGTGGAGGTGGATATACATCATTAATCGTAACCAGAGCTCCATTTCCTATTTTAACTGCAGGATTTGAGACTGTCTTAATCTTTATTTTGATGTCCTCAATGCCCTCCTCAAATGCATCATTTACCACGGCAATTGTAATTTTATCAGTTGTTGAAAGTGAACCTTTGGGTATTTTTAAACCCTGATAATTATCCAGAACCAAATAATCTTTTTCCTTTTCTGCTTTTCCACTGTATTCGAGAGTAACGAACACATCTTCAGTAAATGTTTGCCTTAATCTGGCTGTAATATTGACCTTTCCGCCCTCTTTAACTGAAGAAATTTCAGGGCTAAGACTTACAAGAGAAACAGGAGTCACAGTTATTTGCACCTTAGCTGTTTGACAATTTCCGCTGATATTACAAATCTGATAAGTAAAACTAGTCTGTCCATTAAAACCACTATCCGGCTGGAAACTGAATTTTCCATCCTGATTAAAGACAATCTTTCCATTGCCGGGTTCTGACAATTTAAGGAAGGTCAAATTTTCATTATTAGGATCAGAATCATTTGGAGACACATCACCCGTAAAAGGGACCTGCTGCTCCGTTTTAAAGCTATCATCCAGTGCAATTGGCGAACAATCTCCATATAAAATCTCAGTTTCAGTTTTGAGGGAACATCCATTTGAATCTGTAATTAGGAGAGTATATTTACCCGTCTTTACGTTCTTTATTTCAGGATTTTTAAAATCTTTATTCTCATTCCAGATCAGACTGTATGGTGCCTTCCCTCCTATTATATTTGCAATAATGCTACCATCGGAAGTATTCATACATGAAGCATTTTTGACTATTAGTGAAACGGACATTCGCTCGGGCTGGCTTATCGAAATTTCTAATTTTTTAGTACAGGATTTCGCATCTGTCACTGTTACGAAATAGCTTCCAGATTTTATTCCACTTAGATCCTCTGTCGCCTGCCCTGAACTCCAGCTGTAAGAATATGGTGCAGTTCCACCCAAAACTGTCAGATTGATTGCGCCGGTGCTCTCACCGAAGCAATTGATATTGGTTTGAGTACTGCTTATTGCAAGTATTGCAGCAGGTTGAGTAATCTGAATCGTTTCTGTAGCGGTACATCCTTTCGAATCTGTGACGGTAACGGTGTAAGAACCTGCTGCTAAAGCATTGAGGTCTTTGGCAGTTTGACCTGAACTCCAGGTGTATGAATAAGGAGCAGTGCCCCCCGAGACTGTCAGGTTAATTGCACCGGTACTCTCACCGAAGCAATTGATATTGGCTTGAGTGCTGCTTATTGAAAGAATAGCAGTGGGTTGAGTAATCAAAATAGTTTTTGTAACGGTACATCCTTTCGAATCAGTCACTGTAATGGTATAAGAACCTGCTGTCAAAGCACTCAGGTCTTCCGTTGCCTGACCAGAACTCCAGGTGTATGAATACGGTGCAGTTCCACCGGAAACCGTCAGATTGATCGC
>NZ_JAUXXZ010000072.1 GCF_030684675.1 Daejeonella sp. | reverse complement strand
AGTACGCAAATGAGGAGACTATTCAAAAATATATAAATGAACAAGGCCAAGAAAAGACTGCTTATAAGAAGTTTCATAGGGCACAATTACGGTTATTCGAATAACGCGATACCTCGAAGCTCTGCTTCGGGGTCATTCATTCAAAGCGGGTTTTACCCGTATTATCTGTTTATTCGACATGACCTTCGAAAACATGTCGAACAGCTGAAAGGATTTTAAAATAATATTTTTTCTTTATCTTTCAGATCGTTTCATTATTAAAACTTATAAGAATGCGTATTGTTTGTTTCATAATGCTGTTAATAGCTCAGGCTACCAGTCTGTTTGCTTATCAGGATACTTCCCTGAATAAATTCATTTCGGAACGGAATATTAGCTTTATTGACTATCCTGATTTTCCTGAAGCCCATTCCACATGGGGTTCTATCGGGTATAATCCCGCCAATAACAATGTCTATATTGGTGTAACGAATCATGCTGATAAGGTGGGCTTTTATGAATATGACCCCACACGGAACCAAATCCAGTTAAATGGCTTCCTCAAAGATCTGGGACACCTGAGGCCATTTCAATGGCAGGGAAAAATGCACTCCAAAATTGTGGCCGGACCCAAGGGTGAAATATATTTCTCCACTGATGGGGGCGAGTCGAGACAAGAGTATCTGATGAACCACCCACATGGCTATGCCGGGGGCTTTTTTATGAGGTGGAACCCCGCAACTAAGCAGCTTACCAATTTAGGAATGGGGATGCAATATGAAAGCATTAAGGATGTAGAAGTGGACCTTCAATCGGGTCTTGTTTATGGCATTAGTTACCCGCAGGCACACTTTCTTGTATACGATCCCCAAAAAAATCTGTTGCACGATGCAGGCCGGCTGGGCAGTGCCCATGTGCCCCGTGTACTGTTTACCGATTGGTGGGGCAACTGTTATTATGTAGACTGGAGACAACGCCTGGTAAAATATGAGAAATCTACCGGCAAGCTGGTTTTTGCAAAACAAAGTTTACCTGCCTTTCCGGGCACTCCCGGTGGAAAGATCGTAACGGGTATTACCGCTTATGCAAAAAGTCCCGATAAAAAAGCCATCTACCTGGTTACCTATGGTGCTAAACTGGTGGCATTTTATCCGCAGGAAACAGGGATCGGCAAATGGGAAGATTTGGGTGGTGTGTTTGAAACAGCCAAAGGAGAAGAGTGGAAACCCTATGTACCCAATTTAAATGTAGGGCTGAACGGTAAGCTCTATTATGTAATTGGAGGGCATGGCAATTATGTGCGGAAAGACAAAACAGTCCTGATTGAATTCGATCCTGAACAACGCAAGGCGAACATTCTTTTAGAATTTCCCATCGGTCGCTTAACAGAAGTTACAGGTTCCGATATACGGGACAGGGATGGCAATTTGTATTTTGCCGGTCGCAAAAGACCAGACAGAACTGAAAACGGCAGTGTGCCCTTTTTAATAAAATTTAACCCTGAAAAGGAGGTGAAATAATATGTACAATCGAATTATTTATTCCCTGATTGCATTATTCTTCGTTCCTGTTATTGCGAACGCACAGTATACATTCTTTAATCCCAAAGGCAGTTTTGCAATAGAAACCTCACTTGAAAACACCGATGAACTGCGGATGCCGATATATCGGAACGCAATGAGCTCTCTTACTGTTTCTGGTGATTTTGTTTTAGGTGGTACAAGCGCACAAAAAGGATTATCGCCACTACTCTTCACCAGTTCTCTTTCGCAGCGTAAACTCAAGACGGTTAAACAACTGGACGACGTTGTGAAAGGACAGTTAAGTATCGGAACAGGTTTTACCGGATCAAAATCCGGAAACGTTTTTTATGCTGGTACCATGCCTCAGCCCGGAACCGGGGTGGGGGGACATATAATTGAACTGCAGGTAAACCTTCAGGGCCAGATTGTTGTGAAAGACCTGGGCGAACCT
The DNA here is from genome assembly GCF_030684675.1 of Daejeonella sp. GTDB lineage: Bacteria > Bacteroidota > Bacteroidia > Sphingobacteriales > Sphingobacteriaceae > Daejeonella. Next base: position 15,276 of record NZ_JAUXXZ010000072.1, on the reverse strand, counting down.
GTGGCCGGTGAGGGAATTTTTGCTATGACATTCAATCCGGATAGGAACGAATTCTACGGGATTGTACATCCTTCCGGCAAATTCTTCACGTTTAACCTGAAAACAGGTAAAACCCAGATATATGATCAAACGGCTCCATCTGCAAAGGACCTTGATACCTTTCATTCTTTTGCATTGGAACCTGAGGATTATCTGGGCCGTGCATTGGTTATTGACCAGCAGGGCCGCATCTATGGAAGCAGGTCGATCAATAAATTGTTTTGTTTTGATCCGGCAACCCAAACGTTTTCAGTTCTGAAAGATGAACTCCCTTTTGTATGGGGACGGGAAGCAATGGGACGCATCGATTCCTGGGTCAAAATGCCCGGGGGCGCAATTTATGGTAGCAATGCTGCTGACGGGCAATTGTTTCGGCTTGATCCGCTTAAGCAAACAATTGTAAACCTGGGCAAGCCCATTATGATGCCCCGCATTATGGCTATGACTCCCGGAAAAAATGGAATGCTGTATGGTGTGGCCGGAGCCTCTCCCGGGTATGCGCACCTTTTTAGTTATCATCCGCAAAAGGGCTTCCGTGATCTCGGCAATCCTGAGTTCAAAATGATTACTCCCGGACTGGAACAGGGGATTAACTGGCGCGGATTCCAGATTGCATCGATGGCAACTTCACAGAGTGGCAACTATATCATTATGGGTGAGAATGAAGCACTGAGTCAGCTCATGGTTTTCCCTGCTGAAAATTTACCATAATCCAATCTGGAAACAAGTACCATATTAAGGACTTCTCTAAAAACTACTTTTTTTTCGAGTGCATTTTTTTAATATTTTCTTGCTTTTGAAGTTGTTGTTCAGCTCAATGAGTTCGGGTTTGTTCAATTTACCTAAAAGTCCTTTGGCTAACGTTTTATCAAGAGTTGCAATTTTGCTTGTTCTGATAAGAGAGAGTCTTTTAAATCGGTAAATGGGAATGTAATCAGTACCAGATCACCCTTGACCATTGTATAGTTCCTTTAAATCCGATTCAGAATACAGATCTTCTTCTTTATTTAAAAATTCAAACGTCTGACTTTCCGATGCCAGTTGTTGAATTTCTTCAGTAAGCTTTTGTTCTTCGTAACGTTTTATAACAAAGTCAGCAAAGTCAGAAATCTCTTCTGCTTTGTCTTCTGGAAGCTGATTGATAGCTTTTACAGTCCGATCAATTATTAATTGCCTTGTCATGCCATAAAGATTATATACAAAGATAATAATTTGTATTTAAAGCTTCCGGGTTGGCATTTTGCTATTCAATAATTCTATTCCAAGAGTAGAGCTGAGGCAATCCGCGGATTTAGAATTACAAATTCCATAGAAAAATCAAAGCGGGCTTTAAACCTGAATTATCTGTTTATTCGACCTGACCTTCGGAAAAATGTCGAACAGCATATGCAACGATTGTTTATTCCTCTCAAGCTCCCATCAAACCTGTCTCAACTTCTCCAGCTCTTATGTAATGAGCTGCGATCACCCCGCCTGGTGTCGTCGTGCTCTCTACCAGGGTAAATGCAGCCGGAATCGTACCCTCGTCGAACAGTTTCTTTCCCGTGCCGAGCGTTAGGGGATGAATCAGAAGCCATAGCTCATCGACCAGGTCATGTTTGAGCAAAGTCTGAACCAGATTGCCGCTGCCATGGACATGAATATCAGAACCTTCCGATTCTTTGAGCTTTTTGATGTCATCTACGCTTTTTAGAAAAACTGAACTTTTCCAAACTGTCTGTCCGGCAGGGAGGTCTGAATTTTCCAGAGTGTTGCTCATAACGTACTTTGTGACATCATTAACACCAGGCCAAATGTCTTCATGATCAGGAAAGAAGGAAGCAAAGATTTCATAGGTTTTTCTGCCTAAAAGAAGGTCTGTGGCAGGTTGTTTTTGTTTTTCTGCGATCGTATCAAGGGCTTCATCGTAATACGGAGCACTCCAACCACCATATTTGAAACCCTCTTCGGGCCCGCCAGCGGCCTGCATGACACCATCCAGGGTAATGAATGATCCGACGATTATTTTTCTCATATTATTTCAATCTCATCCCACCTCCTTCATCGCTTCCTTAAAACTCCCGGCAATTTCCTGTGCGGTCATTCTGTTCATGGAGATGTTCACCTTTAAGTTAAAGCCGGTTGAATCAGGGGCAGAGAGGCGGATATTTCGTTTGGCAAGCGAATCTGAAAAACGTTTCTTGTCAATATTTTTCAGATCGAGGTGCACAATGTGAGAACCGTTATTGTATTTAACAATTTTGCAACGCTCATCTTTGTGGATCTCGGTAAACAGATACTCTGCTTTTTGCCAGGCACTTTTATATTCCTCAATCCATGAATCAACATAATGAAGAGCTACTGCGGCAAAAGGCCATACTGCTGGAATGCCGGCACCAAACATTCTGCGTTCATGGAAAAGGTCATGAGTAAATTCTGTTGAACCTGCAAGAACTGCCCCGCTCGCCGCATTAAAACATTTGCAGATGGAGGTAAAGGAGGTATCGAACATGGCGCCGTATGTTGCGGGATCAATTCCGGTATGTGCTGCTTGTACAAAAAGCCTTGCCCCATCCAAATGGGTTTTAATATCATTTGCTTTTGCGTAATTCGTAATGGCTTTCATGTTTTCGAAAGCAAACATTTGGTCCTGTTGCCTGCGCACCGGACTCTCGATGCAGATTACCCCAACTTTTAAGGCAACTCTTCCTTTTGCCGTTTTACCGACCACCTCTTCAATCTCAGCCAGGGTCATTTCCGTGGTATTCAGTCCGAGGGGAATGAGGTTCAATGCACTCAGGGTCTGACATCCATCGCCGGTATCCTGATAGATATGACTTTGTTCCTGTAAAATTACTCTGCGGTTGTTGCCGGCAAGGCGTCGCAATGCCATGTGGTTTGCCAGGGTTCCTGTTGGCATGAAAACCGAAGATTCCTTACCCATCAGTTTGGCAAATCTGTTTTCAAGTTCCTCTACCACTCCGCCGTTTGAGTAGAAGTCGGTTTTGATCTTTCCCTCGTCGGCAAGTTTCATTAATAACTCACCATACTCTTTCGGACTCAATGGCACGCCATCATTTACAAAATCGACAGTTTTGCCTGCAAGCGCTACTGTTTTTTGTGGAATTTCTCCGCCATATACATCAGACTGTACGGCAGTTGCGGCAATAATACTGCCTAGTTTTACAAAATCTCTTCTGTGCATCGGATTCTTTTTTTATTCTAAAGTACTCATTTATACTGCTTACAAGGTATGATTCCTGCTGGAATGATAATAATTTCGGCAAATTTTTTTATCTGTTTTTATTGAGGTGAATAATGATTTATGCATTCCTGTCACCGGATCGTTGAGATTTATAAAGCCCTGCTAAAACAATAATGCAAACAATAAGCATGAAAACAGTAAGTGTGATGAGCAAAGTCGAAACAATGCTTTCGATAATGGGAGCCCCTTCTTTACCTCCTGCAATTGGCATTAATCTACCAGCGCCGCTTATTGCGGAAATTAAAACGGCAAAAAAATTGGCGAAGGTTCCATAAAGAGCTAGCCAGAAGCCAAAGTAGATCCACCTATCGGCTAAAATCAATCTGTTCCAGATCAATCCCAACAGGCAGAGAAATATGCCATTCATAATCCCTTCAAGATGTGTGCTCAGTCCCATTCTCGGATTTGCCATCATCGGGATAAACAGGCCGCTTACCAATCCCAAAAAGAACAGCAGAATTCCCCAAAAGATTAGTTTGTCTGATTGCTGTTTTCTAGCTGCCGGATTTGCCATCTTAAAACGCTTTTAGAGTATATAAAATATTTTTATGCCTTCAGGAGCGTTTCAATGTCAAATTTTCTCATCTTGAGGAAGGCCTGCATTACTTTGGGTCCCTTTTCGGGATCAGACATTAGTTTGCCAAGAATGGCCGGTACAATTTGCCAGGAAACGCCAAATTTATCTTCCAGCCATCCGCACATACTTTCACGTCCGCCTTCTGTCAGCCTCTCCCAGTAATAGTCAATTTCTTTTTGTGATTCGCATTCCACAACAAATGAAATCCCTTCATTGAATGTATAATCATGAACACCGGGGCCATCCATTGCAATCATGTTTTGATGGTGCAGTTTAAATTCAGAATACAATACCTTGCCCGCATTTTCACTTCCTTCCGGATAATGCATCAGCAATTCTGTTGATGAGTGATCAAAAATGGAGGTATAGAAATTAATCGCAGCTTCAGCCATCCCAAACTTATTACCGGTAAATAACATGCTTGATCTTATCTTTTGTTTGATTGGAGCATTACCCTCCAGCGAGATCTGCCAGCTTAGTCCGAAACGGTCCTGAAGCCAGCCATAGCGGTCACTCCAGTCGTATTTATCGATTGGGATTAGTGCCTTACCACCCTCAATTAGTTTTTCCCACAGCGTATTTGTTTCTTCTACCGATTCACAAAGCACAAAAACTGAAATAGATGGATTGATCTTAAATTTAGGACCGCCATTCAGGCCCATAAATTTATTCCCATCCAGTTCAAACGTAACCACAATTGGTGTATCTGCGCTTATCCTGGAGTTTTTAAAAAGTGAACAATACAGGTTTGCTGCTTCTTTCGCCTGTACGTCGAACCATAGACAGGGATGGATCTGATTTACCATAATTCATTGAACTTATTGCATCTTAAATATGCAAATAAGCCCCGAAAATTCCTAATAAACACATAATGACTGCTTAGAATAATTTCTACAGGCTTTTAGCTTTAAGCTTTCTGCTTTTAGCTTTATCATACTTCCTCCCAATAAAAATCTTCCACCGAAGCCCAAAATTTTGCCTTAGGCTCAAGATCAAGATAAGGGTAAGTAACCTTTGAGAGAAAAAGACCCTGAGGGTGAGCCGGAAGTATTTTTGATGGAATATTTTTCGAGATCAGATGGCTTTCAAATTCATCCACACTAAGGCTACCATCGCCGATTTCAATTAGTTTACGAGCTATAATGCGAATCATTCTGCCCAGAAAGCGGTTGGAGGAAATCCGGAAACGAATTCTGTCGCCAATTCTGTTAGTGTACAGACTTGCAGCAGAAACATGACATATCGTATGTTCATTTTTATCCGGTGATTTGCAGAATGCACGGTAATCTTCATATTGCGGAAGTAGGGCTACCGCTTTTTTCATTTGCTTGAGATCGAAACTTTGCCTGAGGTAAAGTGAACTGCTTTCGCTCAGGAAGGGATCTTTATAGGTATGAATAAAAAAATCATAAACCCGTTGAATGGCATCAAAGCGGGCATGCGGCTGAGCTTCCATTGGGATAATATCAAAGAGCGCAATGTCATCCGGCAGGATGCGGTTTAGCCGGAAAAACAGATCGAAGTTCCAGCTCTTTTCTATATCCATGTGGAAGAAGTACTGGCTGGCGTGAACTCCTGCATCGGTGCGGCCACAGCCATGAATTGTGATGTTTTGCTTAAAGATCCGGCTAAGGCTGTTCTCCAGAACTTCCTGAACACTCAGTTTGTCCGGCTGCCTCTGCCAGCCGAAGTAATTGGTGCCCTTATAGCCGATATGAACAAAATATCTCAATTGTAATGCTTTATTCCGCTAAGCTAGTAAATGGAATTTAATGGCCGGCAAACCCGTATTGTTTAAATTATTAGTAATTTTGTAATTCATGCATGACCGGCATCCTCTAAAAGATTGAATGCCGGATAATTTAGAAGAAAATGAAGACTATCGTTATAATTGGAGGAATAATCCTTGCCGGTGCAACTGTAATCGCCGTCATGATGGATCAGCGAAATGAAGCAGCGAAACCTGCCATTTCAACTCAGGGTATTCCACCCATGCCGGCTCAGGACGGTGGTGAAAATCCAAGAATTAATCCTGCACACGGTCAGCCGGGGCATCGTTGTGATCTTGCAGTGGGAGCTCCCCTGGTTAACACGGATGGATCGCCGGTTCCTGCCGCTAGTCCTCAGAATATTCAGTCAACACCCGCTATGCCGGCACCTGCACCAGCCGGTTTAAAGGTTAACCCGCCACATGGTCAGCCTGGACACAGGTGTGATATACAGGTGGGGGCGCCGTTGTAGTGCGGGTCAAGCCCGCACTGACAGGGTCAAGCCCTATGTCATTATTTAAGGATAATATTGCCTGTTATTTACATATGTATCGGGTTAAACCCGCCACTATTGTAATGACAATGCGATTCCGGCCTCCGCGCCGGGAATCTCCTTTTTAATATGTTGAGCTGTCATCGTGGCGGAGGCCACGACCTCATTTTTAAATTAGATTAGTAAGATTATACCCCTTTCTCTTAATCAATGTATTGGGGTTTAAATCCGAGCTGCAGTCACTACTTCAGTTCGCGAATTGCGAATCAAATATTTATGCTTAACTTTCTCTTATGAAAGAGCATAAGGGCATGCGCCCGCAGGATATCGTACTACTTTTGAAAATTATTATCGATTCTGATCAGGAGATCAGAATCAAAGATTTGTCCTCAAAACTGTTCATCTCTGCTTCAGAGGTTAGTGAATCCTTAAATCGTTCGGCGATTGCGGGACTTCTGAATCCGCAGAATAGATCAGTAAACCGGGAAGCTTTTCTGAAGTTTTTGGAATTCGGACTTCCCTATGTTTTTCCGGCACAGCTCGGTTCGGTAGTGCAGGGAATGTATACTGCCCATTCCGAATCTTCTCTTTATTTGAGTTTTTCATCCGAAGAAAAACTGGTCTGGCCTGATGAACAGGGTAAGGAACGAGGGCAAAGCATTTTACCGCTTTATCCTTCGGTTGTGAAGGCGGTCAGGAAAGATAGAATACTGTATAAATTGTTAGCCCTTTGTGATATTATCCGAATCGGAAATATATCTGACAAAAATAAAGCAGTCTGGCAATTAAGAGAGGTATTCCAGTCAAAAATTTAGGCTTAAGTACTTCCTTTTTACCCGGGGGCTTCGCTTTTTTAAATTTAAGAACGGATATTTGCATGAAGCAATTCTATCAATGAATAAAGAGGTCACTGAGCAGCCCCAAATCCAGGCTCTAAAAGACAAAAATTCCATTTCCGGAAAAACCGTTTATCCGATTCTTATTGCGATCAGTATTTCCCATTTATTGAATGATGCTTTACAGTCGATTATACCTGCAATCTATCCGGTGGTAAAGGATACCTTCAGCCTGAGTTTTGCTCAGGTTGGTTTAATTACTTTAACATTTCAGTTATCAGCTTCCATTCTTCAACCTTTTGTTGGTTTGTATACCGACCGCAAGCCTCAACCTTACTCACTTGCAATCGGGATGGGATTCACACTTGTAGGGCTCATATTTTTATCCCGTGCGCCAAGTTTTGATATCCTGATTCTGTCGGTTGCGATGGTAGGTATAGGTTCTTCTATTTTTCATCCGGAGGCTTCAAGGATGGCTCATATGGCTTCCGGTGGCCGGCGTGGAATGGCTCAATCTATCTTTCAGCTTGGGGGCAATTTTGGCAGTTCTATTGGTCCGCTGCTTGCCGCATTGATTATTGTTCCTTATGGGCAATCGAATATTATCTGGTTCTCTGCACTTGCACTACTGGCTATTATTTTACTGATCAATATAGGCGGTTGGTATAAACGCAAGATCAGGATCAAAGCGAAGCGACCGGGAAGAGAAGCAAGCCATGCACAGATACTACCTAAAAAGACAATAATTTTTTCTGTTGTGATTCTTCTGGTGCTCATCTTTTCTAAATATATCTACCTCACCAGTATGACTACCTACTATACTTTTTATGTGATTCATAAATTTGGGGTATCGGTGCAGGACTCACAGGTATATCTATTTATTTTCCTTTTTTCCATTGCTGCAGGAACGATCATTGGCGGACCATTGGGCGATAAGTTCGGCAGAAAGTATGTGATCTGGGGCTCAATTCTGGGTGTTGCTCCTTTTTCTCTTTTGCTCCCACATGCCAATCTTTTCTGGACGGTGATTCTTACAATTCCAATCGGAGTGATTCTGGCCTCAGCATTTTCTGCCATTCTGGTATATGCTCACGAGCTTTTTCCAGGGAAAGTAGGTATGGTTTCAGGACTCTTTTTTGGATTTGCTTTCGGAATGGCGGGGATTGGATCTGCAGTTCTGGGAGGAATCGCCGACCGTACCAGCATAGAGTATGTCTATGAGATCTGTGCTTATATGCCTCTCATTGGATTAATTACAGCTTTTCTGCCAAATATTAAGACTAAGGATTAAATTCAGGCTAGTGCTGACTCAAGATTAAAACTAATAAAGAAGCGCGTTCCTTTACCGGGTTCACTCTCAAACCAGATTCTTCCATTTTGAAGTTCTGTAAATTCCTTGCAAAGTGAAAGACCTAAGCCTACCCCTTTTTCATTTTGAGTGCCGAAAGTAGATTTTACTCCTAAGGAGAAGAGGTCTTTCTGCATTTCGTATGGAATTCCCCTCCCGGTATCACTGATTGTAATCAGACAAATGTTACCTTCTATCTTTGCCTCAATTCCAATCTGCCCACCCGATTCGGTGAATTTTACAGCATTGTTTACCAGATTTCTGATCGCAAGCTGGAGCATATCCCGATCGGCTAAAACCATGATCGATTTGTTGATATTCTCCTCAATCTTTATTTTCTTTTCAATTGCAATGGATTGCTGCGCCCTGATAGCAGGTAATATCGATTCTTTGAGATTTACCGGAAGGAGATTAACGGTTACCCCTTCCATTTGTGTTTTACTCCAGAGAAGCAGATTACTGAGCATTTGCTGGGTATTTTTTGTTTCATTCAGCAGGCTGGATTCAATTGATTGCCGGTCAATTTCATCAGAGTTAAGTGCTGATAAGATTTCAAGGTAATTCTGTATAGAACCAAGTGGTGCTCTCAGGTCGTGAGCAAGAATTGATAATAGTTTGTTCTTGGTTTCATTGGATAATTTCAACTCTTCTGCTTTTTCTTCTGCTGCAATCTTCTCCAGGTGATAGCTTTTTCGGATGTATGTTGTAGCAATAAAAATGAGCAAAGCGGTAAGCAGATACGTCGATCCAATATCTGAATATTGTAGTAAAAGATTGGGATAGCGATGCTCAATCAGGGAAGGGTTATGATAGGATGAAAACAGCAGAATCATCACTTCCAGGATATTTAATACCAGCCAAAAAGGGTATTGATTCCTGGGAACTACTATAGTTATCAGGAAAATACAGAGCAGAAATAACATCAGTCCCGGGCCATCGATCCCGGAGTTGAAATAAAAATTTATCACGAAAAGTGCATTTGCTGCCAGCCCGAAGAGTATGATGCTGAGCTTTAACTTATGGTGTACCCTGGAGAGGTAGTATAAAAGCATAAGCACTAGCTGTACAATGCCCATTAAAACAGCAAGTTCATATAAACCATAAGAGATATTAATAGGCAGACTTGTAATCAGGATAATAGAAGAAATGATGCATATAGTATGGAAAATATGTGCCTCGAGCGGGAAGTCTTTTTTAGGACCTATTATTTTGATTAAATATTCTTTTATGCTATCTGCTTTCAAAACAAGTTTTTTAATCAATTGCGTCTAACGAGCAATTCTAATCAATTTACTGATAATCAAGCGATAATATTTTTTTTATTCGCTCAGGCTGTATTGAAAAATGCACTGCACAAAGTTCAGGTAATTACTGTTTGTTTATTAGATAATATATCTCTAACATCATGTTCTTTTTTACTGATTACATTCGAATCTATATACGTGATTTTATTAAAAATTAAGTTTAAATTTATTTGAATGAATAATAACAGAAGAGATTTTATCAGAAATTCAGGATTAGTAAGCCTTGGCTTTCTGGGTTTGAGCCAGTTTGCAGCCAATGCAGCTGCCCTGGGATTTATTGAAGAAGGCAATTTTCTTCGTAATTATGGCCCATTGGCACACCGTCAGGGTGATATTTTGAGTTTGCCCAATGGTTTTATTGCAAAAGTGATATCCCGTAAAGGGGATCTAATGAACGATGGCTTTTCTGTCCCTGGAGCATTTGATGGGATGGGTGTATTTAAGTGGAAAAATAATAAAACCATTCTGATCAGAAATCATGAACTCTCACCCGGGGCAATTGCAAACGGGCCATTTGGAAAAAACAATGAATTGCTGAATAAAGTCAACCGGAAAGATATTTATGATTTTGGTAAGGTTGAGAGTTTGTGTTATGGCGGGACAAGCACCATGATTTATGATGAAAAACTACAGAAAGTAGAGCTCGAATACTTAAGTCTGATTGGAACAGTTAGAAATTGTGCAGGAGGCATTACTCCATGGAATTCCTGGATCACCTGTGAGGAAAGCACATTGGTGAAAGGTGGTGAAAAGGGTAACCTTGAACAGGATCATGGCTATAATTTCGAAATCTTTGCTTCGGATAAGGTTGGCTTAACCGCACCAGTTCCAATCAAACCCATGGGTCGTTTTGTCCATGAGGCTGTTGCGGTTCATCCGACTGAAGGAATAGTTTACCAAACTGAGGATAGTGGCGATAGTCTTTTTTATCGTTACCTGCCGAATAAGTTCGCGGATCTTTATAAGGGTGGCAAATTACAATGTATGGTCATTACTGAATGGACAAGTGCAGATACCAGGAATTGGGAGAAATTGGATACTGATAAATTTCCGCAGAAGAAAAGCTTTGACGTTCATTGGATTGATCTTGATAATGTTGAAGCTCCTGATGATGATCTGCGATTAAGAGGATATAAAAATGGTGCTGCCCGCTTTGCCCGTGGAGAGGGGATCTGGTATGGAAAGAATGAACTATTTTTTGCCTGTACAAACGGAGGACATAAAAGTTACGGACAAATTTTCGAATACATTCCAAGTAAGTACGAAGGCCAGGAACGTGAACGCGAATCACCCGGAAAATTGGAATTGTTCCTTGAATCCAATGATATAGATACCTTTCAGAGTTGCGATAACCTCACCATAGCTCCATGGGGCGATGTGATCATTTGTGAAGACAAATCGGATGCTAGGATTATCGGAATTACTCCTGAAGGAAAGACTTATGTGATCGCAAAAAATGTAGGATACCCCAAATCAGAATTTGCAGGTCCGGTTTTCTCACCCGCTGGTAAGACTTTATTTGTAAATATTCAGTCCCCGGGACTAACACTGGCCATCACCGGCCCCTGGAACAGCTAAGGGAATCGTTTTAAATAACAAAAGCTCCGGCAAATATTGCCGGAGCTTTTGTGTTTAAAGGAATGCTTGTTTATTTACCTTTTATCCAAAGCGAAATATCATTAATCAGAACCGGACTAACATTTGCCGGTGTACGGTACTGGACACCGGTTCCTTTTTCCTTTTGTGAAGATAAGAGGTGGTTAAGGTCAGGGTACAGCTTAAAGGATGCATTTTTATTTGCTGCCAGACTTGTTCGCCAGATATTAAAATCCTGTACAGAAACCTGAAAATCATGCGCTCCTTGAAGGATCAGAATGCGGTTTTTAATTCTTTTTGATGTGGCCAGCTGATCATAATTATTCAAATCTATCCAATAGGATGCCGGTGCACCGAGTATTACAGAATCAGGAGCGATGTCGCCCAGTTTAAGAAGTCTTGACCGGTCTATTTCATTGGATGATTCAATGAATTGCTGCTTCCCAGCCGTAGTAGTATCCCCTGAGGCTTTGTAAATGAAAATATTTTGTTCAGCTATCAGATCAGATAGTTTCCTTGCCGGAGCAGCTGCCAAAATGATCCCGTTCAATGATGGTGCAAGAGCGGCAATTCTTGGGGCCAGCATCCCTCCAAGGCTATGCCCTAAAAGGTAAATCTGGCTTTTGTTTACACCGGGAAGGGTACTTGCCAGCGTAATTGCACTCAATGCGTCATCAATTGTTTCTTCCTTAACGGTAAATGCTTTATTAAAGAATCCCGGGTAAACCATGCTACGTTTTACATAACGGATACTCCCGATTCCTTTGGCTGCGAGTCCTGCCGCCAGATCTTTAAAAGGTTTATTGGGTCCAACAGTTTCGTCCATATCTGAGGGACCGGAACCATGAACCATGATTACTACGGGAAAGCTGGCCAAATTTTTCGGACTGGTAAATATGCCCGCCATTTGGCCTTCTTCAAATTTTATGCTGATCTCTTTCTCAGAAAAAAGTGTTGTATCTGCATAAGCCGGAGCCAGATACTCTGCCTCAGTTGTTTGGGGCGTTACAAAGAATCCTAAAAGTTTTTCAGATTTATTAAATACAAACGTGAAGGTTTGAGAGCCCTTAGAGAATCCGCAAGTTAGAATTACCTGAAAATATTCCCCTTTTACGGTGTTCTTGGCTCCATCTACAGATTGGTAAGTTCCAAGACTGTTTCCCAGCCTGAGCCAGAACAGCTTTAATTCATCCGGGGAGATCTGCCCTTTTACACTTTCATCAAAAAAGCCGTGTGCCTCTTCAAAATTACCCTTATCCATCGTGTCGAAAAACGAATCGGCACGGTTGATCAGATTGACAATACTTTGGGCAAAAGTGATCTGACTTATAAATAACAGTACAAACAGGATCTTAAATGATTTCATTAATAATAAAATTTCTATATCAGGCTCGAAAGATAATAAAATTTAGGTTTAAAGGGCATAGAATAAAATTCATGAGAGTTCAGAACGGTAAATCAACTGACAGCTTTGAATGGGTTATTACTAAATTTTAGAAAATAGTTTAAGATTTATATCTGAGGTGGTATTAGGGATTCATTCTTTTGGAAAGGTGCTGTTGTGCTCTTTTTAAATGGGAGTCCCGCTTTCCACTCATACCCCACAAGCCTTAAGCACTGGCCGGTATCCGCTGCAATCGGGTTTAAAAACTTTTGACAGTACTATTAACCCTGGCCTAAGCGAATCATCTAACAGTTTAAGGCCGTTCCCAAATCAGGGAATGGCCTATTTGTTTTGTACTATTTGAACATACTACTGCTCAATTCCTTATCAATAGTGATATAACCCGGATATTTTATCAGTTTATTCCCAACTCTGATACTCGGACGGATTTTAATGCTGATCAGACTCTTTTGCACATTATCCTTTCCTTCTGTACCGCGGAGGTAGGAAAAGATTTCTTCTCTTGTGTTTCTGTCGGATAAGATGGAGTAGATATTGGCTCTGATCATGATCGGCACAACAGTGGTTTCCTCCGGATTGATATCAATCCGCCTGTCGGTAGTCCCATTGACCAATTCCTGGCCTTTAAATGAAATGATGTAATCGAACTGGTTTATTTCAATAGGTTTTGATCCGGGGTTACTTATTCCCAGATTAAGCCTTGCCCTTAGGGGGATATCTTTTCTTAAAAGTCCAATGGCGAGTTCTGGGACACTGCCAAGGTCGAAGCTTCCTGTTTTGATCTGTCGAGTAATGTCCCTGCCTGCAACATAAACACTATCAGCAGATTTTATATCGTAGCGGCATTGTTCCAGTAGACTGATCTTTCGGGATACCCCGCAGCCTGAAACAAACAAGGCAATAAAACTAATGAGCACAATTCTTTTCATACCGATTTAACGCAGATATAATGCCAAATAATACCTTTCAATTATATTTATTACTAATCCTGAATCATTATTCCGGGCTGTTCGACACCTTGATTAAGTTCACCTCGGTTATGTTTGTAGTTGTTTTTTTGTCTACATTATACGTTATCGCATCCGGGGCTGCCCCGGTATAAATACCATTAATAAATTGACAATCAGATACTTGAGATTCAACCAGAATTAATGATTTTCCATCACCGAAAAGATTAGTCGCATAAATATTATTTATTTTACCTCTGACCGAATTATCACCATAACCTCGACCACCCACCAATACTGTATAAGGGCTTCCGCCATAGGGAGGCGAGGTATCGGGTCTTGCTTTTGTAATCACCCCGTTGATATAAACATGATGAATGCTGGCATTGTCACTTGCCCGGATTGCAACCCCTGTATAATTCGTTTGGCAATTCGTAATAAACACCTGCTCGGTATCGTCTTCGGAACCAGTCCACTTGGTGGAAGTAACCTGGTAAGAATTGATATCCCCATTACTATGATAATACGGGGCAGCATCGAGACTTGAAAGTGCAATTAAATCATCTCCATTTATCCCGGTAATATTGTCTATCCTGAAATATTTACAGCCGTGGCGCAGGTTAATACCATCCTTATTATACGTTTTAACCTCAGCGCCATTTACCTGAATGTATTCCGGATTCATAAATCTTAATGACGACAATTCAACATTTTTGGTTCGTTCAAAACTAATAGCCCATGCATGTGAGTTCTTAATTGTTATGTTTTTGAATTTAAACCCATCCACTTTTGCAATCTGAATCATGTTATTACGCCAGTCGCCTTTTTGTTTCATACCCTCCTTTCCGGCATCACTTCCATAGCTCACTCTGCCTTTCTCATTAGTTAATGTAAGGGTTCTGTAAGCATCTCCTGTTGAACGTGGATTTTCTGCGCCTCTCAATTGTACCTCACCTATTCCTACAATACTGATATTATAATTCCATCCCGGATTGGTAATCCCAACACCTATATTATCGCTTCTGAACATATTGTCTCTGCATTGATCCGATAATTGAATAATACAATTGTCAAGTATCAGGCTCATATTACTTGGTAATAAAATCGCCCGGTCAATTTTCCAGATATTTCCTCCCCTGGCATTGTGCATAGGGATGACAACTTTATCACTGCTGCCTTTTGCAGCATTTATAGCCGATTGAATACACTCGGTATCAGTCCCTTTAAAATCATTAGGCGTTATTACCCCTCCCGCTTTATTCTGTTCAAGTGCTGTGAATATTTTCTTTGTATTTCCTGCACTCTCTTCAATTTGCAGAATGCAACATTGAAGTATTATGAAAAATAAAGTAGATTTTAGTTTTATTCGAAACATGCTGATATTTTTAGGATAGATATTGAATAAAGTAAACTTATCAATTTATTTTTACTCCATTAATATCTCTTTAAAAACCTTATTAAGCAAATTCATATTATTAGTTTAACAAATACTTTTTGTTAATTCCGTAGTTTTGAATTACTGTTATTAAAGCTTACAATTATTTTCAATAACGAATAATAGTTAATTATAACGAGAATATTTTACTCAATACTCAATACTCAATACTCAATACTCAATACTCAATACTCAATACTCAATACTCAATACTCAATACTCAATACTCAATACTCAATACTCAATACTCAATACTCAATACTCAATACTCAATACTCAATAC
>NZ_JAUXXZ010000071.1 GCF_030684675.1 Daejeonella sp. | reverse complement strand
AGTACGCAAATGAGGAGACTATTCAAAAATATATAAATGAACAAGGCCAAGAAAAGACTGCTTATAAGAAGTTTCATAGGGCACAATTACGGTTATTCGAATAACGCGATACCTCGAAGCTCTGCTTCGGGGTCATTCATTGAAACAATTTGACAAAATCATACAGAATATGGAAAAGGATATAAACAGTCAGACACGGAGGAAATTCATTCAGCAGATTTCTTTGGCATCTGCTTTATTGCTAAGTGGCAGAATTGCTGATCTTTCTGCAGAAGAAGTTTATGGCCTGAAAGCCAAAGTTAAGCTGAGATTTGTGCTTGCATCCGACTTTCATTACGGGCAACCGAATACAGCATTTGATGAAATGACTGATAAGGTGATCAATCAGATTAATTTGTTCAATAAAAGTAATCGTATTGATTTTTGTGTGCTTAATGGGGATATTATTCATAACGAAGAGAACCTTTTACCATTAGTCAAGAAAAAAACAGATAATCTTCAGGTGCCCTATTATGTAGTAAGGGGGAACCATGATATGGTAACAGAAGAACTGTGGAATGAGGTATGGAAAATGCCTTTGAATCACAGTTTTGAGGCTAAAGGCTCGGCATTTATACTTGCAGATACTTCTAATGTGCAGGGAACTTATGTGTCACCTGATCTGCAATGGTTAAAGGAAAAACTGGAGCAATACAAAAGCAAAAAGAATGTATTTCTGATCCTGCATATTCCTCAGGCTAAATGGACTGATCATGCCATTGATACCCCCGAATTTTTTGAACTGATTCATAAATATCCTAATGTCAGAGCAGGATTTCATGGTCATGTACATGATCAGGATGGGGTGTTCATGGCGAAAAATATCCCCTTCTTATTCGATTCTCACGTTGGAGGGAATTGGGGTACACCTTACAGAGGCTTTAGAGTGGTGGAGTTATTGAGTGATAGAACACTCATCACTTATATGATGAACCCAACTGAGAAGCTGGCTGAGTTTAAATATTAGTGTTATTTCACTCATTAATTGACGGATAAGGTTTCAATAATTTCATCCTCTCGTCGGCACAGGTAAAAGCCATTTTGTTTTAGCCTCCTTAGTATTCCGATGTGTTCGTCAAAGTATTTATGACACAACACCAGTACGATCGCTCAATAGACTCCAGCTTTAGCTGGGGTTAACGAGTTTGTTCGTTTTCGGGCTTCAGCCCAACATATAAAAATTCGGGTTAGGGAATTCTAGATGTGGATTATTTAGCGGTATTTCGGCGCTGAAGCACCAGTATTTGTTCCCTTCCGGTCGGTTAGGTTTTGGGCTGAAGCCCGATCTGAAAACCGGATCTTTATCCGGAGCTAAAGCACCGGGCTATTCAGCGATACGGTATCCCAACTTAACACTAGAATTTAATCAAAAGAATTCCTCGAAGCTCTGCTTCGGGGTTCTGGCCTAATCTTATATTTGTTTTATGAGTGAACATATTCATAAACGTCATAATAAGAATTTGCTGTTGTACCATTTGGTTTGTCCGATAAAATATAGGA
>NZ_JAUXXZ010000011.1 GCF_030684675.1 Daejeonella sp. | reverse complement strand
TGACGGTGCCTACCCAAAGCACACCCTCACGGTCTTTATAAACGCAAAGTATATTATTGCTGCTCAACGTGCCGGGAAGGGCAGGGTCGGACCGGTAGGTAATTACCTCATTGGTTTTTTTGTTTATGCGTTGCAGTCCTTCGGTAGTGGCTAACCAAAGAAATCCATCGGCATCTTCGTATATGCCATTGGTGTTGATAGATTGATTGACCTGTCCGCCAGGATTGTAAGGCCTTAGTTGCAGAGGACTGGCATTAGTATTAAGAGTGAATAATCCTTTATTCCTTGTACCAATCCATAACATCCCATCTTGATCCATGCGAGCTGAAGAGAAAATGAGCGTAGTGTCAGTAAACAGATGATCAGGATTGAGCGTATATTTGCCGCTGCGGCGATTAAGCTGGAATGTACGTAAACGCCCTGGCTCTAACATCCAAAACCTGCCCGATGTGTCTTCCGCCACAACACTACCAGTTATATTCGTAAACTGGATATACTCTTCCGTTTTCGGATTGAACCGCACCAAACCTAGTCTAGCAACGCTGATCCAAAAGAAGCCCTGCCGGTCTTCATACAACTTTAAGAAGGTTGTTCCAAAACGGTCAAGAAAAGTTGTAATGCTGCCGGTACGTTTATCTATTCCATTTAATCCTCCTCCACTTGTAGTCACCCACAGGTTGCCTTCCTTATCTTCGTGAATGCCGGTTGTATTGGTACCCGCGATTGTATGAGCCGGGTTGTTGGGATCGTGCTTAAAGACTGTAAAGTTGTAGCCATCGTACTTGTTCAATCCGTAGCGGGTGCCAAACCACATAAAGCCTTCCCGGTCCTGTAAAATACTGGTCACTTGATTGTTCGAAAGTCCATCCTTTTCGGTCAGGTGCTCGAAACGGAGTGTAGAAGATTGACTATACGATGGCTGTGTGAGACGTAAAAGTATAAGAAGGAAAAAGGCAAAGCCGGGGATAGGTTTCATAATTGTGAGGTTAATTCCATCATTTCTTATTGATTTTCTTCTTTTCATAGACAGGCGGCAAAAAATTTTCTCCTGTAATTACTTTTCTTCCCGTTTTATTCTCCAGGGCCAGTCTTGCATCTTTTGCAATGCGGCCGCCTTTCATTCCTGCTGTTGCATTCTGTTTCAATCCTTTTGCCCTATCGGTTTCTGCAATTTGGCGGGTCGAAAGTTCTGCAAGGGCTGTAAAGATTAATTCTGCTTCCGTCATGTGGTCACGGAGATTTTGAGTTTTCAATCCTTTCAGATCTTTATGTTTTTTAACTGATAAACCAGCCCATTCTGTATGAATGATATTAGTAAGAAAAGCAAACTCATCAGATTTCTCTACACCACTTTCCTTCCAATAATCAGTTAATTTATTCCGGGTATCCTGCCCGGTCATCCTCTGCTGTATCCACTTTTCGCTTCTGCCCAGTTTTCGCCAGTTTTCTCTTGCCCTGTCAAGGCCTTGTTCCGGGTCGGCTATTTCCTGCATACGTTCATAACCTACCTTTGCCAGCCATAATTTAAAGGGCTCAGCCTTGGGTGAGGGAATGGATTGAATGAGACGGAGCAATTGTTCTGTATCAGCTACATCTGTCATTCGCATTTTACCATCTTCTGCTACTAATTTCAAACGGTTACAATTTGTAACCGTTTCATTTCCCTCTTTGAGCAGTCGGCTTTTAAGAACTTTCCAGTAATTTCTTGCTCCCTGAAAAGTAGGTTGATTGGTTAGTATAGAAATTACATCCACAACAGAGAAATACCATTTCTCTTCTTTCTCATCCCAGTGTGTTCTTACTTTTTGCTGCTTGAATAATTTATCTTGACTGGTCATAAAATACATTTTATTGTTTAAACAGGTAATTGAATAATAAATGCTGCACCTTCGCCTTCTTTCCCATGCCTATCGGCAGGCAGGGTTTCCACTTTTATTTCTCCACAATGCGCTTTGATAATATCATAACTCAAGGATAAGCCCAATCCTGTCCCTTCGCCTGTTGGCTTTGTGGTAAAAAACGGCTGCATGATCTTGTCTTTGATCCCTTCGGGGATGCCGTTGCCGTTGTCTCTTACGGAAATGACTACAAAGCCATCTTTGACTAAAGTGCTTACTTCAACTACCGGTTTGTATTCTTCATTTTGCTTTGGGCTTTCAGCTTTTCGCTTTTCCTGCACCGCGTAAAACGCATTATTAAACAAATTCAGCAGCACCCGTCCAATATCCTGCTGTACGATATTTACTTTAGGCAGATCCGGATCAAAATTGGTAACCAGTTCGGCATTGAACGATTTGTCTTTTGCCCGATGCCCGTGGTAGGAGAGTTTTAGAAATTCATCGGCCAGAGTATTGAGGTTGGTTAACTGCTTTTCCCCGGTACTCGTTCGGCTGTGCTGGAGCATCCCTTTTACTATAAAATCTGCCCGTTTGCCGTGGTGGGATATTTTTTGGAGATTTTGGGATATATCATCCAGAAGTTCATTTTCTAATTCTTCACTCCGCTCGCTTTTCGCTTTTAGCTTTTCACTTTTGACTTCTTCAATCAGCTCCATGCTCACTTCAGAGAAGTTGTTGACAAAATTCAAGGGGTTTTGTATCTCATGGGCGATGCCAGCGGTAAGCTCGCCCAGGGAAGCCATCTTTTCAGATTGGATGAGCTGGGTTTGGGTTACTTTAAGCTCCTGCAATGTACTTTCAACTTTCTCTTTTTCCTGTTGAACCAGGGCATTTGCAATTTTTTGTTGCCGGATATTGCGCCATAAAAGAAAAGCAATGAATACTAAAATCGCTACCCCGCCTAATAAGCCATAAATTTTAAGCCTGTTATTAAAACGCTCCTGTTGTTCCTGCATTTGCTGAAGCCGCTGCTGTTCAGCCAAACTTATCATTTGTATCTTCCTCATTCGTTCCGGGTTAAACAGACTATTATTTGCGGCGATGGTGAGTGACATATATTTAAGTACACTATCTTTATTTCCTTTAATTCGATAAATATCATTTAAAGAAACAGCGGCCCGCAAAATTCCCTGCATAAAAGGCAGCGATTTTGCAGTGAGAAGAGCTTTTCGGGCATAAACTATGGAAGAATCAGGCTGATTATTTTTTTTAAACCAATTCGACATGAGCTGATAAGAAACACACAAACTTCTTAAATCGTTTTCAACCTGGCCTTCAATAATACTTTGACGGTAATACCGTAATGCCTCCTCATTATTTCCTGAGTGTTCATATAAATTGCCGATCTCCCGGACTACATAGGGGCTTGGGTTCCCTCTGATACTTTGATGTATATCTTTAGAATTTTTTACCAATTCGTATGTTTGAAACAGGTAAACCCTGGCTGAATCTAATCGATTTTCAGATAAATAAGTAAATCCAATATTTGTTAAGGATGTAATTATATTGGTATCGTCAGTCAGTTTTTTATCTTCATACATTTTTTTAGCCTGGAAAAGGTATTTACGTGCCTCATCATAATTTGCTATTGTATGAAACATCAGTCCTATCATATTTAGGGTTTGAACTTTCCCTTCCCAGTCCTGACTTTTGTCATTTAAGTGTAACGCTTCCAGAAAATATTTAAAAGCCTCCGGGGTGTTCCCAGATTCAGCACTGACAAATGCAACCCTGGCCAAACACCTCCCTTCTCCTTTTAAATAAGCAATCCGTCTTGCTAATTTTAAACCCTTCTTACCATATAGTAGTGCAGAATCAGGCTTAGAAAGGCGGTAAGAAGTACTTATATCTGACATAATTAATACCTTAGCGGTATCATTTTTCGCCTGCAATAGCTCCTGCTTCAATCGGGCCGTATGTGGGTTTTGAGCAATCGCGACCTGAACTAAGAAAAGAGAAAAAAGCAGGCAGATGATTTTCATGTTGTATCCTTCCTTCATATCTTATAAGATAATTATAAACTCCGTAAACTCGCCCTGCTTGGTTTCCACTTTTATTTCCCCGCCATGTGCCTTCACAATATCATAACTCAAACTCAATCCCAATCCCGTCCCCTCACCTGTAGGCTTGGTAGTAAAAAATGGCTGCATGATCTTGTCTTTAATGGAATCGGGAATACCGTTGCCATTATCTTTCACCCTGATCTCTATTTTATCGCCATGGGTAGCAGTGCTTACTTCAACTACCGCCTTATAATCTGTATCATGCCCCTGAGGGTCTGCTTTTCGCTTTTCCTGTACCGCATAAAACGAATTGTTGAACAAATTCAGCAAAACCCGTCCAATATCCTGCTGCACCACGTTTAAATTGGGGAGGTTTTTATCAAAATTGGTTTTCAGTTCTGCGTTGAATGATTTGTCTTTTGCCCGAAGCCCGTGGTAGGAGAGTTTTAGAAATTCATCTGCCAGGGTATTGATGTTGGTGGCTTGTTTTTCGCCTGTGCTGGTACGGCTGTGCTGGAGCATCCCCTTTACAATAAAATCTGCCCGTTTTCCGTGATGGGATATTTTTTGGAGGTTTTGGGATATATCATCCAGAAGTTCATTTTCCAATTCTTCACTTCGATCGCTTTTAGCTTTTCGCTTTTCGCTTTTGACTTCCTCTATGAGTTCCATGCTCACTTCCGAAAAGTTATTCACAAAATTCAACGGGTTTTGTATCTCATGTGCGATGCCAGCGGTCAGTTCCCCAAGGGAGGCCATCTTCTCCGACTGGATCAGCTGTTTCTGTGTCGTAAGTAAAGAAGAAAGGGTCTTTTTATTCGTCTGTAACTGCCGGTAAATAAATACCAGGAAAGCGCTTACCAGTAATACGACCACAAAAAATATCCAAAGCATCCGGTTGCGCTGGCTGAGCTGGTTTTCCTGTAACAAGCGTTGCTGATTTAGTTTGCTGATACGTTCCGCCTGTTCCAGTTCCTTTTTTTCACCTTCATATTGAGCTATTTTAAACCTGTTTTGACTGGAATCTAAGTCCTTAGTTAATTTAAAGAAAAGTGTGCTGTATTGAAAAGCCGCTTTATAATTATTTTGCCGGCCATAAAATTCTCCCAACTCCTTTAAATATCTCAGTTGACCCCTGTTGGTTTGTAGTAGCAATGAAATTGAATAAGCTTTTAATAGACTAATTTCAGCTTCCTTGTAATTTTTAACCAGATTATAATACAGGTAAAAAGTGTGATATAATTCACTTTTCAGCCCCTGTCCGACAAGATTCATGCTATTCGCTTCCTTTAAAAAAGGTCGGGCTTTCTCTGCTTCTCTCTGGGCTATGTAAATTCTTGCTTTCCTCAGGAGGCCGTAGAAATAAGGTCTCCCTAAAGAAGTAGCAGGGTATTTGATCAATTCATCAGCATACCTGTGAGCCTGTTTAAAATCCTTCTTATCAATTGCAAGATCGCTTAGGGCATTTGATTGCTCAAGAGGAGTTTTGCCATTATTTAAAGACAATGCCATCTTGAAATATTCAGAGGCTTTTTCTGAATTTCCCCACAACTGGTAAACAACTCCCGCCTGATTTAAGCAATAAAGATAATCCCCGGGGCTGTAACGTTTATAAATATCCGCAGCTTTAAGATAGTTACTTATCGCTAAGTTATAATTTGCGAAAGCCCCATAATACCCTGCCAATCCATTATAGCATGGCGCCGTATTTTGCCATGGGCCGTTTAGCCGGTAATGATTTAATTTTTCAGTGTAAAAGGTATAGCGATCTTCCTGGAGGCCTGAAAAATTATAAAGAATGCGGAGTTCCCATAGGAGGGTAGGTATGATCTGTTTATCCCGGTCGAATTCAGCAATGCTGGTTTTGAGGGTATTAAGGGCCGGTAATAGCTTTCCTTTTTGCCGTAAAAGGTATGCATCACGCAGGGTAGCGTATGCTTTGACGTTTATTAGTTCCCGGCCCTTATTCAGCTTCATTAACTGATCAATATCCTTAAATAAACGAGTGTAGGAGGAATCAGGAAATCGGGGTAATCCAGCATCAATCATTAGCTCCAGGACCTTAATTTTCTCCTTGTCTGTTTTCTTGTATTTTAATTGCGATGCAAGCGAATCATATTGTTTATACAGGTAGTTTTCCTGTGCATACCCGTGCTGCCGGTTGGCTAAGCCCAGCAGGACTGTAAAAAGAAGTATTTTAATTAACGGAGCTTTCATAGTTTGTTTTAATTAAATCCAATCCTTTTTAAAATTTCCTGAAAACGCACATCATCCTGTAAAAAAGCCGCGTGTTCAAAATAATCATATCTTTTGCACAACTAACAGCATCAATAGCAGATGAAAAACTTGTCAAGCAGCAAGATGATGGGACTGGGTCATTTGAACGGCTTCCTGATTATTTATGATGCTTCAATGTTAATATGACTCGATTAGGAGGCCCAAATTTTCTATATACCTGCCCCATTTTCGATTATGCCCTTTTCCATATAAAGTTTTGAATTATTGAGAAAAAATTCGGCCGTCCGGTCTTCGGGATGCACTGCCGCTACTGATAGAAAAGCCTGTTCAGCAGCCCCAAATGAACTGTTTAAATAATTATACATGCCTTGATTAAAGGTAGAAAGGGTCTTTTGCTTTTTAAATATATCCTCTTCCGTATTTCCGCTGAAACATTCGTGAATGTTAATGTGGTTTTGTTTGCCTTTTAGTTGAACCAGACCTAATGACCGTAAATGAAATTTTTCTTTTTGAGTGATCTGATTAAGACTTGCTTCACTTAAAATAATACCGGTTTTGTACTGTTTTGTAAGGCTTTCGAGCCGGGAGGCAGTATTGACTGTATCGGAAATGGTGGTCGCATCCAGCCGGTCGGCATCGCCTGTTATTCCCATAATCAGAGGACCGGTGTGCATTCCAACACCGATCTGTATGGGCTGCTGACCATTTTCATTTCTCTCTGCATTAAATTCAACTACTTTTTTTTGCATTTCAATCGATGCACATAAAGCATCTGCAGCATTACCCGGAAATATCGCCATAATCGCATCCCCGAGGTATTGATTAATAAATCCATTGTGTTTGCGGATAGCAGGCCCCATACGTTCATTAAAAGAACATACAAATCTAAAATTCTCCTCAGGTGTCATTTGCTCAGATAGGGTAGTATAGTCCCGGATATCAGAAAAAAGAACGGTTACAATTTTCTCTACCTGGTCGCCAAGCTTAACATCTGTAAGAACGGTATGCCCCAAAGCACCTATAAATTCATAAGGAACAAATTTTCCGCTTACTTCATTGATCAAACGCATCGCTGCTTCTTTTTCCTGGACTTCCTTTATATTTTTTTCGTACAAAAATGCGCTTTCCATAGCTGAAGAGGATTGTAAGGCAAGGGTTGTAAGCAACTTCAGATCAGCTGCCGTATAATTTACCTCTTCCTTACTGCCCAATATGATGACACCCATTATCCGGTGATTGACCTTTAATGCGGAATAAATAATTGAATTGACTTCTGGTAAAATTATGCCCGCTTCTGCTAATAAAGAGGTATCAGTAATAATTTCAGATTGAATCCCCCAAATAATCTTAAGCAAAAAATGCAGTTGAGCATTGATTACGTCTTCATTAAAAAACGACTCGCCGGAGGTAGCTTTAACCTGTAATTTTTTTGTGCTTTCATTCATTAAAATAATTACCCCATTATCCGATTCAATCACACGCATAGCCTCCTGAAAAGCAATTACACAGATAGAAGTTGCATCAATAGTTTGTGCCAGCTTTTCCGAAAAATTAAAGATCATATTGATCTCCTGGTAAAGGTTCAGCACTTCAGCACCCAGTTTTTTTTTCTCTTTTTCTTTTATTGCTAAATGATCCAGAATGTTCGCTATGATTAAAGCATGTTCATCACCTTTCACATACCCAATAACACGGCCCTCTATTTTTACCGGGTAAGAAAATGGGGGATCCTGTCCTTCTTCACCAGCCAGTATTTTACCCGAATCGTCTTCAATCCAGGCGGCAGCTTTTATTTCATGCATAATTGAATGGATCAGGCTTTCTGTTCCATTCTTTCTGATGATCGATTTTAAATTTATTTGTACCATTTGCGGATGCAAATTTGAATGTCAGTTATCAAGAGCTAATACTTCCCTTGCCTTTGCCAGAATAACTTCCGGGTCAAAGGGTTTGGTCATATACACATCGGCACCTACTTCCTGGCCTTTCAAGCGATCGAGTTCCTGACCTTTGGCGGTCAATAAAACAATAAATACCTTTTCCAATCCAAGTTCCTTTTTTACCCGACGGCACACTTCCATGCCGTTCAATTTAGGCATCATCACATCAAGATAAACGAGCTGAGGGTTCTCTGCCTGAATGATTTCTAAAGCTTGCTCTCCGTTTTCGGCGGTGAAAAAATCAACGCCTTCATCTTCCAGTTCTTCCAGGGTTTGCTCTAAAAGCATTCTAATGTGTGCCTCATCATCTACAATCAAAATTTTTTTTGACATAATTTTCTTTTTAATAAACTGATGTATTCCTTACTGCTTTTTGAATATGATGCTACTCTTCTTACTGATAGACCAGAAAAAAGACATTTTCAAGGCCTTTCTCAAATCGCAGTGTTTGTACAATATCCTGTTTTTCTGACTGTAATGAATTAAGGATAATAATATCAGGCTGGGCAGCAATGGCATTCTCCAATAATTGCTCGCTATCAGATTCTACCACATGGTACCCTTTAGCTTCAAGCACTTCTGTTAATGAACGTACTGCTGCTGAATCTTCATCAACAACCATGACCTTTTTCTTCGACTTACCTTGTTCCAGTAAAGCCCCTACTTCATTAAATAATTGTACTGTGTCTATAGGTTTAGTTAAATATCTATCTACTCCAATTCGGTAACCTCTGATTTTATCCTGAACGATGGATAGAATAATTATAGGGATATCCATCGTTTGGGGATCATTTTTAAGAATAGCTGCTGCATCAAACCCATTCATTTCGGGCATCATCACATCTAAAATAATAAGATCGGGCTTATTCTTGCGTACTGCTTCGAGAGCTTCCTTACCGTTACGTGCCTGTTCAATCAGATAACCAGCATCACTCAGTTCCTGATCCAATAAAGATCGAATAGAATCATCATCATCCACCACCAAAATGGAAGCGTTCTTCGAAATTCCATTAAATGGTGATTTTGAAATCTGATCTTTCAATTGCATAACCAATTGATCGAGATAAAGTGGTTTTAGAACAGGTTCAGACCTGATTATAGGTAAGGCAAATGAAAATGTACTCCCTTTTCCCAGCTTGCTTTCCAGCCAAATTCTCCCTCCATGGTGCTCCACAATCTCTTTACAAATTGGCAGGCCCAAACCAGTCCCTTTGGGTTTATCGGTAAGGGTATCACCACCAACTTGTTTAAATTGCTCAAATACTGCAGCATAATCTTCTGCAGCAATGCCAATTCCGGTATCGGTAATACCAACAATCAATTCATCCCCATCCCTGTACACCTTACATAATACTGATCCTTTGTCGGTAAATTTCACTGCATTTGAAATCAGATTAATAATTACCTGGATCAATTTATCACGATCACCCGCTATAGGCTGAAGGTCTGCTTCAATTTGTTTTTCAAGTTTCAGTGATTTTTGATTGAATAGCGATGCTGTTGCAGAAATCGCTCTTTCTGCAACTTCTGATAATGAAACATCTTCCACATTCCACTCCATTTTCCCTGCTTCAATTTTGGCGAGATCAAGAACGTCATTGATCAAATGGGTCAGCCTTTCTCCCTCTGAGATGACAACTCCAAGGTTTTCAATAATTTGGTGGACCACTTTATCTGTTTTAGGATCAGTGCGGTCTACAGTTGGAAATATTTTTTCATCCAAACGCTTTCGTATGATCTTTGCAAATCCCAGTACAGAAGTAAGCGGGGTTCTCAGTTCGTGACTTACGGTAGAAAGAAAAGCACTTTTAGCATCGTTTGCTTTTTCTGCAGCTTTACTTGCCGCTTCGGCCTCCATTTTCGCTTGCTTAACATCTTCAAATAAGGTTGCATTGTTCAAAGCTACTCCAACAGATGCTGCTATAGTTGATAACAATCGTTGATCATCCTCATTAAATCGATTTTCCTGTTCTGTGCTCTGAACACTTAATACTCCTACAATATCATCTCCAACAGGTATTGGAACTCCCAGGTAAGAAGCAGCAGGAAGACCCATTTGCTGAATACCCATCTCTTCTGTTCTTTCCTGAATATCTTTATTTATCAGTAGTGCTTCTCCTGTAAGAATGATGTTTGAAGTCAGACCATCCCCAATTAATCGTGATGGCATCACTTCTCCATATTGATATGCAAAGCTTATTACCCCGGTCTTTTGATTCAATAAGGCCAGATAAACAATATTTGCATTGAAAAGCTGTTTCATTTGGTCGCCAACAAATTGTATCAGCTCATCTGTATTTAATTGTGAGGCAAGGGCTTTACTAATATTATTTACTGTACTCAACTCTGTTGCCCTTTGCTTGGCTTCTGAAAGCAAATGTGTGGTTTCATCAAATAATCTGGCATTCTCAAGAGCTACACTCATACTATTGGTAAGTGTAGTCAGCAATCTCAGATCTGGTTCTGAAAATGCACCTTCACGATCAACGTTTTGCAGGCTGACTGATCCTTTAACAACGTCTCCCACGAGCATGGGAACAAAAACTGCAGATTTTGGTGGCTGACCCATACTTACTCCTGAACCTCCATATTTTTTGGCAGTTTCCAGATAATCCCTATTGATCAGTAAGGCTTTTTTTGTTTTAATTATCTGCTTGTTTGCCCAAATAATTGGCCTTGGCTCAGAATAATGACGTTCACCTTTTTCTATAGCATATCTCCAATGCTCATTTCCAGTCTTATGGTCAAAAGTGCGAATCAACACAGTTTGTATATCGAACAAATCACAAATTCGATTTCCTACAATTTCATAAATTGCTTGTATGTCCATTTCCCGAACCAAACCTTCCTGAACACTGTTTATCACCGCCAGCTCAGTGGTTCGCTGTTCTGTTTCTTTTAACAAGCGGTTGGTTTCATCAAATAATCTTGCGTTCTCAAGCGCTACGCTCATACTGTTGGTTAAGGTCGTAAGTAGCCGTACATCAGACTCTCCAAAAGCATGTTCCTTATCAACATTTTGTAAACTCACTGATCCCCTCACAACATCTCCTACCATCATCGGAACAAATAAGGCAGATTTTGGGGGTTGACCAGCCGTAACACCCGAACCTCCGTGTTTTAGGGACGTTTCTACATAATTTTCTTCGATGTCTAAAGGCTTCTTTGTTAGTATTAATTGCCGGCTGTTCCAGTTTAACGGGCGTGGATCAACATATTGTCGTATACCCTTTTCTTTTGCATAATGCCAATGCTCAATTCCCGTTTCATGATCAAACGTACGGATTACCAGTGTTTGGGAGTCGGGAAACAATTCACAGAGACGATCACCAACCATATTATAAATACCCTGCATATCCAGTTCATGAGCCAGGCCTTCCTGAACACTATTTATAACTGCTAATTCTGCTGTACGCTGTTCCGTTTCCTTTAAAAGACGGTTGGTCTCATCAAATAAGCGTGCGTTTTCTAATGCTACACTCATGCTATTTGAAAGAGTTTCCAATAGCCGGACATCAGAGTCGCTGAAAGCATTTTCTTTGTCCATATTTTGAAGGCTAACATAGCCCCGAACCTCTGTACCTGCAACAAGAGGCACGAACAAGCTGCACATTGGCATTTCTGTATCACCAATGGCTGTTACTCCATATATAACTTTAAGCTGTTTTTTAGTTTTCAAATAAATAGTATGCCCATGATCCAATAGATCCTGACGCAAATTGTTAATTGGTCTTGGTGGGATATTTACTTTTTGACCATTTTCAAAAACATAATTAAAGTGCTCATATTTTATTACAGGATCAAATGAAGCAATAATTACAGCCTGTGCATTAAAAAGCCTTTGAACCCGATCACCAACGAGTTCATAAATACCCTGCATATCTAACTCCTTTGCCAAACCTTCCTGAACACTATTTATAACTGCCAATTCTGCGGTTCGTTGTTCTGTTTCTTTTAGCAGGCGGGTAGTTTCATCAAAGAGACGGGCATTATCCAATGCCACACTCATACTATTAGATAAGGTTTCTAACAACCGAACATCAGAGTCGCTGAAGGCCCCCTCAACCTCCATATTTTGTAAACTGACATAACTGGTTACTTTATCTCCAACAATTAAAGGAACAAATACTCCCGATACCATCATTTTTGTTCCGGGGATTGAAACACCCTTGAACCAGGTAAAAGATTCATCCTTGTTTTGAATAACTATTTTTTGCTTACCACTAATGAGTTTTAATCGTAGGTGATCCAAGGGCCTTGGTTCAGGATAGAACCTTCCGCTTTGATTGAAATTATATTGAAAATGTTCCAGCCCATTTTCATCATCCAATGTTGCAATTATGACTGATTGCGCATTAAATACCTGGCGGATCTTATTTCCAACCAGATCGTAAATGGCCTGCATATCCAGTTCATTTGCAAGGCCTTCCTGTACACTATTAATAACTGCCAATTCTGCAGTACGAAGTTCAGTTTCTTTAAGTAAACGGTTGGTTTCATCAAAGAGCCTTGCATTCTCTAATGCTACACTCATACTGTTGGTTAGAGTAGTGAGTAGTCTTACATCAGAATCAGTAAAGGCATGTTCCCGGTCCACATTCTGGAGACTTACCGATCCTCTTACAACATCCCCTACAATCATCGGTACAAATACAGCCGACTTAGGTGGTTCTCCCTTTACAACTCCCTCAGAACCGAATTTTTTAGCCTTCTCCACAAAATTATCATTGATCAGTAAGGGTTCCTTGGTGGTAATAATAATATTGTTAGTCCAAATAATTGGTCTTGGGTCTACCGAGAAACGCACTCTCTTTTCAATGGCATATTGAAAATATTCCAGTCCGGTATCATGATCAAAAGTCCTGATCACTAAGGCCTGTGTATCAGGAAACAATTCGCACAATCTGTCGCCAACTAATTCATATATAGCCTTCATATCCATCTCACGCACCAATCCCTCCTGTACACTATTTATAACCCCCAACTCAGCTTTTTGCTGTTCGGTTTCTTTTAATAAGCGGGTGGTTTCATCAAACAGTTTTGCATTTTGAAGCGCAACGCTCATACTGTTTGAAAGCGTACTTAAGAGACGGACATCAGAAAATGAAAAAGCATTTTCCTGATCAATGTTTTGAAGACTTACATATCCGGTTACCCTATCGCCCACTTTCATAGGCATGAACAAGAGGGATTTTGGCATTTCTGTTCCCGGTACTACCCTTAAACCAAACTCTGCAATTGCTTTCCCTACATTTTCGTTAATCAGAATATTTTGACCGGTTTGAATAAGGTGTTCCCTTACCTTATCAAAGGGTCTGGGCTTTGGAGAAGAAATTTCTCCATTTTCAATAGCGTAATTAAAATATTCGATCTTATTTTGCAGATCAAATGTGGCAATTATAACTCCCTGAGCATTAAACAGATCACGGATACGGTTACCTACCAAATTATAAATACCCTGCATGTCCATCTCCCTCACCAGGCCTTCCTGAACACTATTGATCACAGCCAGTTCTGCCTTACCCTGTTCGGTTTCTTTCAGAAGGCGTGCAGTCTCGTCAAACAGGCGGGCATTTTCCAGAGCCACCCCCATACTATTTGCCAGGGTTTCTAAAAGAGATATATTATTCTCACTGAAAGCGTTCTCTCTATCAACATTCTGCAGACTTATATAGCCGGTAATCTTATCCCCCATTACAAGAGGAACAAATACGCCGGATATCATTATTTTTGTTCCGGGTAATGCACTTTTCCCAAGCCATTCAAATGCTTCTTCCCTGGTATTTAAAACAATTTTCTGACGGGAGGTGATAAGATGTTGTCTTAATTTATCAAGAGGCCGGGATTCCAGATAAAAACGCTCGCCATTCTCAATGGTATATTTAAAGTTTTCTACCGCAACATCCTCTTCGAATGTTGCAATTATAACAGCTTGAGCATCAAACAGATCTCGTATACGATCCCCAACAAGATCATAAATCGCCTGTATTTCCATGTTCATTACCAAGGCCTCCTGGACACTATTGATTACCGCCAACTCCTCAGAACGTTGGTTGAGTTGATTAGAAAGCAGGATTATCTGATCTTGAAGTAATTCATTAGGAAGTTTTTCTTTCGCCATCAAAATAGTTATTAATAAAATTAAAGGGTATAGTAGAATCTAAATTTCAAAAATTGGTAAGTCAGAATATCATGGTAGCATAAATATAATAAATTAACCTTCGTTTAATAAAATTGCGATACTATTGTTTTGATTTTAAACTGCATTGTTCTTTAAATCATTCCACCAATATATTAATTGATATATAAGACTTTTTGTTAATCGCTTTAATAAACATCATCACAACCTTTTAATCAAATAATTGCTCACATAAGACAACTAACTGAGTCCATTTAATTAAACAATTAATATATTAGCTATAACTAATAGTTTATGCAGTTCTTGAATTCAAGAAATTTTATATTTAAAAAATTAACCAGCGAGTTGCCGAAGGGTTTATATTATCATTGTATTTCGCACACTCAGGATGTAGTATCGGTTGCAGGATTTCTGGCAGAGAAGGAAAAAGTAAATCCATATCAAACAAAACTGATCTTAACTGCTGCTTCTTATCATGATTCGGGTTTTTTGTATTGCCATGATGGACATGAAGAAGCCTCTTGCCTGATTGCTAAAGAAAATTTGCCATTATTTAATTATTCCACAGAAGAAATTGAATTGATTTGTGGGATAATACGGGCAACCCGGATTCCACAAAGCCCAAAAACCCCACTTGAACAAATAATTGCAGATGCCGACCTTGATTATCTCGGCCGGGATGATTATTTTACGTTAAGCAATCAACTATTTAAAGAACTGCTGTATTCAGGACTAATTAATGATGATAAAGAATGGCATAGCTTACAGATAAATTTTATAGAAAGTCATAAATATTTTACCAAAACATCAATAAGTCTAAGGGAAGAAAAAAAACAATTAAACTTAAAAAAATTAAAGCTCGGTTGAATAAAGTTGGACATAGATTAAACTTTCTTCCAATTTGGGCTTGCTCTTTTACAAAAAGGTTAAACATATCGGAATGATATTTTGAACTTCATTAAATGGTCAGTTATATAAATTAAATAATAATACCAGAGCTATTTTGCCTTTGTTAGGCCTGAAGAAGGCTTTTCTAATAAAAAAAGTATTCAAATGAAAAACATAATTCAACCGAATGGGCTTAGCGAAATCATATATACCACTATCGGTATACTTTTCTGTGGCTTTGCATTAAAGGGGTTTCTTGTTCCCAATCAATTTTTTGATGGAGGAATTACCGGTATTTCACTTATTATTCACGAAATATACCATGTGAATATTGCTTACATCATCATAGCGGCAAATATCCCATTCATCATTATGGGAGCTTACCTGATCAATCGAAAATTTGCCATTCGAACCCTGATGGCCGTTATTGGATTAGGATTGTGTCTCCTATTCGTTCCTTATCCGCAAATTACATCAGATAAATTACTGGTTTCCATATTCGGTGGGGTTTTTATGGGAATAGGTGTCGGGCTTGCCATTAGGGGTGGCTGTGCCCTTGATGGTGTTGAGATTTTGGCTCTTTATACTATAAAAAAGGTAAGTTTCACAATAAGTGAGATCATCCTAGGAATAAATATCCTGATTTTCCTGATCGCTGCAACAATGCTTGGCCTGCCAACCGCCTTATATTCAATCTTAACATATTATACCGCATCACGAATGACCAGCTTTGTAGTAGAAGGTCTGGAAGAATATACCGGAGTTACCATTATTTCGGGGCAGAGTGAGGCGATTAAAGAACAACTGGTAATGGAGCTGGGCAGAGGTATTACAGTTTATAAGGGTGAACGTGGATTTTTGAAAGAAAGTTTTGAAATAAGTCATCCCGTTGATATTGTCTTCACTGTGGTTACCAGACTTGAATTACGACGCTTGAAGAATTTAGTCCACAGAGTTGATCCCAATGCCTTTGTATTTACCAGTCTGGTCAAAGAAGCTGCAGGCGGAGTATTAAAAAGAAGGGCAGGACACTAATCAGTTCGATTAATCTTATCAGGTAATGCAAAAACCATGACATATCCTCCGGGATTCTCAATATCACCTGCAACCGACACCGCTATGTATTGCCTGCCCGAACTACTATTGCCGTTCAGTCGGGCGGGCTTTTTACCACTCTTATAGGTTGATGCATTCGAAGTTGTACTGCCCGGGATTGGGGTATCCCATATTAATTTTCCGGAATCTTTATCATAAGCCCTAAATCTGAAATCAGTCCCGCCCATATTAGCTCCGATAAACAACAATCCTCCTGCAGTTACAATTGGTCCGGTATTCCCCTCAGAACCCGTTTCAGGCTCTCCTTTTTGCTGCAAATGAGGATAATTACCTAAAGGAATAGACCATGCATACTCACCGGTATTGAGGTTAATTGCATTTAAGGTCGTCCATGGAGGTTTAATTCCATAACGCCCTTCTGAATCACGGAATTTACCATTGGATAGAATATCAAGGTATCTGACGGGGACTTCCAGTTTAAATTTATCCGCATCCTTATTTGCTGATTCACTTTTTGCTATTACTTTCAAAAAATTGATTTCCCTGGCAGACCTTGTTTCTTTATCAAAAAGAAAGGAAATAATCGCTTCCTCTTTGCCGGCAATTATACTTGCAAATGAAGGCATCTTCCCAGATCCTACCCGGATTTTACCTAACACTTCTTCCTCTGTCATTCGGCTTTGAAGGCCAATCAATGATGGATAATCATTATCTCCCTTCTTATCTGCTCCATGACAAGCCTGACAATATATAGAATAAAGAGCTTTCCCCTGGCTAAACGGGGTACCGGATTCATTCTCAGGTTCCATTTTTTTCATGAGGCTCACTCCGGGGGTATTTGTAGCCCTGACATAAATTATCCCGCTTCCCGGATCAAAAGCACCTCCCCCCCAATTTGAGCCACCACTTGTTCCCGGAAGATTGACATTGCCCTTCATAGAAGGTGGAGTGAAAAGACCTTCATATCTTATGGACTTAAATCTTTTCACAAGTTCATCGTTTGATTCCTTCGAATAATTGCTCAAATCATCCAACGAAATATGCTGGCGGGAATAAGGCTTTGGCTTTAATGGAAATGGTTGCGTCGGCCAGGCTTCTTCTCCTGGCACATCTGAAGCTGGTACCGGGCGCTCTTCTATGGGAAATAAGGGTTCACCCGTATCGCGATTAAGCAAATAAAGAAACCCTAATTTGGAGGTCTGAGCCACAGCGTCAATCTTTTTCCCATCATGTATAACGGTAACCAGATTTGGAGGTGCCGGCAGGTCATAGTCCCAAAGGTCATGATGAATGGTTTGATAGTGCCAGATATATTTTCCGGTTTGCGCATCAAGGGCTACGATACTGTTTCCAAATAAGTTCTGGCCTTTTCGGTCCCCCCCGTAAAAATCGTATGAGGGGGATCCCAATGCGAGAAATACCATTCCTCTTTTTTCATCAAGACTCATTCCTGCCCAGTTATTTACGCCACCGGCATATTTCCAGGCTTCTTTTGGCCAGGTTTCATAACCAAATTCACCCGGATGAGGGATAGTATGGAAAGTCCATACCAGTTTACCTGTCCTGATGTTATAAGCCCTTTGATAACCCGGTTCAGCTCCATATAGCTCTGAAACTTTGGTGCCAAGGATATACAGATCTTTATAAACAATTCCTGGAGACGAAGGAACAACGGATATTTTATCAGGATCGCCGCGCATACCTGTATTCAGATTCACTTTACCCTCTTTTCCAAAATCGGAAATTAATTTCCCACTTAAAGCATCCAAAGCAAAAAGATTGCTCCCGGCCGTAAACAGGATTCTTTTATCTGAGCCATCTTCCCAATAACTTACACCCCGGCTAATACCTCCGCCCTGAGCCCCAGAAAAAGGGTCATATGACCATACTTGTTCACCTGTAATCGAGTTGATTGCATAAATTCTGTTCCTGCTTGATGGAATATACATGATTCCGTCAATTATGATCGGATTTGCCTGGCTTCTGGAGGTACGGGCACCGGGCAATGCATCTTTAAAACGGAAAGTCCATGCCAGTTTCAATTGACTGACATTTGTTTTATTGACTTGCTTTAGGGATGAGTAACTGCTGCTTTTTGAGTCTGCTTTATATATGCTCCAGTTAGAGGTTTTCTGATTGGTTATCTGGCAAGCAGAGCAAATAAACAGGAATATAATAAGCCACAAACCAGATTTTGTGCTTATTTTTTGAAATATCAAGGTTTCACTGCGCATACTTTTTCGGAACTCAAATATTAATAAACTCCTTTGTGTGGAAATTCATTTCAATTTAAGTTTAAAAAATTATTGGATGAGGGGAATTTGAAAAAAATATTCTGGATTTAATTTAACGCTGGTTTAAGAGATTCACCATCTGGTGGATTGAAATTTCCAGCCCGGGACTTTCTTCTGCATTTCAATTTCATCATTCCGCTTTTTAAGACCACAATTAATATAATTTTGGTGAAGCCTGGCTAAGGCTACTTTATCCAGTTCCACCCCCAAACCTGGCTCATCCGGTACAGCAACTGAACCATCTGTAAATTTAATCCGACCACCAAGTATAACTTCATCCGATTGCCATGGATAGTGTGTATCTAAGGCATAGGGCATTTTTGGAAGTGCGGCACCTAAATGTACCATTGCGGCAAGAGAAATTCCTAAATGGCTGTTAGAATGCATGGACAAATCCCTGCCAAAGGTTTCACAAATACCCGAAAGCGTCATGGATGCCTTTAAACCGCCCCAAAAATGGTGATCACTCAAAATAATATCTTCTGAATCAACTTTTATACTGGCAGGTATTTCCTCGAATGAGGTTGTACACATATTAGTTGCAAGCGGGGTTGTTAAAACCTTTCTTACCGCGGCCATATTGTACTGACCACGGACAGGGTCCTCAAGGTATTCCAATACCCCTTCAAGTTCTTTACCGCATTGAATTGCCGTATCCAGTGCCCAAACGGCATTAGGATCAAAACGTAATGGAACACCCGGACCAAACTCTTTATAAAGTGCCAGGATTGTATCCACTTCTATTCTGGGTTCAAATACACCTCCTTTTAGTTTGATAGATTTGAAACCAAACTCTTTGCACATTTCTATGGCCTGCAGTACTATTTCTTCAGGATTTATAGCCTGTTTTTGTTTCGCTGCTTCCCATCCTTTGGCATTTGGGTTTAGGTTAAAACCAAACTCCCCTCCGGCACCTTCGTATTTGTAAAAGAGGTATGCTGAAAAGGGTACACTTTCCCGCATTTTACCTCCAAGTAAATCTACAATAGGCCGGCCCAGCACTTTGCCCATGATGTCCATGCAGGCAACTTCAACTGAACTGAAAATATGTACCAGTTTTCGCTGATCCCATGGAGTTTCTCCTCTTGCTAAAGGAGATTCGGAACCAAACCGTTCTGATAATACCGTCCTGATTTGATTCAGCTGGAATACATCCTGCCCGATCAGCAGCTCCTTTGCTTCATAAAGTGCCTGCTCGATATCACTGGTTCCCGGTATTTCGCTAATACCTGAAATCTGATCATCCGTTATAATTTCCAATATAATTCTAAGGGCATAGGGGGCATGCAGACCTGCCGCATTTAGTAATGGCGGGTCAACAATTGCAATCGGTGTAATAAGGATATCCTTTATTCTGGGCCCCCTTTGTTTGAGCATATTGTTATGTTATATTAAATTAGCTTGCAGTTTCTGCCTCTTCAGTTACAGCCTGGATTAATCCCTTAATATATCCATAGCAAAATGCAAATGACTGCCAGCTGGCTACAGGATCTTTGTGGTAAGGTACGTGGTCAGGCATAACCATCCCATCAAAACCTACTTCACGTAATTCGCGAACAACCTGAAGGAAATTCATATCTCCATTATCAGGATAAACTTCCTGGAAATTACCCCAACCACCCTTGATGTTTCTCAGGTGAATATTAAATATCTGATTCCGTTCACCGGCCCATCTGATGATCGGAATAATATCATTTTTTGGATCTTTTAAGCCTTCCGCAATTGAACCTATACAGAAGTTAAAGCCATGGTACTTGCTGTCATAAAGTTGTGCAAATCGCTTAATGCCCTCAAATACATCCGGACTGTTCCAGCGAGTGATTCCTCTGTAGCCAACAGGAGTAGGAGGATCAGCAATATGGTTAGCCAGTTTTACATTATATTCTTTTGCTACAGGCAGAGTTCTGTCTAATAAATAGGTGATCCGTTCGAACATCTCATCTATGTTAACATCCCCGGCGATTGTTTTTGGATCATTCCTTTTCAATGCTTCAGCCAGATTCCAGGTGCTGTACTCTGCATTACCCCGTTTCGGATCCAGTGTTTTTCCGGTTCTAAGTACCGGTAAGATCGTAGTATTATAATTTAATACCTTGATACCTGTTTTTCCTGATACCATGATCATTTGATTGAGCATGTCGATTTCACGGTCTCTTTGCGGACTTTTACCAAGCATTACATTGGGAAAGAGTACTTTATCAATACCTGCTGAAGATAGTGGCCAGTGGTATGCATCTAAACTAATACCATATTTTTCACAGGCTTCGCGCTTTTTAAGTGAATCCTCCAGATCCCAACCTACACCGGGAATATATTTAGGTGATCCTCCATCTATATTATAGACTCCACAGCGTCCTTTCAATTGCAGATTCTCTTCTGTTGTTCCACCCGACTGGCAGCCAACTTTCATTAATACCTTTTTAGGTTTTGGTTTTACTTCTGCCATTGATTCCAATGGAGACAATACGGATGCACCTATGGATCCGGCAGCAATTGTTTTAACAAAATTTCTACGTTGCATAATTTTAATTTTATTAAGTACGGTTAAACAAAATGATTTATTTTTCTTCCTGTAGCAGATAAAGAGAACTGTGATCCAGCTCTCCATGACCCTCATTAACCAGCTGATTCATTAATCCGGCTACTAATTCTGTTGCTTTTAAAGAAATCTGGTGATTGGCTCCGGTTTGAAGCGCTATTCCCATATCTTTCTTATGTAATTTTACTTTGAATCCGGGAACAAAATTCCCGTCTATCATGCGTTTGCCATGTAAGTCTAAAATACGGCTTTGTGCAAATCCTCCCAAAAGCACCTCTCTCATCTTTTCGAGATTAACCCCAGCTTTCTTTGCCATTGAAAATGCCTCAGCCACTGCCTGTATTGTAATACCAACAATCATTTGATTGCAGGCCTTAGTAACCTGACCAGCACCGGCATCTCCAATTAAGATGATATTTTTACCCATAGCCTGGAAAACCGGTAAAGCCCTGTTGAAGGCTTCCTCAGATCCTCCTGCCATGATTGACAAAGTACCCGCTTCAGCACCGACCTGCCCACCCGAAACAGGGGCATCCAGCGCTGCAACTCCTTTTTCCTTCAGACTATTAAAAATTTCCATAGTCACAAGCGGTGAAATGGTAGACATATCTATAAAAAGAGAGCCCTTTTTGAATCCGGGAAGAATTTCTGAAACAACCTGTTTTACTTCAGGTGAATCAGGTAACATTGTGATAATGATATCCGAATTTGCCGAAAGATCTGCAATACTATCAAAAAGCTTTGCCCCGGCGAACTGAACAGCCCCTGATGAACTGCTCTTACTCAAAACATTTACCTCAAAACCGGCTTTTAATAAATTTAATACCATGGGTTTTCCCATGATACCCAAACCGATAAATCCTATTTTTTCCATTATTTATTAATTACAATTTAAAATTATTAAACCAGTGGAAATAATTTTGCCCCTATCATAATGACGATAAGACCTGTAAAACCCATAACTACTAACAAAGGTGAGATGGTCTTAAGCGCTTCCTTTTCTGTCAGGTTACTTAATTTACAAATTATCCAGAATCCGGCATCATTCATCCATGGTACAAGTTTAGAGCCACAACCGATGGCCAAACCCAAATAAACGGGATGGAAATCCAGGTTGGCATTCAATGCCATTCCGGATAATATTCCTGATGCGGTAATCAATGCAACAGTTGCTGATCCCTGGGCTGTTCGAACAACTGCTGCGATTAGAAAGGCCAAAGGAATTAAGGCCATCTGGTAATCCTGAGTCATTACAGCAATCTGAGAACTGATACCGGTTTGCTGAAGCATGCCACCAAATGCACCACCTGCGGAGGTGATCAATATAATGCTACCTCCACTTGTTAAGGCAGTACCTACAAAGGATGAAAGTCCTTCCTTAGAATGCTTCTTTCGACTGGCAAGAACCAGGATAGCCGCAACACCACCTAATATTATTGCTGTGTTTTTATTTCCTAAAAAAGCAGAAATACCAATAAGATTTTGAATCAATGGTGACAAGGTACTGCTATCAGCAGGTTTCATGGCGTTTACAACGGTGTCAATACAGATTAAAATAAGTGGAATAAGTATTGGAAGCAAAGAAATACCCAGGCCCGGAAGGTGCTTGGTATCAAGAATTGCAGAAGCCTTTATATCCTCGATCTTGGCATCCAAAGTATCTCTTAACTCAATAGGTCGTTTTTTATTTATCCAAACTGAGAAAAAATAACCTGAGGTGATAGTGAAGAGCCCAACAATTGTTCCCGCGACCATCATCAAACCAATTGGAATATTCATCTCACCGATCAAAAATAATGGCCCCGGTGCTGGTGGAACTAATGAATTCGCCATTGCGGCTCCTGCCATTACGCACATAACCAATAATAAATAATTCTTACCGATGCGTAAGGCCATTGCTTTTACCAAAGGAATCATTAAGAAAATGACTGTATCAAAAAACACAGGAATACCAATAAAAAAGCTGCTAACCAAAAATGCCACCGGAGCCTTATCCATACCAGTTAAGTATAGGATAGATCTTATAATCCGTTCAGCTGCACCACTTTCCAACAAACATTTTCCTATTATAGCGGCCATAGCTATTAATATTCCAATCTTTGTTGCTGTATTCCCAAATTCAGTAGCTACCCGTTCACCAACATTTTTCTTTGAAAGAGCCAGGGCAGCATCAGCTGACATTCCCTTCTCAAGTCCAAAATTTTGAATAAAATCAGCCGGTGTAAGTAAAGCAACAATGAAAGCAGCAAATAATAATGCCAGGAAGGGGTGGAGCTTTAAACCAATTATTCCGCCTACGAC
Organism: Daejeonella sp.; assembly: GCF_030684675.1. Lineage (GTDB taxonomy): Bacteria > Bacteroidota > Bacteroidia > Sphingobacteriales > Sphingobacteriaceae > Daejeonella. Next base: position 12,318 of record NZ_JAUXXZ010000011.1, on the reverse strand, counting down.
TATTACAACGCCAATTAACAATAAAACAAAAGGATCCATAATTTCAATTTTAATTTACGGGTTTCTAAATTTTGACATTTTGCCAGCCATAGTCCGGGCTCCTTCGGCAACAAATGTGGCATCGGCTCCACATGCCAGGAAACGAATTCCTAAATTATGATAGCGTTGATAATCGTCAGGATTAAAAAATAAAATGCCCACTGCTTTATTGGCTTTTTTTGCCGCAGCAACTATTTTATTAAGTGCTTCAACAAATACAGGATGATCAAACTGACCGAAGATGCCTAACTCCATAGAAAGATCGGCGGGGCCAATAAATAAAACATCTACACCTTCGATAGCCGCTACTTCATCAAGATGGCTCAACACCTCAATAGTCTCAATTTGAACTACTCCCAATATCTGATCTCTTGACTTTTGATAATAGTCGTTGAAATTTTGGGCAAATTGAGTCGCCCGAACCATTTTTGCGACCCCTCTGTTTCCAAAAGGGGGATAATGCAGACCCTTTACGACCTTCAAAGCCTCTTCAGCATTGCGAACTTTCGGACACATCACGCCTTCTGCACCCATATCCAGAACCCGGTGAATTCGTTGGGGTTCTGTACTTTCGGCACGTACTATAACTCCAGCTGAGGTATGTTCCAAGGCTTGTATCTGTGAAAGAGTAGTGCTTTCTGAACCTGCACCATGCTCCAGATCAATCAAAACCCAATCAAAACCGGAAAGGCCGACTATTTCAGCAGTGACAGCACTGCCAAGATTTAACCAACAACCATTCAGGGTTTCCCCATTTAATAATCTCTGTTTTAAATTCTTCATGTTAAATCTGACAGTGCTGTTTGTATTTAAAATTCATTTATTTGCTTTCCATCTGGTACATGAAATATAATTATTTTTTATCCCACCAAACACGGGTATCCATAATATCAGCACCTTGTCTTGCTATGGCTGCCTGAACGTTCGTTTTATTCACATTCAGTTCAGCGTCAGTATAGGTTAGTCTACGGATAAATGGTTCTGTCTTAAGATCTTTACCAGGATAAGGATTTGGTGTCAGATTTGGAAAACCACTTCTTCTGAAATTAGCCCAGGCTTCTGGTCCAATCAGGAAATTTGCCACCCAATATTGCGTGTTAATTTCCTCCAGTTCTTTTCCGGCTGTTAATGGATTAGCAGATACGAATGTATTAATCGATGCATCTGCAATTGCTGAACTAGTTCCATAGCTGGCAAATTGCTGCATATGAGCCCGAATACCATTGGAATAGAACGTGCTGGGAGTTCCGGTAGTCCAATTCCTGAATGAGGCTTCTGCCAACAGGAATTGGGTTTGGGCATAAGTAACCAGGAAGCTGGGTGCATTCAAGCCGGCTACACGAGTACGGTCCAACTGACTGAAATCCCATAAACTTGCTAATCCATTCGCCGTAACTGCCGGACCAATGGTTGTATTATCAAAACCCAATGGTGCCCCAACCTGAACAGCCGCGGTACGGTTAGCCCTTGTTTCAACCTGCTGGGCACCGCTGGAAGCACCGACATAACGCACCGCAATAGCTGGTAAACGCGGATCATTCGCATTTTTTAGATGAGTTACAAAATCTGCAGCAAGGTAAAAGAATGCAGACTGACCCCCATTCAATTGTGACCCAACAGGGTTTGCAAAGGATGCATTATGTCTGATAATTGCATTATCTGCATTAGATTGCATTAGTCCACCGGTAACTGCTTTACCAACAGCTTCCGCAGCTTTGGCGGGGTTTATTTTTGATAATCGCATCCCGGCACGTAAAAGTAAAGAATAGCCAAATCTTTTCCATTTGACTATGTCTCCATCATACAACACATCTGTAGTAACCCTTGCTTTCGCAGCATCCAAACCTGCAGAAGCAGTTTCCAATTCTGTTAAAATAGAGGTATAGATTGATTCCTGAGAATCGTAAGCAGGTGTTGATATGCCCTCCAGGTAATTTTTACCAGCCTGATTGTAAGGAACATCTCCATAGGTATCGGTCAAAAGCATAAAAGTATATGCCTTCCAGATTCTGGCCATATTATACAGGTTAGAACGGGCGGGAAGATCCTTGGTTTTTACAATTACATCGGTTAATTCTTTAACATTTGTTTGATAAAGAGTATTCCAATTTCCTGCTGCAACGCCGCGGTTATCCTGATTGAAATTTGCTGCAGAACCCTGACCACTGAATGGTGTGATCATTTGCTTTACAATTGTAGTTTCATAACTTAAATTTCCATATCCTGGAGCAGTATTAATAATGGCGGAATTTAATTGATAAGAAGGCTCCACTGATGTTAAAGCAATGGGGTTAACGTTCATTTCATCAAAACCTTTATCACAGCTTATCAGTCCGAAAAGAACCAGAAACATAGCTGAAATTCTTAGTTTATTTTTCATCTTAATGTTTTTTAGTATTCAATTTATCTAAAATAATCTCGTGTAGAATGTTTGGATTCCTTAAAACTTAACGTTAAGGTTGAATCCTATGCTTCTAGTAATAGGCAGTCCGGTTGCTTCCAATCCAACCAAATTATCGGATGGCAAACCGGATTGTTCAGGGTGGATATTATCAACCCATTTTTTTATTGCCCATACATTGTTCGCAACTCCATTCAAACGCAATCCTTTGATAAATGAAAGTCTGGCAGGTATAAATTTGGTAAAATCATAGCCAAGTGTAATTTGACGTAATTGCCATAGCCCGGCATTATAAACAAACTGTTCTGCAATATTTTGCGAACGAACAGTTTCATAATATGCCTGCAGGCCTGATTTAGTCGCATTGACCTGGCCATTTTGATTAACACCATTACCAAGAACTAAATTCTCTGCACGCCCAACTAAGGTTGCTTTGTGTAAACCATGACGCCATGCATTATGGTTAGTTCCGGAAATCAATTTATGACCCAACTTGAAATCGACAAGGAAAGACATTTCAACACCTTTTACAGAAATACTATTTGAAATACCACCAACCCAAACAGGAATGGCGGATCCAAAGGCAATTTGTGTTGGGGTACGAAGCGGGCGACCATTTCCAGCATCAAATACTTGTCTGCCCTGTGCATCTCTTAAATACCCAAACCCATACAATTGACCCATCGCCTGACCAACAACCTGACGAAGTTCTCCGGTAAAGTCAGCAGTACCAACTGTGATCATATTATCGCTAACACCACTTCCCAGATTCAATACTTCTGTTTTGTTGTATGATGTATTGAAAGCAAGATTCCAGTAAACACTTTGAGTCCTGATTGGATTTAAAGTAAGCAACATTTCAACCCCCTGATTCCTACTTTGTCCAACATTAATCAATTGGTTTAAATAACCACCTGCATTAGAAGTTTGTGCTCTTAAAATCTGATCTGATGATAGCTTATTGTAATAGGTGAAATCTAAACCAATCAGATTATCCAGTACTTTCAATTCTAAACCAAATTCCTTTTCGGATACCCTCATAGGGCGCAGATCTGCATTTGGAACAGTTGAACCACTAATACTTCCTAAGGGTTGAGCTGCACCACTTGGAGAAGGAAATTGCTGTGCGCCTATTCCATAAAATAAATTATTAGCATAAGGGCTAATATCTGTATCACTACCAACTTCTGCGTAAGCTGCCCTGATTTTACCAAAGTTCAGCCATTTAGGCAAAGCCGAAGCAAATGCCTGAGAGAACACAAAACTACCTGTTACTGAAGGGTATAAGATACTCCTGTTAGCCGGTGATAAGGTTGAGAACCAGTCGTTGCGAACCGTACCATTTAAGAACAAGAAGTCCTTGTATGAAAGCTCAGCCGAACCATAAAATGAATTTACCTCTCGCTCTGAATAATCATAAATTGCATCTCTCTGGCGACTATTTCCGATTGTGTACAGACCTCTTGTATAAAAGTCCTGAACAAAAACATTATGACGACTGATCTTGCGATTCATTTGATTTCCACCGACATTCAGGCTTGCACCAAAATCGCCGAAGGTTTTATTTGCACCTACTAAGAAATCAGCGTTCAATTCTCTGACTGAACGGGCATCCTGAACAAATTGCCCATTCACAAAACCTGCCGGAGCTGCTGGCTGTCTTTGGGTACCTGTTGGCAGATTGTAATCCTGTTCCCTGGAATAAAAATCCTGACCAATTCTACCTTGTACGAATAACCAGTCATTGATATTGTATTTTGCAGTAATATTACCGAAAACACGGTCGTTATTGATGTTATCAAAACGCTTCAGAGCAAAATATGGATTCGTCCTGTTCGTAAATCTTGACCATACATTCTCATTTCCGTTCGCATCTTCAGCATATTGTTCTAATATGGAAAGAGGCATTGAGGTTGCCAGAGTAAAAATTGTTACCGGACTAAAATCCTGTTCGGCAATGTTAGGCGGATTCTTACGATACTCCTTAGAGTAGTTTATATTTCCCGAAACCGTTAATTTCTTTGCCAGATTCTGGGTAAAACCTAAGTTTATTGTATTTCGATCATAACCTGAATTTGGCAGGATGGTATTGCTTTTCATATTTGAAACCGAAATATTTAATCCGCCATTTGCACCACCTGAGGCTAAGCTGATTGTATTAGACAGATTACTTCCGGTTCTGTAATATTTATCGATAACACTGCCCTGGTACTCATAAGGCACTGTTATATTATTAAACAGGGTATGGGTCATGCCTGGTTGAAACTTCTCTCCAAAGCTCCACACACCCGAAGTAGGAAAAGCAGTTGTTGGTCTGACTCCATTCTCTCCCTGACCATATTCGCTCTGATAGTCGGTATAATCCAAAGGCTGATCTGTTGTATAATTCGAATTATATGACAGGGTTACACCATCGGCACCTTTATTTTTTGTAGTAATCATAATTACTCCATCCTTGGCTCTTGAACCATAAAGAGCTGAAGCCGCAGCACCTTTCAATACCGTCATACTTTCGATATCGTCCGGATTGATACTGCCCAAGCCATCTCCACCATCTGAAGTACGATTACTGCCTCTTTGGGATACATCCCCTCTTGCAGCATAATTGGTATTATCTATCGGAACACCATTCACTACAATCAATGGTGAATTGTTTCCACCGAATGAAGATTGCCCCCTGATCCTAATCTTACTTGTTCCTGCAGGGCCTGTTCCCATTGGCGTGATATTCACACCGGCAACTTTCCCCTGTAGCGCATTCATGAAATTGGTGGTTCTGTTAACGGTCAGCTCTTCTGCCGAAACATTTGTAGTTGCATAACCTAAACTTTTCGATTGTCTTTTGATACCTAAGGCTGTAACAACAACCTCATTCAGAGCAGTATTAGCTGTTTCCAGTTTTACATTTATGGAAGTACGCTGATTCACAGCAACTTCCTGGCTTGTAAAGCCTATAAAAGAAAACACGAGAATGCCGGTACCATCAGGAATAGTGATTGAAAATTTACCCTCCAGATCTGTACTTGCACCTATGGCAGTGCCCTTTAGCTTAATGCTTACACCAGGAAGGGTTTCACCCTTTGAATCAGTAACAGTACCCTTAACAACTATATCCTTCTGTAAGTTAACTTCTTCGGAAACAGCAAATAAGTTCTGATTTTGTTTCAATTCAATTGGGGGAAAAGTCTTTTTAGAAACGAGTATTGTTTTATTCTTAATACTGAAATCAAGAGGCTGATCTTTAAAAACATTAATCAAAACCTTGGAAAGGTCTTCATTTGATGCATTAATTGTAACAGGCTTTGCTAAAGCAAATAACTCCTCCTGAAAAAAGAAGCCATAACCGGTTTGCTTTTTTATTACCGTAAATATAGTTTCAAGGGAGACATTTTCACCGCTATAGGTAACCTTCTGTGAAAATCCTTCAGCACTTGCGTTTAATATTAAAACAACAAGGAGTATGAATGTCAGCTTCATAACACGGAGTATTTTATTGAAAATAACCCATTGTGAATTAGCATATGTTAAGAATTGAATTCCACTTTTTATCTCTGGCTTTGAGTCTAAACTTGAGTTATAACCCGCATAGCCTTCACTTTTAGAAAATAAATTCATAAATTTGATTGGTTTGGTGATCAGAAATTGAAGCAATAAAATTATTTGAAGCCCAAACTCTTACCAGGAGCGGGCCAACGCTTCTGGTTTTTTGTTTAGCCTCATATATGTAAGATATTAAGGCATAACAATAACCTCCTTTCCATCTAAACTAAAATGGATATTACTTTTTTCAAGAATCTCTAAAACTTCTAAGAGAGTCAAACTGTTCGAAATCGCACCTGAAAAATGTTGTTCCGGTAAATTAGCTTCATACCTGGCTGTTACACCATACCATCTTCCAAGTTGTCGCATAACCGTTTCTATATCTGCCCTTTTGAAATAAAAATACCCTTCCTTCCATGCTATTTCAGCCTGGGTATCAATTCGCTTGATCTGAATACTTTGATCCACATTCGATTGTTCACCAGGCTTTAGAAGTTTGGAATCATTTGTTTTTAAATCAATTACCCGGATCTCACCCTCAAATAAGGTTGTTTTGATCGACTTCTCATCGGAGTAAGCATTGATGTTAAATTGGGTGCCCAGGACCTCCACGGTTTGAATCCCGGAACGGACTGAAAACTTCCTTTTAAAATCTTTTGATACTTCAAAATAAGCTTCTCCTTTTAATTCAACTTCGCGATTATCCTCCGAAAAAAAGATTGGGAAACGTAAAGAAGAAGAAGAATTCAACCAAACTTTAGTTCCATCGGCAAGATTCAATTGATATTTACCACCAACAGGGGTCTCAATCGTATTGTAAACAGGTTCCGCTTTATCTGTAGCAGCTATGGTATTACTTTCTTGTTTTGAAAATGTATACTCGATAATACCATCTGAATTCTTATGAACTTTTATACCCCCCTGATTAACCAATATTCCATTCTCGGACTCATCCAGTTCAATCTTCCGTCCATCAGCCAATGTGAGTATTGCCCTGCTTCCACCCGGCAGAATATCATTCGACTTTACGTTTGCAATGATTTTATCTGTACTTTCTTTTTGAACCCTGTCTGTATAAAAATAAGCACTAAGTATGACGATTGCCACAAACAATAGAGGTACACCTAATCTGCTAAGCTTGCTTTTAAAATTAAAGCGTGGATTGGTATCAATTTCATCATGCTCAATTATTTTGGCATAGATCATCGACTTCAGTTCATTTTCTGATTGCGAACTATTTAATTCCCATTCAGATTCAAGACTACTCTCTCTCCAATACCATTGAAGCAATCTTTCCTCTTCCTCCTTAGAGGCCGTGTCATTCAGGTATTTTTCGACTAGTTCCCGGACTTCCTCCTTTTGCATAGCTTAAAATTTGGGCATATTAATTACAAAGTACCACAACGTACCTCTGTACCCTTGCTCCTGCTATAAATAATTTGAGAAAATTTAGTGATTGACCTAGAAAAGGTTTAGTGAATTCTTCAGGCTAAGGCGGAGAGCCTTTAGTCCTTTGGTTAAATGGCCTTCAACTGTTTTTTCTGAAATTCCTAATTCCATTGAGATCTCGGAAATGCTGAGGCCGGCATTTCTACTGAATCTAAAAACCAGTTTGCACTTTTCAGGAAGCTTTTCAATCAGCTTATTAATGTAATCCTGTGTAAATCTGGCATCAATCAGTTCTTCACTCAGCGTAGAGGATTCATCCAAACAATTTGAAGATTCAATTTCCAGCCTTCTTTTTTGCCTGTAAATAAACTTGAACATTGACAATCTAACGGAAGTAGCGAGATAACTATTTAAACAGGAAATATCGAGATCTAATCTTCTGGACCATATCCCGATGAAAATATCCTGAACGATCTCCTGAGAAACAGATTTATCCTTGCTTATATTGTATGCAATTGAAAGTAACCTCTTCCAGTATCTGTTATAGATCTCTGAAAAAGCCTCCTCATTGCCAAACCTCAGTAAAGCAAGTAATTCACTATCCGATTTAGTGTGATAATTCAATTCTATCTAACATTAGTAAACCTAATATATGAATATTTCAATTAATCAAATTCGAATAAACTATTTTTTTAAAGGGTCATTGTCCACATTATTTCAATTTGTGGAATAAAATTAAATACCTTACTATTTATTGAAAGCCCCTTTAACCGGCCTTCCAATCCAAGCTTGTGGTACTTTCAACTTTAACAGTTTAGCAATAGTTGCCGCTGTATCGAATGTCATGATGCTTTCTGTTAATTCCCTATTTCTCTGAATCCCCGGACCTCTCATGATCCAGGGGATTTGCATTTCATTCATTGAGATCAGGCCATGACCCTTGTTCACACCGCCATGATCAGCCGTAAATAATACGACAGTATTCTTCTCTATTCCCGCTTCTTTTATACTTTTCAAAATAGTTCCAATATGGGTATCGGTACGCTCAACGGCTGCATAATATTCAGGTGTCCCATGTCCGACATTATGACCAACACTATCTACATCATGGAGATGAACAAACAAAAAATTGGGCTTCTTTTCTATGATATATTTTGATGCACTTGAAGAAGGCAGGACAGTCCTCGCCTGTAAGCTCCAGGAACCTTCTTTCATCATAGTTCTGAGATAAGGCACCTTTGCATTTTCAAAGGCATAGGCACCAAATCCATCAGAGCCAATTAATATGACATGCTTTATTTTCTGCGAAAAAACCACTGCTGGAGTCAGAGCAAAAAGAAACAATAATAATATTAGCTTCCCTAATTCATTCTTCATTTTTTCTATATTTTGAATAACAAAATCACAAATTAGTCTTAAAGAACAAAATCTAATTTTACAATCGGCGAAAACAATTATATTTAAATTAAAAAACAGGCTTTCAGGAAAATCAACCCTTATGATTCATACTTCATTTATGACAAAACGAATTCAGCTCCTGCTGCTGATATGTTTTACTTCGATATCAGTCGTGGCGAATATCCGATTACCAAATATTATCGGATCACATATGGTTTTGCAGCAAAAATCGACTGTTAAGCTTTGGGGCTGGGCTGCACCTGGTGAGAAAATAGTTATTAAGACAGGCTGGGATAATGCTAGCTACCAAACTCAGGCCACCAATGATGCAAAATGGATGACAGAAATTAAAACACCTGAAGCTGGTGGTTCTTATTCGATTACACTTCAGGGAAATAATACCATTGAACTTGAGGATGTCTTAATTGGAGAAGTATGGGTCTGTGGCGGCCAAAGCAATATGGAATGGTCGGGCACTCAAAAATTACCACAAAGCCTGGAAGAAGCCCCAAATGCCCGAAATAATAAAATCAGACTATTTTACGTAAGTAAATCGACTTCAGCATTCCCACAGGATAATATGGACGGGAAATGGGTGGTTTGTTCACCTGAAGAAATGATTAAATTCAGTGCAATTGGTTATTTTTTCGGTAAAAACCTGAATGAAAAAATGAATACCCCGATCGGATTAATCAATTCAAATTGGGGAGGAACTCCCGCAGAAACCTGGACTCCGGAATATGTGGTCAATAATAACAGCATCATTAAAAAGGGTGCCGCTGAACTAAAATCCCAACCCGGTTGGCCCCATCAAACTGCATTGGCTTATAATGCGATGATCTTTCCCTTAACAAATTACACCATTGCGGGTGCAATCTGGTATCAGGGCGAAAGCAATGTCAGAACATATTATGCCTATGAGAAATTATTCACAGGTATGATTGATTCATGGCGTCAGCAATGGAATAAAAATTTTCCCTTCTATTTTGTACAAATAGCCCCATTCACCTACGGATTCCATAATGTTGGTGCTTTACTCCGGGAAACGCAAACCAGAGCTGCAAGTCATCCCAATACAGGAATGGTGGTCATAACTGACCTAATTCCCGATACAAGCAACATACATCCTACACCGAAAAAGGAGGTTGCTAAACGCTTATCTGATATGGCTCTGAACAAAACTTATGGTTACAGGGAAATTAGCTTTGAAAGCCCTGTTTATCTTAGTCATATTGTTGAAAAGGATAAAATTAAAGTTCAATTCACAAATGTATCAAACGGTTTGATTGCTACAGGAGAACAGATTACAAATTTTGAAATTGCTGGAGATGATAAAAATTTTTTACCTGCGCAGGCAAAAATTGACGGAAATACCATAGTAGTTTATAATAAAAAAATAAAAAACCCGGTAGCAGTTCGATTTGCCTTTAATAATACAGCCATTCCCAATTTGTTTAATAAAGAAGGATTACCTGTCAATTTATTCAGAACAGATAATTGGGAAATGGATACTAGCGCTGTTAAAAAATAAATTAATTTCAGAGAAAAAATATTAACACTTTAGAAAAATTTCTAAACTCCCATTATGAACAACAAATCCAGCAGAAGAAAATTCATCAGCACGGCGGTAATTCTTACCGCGGGCAGTGCAACAACGGCCGAAACTTTATCTATGAAAACTAAGAACAATCAAATTGCACATCAGGTATATTTCTGGCTAAAAAATCCGGAAGACCGCCAAAAACTAATTGACGGAGTAAATACGCTTAAAAAAATTAAGACGGTCCGCCAAATACACATAGGTATAGTAGCCGGAACAGAAAAAAGAGAGGTAATAGATACCACTTGGGGAGTATCATTGCTATTATTCTTTGATGATATTGCAGGGGAGGCAAGCTATCAAACAGATCCAATACACCTGGATTTTGTAAAAAACTATAGTAATTTATGGAATAAGGTTGTTATTTATGATGCAGAAATGGTATAAATTCTAAGGAAATCAAGCTATCGGGTCTGACTTCAGGATATATTTTCAAAAGAGCATTAATATAATTGAAGAAGGGGCAAAAGCCCCCTCTTCAATTATATCAGACCGCCGGATTCAGGTCTTTTTGCTTTTTCATATAGAAATAAAGACCAAGAAATGCGACAATTAGTATAGCAGGGAAAATCAGCATGTTTGATAATGTAGCCTGACCAGCGGCTAAATCTGCTGCATCTCCGGCCAGGCCTTGAGATACTGCAACGATTTTATTGTCCTGAATCCATCCTCCAATGATTGGTTGAAACATTGATGAAGAAAACATTCCAATACCACCCATGATTGAAAGTCCAAGTGCTCCGGTTTGAGGCATATTTTCTGCAATAAAGCCAATCATGTTTGGCCAGAAATAACAAATTCCAAGAGCGTAAAAAACAGCGGCTACGTACAGCATAGTACCATCCATTGTACTCATCATGTAAATACCAAGTACACCAAAAACGGCAGAACCCAAAAGAACTCCTACCGTGTTTAATTGCTTGATCAGCGAGCCTGCAAAATACCTGCCAACAGCCATTAAACCAGTTACCAGTGCTAAAATAAGCATTGGACTTGCACCTGCCTTTGCCAGAATAGGGCCAACCCATTGCTGTGGACCAAACTCAGATATTGCGGTTAATGCCATACAAGCAGCCATGAAGAGGTACAATGGGTTTAACATCGCTTTAAAGTTATCCAAAGTTGAATTTTCGACGATTCTGGGTTTTGGGAAATTTTGACCAAAGAATAAAACAGCATAAATAATGGTTGGAATCAGAATTATCCAAATTTGAGACTGCCAGCTCATGTTAGCATCGGTCATGAATTTAGAAATCAAGGCTCCTAAAACTATTCCTCCGGGGAACCACATATGAAAACGATTCATTTTACGGCTAAAATTTAAGCCGGAATAAGAATCAGCAATCATTGGATTACAAGCTGCTTCGGTACAGCCATTACCTAAACCAATTAAAAGCGTAGAAATCAATAGTGTGTCATATCCGGTAGCATAAATTGTTAATATTATACCAATTGCATGGGCTAACAATGCAATTTGCATAATCAATTTTGGGCCAATGCTGGAGTAAAAAATACCTCCCAGAATCATGGAAATCGGGAAACCCAAAAACCACATTTGATTAATGTGACCTAACTGAACCGGGTCCAGATTCAATTCAGTACCCAGCTGGTTTAAGATTCCCGCCCGAATACTAAACGAAAAGGCCGTAGTAATCAGTGCAAAACAACTCGCCAGAAAAAGGCGGTTTGCATTAATAGTTTGACTCATAGCAGTTTTAATTTTTAAAGGTTTAATATTTAGGTTGATTTCAAAACATTAAATTAAAGTAGATAAAATAATATGAAATTAAAAACCTAATTAACTGAGTTTGATATAAAGAAGGTTAAAAGATAGGCCTGTAATTATCCAGATAAAAGCTCTGGAACCACAATAATATGATTTTGGAAACCAATACCTGTGTGTTATAGGGTAGTTCAGCCCTTTCCTCCGGAGTATTTCCGGCAAGAAATC
>NZ_JAUXXZ010000057.1 GCF_030684675.1 Daejeonella sp. | reverse complement strand
TGTCCTTGCCTGAATATGTTGACCGAAAATAGAGGTTTATAAACAATAAACCAAAATGAGATGGCAACAGTCAGTGAATATGAAAGATTAACAGTTCAGCAACGCAAGGTGCGTTATTTTAATGAAACCTTTAAGCGTTTGAAAGTAAGTGAGATAGATCGTAATATTCTATCAATTGCTGAACTTTGCAGAGAATACCAGGTGAGCAGAGCAGCTGTTTACAAATGGATCTACAAGTACTCCGCTATGCGCAAACGAGAAATCAAGCAGGTTATTGAACCTGAAAGTGAGACCAGGAAGGTGTTGCTGCTAACGCAGGAAGTACGCGAATTACAGCGTATTATTGGAGAGAAGCAACTTAAAATGGACTTTCTGGAAAAGATAATTGAACTTACCGAAAAGGAATATGGCTTTGATATCAAAAAAAAATTTACCGTCAAGCCCTCCTGTGGTATTGGTCCAATAAAAAACAGCACGCGATGAAGATGAATGCATTATACCGGGTTACGGGCACCAGTAGGCAGGCTTTTCATCAATACCTGGATAAGCAGATGCTGATACTGGATGAACAGCAGCAACTTTTACCCATTATCAGCCAGATCCGGGCCGACCATCCCAGATTGTCAGTCCGGCGAATGTATGGAATGCTGCATCCCCAGAGTATGGGCAGAGACCGGTTCGAACAGTTGTGCTACCGGTATGGCTTTAAACTGGCAGTAAAAAGAGCTTATCACCGCACCACCGACTCTTTAGGAGTTACCCGCTTTGAGAACCTGATCAGTGCGATGGAGTTGACAGGTATAAACCAGGTTTGGGCAAGTGATATTACCTATTACCGGATCGGAGAAAGGTTCTATTATATCACTTTTATCCTTGACCTGTTTAGTCGTTTTATTGTGGGCTATACCGTATCAACAGGCTTACTTACAGAGCAGACAACCATACCTGCCTTAAACATGGCTTTAAAGCTGCGCCAGCCCTGCCCGGGACTGATATTTCATTCCGATGGTGGCGGCCAATATTATTGCAAAGCTTTTTTAGCCATTACCAAAAGTAATCAAATCAAAAACAGCATGTGTGAAAGCGTCTATGAAAACGCCCATGCTGAACGGATTAATGGAACTGTTAAAAATGATTACCTTGTTTACTATAGCCCACAGGATTATACACAATTAATTACGCTTACAGATAAGGCGATCAGCATGTATAACATCTACCGTCCACACTCATCGCTGGGAAATAACTCTCCTTATGAATATGAGTTATCAACAAAATCAACAGGTATTAAAAAAGAAAAAAGAAGCAAAAAAGAAAAAAACTGTGGAAATATGGAAAACTCTATCGAGTTTACCACATTCCCACAGTTACAACAATAATAATAACAGGTTTGTATACCTTTAAAAAGTCAACCTTATTCAGGCACGGACACCACGGAAACTATCAACTGTCAACTATATATTAAATATCCCAGGTTTCTCCTTTAGCTTTCGCGATCTTCCTTCTTTTCCGCTTATCAATCTGTACCAGCAAAGCAGGTAAGAGCGTCAGGTTGGATATCAGGGCGATGATCAGCGTAATCGACAGTAGCAATCCCAGAATCATTGTACCACCAAATGTTGATGCGGTAAAGATCCCAAATCCAAAAAAGAGAACAAGCGCGATATAGGTCATGCTTACCCCGGTTTCACGGATGGTGTCTGAAATAACCTTGGTAGTTGTGAAATCCGTGGACTGTAATTCCTGTTGATATCTGGTCAGGAAATAGATGGTTTGGTCTGATGCAAGCCCGAAAGCGATTGTAAATATCAGAATGGTAGAAGGTTTAAGCGGGATATTGAAAAAGCCCATCAGGCCTGCAGTAATGATCAAGGGAATAATATTGGGTAAGAGTGAGATGAACATGATCCTAAGGTCTCTGAACTGGAATAAGCGGAGCATTGAGATCAGAAATATGGCCAGCAGGATACTTTCCATCAGGTGTTTCAGCATGTAATCGGTTCCTTTCGAAAAGATGATGCTTGAACCTGTCAGTAAGACATCAAATTTATCCGGATTCAGAATTGAGTCGATACGCGGTTTTAATTCTTCCATCAGAACATTCATGCGTTTTGATCCTACATCAGCCATCTGAAAACTGACTCTAGCTACCTGCTTATTGCTGTTGATAAAGCCCTTCAGCATATCACTGTTTCCACCTGAATTTGCAAGGTAAGACAGGACAAAGTTTTTCTCCATATCATTCGGAATGCGGAAGAACTGGGGATCCCCATTATAGAATGCCTGTGAAGCGTATTTTAAGGCCTTATTCAATGAAACTGAACGTGAAAACTCAGGGTAGGCTGAGATCATTTCCTCCATTTTATCCACCCTTTTGATAGTTGAAAGATTCAGAACCCCATTCTTCTTCCGGGTATCAATACTCACTTCCAGCGGCAGAATACCCTCAAAATTCTTTTCAAAGAACTTCAGATCACGGTTTATCGGAGAGTTTTGGGGGAGATCATCAACAACATAACCGTTTACATTGATCTGCATTACACCTATCAATGAGACCAGTGTGATGATGATTGTGCCAACATAAATCAGATGACTACGCTCATGTACCAGTAAATCGGTCTTTACCAGCAGTTTATGCAGGAAGCCATTATCATGATCCTCCTGTGCTTTAAGTTTAGGAACAGGGAGATAACTGAAAATGATAGGTATGAGGCAAAGGCAGATAAACCAGGTGGCCATTACATTCAATGCTGCAACAACACCAAATTCGACCAGTAAGGCGCTGCCCGTGAAAAATAAAACCCCAAATCCTATTGCAGCGGTTACATTAGCAATAAGGGTAGTTTCTGAGATCCGCAGTATGGTGACATGCAAAGCCTTGTCTTTATCACCATGTTTTCTTAATTCATTGTGGTATTTATTCAACAGCAGAATACTATTGGGTATTCCAATGATCACAATCAGGGGAGGAATCAAACCGGTGAGAATCGTGATTTCATAGCCAAACATCACCAGTGTTGCCAGACTCCAGATCACCCCAACTATTACCAGAATAATCGGGAACAGAACCGGATATAGTTTTCTGAAAAATATGAATAGAATGATTGCAGAAACCAGAATAGAAAGACCAAGAAACAGTACAAACTCTCTGGATACCAGCTGACTGACCGCTGTACGGATAAAAGGGAGTCCGGAATAATGTACCTCAACACTGTGTTTTTTACTCAGGGCGTCTGCTTTTTCCAATATCGTTTTGATAACTGGTCCGCGCTTTGGCGTATTCAGAATCTTATGATCGAAATTGATTGCCATTAATGTGGCATGACTTTCCTTGTTGTAAAGCAATCCCTCATAAAATGGAAGCTCATAAATGCGATTTTTAATGCTGTCCATCTCAGAATCGCGAAGTACAGCCCCTCCGGTAATCTGTTTTAAAACGAATCGCTGATTTAAGGTATCCTTTTGGAGATCATAGAGGTTAGCAACAGAAAGTACCTGCTTGATTCCTTCCAGTTTCTGCAGCTCTGATGCCAGTATACTCCAGTCATTGAACAATTCTTTGCTCATTAATTTCGGAGTGCTGATACCCAGAACCATCATGTTTCCGTCTTCTCCAAACTTGCTTTTGAAATCATTGTATCTGATAAAAGCAGAGTCAGTTTGCGGAAGAATTTTACTCCCGGTATAGGAAAGCTTAACAAAACTGGCTTTCCATGCCATGAACAAGGTTAAAACGAAAAATAGTACAAGAATTAGAATCCGGTTTGAAAGTATAATTTTGGAAAAGTTATTCCACATGCTGCGCGGTTTAGGATAATGGCGAATTCTTCCGTAAAACTACAAAAATTCTTAATTTGGACTTTGAATATTGTGATAATTCGACATCTGCCAGCAAACTAAACGTAATTGATTCCATTCATAGTACATTTTAACAAGTATGAAAAAGTTTTTCAGGGGATTTGTTTTTGCTTTCAATGGGATTAAGTACACCTTCAAAACCCAATTGAATTTCCGGGTACATTGCTTTGTCGCTGTTGTTCTTCTGGGGCTTTGCTTTTATCTGGAATTAAGTATAGCTGAATGGCTCTGGATCATTGCTGCTATGGCCGTTGTATTAATGGCCGAACTTGCAAACACCGCAATTGAGACCCTTGTTGATCTGATTTCGCCGGAATATAATATCAAGGCAGGCCTGATCAAAGACATTGCTGCTGCGCTGGTGCTGATTGCAGCTGTTATGGCGTTTACCATTGGAATTCTGATACTTCTTCCAAAGATCATCCATGCTTCATAAAACCCGGGGAATAGTATTTAAAACCACGAACTATGCTGAAAGCAGCGTGGTAGTACAAATTTTTACTGAGAAATTTGGTTTGCAATCCTACCTAATCAACGGAATCAAGCGTCCTAAATCAAAGATTAAGCTAAACAGTCTGCAGCCATTACATCTATTGGATATGGTGGTTTATCATAAAAGCTCAGGGAATATTCAACGCGTTTCGGAGTTAAGACACCTGCCTGTTTTCCTAAGGATTCCCTATGATATTGTAAAAAGTTCGATCACCATGTTTTTAAACGAGGTGCTTTATAAGTCCCTCAGGCAGCATGAGTCGGATGAAGTACTCTTTGAATTTCTTTTCCATGCTATCGAGATTCTGGATGGAATCAGTAAGGGGGTTTCTAATTTTCACCTGTACTTCCTGCTCCGCTTAACCCGTTTTCTGGGATTCTATCCTGATACTACTTTAGCCGGAAATGCTGACTTTTTTGACCTTAAGAACGGATGTTATTCCAGGATGCAGCTTCCGCATGCCCCGATCCTTGAGCAGCCATTAACGGGAATCTGGACTTCAATACTGAATGCTAAGTTTGATAATCTGGAAGATCTGAATATTTCTTCAGCTCAAAGAAAGCAATTGCTTGAGAAGATTCTAGAATATTATAGCTTACACATTGAAGGCTTCGGACAGGTGAAATCACATGAAGTTTTGGAGGAGGTGCTGGGTTGAGGTATGAGGTATGAGGTATGAGGTCTGAAGTATGAGGTATGAAGGGCAGATGAGAGGTTAATTTTACCCTTGTTGGCGCACACGTGCGCTAGCAGTCCAAACCAAATAACACCAACCAACTATCTTTAGAAGCTTATCATTTTTGCCTTAAATTTTGAAATGTAATTTTTTTGTTATTACATTGTACTGAATTTGAGAAAGTTAACGGCCATATTTTTCCTTCTATTGTTCCTGTTTAACATTGCGGGTTACAAAGGGCTTTTCTTTTTTCTAACCCAGTCAGCGGATGAGCGATTGGCAGAAAAGATAAAGGATGGCAATGATTTGGATAAAGATCTGATCATGGTAAAGTTTCCATTCAACGTACCCTACCTTTCTGATTCCAAAGATTTTGAATCGATGGAGGGTGAGGTGAATTTAAAGGGAACCATTTATAAATACGTAAAACGTAAAATTGCAAGAGATACACTTTTCCTAATTTGTATTGAAAACAAGGAAAAAACATTGATCGAAAAGAAGCGGGCTGAGTATTTTAATAAGGTGAACGATCTGGATGCGAGTACCAGTAAGAAGTCAGGAGCCAAACAAATTAAACTGGAGTACTACTTCAAAGATTCTGAGATTTCACTCAAAGACTTATATGTGCTGGATTATCAATCTCCGCACAGTTTTGTGATAAATTCAATTCAAAACGGGCATTATTATCTTTTTGCCCCGCCTCCGGAATCCCTTCTTTCCTAATAATTTCAGGTTTATCAGTTATATCCAATGAGCAGGGCTTGCTGGATCTGAGCTATTTTTAAAATAGTTTCCTGGTTAATTAATTCCTTGCTGTTTTCCTGTTTGACTGAAGGCTTTCGGGCACTTTTTTCAATTTGTTGTCAATTGCTTTAAATGCGTGATTTAACGGGATAAGCATTATGCTTATTTACCGGCTTATCATTCAACTATGCAATAGATGATGCGGTTTAAAAAGAATAGGCAAGGCTATTTTAATTATTTATTATGAAGCGAAATGCCACATATTTCTTTAGAAGAGCATTTGCCCGGAATTACGGGCTTGCTTGAATATCGATTGGATACTGCCTATCCGATCAGAGATCTCACCCAGATCTTGTTAAGAGGTGAATCTACTTTAACTCAGGCAGAACGTGAACTTATTGCAACCGTAGTATCTGCGGGCAATGAATGTAAATTTTGCACTGCTGCCCATACTGCCGCTGCCGATATTTTACTTGGAGAATGCAATACCACTCAAATGGTTCTGCGAGACCTTGAAAATGCACCGGTAAGTGATAAGATGAAGGTTCTTCTTGAAATTGCCAGGAACGTTCAGATCTCCGGCAAAAGAGTTAGTCCGTCCATTATTGAAAAAGCAAAATCCCTTGGAACCACAGATCTTGAAATCCATGATACTGTTTTGATCGCCGCTCTTTTTTGCCTGTACAATAAATATGTGGATGGCTTAGCCAGTATCACCCCTAATGACCCTGCATACTACCAAACCTTGGGAAACAAAATCGTTAATCAGGGATACCTCAGATCCCCGCATTTAATTAAAAAACCTTAAAACCAAATTTTATGAAAACAAATTTACTATACATCATACTCATAGCTTTATTTATCCCGTTTTCGGCCTTTTCTCAAACCGGAACTGCATCAGGAACGATCACCGATAATGAAAGCAAAAAGCCAATTTCCGGAGCAAGTATCTCCATCAAAGGACTGCTTGCCGGCACCATTACTGACAGTGAGGGCAAATTTCAGATCAGTACTAAATTGCCCTTACCTATCACATTAATCGTCTCCGGCCTCGGTTATGTTCGGCAGGAGATCATTATAAGAGAATTTTCGAACCAGATCACTGTAACCCTTTCGCCAGCCTCCACGCAAATGGATGAAGTGGTGGTCTCGGCGTCAAGAGTTGAAGAAAATATCATGCAATCGCCGGTAACGGTCGAGAAAATGGACCTCAGATCTATCCGGGAAACTCCTTCCATTAGTTTTTATGAAGGATTGCAATCCTTGAAATCACTGGATATGGTCACCAGCGGACTGAACTTTAAATCCATCAATACCCGTGGTTTTGGAGGTATTGGAACCGGGCGTTTTCTTCAGCTGGTAGACGGAGTGGATAATCAGACTCCCGGATTAAACTTTTCTGTTGGTAACCTGTTCGGGCTTTCGGATCTGGATGCCGAGAGCGCAGAGCTGATTCCCGGAGCTGCTTCAGCACTTTACGGACCGGTAGCCTTTAACGGGGTTCTGATGATGAAAAGCAAAGACCCTTTTCAATATCAGGGTTTAAGTGTTCAAACCAAATTAGGTGTCAACCACGTGAATGATAGCTATACAGATGCGGCAGCTTTGTACGACCTCACCATGCGCTATGCAAAAGCCTTTAATAATAAATTCGCATTCAAAACCAATGTCTCTTATTTCAAAGGACTGGACTGGTATGCAACCAATTACACTGATATTGATCAGAATACTCCGCTAGCATCGCGCGGTGCCTCAAATCCGGGAAGGAATGCTCTGAATATTTATGGTGATGAAATCGCTCAAACCATTACAGGAATCGGCCGTGTATCGAGAACCGGATACGAAGAGCGTTATTTAACAGATTATAAGGTGGATAATCTGAAGATGAATGCGGCTCTTCATTATCGTCTTTCTGACAACCTGGAAGCGATTTACCAATATAATTTTGGAAAGGGTACCGCAAATTATACAGGCAGCAGCCGCTTTTCGATCAATAATTTCACCCTGCAGCAACACCGACTGGAGCTAAAAGGTAGTCAGTTTTTTATCCGGGCATATACTACGATAGAGAACTCCCATGATTCTTATAATCCGCGGACACTCGGACAAAAAGTGAATCAGGAATGGGTGCGGGACCTGAACGGAAATAAGGTAAGTCCGAATGTGGCCGATGCGACCTGGTTTTCACGTTATGATGCTGCATACAAGGGAAATATCACAGGCCTTGCAGCAAATAATCATACCATTGCGCGTGGATTTGCCGATCAGGGCAGGTTTTTACCCGGAACTGCTGAATTTGAAGCCATGAAAGATAAATATCAGGCGATACAGGGTCTTACGGGAGCTGGAATATTCAGTAACAGTAAACTCTATCATGCCGAAGGACAATACGACTTCAGCAAGGCTATTAAATTTATGGATGTCCTTGCAGGTGGTAACCTCCGGAAGTTCGACATGTTTACAAACGGAACCCTGTTTGACGATAAGAACAAGGAAATAACAATCAGTGAATATGGCGCATTCCTGCAGTTGTCCAAACTGCTTTTCGAGGATAAGTTTAAGCTGGTTGCTTCTGCACGTTATGACAAGAATGAAAACTTTAAGGGAAGTTTCACACCAAGAGTTTCGGCCGTTTTCTCGCCGGTAAAGAATCATAATTTCCGGGCATCCTTTCAAACTGGATTCAGAAATCCTACCCCTGTTGACCAATATATCAAATTATTTGTAGGCCCGATCACTATCCTTGGGGGAACCCCTGAAAACAGTGCAGGCTTACCCGCTTACAGTAATTCATATACTGCAAGTTCTGTAGGTGCCTTTGGTGCTGCCTTTGGTGCTGCTGTCGGATCAGGAACACCACCTCCAACAGCTATTGCCAATAATAAGCACCTGCTTAAAAAGTCTAATGTAGCTTATATCAAGCCTGAGCAGATAGAAAGTTATGAGATTGGTTATAAAGGACTCATCAGCGAGAAGCTTTTTATTGATATCAACTATTATTACAGCAATTACGAAGACTTTATTCTGAATCAGGTTGTAATCAGTCCCACCAGCCCGGTTTTAGGTGCCGATGGTACAGCTAACCCTGCTGCGGCAATGGAAATTCTTAACAGACAGGCACAGGCTTATCAGTTGTATACCAATGCTTCGGATAAAGTTAGCGCACAAGGCTCATCGTTGGGATTAACCTATTATTTCCCTAAAAGCTACCAGTTGACAGGAAACAGCACCTGGACCTCCTTTGATCTGAAAGGCGCAAATCCAAATAATATTCCGGCTTTCAATACCCCGAAATTTGTCTCAAACCTGATCCTTTCAAACCGGAATTTATTTAAAAATATGGGCTTTAGCGCGAATTACCGCTGGCAATCGGCATTCAACTGGGTTGGATCCTTCAGTGATCTGCAACCCGGAAGGATAGAGGCTTACGGACAATTGGGTGCACAGCTAAGCTTTAAAATACCGGCTGCAAAATCGGTTCTAAAGATCGGTGGAACCAATCTGAGCAATAAATACAATGTACAGGCCTATGGCTCTCCGGCAGTTGGAGGAGTCTATTATGTCTCTCTGACATTTGATGAGCTTTTAAGATAAGACCATGTCAGAAGCACGGATAGATACCGGAAATCCTGTACCGAAAAGGAATCTTTTATTCGCCATTTGCGTGATCTGTTATGCATTTGGCGGATATTTCTCAACACTGATGCCCGTTTACCTGCCGGTGGTGGTTAAAGAACTGATGGCTGATGTGAGCACTGATGATTTAAGTGAAGTCAGTGCTTACATCGGTTCAATGTTCCTGCTGGGCTGGACCTTTGGCGGAATTCTATTTGGCTTTTTGGGCGATCAGATCGGCAGGATCAGGGCTTTTGTGATTGCAGTTTGTTTGTACGCAGTGCTGAATATCCTGATCAGTTTTTCAAATAGCTGGCAGATGGTTATTCTGCTGAGGTTTTTCTCGGGATTGGGAGTTGGGGGAACATTGGTACTGGCTACTATCCTGGTTGCTGAAGTCTGGCCTGCAAAATCAAGGGCCATTGCACTGGGCATACTGGCAGTTACCTTTCCTGTTGGAATTATTTCAACAGGAATTGCCAATAACTTCTTTTCCGAGTGGCGCTTAGCGTTTTTGCCCGGTTTTATTCCTTTGGTTGCGGCTTTTGCAGCCTTAATTCTGATCAGGGAATCAAAAGAATGGACACAGCTGAAACAGGAATCATTGGGCATAGCGCAAGCCTCTAAATATCAGGTCCTGTTCGAAAGTCACAATAAGAAGAATCTGATTCAGGGATCCCTGATCTTTGGATCGATGATCATCGGCCTCTGGGCTATATTTTCATGGATGCCCACCTGGGTGCAAAGTTTGTTTCCAAATCCGGAACAAGGTCAGGCAGAGCGTGGGATTACGATGATGATTCTGGGAAGCGGAGGAATTGTGGGTGGCTCACTTTCAGGATTTCTGATTAATTATCTTGGGCATAGAAAAACGCTGCTGATTACCTTCGCAGGCTGTTTTGTGATGTGCTTCATCATTTTTAAAACGAATCAGACCTTTAGCACGATCATCTATCCTGAATGTGCATTTCTGGCACTTTTCTTTGGGATAAGTCAGGGAACATTGTCTTCCTATCTGCCGGAGCTATTCCCGACAAAGATCCGTGCGACCGCAACCGGCTTTTGCTTTAATATCGGCAGACTGGCTACGGCAATTGTTGTATTCTTTGTAGGAGCACTGGTTCATGTTATGGGCGGCTATGGAAACGCAGTACTGGTTTTTTCAATCACATTTTTAATAGGTCTGCTGGTTACATTCTACTCTCCGGAGGCTGTAGCTCATTCAGATTCAAGTTTTAATAAAAAAATATAATGGCACATATCAACGTACCCGAAGGGGTTCCCGGAATCAGGAGCCTCGTGAGGTTCAGATCCGAAACCGGCAAGCCTTTGTATGAGCTTGCGCAGGCTTTGCTTCGCAGCCCTTCAACGCTATCGGAAGCCGATAGGGAATTAATTGCAAGTTTTGTTTCTTCAAAAAACGATTGTATGTTCTGCATGAGCAGTCATGCTGCCGCCGCACGATACCTTTATAAGGATGATAAAGGCATTGTTGATTTTGTGTTGGAGGATTACCTCAATGCCCCTATTTCAGCAAAGCTAAAAGCCCTGCTCAGCATTGCTGTGAGGGTTCAGCAGGACGCAAGGACGGTTAGCCCCGATGATATATCCCAGGCAAAAAATGAAGGTGCCACTGAGCAGGAGATCCACGATACCGTCCTGATTGCAGCTTCATTCTGCATGTTCAATCGCTATGTGGATGGTTTGGCAAGTCTCACACCTACAGAACCCGAGGCTTATGAAGCAATGGCTGAGCGGATGGTTATCGGTTATTATTTACCTAAATAAAAGAGAAATGACAAAAAAGAGCTTATTGTTATTCGGACTATCTTTGACTATTTCGACAGTTTTTGGACAGGCAAAGAGTGATACAATCAAGGCAAAAATTCTTGAACCCATAACTGTTCAAGGAATTTTACAACGAAATGGGGTAAGCCGACTTGAACCCATTGTTGGAACTTACATTTTTACAGGAAAAAAAAATGAAGTTATTTCATTGACACAAATGGACGCTAACCTGACAGACAAAGCCGGGCGACAAATCTTTGCAAAAGTACCAGGAGTTTTTGTTTATGATATGGATGGTTCTGGTAATCAAATAAATATCTCGACAAGAGGGCTTGATCCACACAGAGGTTGGGAATTCAATATTCGTAAGGACGGTGTGCTGACAAATTCGGATATGTATGGTTATCCAGCAAGCCATTATAGTATGCCACTTGAAAGTATTGAACGTATAGAATTGGTTCGAGGTACAGGCTCATTACAATATGGTTCGCAATTTGGCGGTATGTTAAATTATGTTTCCAAACAAGGTGATACTACAAAGTCTATCGATTTTGAAAGTTATAATACTGTTGGTTCATTCAACTTATTAAGCTCTTATAATGCAATAGGTGGGAAAATCGGAAAAATTAAATATTACACCTACATTTCAAAGCGTTCAAGAGACGGCTATCGTAAAAATGAACATACTGATTATGATGCAGAAAGTATAATGATAACTTATGAAGCCAATAAGAATTTATCACTTCGCATGGAGTGGGCAAGGTCTAATTATGTGTATCGCATCCCCGGACCTTTGACCGAGGCTATGTATAATGCCGACCCAAGACAAGCAACAAGGTCAAGGAATTATTTTAATCCTGCTATTAACATTCCTTCTTTCCTGCTAAAGTGGAATATTTTGGATAAGACAAAACTTCAATATACTTCATCGGCAGTTATTGGCAACAGAAACAGTGTAATGTTTGACAAGCCTGCAACTATAAAAGACACTATAAATACTACAACAGGACAGTATAACTCCAGACAAGTGGATATTGACAATTTCAACAGTTATACTAATGAATTACGACTATTAAGGCAGTATAGATTAGGAAAACAGGAAAGTTCGCTTGCATTTGGTGTGCAATTGATGAACAATGACTTGCACCGAACACAACAAGGAAAAGGCACAACAGGCAGTGATTTCGATTTGACATTGGTTAATCCCCAATGGGGAAGAGATATTCATTTCAAAACTCAAAATGTTGCCCTATTTGCGGAAAATAATTTTAAACTTTTAAAAAATCTCTCTGCAAATATTGGAGCAAGGCTTGAAAGTGGCGAAAGTAAAATGTTGGGTAATATTACTTACTTGCCAATAGATAGAATTCCTTTTAATCTCAAACATCGATTTGTTTTACTAGGCTCGAGTGTAAGTTATAAACCA
Organism: Daejeonella sp.; assembly: GCF_030684675.1. Classification (GTDB taxonomy): domain Bacteria; phylum Bacteroidota; class Bacteroidia; order Sphingobacteriales; family Sphingobacteriaceae; genus Daejeonella. Next base: position 9,195 of record NZ_JAUXXZ010000057.1, on the reverse strand, counting down.
ACATCATTTATAGATATTTATGCAGGTTGGTCGCAAACATACCGACCAATGATTTTTAAAGATTTAGTTCCTACAGAAATTTACGAGAAAGTAGACCCTAACTTGAAAGACGCAAATGGTTATAATGCAGAATTGGGTTTTAGAGGAAATTGGAAGTTTTTGAAGTGGGATATTACAGGTTTTTTACTTCAATACAATAATCGTTTTGGCACAATTGCCCAAACAGATGCAAATGATCAATTATATACTTACAGAACAAATATTGGTAACTCTCTAACCAAAGGGTTTGAAATTTTTATTCAAGGAAATTGGACATTAAGTAACAAAATAGAATTATCAATATTCACATCAACCGCCATTATGGATGGCAAATACACTTTAGGAAGCATAAAATCGGGCACTGCAAATATTAGTGTTGATGGTAATAAAATAGAAAGTGTACCAAGCATAATTTCACGAAATGGGCTCACTTTTCGTTTTAGAAAATTCAGTTTGTCGGGGCTTTACAGTTTTACAGGAGAAAGCTTTGCAGACGCATTAAATACTGTTATTCCGACTGCAAATGGTTCTTTAGGTTTAGTCCCTTCATATGGCATTTTTGATCTCAACACAACAATAAAGATTTCAGAGAAATTTGAAATTAAAGGTGGTTTAAACAATTTGACAGACAAGCAATATTTTACAAAGCGACCATTATTTTACCCTGGTCCCGGTATTTGGACATCAGATGGAAGAAACGGAGCAATCTCATTTATTGTGAGAATTTGACGACGAAAGCAATTATGGCTAACTAAGGTGTTTATCAAAGTTGGTGCCTAAGTACTAAATTGAACATTTGTGCTTAGAATTGCCCCACTTTGGCAAGCTCAAATACGATTGCTGCATCTTTCTGCAATTTAATCGTTATGTAGATGGATTGGCAAGTCTTACACCCACTGAACCAGAGGTTTATGAAGCAATGGCTGAGCGGATGGCGCAGGATTATACTTTACCTAAACAGGAATAATATGGCACATATTGATTTGATGAATGATCTGCCCGGAATCCGGGGATTAATGGCTTTCGATCCGCAGGCTGCCGATGCGCTTAACGGATTAGCAAATGTATTGTTGTGCAGGGAAAGCAGCCTGATAAAAGGGGAGCGCGAAATGATTGCGACTTATGTATCCGCCCTTAACGACTGTTTGTTCTGCCAGAGCGTACATGGGGCAGTTGCTTCTGCCCATTTGGAAGATACCGATGGCTACTTGATTAAACAGGTGAAAAGTAATTTTGCGGAAGCACCAGTTTCAGCCAAAATGAAAGCCTTGCTCGGAATCGCAGGGCGGATACAGCGAGGTGGAAAAATGGTTGCACACCGGCAAATTCTGGACGCGATTGCTGAGGGAGCAACAGATCAGGAGATCCATGATACCGTTTTGATTGCGGCAGCATTCTGCATGTTTAACAGGTATGTCGATGGATTGGGAACCTGGGCACCCGAAGATCAGCAAATTTACAAGGACAGAGCGCCCGGAATTGTGGAGGGAGGATATACCCGCCCCGGGCAAAATCCTTAATAAAATACACCAGAGGTGTTTTAACAACATGAGCATCATATAAAATGTTGATTTGGGATATTGTATGGAATATCCCTGAAATTTTCCCCCGGCCCTGATACTCCGGCAGCAATTTTACCGTAAACTTTTATTGCTGTTGCTGATATCAGGCCGGGATGGAAAAGAATTAAGACCCAATAGTTATCGGGTTGCTAATTTGCTCATTCCTTAATTTCTACATTCAGCTTAATTCCTTAAATTTAATCATGGCATTTATCCTGGACCAAAGTAACTCGATCGCAAATCATTTCCTCGCTGAGCTGCGGGATGCACAGATTCAGCAGGATAGCATGCGTTTTCGGAGAAATATGGAGCGTCTGGGTGAAATTTTTGCTTATGAAATAAGTAAGACCATGAGCTTTACAGATACTGAGTTTGAGACTAGTCTCGGAACGGCATCGGTTCAGATTATGAATGAGTTACCGGTGTTGGCCACTATTCTGAGAGCTGGTTTACCGCTTCATCAGGGTCTTTTAAACTATTTTGACAGAGCTGATTCTGCTTTTATTTCCGCTTATCGTAAAACAACCAAAGGACATAACTTTATTATCAAGATCGAATATATATCTGCTCCATCCCTGGATGGTAAAATTTTGGTTGTGGCAGATCCAATGATTGCAACCGGAGAAAGTATGGTTCTTTGCTGTAAAGAATTATTAGCTCAATATAAGATCAAAGAGCTGCATATTGTCGGGGTTATTGCCTGCAAGGTTGGAATTGAGCACATAAAAGCAAATCTCCCCAAAGCGAAACTATGGATAGGTTCTGTAGATGAAGAACTGACTACAAAATCCTACATAGTACCCGGTCTGGGTGATGCTGGTGATCTATCCTTCGGTGTTAAGGAATAAAACCTTGTTTTTGAAGATAATATAAGCTGTCCCTTTTCGGCTATTATCCGTTTATTTGCATAATAAATTTAGCAATCAGTTTTAATGCACTATAAGCACCTTTTTTTTGATCTGGATCATACTATCTGGGACTTTGATAAAAATGCGGAGGAGACATTGAATGAACTCTATCATGCCTATAAACTCAGGGATCTTGGATTGCATTCTCCTGATCGTTTTATTGAAGTTTATACCCATAATAACCATCAGCTTTGGGCAGAATATCATGTGGGTAACATCACTAAACAAAAGCTCAGGGAAACCAGATTCTCCAAAACATTTATTGATCTCGGACTTTCCCCTAACCTTATTCCGCATCAGTTTGAGGATGATTATGTCACAATTTGTCCTACCAAGACCAACTTATTTCCTAAAGCACATGAAACCCTTAGCTATCTGAAAGGAAGGTATTCATTGCACCTTATTTCAAATGGATTCAAGGAATCAACAGAACTAAAGGTCAGTAACAATGGTCTCAATGTATATTTCGAAAATGTGGTCATTTCTGAAGTAGTGGGTTTTAATAAGCCGGACAAGGCTATTTTCAATCATGCACTGACTCTCGCAAATGCGGGTATTTCTGAAAGTATTATGATCGGAGATAGCCTTGAGGCTGATATTCGGGGAGCACAGGATTATGGAATGAGAGCTATTTATTTTAATCCGGAAAAAAAGGAAAAACCAGAGGATGTGGATCAGGAGATAGCATGTTTAAGTGAACTTATGACCTTATTATGAGCGTAGAAAGGCATTACAAATCCTTATTGAGAACTGTAGCAGAATATGAAAATCTGCTGGAAAAAGTATCAGAGGAGGAATTTATTCAGAGTCCTCCGGATGGCGGATGGTCCTATTCTGAAACCTATTCTCATATCTTTCAATCTAACCTGCTTTCAATCATCGCAACTGAGAAATGTATTGTGGGCACCGGTGTTTTGAGCAGCAAAAGAATACACTTGATGGCGTGGCTAATTTTATTTTTTGGAAGATTTCCCCCGGTAAAGTTTAAAGCACCAGAAAGGCTTGCTGCAATGGTGACAAAAATTAGCAGGGAAGATGCACTAAACCTTATTGCTAAATTTAAAATCCGTCTCGGGGAAATCAAATCAAAAATTCACAAAGCAAATCCTTATCATAAAGCAAAACATCCCCGGCTCGGGCTTTTGAATGCGAAAGAATGGTTCCGATTTATTGAAGTGCATACTGTGCATCATACACGGCAACTGAAGAGGATTGGGAGGAAGCTAAAAGCTAAAAATGGACATATAAGTTAGTATATTTTACTCGAATAGTCAAGTTCTATGTACTCAATACTCAATACTCAATACTCACTACTCACTACTCACTACTCACTACTACAATGATTAAGCAGTTCAGAAGTATCAATCCTTTAAATATCATCCTTCTGATTGGGATAGCCACTTTGTTAAGGGTTGGAATATTCATTCATTTGCCGGATCAGATAAGCTTTGAGTTTATGGAGCCTTTTGCGAGGCTGCTGATTGATGCGCCTCTTGAAAATGCATTCAGTCCCATTGCAAATGTTTTAATTGCACAAGGTATTCTAATCGTTCAGGCATTAATATTTAACAGGATCATTAATTCATACGGACTACTTGGGAAGCCTACTTTTTTGCCCGCATTGATGTATGTCACTGCAGGAAGTTTACTCAGTCCTTTCCTGCTTTTAAGCCCTGCACTGGTTTGTAACTTTATGATATTATGGATGATTGACAAATTCCTTAGTATCTATAAAAGAGACGAGGTCAGGTCTGTTATGTATGATTTAGGAATGATTGTGGCTGTAGGAACATTGGTCTATTTTCCATTTATATCCATGCTTCCCCTTATATGGATCAGTCTCGTTATTTTCAGGCCCTTTAACTGGAGAGAGTGGTTTGCAGTTATTTCTGGCTTTATTACCATATTCTTTTTTCTGGCAGTTTTTTATTACTGGAATGATTCTTTGGACAAATTTTATAATATATGGTTGCCATTAACGACTAAATTTCCAACTAATCTTCGTATCAACCTATATGATTCTCTGGTCCTGATACCTGTGGTGATTATATTGATACTGGGCTTTTTTCAATTGCAGCAGAACTTCTTCAGAAGTGTGGTTCAACTTAGAAAATCGTTCCTTCTTTTATTTTTCATGTTCATCATCGGGCTTTTGTCCTTTTATTTGAAACAGAATCTTGTACTGTATCATTTTTTGTTCTGTGTACCTCCGGCTTCAGCCCTAATGGCTTACTATTTCCTTCATGCAGGCAGACGCTGGCTCTACGAAAGCCTGTATTTTATTTTACTCAGCTGCATTATTTATTTTCAGTTATTCTGAAAGAAACAATGTTTTAACCTTTTTTAACAGATTTAAGCCCTGTCAGTTTCAAAAATTAAATAGCTTTGTGCTATGCGATGCGGATTAGTAATTTTCTTTCGGGATGTTCAAGCCAATTCCGCAGAACTGCAGCTAAGCAATGGGTGCCACAATGGTATTATTGAGTTTTTATAGAATATTTAATGGCGCACCTGGTTATTGATATTGGCAACTCACGAACAAAGTTTGCTGTTTTTCACAGACGCAAACTTGCAGAATCGGGGAAGATTGAAAAACTTGACACCGTACAGTTAAACCGCTTGCTTGATAATCACAAGATTACCCATAGCATAATTTCATCCGTCAATGATGAGATAAGCATTCTGGAAGAGCTCCTGAAAGAGCAGACAAAATATATTCGATTCTCGGCAAGTGTAAATGCAGGAGTCATTAATAAATACAAAAGTCCTGAAACTCTGGGCTTAGATAGATTGGCAGGAGTAATTGGCGCCAAATCGCTTTTTCCGGATACAAATTGTCTGGTTATTGATGCGGGTACTTGTATTACCTACGATGCGATTGATAATGCAGGTGTCTACGAAGGAGGGAGTATTTCTCCTGGCTTGAAAATGAGATTGAAGGCTATGCATAAGTTCACCGGACGATTGCCGGATGTTGAACTCTCTGATTACGTAGACTGGCGGGGATATGATACCCCGTCTGCTATGCTTTCAGGGGTGCTAAATGGCTGTACAGAGGAAGTAAGGGGGATGATTGAGAACTATAGATCCAGATATCCCGGATTACTGGTTATACTATGTGGAGGGGATGCGATTTTTTTTGATACTAGGCTTAAAAATAGCATCTTTGCCCACACTTTAAAAACCGAGCCCGATTTGGTATTAATTGGTTTAAATGAAGTTATAGAACAACAATGATTAAAATATTTAAAAATATATTCTTGCTTTTTTTGCTTGCGATAAATTTATCTTCAATAGCACAGGTAACTTCTTCTTCTCCATATTCACAATTTGGACTGGGTGATCTGAGTGGTTCATTATTGCCTCAGAACAGGGCTATGGGCGGTTTAAGTATGGGTATTCGTAAACCAGGATTGTATGATAATATAAATCTGGCAAACCCGGCATCCTATTCAACCCTTGAGCTGACTACTTTTGACGTTGGAGCTTCTATGGATATCCGTCAGCTAAGTAAGGGAGGAGTTTCCGGGAAACGACAACTTAACTCTACCCTGAGCCATATTGCTTTTGGTGTGCCGGTGAATAAATTTTCTGCAGTTAGTTTCGGACTTGTTCCATATAGTGATCTGGGATATCAGTTTATGAATTCTGGAGTGGTTGATACAAGCAAGGTAAATTATATCTATGGTGGTGAAGGCGGAATGTCGAAAGCTTATTTGGGTTATGGCTTTAAGATCAATAAAAATTTGAGTTTAGGCTTTAACTTTGCTTATCTTTTCGGTAGTCTGAAACAAACCCGAGCCTTCGAGTTTGTTAATGAATCCACAACAGCTTTTAATTCCCGCACTCAATACAGCAATTCTGTTGGTGGTTTAAGCTACGATTATGCTTTGCAATACACCGGAGAGATTAGCAGCAAAACAAAATTCATTCTGGGATATTCAGGAAATTCAGGTCATAGCCTGAACTCCAAAAATAATATCGTTACCACCCGTTACAGAAAGGATGTAGATAAGGAGGAGCTTGCAGCAGCAGACAGTACCTATTTTGCAGAGGGAGCTAAAACTAAAATTACAATGCCATTAACACATACAGCCGGCTTTGCCTTTGAAAAAACCAATTCATGGCTCTTTGGTGCCGATGTAACTTATAGCAGATGGTCAGATTATAGGGAAGGAAGCACAAATCCGGGCTTGAACGATAGTTATGGTATTATCGTGGGCGGACAGTTTACACCGGATCCAAATTCTGTAAGCAGTTATTTTAAATTGATGGATTACCGTTTAGGGGTTAAATACGACAAAACCCTTGTTAAAATTGGCAATAATGATATCAACCAATATGCTCTTAATTTTGGATTTGGTTTCCCATTGCCTCGTAACCGATCAAGTTTCTACAAAATAAATTTGGCTGCTGAAGTTGGGCAGCGTGGTACCGAAAAGAATAACCTGGTTCGTGACCGCTACGTTAATATACACCTTGGCTTCACGCTGAATGATAAGTGGTTCCAGAAAACCTATATCGATTAATATATGAAATTCCGGCGCTGCATATACGGTGCTGTTTTTTATGTAGGAATCATTATGCTCTTTTCCTGTGAGAACGATTTACGCAAGGTTGAACAAATATCTGCTAAAAAATTGTCTGTTCCTGTTGATAAATCTACTGGTGTAGAAATTATTTACAGCGACTCGGCCATTGTAAAAGCCAAACTTATCACTCCCGAATTACTTAATTTTAAAACAGAGAAGCCTTATATTGAGATGAATAAGGGCGTAACTGTGATTTTTTATGATCAGAACCAACAGGAATCAAGCCGGGTTAAGGCTGATTATGCCATTCGTCGGGAACGTGAAAATATTGTTGAACTTAAGCGGAATGTTGTTGCTACCAATATCAAAGGAGAGACATTCAAATCCGATGAACTGATTTGGGATGAAACCAAAAAGCGTTTTTATTCCACTAAGCTTGTTAGTATTACTTCAAACCAGAATATACTCCATGGCACCAGTTTTTGGGCAAATGAAGATTTTTCATACTATGAAATAGTACAATCTACAGGCGATCTGAGATTAACTGGTGAGCAGGGATTTTGAGAGGATGATTTGGCATTGGGGAATTAGCAAATGTGGAAATGAGCAAATTGACTAAGGACTTACGAAATCACATAGACGAGCGGAAAGTAGATTTCGTCACCCGATAGCTATCGGGTTGCATCTTCTCGTTTAAGGAATTTAGATCTGATATCTATCAGGTGGAGATTGAGAGCGCATCTACCACTAAATATTAAATAAAGCAGTAATTTACTGATAACCCGATAGCTATCGGGTGGTAACAGACAACAGGTAACTATTTATTGACAAGCAATGAAAGGAATTATACTCGCAGGAGGATCAGGAACCAGATTGCATCCACTTACATTAGCAGTGAGCAAGCAGTTGATGCCTGTTTATGATAAGCCAATGATTTATTATCCACTTTCTACCCTGATGCAGGCCGGAATACGTGAGATTCTGATCATTTCAACTCCGCATGATCTTCCCAATTTTGAGAAACTTCTGGGTGATGGAAGCCGGATAGGCTGTAAATTTTCTTATGCAGAGCAAAAAGTGCCTAACGGACTTGCTCAGGCTTTTGTGATCGGCGAAAAGTTCATTGCTGGTGATGATGTTGCACTTATTTTGGGTGATAATATTTTTCATGGTGATTCTATCAGTAACCTTTTGCCCGCTATTCAGAATCCCGAAGGAGGTATTGTATTTGCCTACCAGGTATCCGACCCGGAACGATATGGAGTAGTTGAATTTGATAAAGACTTCAATGCACTTTCTATAGAAGAAAAGCCAATAAAGCCAAAATCCAATTATGCTGTCCCCGGACTATATTTTTACAATAATTCTGTTGTAAAAATTGCGAAAAATATTAAACCATCGCCAAGGGGGGAATACGAGATAACCGATATTAACCGGGAGTATTTGCAAAAAGGGAAACTGAAAGTGGGGGTTTTAAGTCGTGGCACCGCCTGGCTGGATACAGGAACGTTCAATTCTCTGATGCAGGCCGGTCAATTCGTGCAGGTCATTGAAGAGCGTCAGGGATTAAAGATCGGCTGTATCGAGGAAATTGCTTTTCAGATGAAGTTCATTAATTCAGAACAGTTGAAGAAAGTTGCAGAACCTCTGATGAAAAGTGGATATGGGGAGTATCTGCTTGGGTTGATGAAGAATTAGCAAATTAGCAAATTTGAAAATTAGCAAATGGGATGAGTATTTCATTTGAAGCTATCGTTCTTGTCTTTATTCTTTGTTCTTTGATCCATTTGATTTGTCAATTGGATGATTTGTCTATTTGTCCATGGGGGAGAAATTGGAGAATTTGAAAATGAGCAAATTAGCAACCCTATAGCTATCGGGTGATGAAAGGACTTACGAAATCACATAGGCGAGCGGAAAGTAGATTTCGTCAGTCGCATCTTCCTATATTGAGCATTTTGTAACGCTTGTCATTCAGAGGAGCCAGAAGATTTTCTCAACCCGATAGCTATCCTATCGTGTGGACACATCTTTAAACAGGTGTCAAAGTATCAAAATTTATTATTAAGTAGGGATTTAGGCGCTATGCTGTGCCCCTTTGGAGGGGCTACGGGGAGGATCCACCCCCTTTAATTCCCCCGCCAGAGGGGGACA
>NZ_JAUXXZ010000044.1 GCF_030684675.1 Daejeonella sp. | reverse complement strand
TAGTTCGATACTTAATGTAAAATAAAATAGTATGGCGGGGTATCCGCCCGAAGGCGGAGCAGGATTCATATCCGCCCGGGGCGGACGGTAGTTCGATACTTAATGTAAAATAAAATAGTATGGCGGGGTAGCTCAGATGGTTAGAGCGCAGGATTCATAACCCTGAGGTCGGCAGTTCGATCCTGCTCCCCGCTACTTTTAAAGCCACCTTCGGGTGGCTTTTTTTGTTTCTACTGATCTACAAAACTTATTATTTAAATTATATATACAGGACAACTCAAATGGTTAGAGCGCAGGATTCATATCCGCCCGGGGCGGAAGGCAGTTCTCCCGATAACTATCGGGACTGCTCCCCGCTACGTAGAAAGGCACTTTTAGGGCCTTTCTTAATTTCTATCAATCTTGTGCGCCAACCATGCGCCAAAGTTAATATTACAGTATTCTACTATAATTATATTACAGTTTGCAGTGTTAGATTTAATTTATGTTCACTGTTTATGTTCTGCATTCTCCATCGTATAATAAAATCTATATAGGATTTACCTCTGACCTCGAGAACAGATTGAAATCACATAATATATTTGCTTCCAAAGGATGGACTATACAGTTCAGGCCATGGGTCTTGATTTACACTGAAGAATACACAAGTAAAGCTGAAGCGATGAAAAGAGAAAAAAACTTAAAGGGTGCAAAAGGACGAGCTGAGATTTGGGATATGATTAAGTTGCGGAAAGACAATTAAAATCCCACGATTCATATCCGCCCTGGGCGGACGGCTTTCTCCCGGTAGATATCGGGACTGCTCCTCGCTACTGTTGAAGACCCTTTTTAGCACTTTTTATAATTAAGCTAATCTTGCCACCAACCAGGAGCCATAAAGGCACAGCGAACCCTTATTAAATAATCAACCAGCAGATCTTAATTTGTTTTTTCGAATTTATCCACCATCATCGTAAGAATACTGTCATCCGACTCATTTTTTACAACGTGTAGATTAACCTTACCATCTTTTCCCTCAATCGTAAGTGTATAATCGCTTTCATTCAATTTCGCATTAATGACACTTTTTCCTTCTTTATAAGGTACCGTCCAATTGCAGTTCTGAGAAACGATCTTCAGTTCAGCCCTGTCCTCACCGTCTATATTGAGTAGAATAACTGTCTTAGAAAATCTGAGTACGGTTTTTTCGTCCTTCACCCCCACCGGGTTGCCGGATGGATCTGCCAGATTTGTTTTTGATGTGCTTAGCACTGCATTCTCTTCGCATTGCGCGAAAGTACTTAATGTCCCAGCAAGGGAAATAAATAAGGTGATTATTATACTTTTCATATTTTAAATTTTCTGCTTGTTTAAAATTTATAAGGGTTTCAAACTTACTGACCGATTAATACCCCGGTATAAATATATAAATTTTATAATACCATGCATGACATAGTACTATTAATCAATAAATCATAAACAAGCCTCCCAAAACTCTCTATTCGTTCAGACACATTTGCTTTACACGCATTTTATAAAACAAATAATATTTAAATACCAAAGAAGCTTATAGAAAATTCAGATTTGGCAGCAGTGATTTATTTAAGGCATTGCCCTGACTCTTTAACAAATGGATTAACGGTAATTTAAGGCCCGGAATTCAAACAAAGAGCAGGGCATTTATTTAGAAATTACATTAGCCGGTCCTTTAATCCCGATAAGATTTTAGATCGTAAGCAAACCTAAATACCTGCAGCAAGTAAAAATTGCTGAAGCTATATTGGCGCAAAAAACCTCTTGTTTATTCTACAAATACACAACAAAGCAAAATTAATATTGCTTTATTATGCATTAAAGGCCCTTAAGCCTACTTTATAAAATTATTATAAAGATTTGCTTTCTTTTATTTTATTTTATTAAGTTTGTTTAAGAAGAACACAGAATGTCAGTAAAAATTGGAAATAATCAGCGGCTAAGAGCTGATATAATTAAATATCTTTATTACAAAAAGACACTTTCTTTACCCGATTTGAGTAAGCTTACTCAACGGAGTTTGCCCCTGGTTACTTCTACTGTAAATACATTAATTGCTGATAAATACATTAAAAAAAAGGGCTTAGCTCCTTCAACAGGCGGACGCAGGCCCTTGATGTATTTAATCAATCCGGCTAAGCAAAAATATATCGTTGCTGTGGCTATGGACCAGTTGATCACCCGACTGGTGATTTTCAATCTGGCTAATGAGATTGTATTGCCGATTCAGCTGCTCGATTTGAATATCAGTGAAGATGAACAGGCCGTTGGTAAACTCATCACTTTTATAAATTCCAGTATTCAAAAATCCGGTTTAGATAGAAAATCTTTAATGGGAATCGGAATTGGCATGCCCGGACTCGTAAATGCCGAAAAAGGGATTAATAATTCTCATTTACCCACACCTAATGGAACTAATTTAGGTACTTATCTGACAGAAGAATTATCCTTACCGGTTTTTATCGATAACGATTCCAGCTTAATCACCCTGGCCGAGCTTCATTTCGGAAAGGCAGAAGGGATGCAGGATGCCTTAGTGGTGAATGTAGGATGGGGAACTGGTTTGGGAATAATTTTGAAAGGGAGTTTGTACCGGGGCAGTACCGGCTATGCTGGGGAATTTAGTCATATTCCGCTTTCAAAAACCGATAATCTATGTTCATGCGGTAAAAGAGGTTGCCTGGAAGTTGATACTTCATTGTGGGTGATGGTTGAAAAAGCAAAAGCGGCATTGGCAGAGGGTGCCGAATCGAGCATGAAAAAGCTTTTTAAGGATAAATCAAAACACTACGGCGATCATTTTTTAGATGCAGTTATTCAACAGGATCCTTTGGCAATATCAATTTTGTCTGCCGGATGCTTTCAACTAGGAAAAGGCTTGTCCACATTAATTCATATCCTGAATCCGGAATGTATCGTACTCAGCGGACGAGGTGCAAGGGCAGGTAAAATGTTACTTCCTGCAATACAGCAAGCCATTAATGAATTTTGTATACCCCGTATTTCAGACCAAACAACTATTGCGTTATCTACCCTGGCAGATAATGCAGAGTTATTAGCTGCTGCCAGTTTAGTCGTAGAAAACAGCCAATTTGAATAAAATTCTATCAAAAAATTAAAAATAACCAGCTTAAGATTTACAGATTCTCAAGAAACAACTACTAACCAAAAATAAACCAACTAACCAAAAATGAACCAAAAACTAACCAAAAATGAACCTACTAATCAAAAACAACAAAAACCAAAAAACAACACTATGAAAAACAACTACTTAAGGTGTTTAGGTGTACTAATGTTCACTTTGTTGAGCATTAGTGCATTTGCACAAAAAACCATTACCGGAACGGTAAGGGAAAATTCGGCGCCAGTGCCCGGTGTAAGCGTTACTGTAAAAGGCACAACAAGAGCGACCCAGACAGATGCAGCAGGAAAATTTTCGATCTCGGCTAACCCCGCTGATATTCTTGTATTTACTATGATAGGATCTGCAAGACAGGAGATCACAGTTGGAAACCAACAAACAATTGACGTAACACTCACTGCAGATGAAAGTGAACTTGGAGAAGTAGTTATTACCGCACTCGGTATTAAACGGGAGAAAAAATCCCTGGGTTATGGGGTACAGGAAGTTAAAGGAGAGACCCTGGTTTCGGCTAAAGAGTCTAATTTGGCTAATACACTTACAGGAAAAGTCGCCGGATTACAGGTTATCAGATCCAGTGATGGTCCAGCCGGATCGTCTAAAATCTTACTTCGGGGAAGTAATTCACTTACTGGAAGCAACCAGCCACTAATTGTAGTGGATGGTGTGCCTATTGACAACTTTACCGGTGCACCTGACAATGGCTATTGGAATAGATCCTTGGATATGGGAAATGGGATAGCTGATATTAATCCTGACGATATTGAGACACTTTCTGTATTAAAGGGACCTTCGGCTGCTGCATTATACGGTTCAAGAGCTGGTAACGGGGTAATACTGATCACGACCAAATCAGGGCGCGCACAAGACGGGTTAGGCATCACGACATCAACCTCTTATGGTATGTCAAACATTTTCACCAATCCGGAGCTTCAAAACACATTTGGACAGGGTAATACTGGTGTTTATAACGCTACTTCTACAGCAAGCTGGGGACCAAAAGCTGATGGGCAAATGGTAACCAATTGGAATGGACAGCAAGTTGGTTTAGCAACATATAATAATGTCGATAATTATATGCAGCAAGGTACCAATATCAACAATAGCATATCCTTTCAGCAGATGTACAAAGGTGCGTCTATTTATACTTCATACAACCGTTTGGAAGATGAAGGTATTGTACCGGGAACCAAGCTTTTGCGTAATAATTTAACTGCAAGGGCAGTAAGTAAATTTGGTTCAAATGATCGTTGGGTAACGGATACCAAAATCCAGTATAGTAATACAAAAGCGAATAACAGACCAATCGGAGGCAGGGACAATAGCAGCGCTTACACACTTTATTTATTGCCCCGCTCGATGAATATTACTGAGTTCCAGAATGCAACAAATAATGCAGGTAATATGCTCTGGTTTCAGGGTGCAGGAAGTCAGGTTAACCCCTATTGGAGCAACCAATATAATTTAAATCAAGACTCGAGGGATCGATTCATTGTGAATGGTTCAGTGAAATATAATTTCAACAGCTGGTTAAATGCAGAGGTTAAGGGTGGAGCCGATTTATATACAACGAATACCCAATCCAATGTATTTGCAGGAAGTCCAATTGCTGCTACAGGCCGTTATGGAATGGGGAAACAAACTTTTTCGGAAACAAACTTTAGCACATTGATCTCAGCCAGAAAGGATAATCTTATTGGCAAATTCGGCGGTATGCTTTCTGTGGGAGGCAACTTAATGCAATCGGACTTTACTTCTTTAAGTTCAAGTGTAGGTTTATTGGTTGTGCCAAACCTCTTTTCACTTAATAATGGAGTTAGTCCTGCCGGAGTAAGTGAAGGTGTTTCAAGACGCAGAATTAACTCCGTTTACAGCAGTGCTCAAATTAGTTATGATGATTATCTTTTCCTGGATGCTACTTTCAGAAATGACTGGTCGTCGACATTAAGTCCGGAAAACCGTTCCTTTTTCTACCCTTCAGTTAGTTTATCCTATGTCTTCTCTGATATGTTAACTACGATGGGTGCACAATTGCCGAACTGGTTCAGTTTCGGTAAGTTAAGAGCATCCTATGCACAAGTTGGAAATGACCTTGCTCCTTATCAATTATACAACACGTTTAACATTGGTAAAGATCCTAATGGAAACACAACTGCAGGAAGAAACAGTGTATTGTTAGATCCAAACGTACGGAGTGAGCTTATCAAATCACTCGAACTCGGAACTGAAATGAGGTTTTTGCAGGGTCGTATCGGTTTAGACTTTTCTTATTACAAAACAAATGCTACCCGCCAGTTGATCAATTTGCCTATGGATGCCTTGAGTGGTTATACTGCCAGGAAAGTAAATGCAGGTGATATACAAAACACAGGTTTTGAGTTGGTGGTTGATGGCAGGGTATTTGGCAAACCGGGCGGCTTAAATTGGAATACCTCATTTAACTACTCCCGTAACAACAATACAGTAGAAGAATTATCTGCTGGTGTTACCCGATACAACCTTGGTGGCTTCGATGATGTGGCTGTTTTAGCCGTAGTTGGTCAGAAGTATGGCGAAATTTATGGCACAAGGTACTCAAGAGTAAAAGACCAGACTAGTCCGTTTTTTGGTCAGGTCCTGTTAAATGCAAATGGAGTACCAACCCGCGATCCTGAAATTGTAAGGCTTGGGAACCAACAGGCAAAGGCACTAATTGGCTTTACAAACAGCTTTGAGTATAAAGGTGTTGGCCTGTCTTTCCTTATTGATGCCAGAATTGGTGGAGAAATATTCTCTGCTACCCATGTTGCCCTGCAAGCCAGGGGTGCAGGAAAAGTTACTGCTCCGAATGGCTTGAGAGAGAGTTTTGTTCCCCAAGGGGTAGTAAGCAACGGTACCGGCGGCTATACAGTAAACACCAAAGCTGTAACTCCACAGGAATACTGGTTAGCAGTTGCTACTGCTAATAACTTAGGAATATCAGAAGCAAATATTTATGACGCAAGTAATGTGCGACTTAGAAATGTCCAATTAAATTATACACTATCACGTAAGCTTTTGGCTAATTCTCCGATTAAAAGCGCCAAGTTTGGAGTTTCAGCCAACAACGTATGGTTAATCAAAAGTCACATGAATGGTATCGACCCCGAGTCGGTTTATGCAACCAATAGCAATGCAACCGGATTCGAAAATGCAGGTTTACCAACTATGCGTACTATCTTAATTAACCTGGCATTAGGATTTTAACATTCAAAAACAAGAAAATGAAAACAAGATATAAAGGAATGAGCCTGCTGATAACAGTATTAGTAATGGCCACATCATGTAAAAAATTCGATGAAATCAATACCAATCCACTGGCGGCAAGTGCCGATCAGGTACAGGTAGATTATTTCATCAATAACAGTATCATAAGTGCACAAATGGATCCACATATTGCGGAACGTGTTTTTATACTTTACTGGAAAACAGCAGGTCGGCAGCAAATGGGTGGAGGTATTTCGAGCGGGGGCTACAACGATGGTTGGTCGTCTGATTATTATAGCAGTTATATGTCTGGTTGGTTAAACGCTGCTAATTCGGCTATACAAGTTGGGAATGATCAAATCGCAAAGGGCACTAATAAGCTATATACAAAAAACTTAATACAGGTTGCAAGGATATGGCGTGCATATTTAATGAGCGAGTTGTCTGACAATTTCGGGCCTATTCCAATCAATAGCTTTCAGGGCACCAATCCTGAATTTGCCAGTGTGAAAGATGTGTACTATCATTTGCTTGATGAGTTGAAAGACGCCAGTTCGAAATTAGATATGGCAGTTGTTAATCCGGATATTGTTAAAAAACAAGACCCCGCTTATCAGTATGACTACAATAAATGGAAAAGATATGCGAACTCCCTGCGTTTGAGGTTAGCCATGCGCTTATCAGAAGTGGATGCTGCGAAAGCTAAAGCTGCTTTTGAAGAGGCTGCCAGTGGAGAGTTATTACTAGCTACTGATCAGACTTTCAAAGTTGCAGAGCGTGGCGGGTGGGATGCTCTAACCGGCGTGATGAGCAGAGAGTGGAATGCTCAAATTATGAGTACAGCTTATCGCAACTTAACTATGAATTTGGGCGGTATACCAACTGCTAATCAGGTAAGTACTGCTTTACAAGCATCTGTAAAACCAGATGATTATATCGGCCTGCGTCTTCAGGATCATTTTACAATGAAGACCAACGATCCTTTTGCAGGATATTGGTTAGATGGCTTGCCAAACAAGATTGACCCAAGGGCGTTTAAAGCATTTATTATTCCTGGTGATGTAACTAATCCAAATTTTAACAGTTATCCATCCTGGGATAATTCTGCAAAAACTACTACCAACACCCTAACTAATGGAACAACTGCTATAAAAACGATCGACGCGAAATATACCTGGAATGCGTTTACAAGCGGGGATTGGGGAGTTCCGGGATCCAAAAATAACGTGAGGGCTTTTAATGGTACTATGCCACGTACATCGAACGAATTCAGGACAAGTGCTAGTTCAAGAATATTCTTTGCTAACTGGGAAACATATTTCCTTTTAGCTGAAGGTGCAGTGAGAGGCTGGGCCACACCTATGTCGGCAAAAGCTGCTTATGAGGCTGGCGTAAAAGCCAATTTGGATCATTGGGGAGTTGGTGCGCAAGGCACAGCGTATCTGGCTTCTACAGCCTATAACAACAATGGGACTTCTGTAAGCTGGGATCACATTGCTGAGCCACCGGCAACGCATACAATGAGCTATAAAGATGGTTATACAAATGTGGATGGTACAGTACAGATTAAATATCCGGACAATACGATCTATAAAGCCGGTGCAGTAAAGAATGATTTATTAACTAAAATCATTACACAGAAATTTATTGCGCAAACACCATGGTTACCTTTAGAAACATGGAGTGATCACCGCAGACTTGGACTTCCGTTTTTTGAGAACCCGGCTGTTGAAAATCCATTAGTTACCTTACCTAATTTAACTTCAGGTAATTTTATGACCAATAGCGTGAAAAATTTCCCGCAACGCTTGAGATATCCTTCTGGTTTGAAAGACAGTAATGCTGCCGGATATAATCAGGCAGTAGGATTTTTAGGAGGCGAAGATGGCGTACTTACTCCACTCTGGTGGGCTAAGAAATAGTATTATATCCTGTTGAAAATTGGCCGCTGAAATTTATTTTTTAGCGGCCTTTTTTTGCAGAGAATATAAAGTGGATTTGTAAAGACCTATCTATCCCTTTAAGCTCCCTCCTCAGAATTTCCCTGCACAATACCCAGATACTCACTGTTCGATATCCTCGCCCGATCATCCGAAATAAATGAGATCCAGGCATGCCACTCCTCTTTTGGCATCTCTGCCTGATATTTCAAAACCTCACGGCAGTCTGATCCTCTGATGACCCACTTACCCATACGATAATATCCTACCACACTTCCGGCCTTTCCGCTGAAGCCGCTATTGGGTCCGCCTGATAATATTGCCATATTCCCTGTTAATGAATAGTATAAATATAATCATTCCCAAAATACCATACAAGACCTTATATATTCATCTATCAGACATCTAATATGAAAAATAGACACATCATTGTCACAAGAAGGAAACCATTAGAGGAACTAAAGGCCTCATTACTCAAGGGCTTATTGAACTAAAAGCTGGGATAGTTAAAAAAGAAAGCTTGAATCAAACCGCTTAAATGCTTCCTGATTCTTTAAGCTTAATTAAATTATCAACCAAAACATCAATTAACTTACCTCTTTGGCTAATCATTCGGTCAGCTAAAGCAATTATTTTTTTAATGTTTTTGGGACTTGCAGCATCCATCTCCTCATCAATACTTTGCAAATCGTAAGGTTCTAACCTGACATAATGATCGGGTAAACCCAAAAAGTTGAATATCTGCTTCATGTAAAAGTGGGATGTTTCTGTTGCACCACTCATAATCATATCCAGCAATGCAGGTACAACAAACAAGGCCTTGGTATCTCTCAATACATCACTGTCATACGATTTTTTAGAATTTCCCGTTCCCAAAGACATGATGTAGATATCTTTAGGAATCAACTCTTCCGGCTCCTTTTTAATCTCAACAAAAGCACTTAAGGATGGGTTAGTGGCAAAGATGCCCCCATCGAGGAGAGGATATCTTATCCCTGCCAGGGAATAAATTTCGGCAACGCTGAAAAATGTCGGTGCCGCTGAGGTCGCCCGGCAAACATCTCTGATATAAAAGTCTCTGCTGTTTCCCCGAATTTTGGCAACCTTCTGTCTGAATAAATGGGCTTTTCTCAGCTCGATATTATAAGCGGTTAATATACAAGGCTTAATGAGTTCACTCAGTTTGACATCCTCAAAATAGTTTAGTAAAATCCCTTCTAAAACCTTTCCGTCATATCGTTCCTTCACCCATCCAAACTTTGATAAGATTTTTTTTAAGCCTGTAATTTCAAATATTTCTGAACCGTGTTTAACGTATAAATCCAAAGCTTCGCGGGCAGAGTAACGAGGATAATTGGGATCATCTTTTGATGGGCAAAGTAGCAAACAGATTAAAATGCCTCCAGTACTTGTTCCTGCAAACAAATCGAAATAATCAGCCAAAAACGCTTTTGGGTTACCCGTTTTTTGTTTCAGACGCTCTTCAAGTTCAACCAAAACCATTCCGGGGATAATCCCTTTTATACCACCGCCATCAATAGATAAAATAGTTTTCATTGAAACAATTCTTTGGATAAAACTGAAACTAATAAAAAATTTTCATTACTAGTAATTTCAGTTAGCTGGTGTAGGATTAATACATAAATTCTAACATACATTATACCTAAAGGTAAATTTTAAACTTAATGATCCGTATGTTTTTTCGGCACCCTTCGATTTCATCCAACACACAATAGATTTTAAGTACACCGCTAAGAAGAGTGGGACAAAGAAGATCTTTGGAGACAGATATTCTGTTTTTCAGACAATGATTAGATTGGTGTAAACTGATATACCATTGCCCTTATAAATCAATACACCCTTTCACAATTTATTTGTCCTGCCAATAACATGCAACAACACTACACTTGAATGAGGATAACCCAGGGTGCTTCCCGGCTTGACATATAATAAATTTTTCAGGTACACATCGATTATACCTTTTGCTACCCTGGTTTTAGTTTCAATAAATTCCGGCATGTGGCGTGCGTTGAACCTTTTAAAAGTGATTTTTCCCTGATGATCAACGATGGCATAGAATGAATAGGTGAAATCCCGGTATGCCTTATCGATGTAAATTTTATATTCCGGATTGAGGTACGATTCGAAGCGATCGATCTCCCCTAAGTTCGGATCACCGTGAGGTTCAATTTTCACAGTTCGGATAATACTGCTTTTGCTTATAAAGCTAACCGGGTTTCGGGCAGAAAATGCACTGTCAGGATGAGTCCCTGCCTGAATAGCCCGGTATTTTACATATAGACTATCCATGGAATCAGGCCGCCTCAATAACTCTACTGTGGTCTTAATCTTGTTTCTAATGTAATCATCGGCATATAAAGTCATGTATACATCTGAATCCCCCTCACTGATCTGCCGGCCATAAACTTCAATGGCCTTCAATACAATACTATCAGGACTTACATGCTTAACCCGGTACCATTTTCTGGCAAATTGAAATAAATCATCATGGCTGTGAAATATCCGGTATGGCATGAATTTCTGTTTCTCTGAACTGAATATCATCACAGAATCGTTTCCTGTAAAATAAATATGCCATTCGGGTTCAAGCTGAAAACCGTTCCTATCTACAGACAAGCCGGATGCGAACTCTCTGCGTACCTCTGAATACCTGATTTGTATAACATTTTCGAATGAGGGGTCTGGTTCTTTATTAACGCTTGCTATATAATAACAGGATGAGCAGCACAATAAGAGGAGGAGTCCGGGAAATATTGTCTTCATATAATTCGAATTAGATTAAATTATTTTTACTAAACTACAATTGTAGTTGTATAATTACAAAAATAGTTTTATACTTGTTTTATGAAACGACTAAGCGAAAAAGAAGAAGCCGTGATGAGGGCTGTCTGGAAGCTGGATAAAGCCTTTGCAAAAGAAGTCAGGGAAGAAATGCCTGAACCTAAACCTCATATAAACACCATCGCCACGATGATGAAAAGATTGGTTGATAAAGGTTTTTTAAAATTTGAGGACTTTGGAGCAACTTACAGGTATTATGCCGCCTTGACAAAAAAGGAATATACAACCTTGTATATCAGACCATTCCTTTCTAAATTGTTTGGCGGCTCAATCAAGGATGTTGTGGCATTCTTTGCTGAAGAAGAAGAAATCTCAGTCGAGGAACTAAAGGAAGTAATTAAGATGATCGAAGATAAAGAAAAATAAAGCGATGGAAGCATTAGCCTTATATCTGTTCAAAGTGCATCTGGCGGTTTCCCTGCTTTATGGCTTGTATTACATGACGGTAAGAAATGAACTTTTCTTCCGACTGAATCGTTTCATTTTGCTCGGGATACTGTTAATTTCTTTCAGCCTGCCTTTGCTTCCTTCTTTTAGTATTAACACGAGTGGGGAGGATAGTGTCGGGACAATTTTTACAAATGTTGCCGGCAACGATCTGATCAGAGGAAAAGAAGTCGGTGTGTTTGAGGATGAGATCCAGATTAAACGCCTTTATGGTGTAATTACAAGTCTGCTTGCATTCTACTTATGCGGCGTAGGCTTTTTCCTGCTAAATTTTATAAGCCAGATTCTAAATGTACTTACTGTAATTGAAAACTCGAACCAAGCTTTTGAGCAGAATATCAAATACCGGGTTCATTATAATGAAATAGCTCCATTCTCTTTCTTCAATTCGATCGTGATCAATCCTGAACAGCATGGAAATGAGGAACTCCAACAGATTCTTGCGCATGAAAATGCCCATTCCAGACAGTGGCATAGCATAGATATTCTAATCGCTGGACTGGCTAATGCTATTTTATGGGGCAATCCTCTGATGAAATCCCTGAAAAGAAGTATCAGGATGAATCTGGAGTATCTGGCAGACCATAAAGTACTCAGTCAGGGCTTCGACAAGAAAGAATACCAGTGGAGTATCCTCAGGCCCTATCTCAGACAGCATGCTATTCCACTGACTAATAATTTCGGTTCTATTCCTAAGCTGAGAATTGAAAAAATGAATTCAACAAGGAGTTCATTCATTAAGCTGTATAAATATGCCTTTCTGATTCCAATAATTGTTTGGGTCAATCTTGCTATTGCACCTCTTCAAACTTCGGCTCTGAACAAAATATATGCGATGCGTCTGATTGATGAGCATGAATACCGTGATTATCTGGGATATTATGAATTTGAAAATGACAAAGGAAGCTTTGTTCAGGTTCTAATGAAAGATGATGACCTGGTAATGAAAACCATGTGGAATAATGGGAAAATCTATTTCCGGAAGCAATCTGAAAGTAATTTCGTCGATATGCAAACAGGTATCCGCCTTAAGTTTCAGAAAAACTGGGATGGCAAGGTCACTGGCCTCGTAGCATTCGGAGAGGATAGGTGGCGGAAAGTACAGAAATACAAACCCGTACAAAAAAAATCCAGTGAAGGAACGGTAATCAGCAGAACGCCCTCAGGCGGGATGCAGGTAATGGTCTATGCGGTCGACCCATGGGCTAAGGTAAAACACTATACAAATAAAAAGGCTTCCAGCCCTTAAATTCTCAAAATTACATATCTGAACCAAATTGTAAGGCTGATTTTCAGCCTTATTGCTAACCCTTTGCCTAAAATTAATTATGAAACAACTCGTAATCTGTTTATTGTTAATGGCGGTAAGCCTGCCATTAACTGCACAATCTTCCTATGGAATCAAAGGCATGGTTGCTGATTCAGCATCTCAAAAAAGCCTTGATTATATTACCCTTGGTTTGAAGAACGATAAGAATGAATTGCTAAAAACCGGACTCACAAAAGCAGATGGATCTTTTTCATTCAGCGGTATTGCACAGGGGAAATACAACTTATCGATAATTGCCATGGGATATAAAACCAGGAACATCAGCATAGAACTGAATGAAAATAAGGATCTCGGAACTGTTTACATAGGTCAGCAGACAACCAGCCTCAATGCTGTGATAGTTACTGCTGACAGACCTATTGTAAAAATGGATATAGACAAGATCAGTTATGACCTCCAGTCGGATCCCGAAAGTAAGGTAAACAGTGTACTTGAAATGATGCGCAGGGTTCCACTGCTTTCCCTGGATTACGAAGACAATATTCAGCTAAAAGGAAGCGGGAATTACAGAATATTGATTAACGGAAGGCCCTCAGCAATGCTTGAAAAGAATCCTAAAGATATTTTGAGGAGCATGCCGGCATCTACAATACAAAGTATCGAGGTTATTACCAGCCCGCCTGCTAAATATGACGGTGAGGGGTTAAGCGGAATCATTAACATCGTTACGGTAAAAAAAATTGACAATGGGTATAGCGGAAGTATAAATATTAATCAGCGCTTCCCTTCCGGAGGCCCGGGTTTAGGAAGTTCCTTTAATTTAAAACAGGGTAAATGGGGCGTATCGGCAAATCTTGGAAGTAGTTTTTTTCATGATCCCCTGAGTATAAACTCTAACATAAGACGAATAACAGGACCCGAACCTTCTGAACTGCGTCAGGATGGTGCCCGAACATTTGATTCAAGGAATGCATATTCCAGCACTCAGATTAGCTACGAGATTGACAGCCTGAACCTGATCAGCGGACAGTTCGCATATAATCTGGGGGCTTTTGGGCTAACAGGTTATCTAATTTCAAAATTTAATAATCCATCAGGTCTCCTTGAAGCTTACCGTGTTGCGAATGATAATGAGGGAAGCCGGAATGGAACGGATGTTTCCCTAAATTATCAGTTGGGTTTTAAACGCAATAAAATAAACCTCGTAACATTTTCATACCGGTATCTGAAATATTTTGATGAGCGGGATATGATGGTTGGATTAAGCGAACGATTCAATTATTCACTTCCTGATTATTTACAGTTTAATGAAGGAGGGTCAAGGGAACAGACCTTCCAGATCGACTACGTACAGCCTATCAAAAAAATAACAATGGAAAGTGGTGTAAAAGGAATCTTTCGGAATAACAACAGTGATTTCAGGTACAGTCCTAAAGATCTCTCCGGACAGTACATTCTAAATCCCCTGTTAAGTAACCAGTACAATAATCTACAGAATGTATTCAGCTTTTATAATTCATGGCAGCTGAATGTGAAAAACTGGGGACTAAAAGCCGGGATACGTCTTGAACAGACGGTAATCAAAGCTGACTTTATTTCTTCTGCCAGCCAGATAGATCAGGATTATCTCAACTTACTACCATCCCTGTCGGTAAGCCGCACATTAAAGGATAAAAGCAGTCTGAGCTTCGGATTCTCACAACGAATTCAGCGCCCGGGAATCTGGGACCTTAATCCTTACGTAGACCGTTCAAACCCCAATCTTGAACGTACAGGAAATCCGAATCTGCGACCAGTTGTTTCAAACAACTTTCAGGTTAATTTCAACAGTTCAAAAAAGACATCATTCAGTATAGGTTTAAGTCAGAGTTTTTCGAACAATGCCGTACAATATATAGTGTTGCTGGATCAAGCGACTAACATCAATAAGCTCACCATGAGTAATACAGGAAGTAATAACTCAACAGGAATAAATGTGAACATTGGCCATCCAATCACTCCCAGGTGGAATTTTAACTTCACTACTAACCTGAATTATGTATTTGTAAAGGGGTATATAGATGGTGCATTTACAGAGAATGATGGTATGAAAGGAAATTTCTCTGCATCTACTGGTTATCGTTTTGAGAATGGCTGGCGGATTAATTCGAATATGAACTATATGCTTTATCCCGAAATATTGCTTCAGGGGAGCGGAATTTCTATATTCACTTTGGGATTAAGTGTAAACAAAGATCTTCTTAAAGAAAAACTGTCACTTTCTGCTTCAGTGAATAATCCCTTTACAAAATACATGCGTTTCCCCAATTACATTAGAGGGATAAATTATGAGATCGAAAATGGTGGCCGGGGATATTTCAGATCATTCTCTTACAGCCTTAATTACAAATTTGGAAAATTAAAAGGCCAGATCGTTAAAAATAAAAGAGGTATTAATAATGATGATGTGTCGGGTGGATCCCGTCCTCAAAATTAATGCCTGTTATCTAAATTCATAAAGGAAACCCCCGGGAAACATATAAGTATCAATGAATACCGAATTTTCATTATTTTGATATGTTCACAACTAAAAATTATGAAAAAAAATCATCATGCTATTTGCCTGTATAGCATTCACTTCTGAGATCAGCAATGCTCAGCAGCAAATTCTAAAGAATAAGCTACCAAAAGATTCAATTGTAAATTCCCTGATCATCGCCAGAACTCCTGATCCTGTTTAAGGCCACGCACTCCATAGATCACAGCAGGACTTCCGACTTCCAGTGCCCCCAAATCCGGTGCTTTCCGGCTGAAACTATCATTTATGTTTGGAATAATAACACCGGCATCCACAGCCTTCCCATTAGGATTAAGTTTAAAACTAAGATCTACTGCATAATAAACAGGACTGGGTTTATCTGATTTAGCTGCCTGAATCGGTTTCTGAAGGTTTTCAAAAACATCATAATCAATTGTTATACCATGAGCTTCTAGACCACTCGCCTGGCTAAGGCTATTTAATGTCTTAAATCCTTCCCGCTCCCCTTTGGGAGATAACCATACATATTGATTCTCCGGACTTTCAGCACCACGATTTGGCCGATACCCGTTATAATCAGCTGTAGAATAGGGAGTTGTATAAGGAAAAGCAGCAACAATTGTTGGTCCATCTGAGCCAAGAAACAAATTATTCCGGTAGTTCGAATTCGGATGTCCGCCTCCTGCGTTGTTCTCTGCAATGAAGGTATTATGATAAGCTATAAGGCCCGGTACCCCTCCGTGAATTTTAAGCGCACCTCCCTGTCCTATATTATAGAGTACATTTCTAATGTAGTAGGCAGGGCCTCCAAATACAGGTTGTGCACTGATTCCACTCTCTGCAGCATTTATTCCACGATTCCTCATGACACGAATATTGTGTACACCACCATCCGTTTCAATAAAGTCATCGACCATCAGGTGTAAATCATTGTTATAAATATCGATCGAAACTGCTTTTAAGTCCTGCTCTTTCTCAGGGGTACCATAAGTTGATATACCAATTGCATCGTGGAAGAAGGCAATGGAATTATTAGCAATGACATGCCCGGGGCCATATATCATGATCCCGTAGTAAGAATCCATTAGATGAGTTCCGTAAGGAATCAAACCTTCACGGTGAGCGGCCCACCCGTACATCCTATAACGATCATCGCGGCCAATCATGACATTATCCTGAATAAGAAAGTTCTTTGAACCGGCATATTCTGTCCGAATGCCTTCACCAACATGCTCAAAACGACAATTCCGTATGGTCAGATCGCTGGCACCCGCCAAATGTTTACGACCCGCGTCAAAAACTCTGCCTGCATTCCTAAAAGTGAGCCCCTGAAAAATATGATGTTCGGTCGCCATTACATTAAATAGGTTAGCGGCTCCCGCTCCATCAAAGATAACCTCACCATCCCCCGCTGCCTCGATTACAATTGGGCGCTCCGCAGTCCCTTTTGCGGTGAAAAAATAAGTCCCATCGAATGGAATATTATTCCAATCAGGATAATTAAGAAGAACTCCCTGATAGAGTCCGCCATGTATTTTAATAATATCTCCTGGTTGAACTTTATCTTCACTTACCACATACCAATCACCCTTTGTGTCTTTTGAACCGTTATAAGCAGAAACTAGACCCGGATAATTCGGCTCTAATTTCTCGCCTGTATAGTATTGGGAATATACATGTCTTATTCTTCCTCCGCTCGCAGCCTTAGGCTCAGCACGTGTGGAAACATTAACTAGCTTAACTGCTTCCCCTTCAACCCCGTCGGGGTCTTCTAATGTAAAACGCGCTTCATAACTGGTATTGGAATTAAGATCCAAAATACTTCCGGCAAACATGTGGGGAGTTGTGTAATCGATTCCTGCTCTTGAAATATGCTCGCCCCCAATTCTAAGAAGAGGCATTCCCTTCTTCCATTCCTTAGCCGATGCTGCGATTCGATACTCGACCTTCACCGTGGCATTACGGTTTACATCACCTTCAATATACCATTCGAATCCCAGGTTTTCAAGTGTGGGTGGTTCAACAATAAATTTTCCAACCACAACCTTGTTCTGGGCTTTTGAAAGATCTGGGAGAAGAAAAAGCAGGATAAAAAAACTCCCAATCAGGATTTGGAATACACTTCCATGAAGGTGGTATACTTTTCTCAAGCCTTTCTTTTGAAAATAACACTTTTGCATTTTACATAAATAAAATAGGTTATTAATTGTTTTAGAAATTATAATTAAGTTCTATAGCGTTTTAAAACTCATATAAAATCCCTTCCTCACAATCCTACCGCACCAGTTTTTATGAAGCGATCATACAGTAAGATTAAAATATTTTATATATATCCCCCTGCTCTTAGTTTTTAACTTACTAAGTATGTTCAATGAGAATTATTTCCGGGACTCTAACTATGAAGTCTAAAACCCGTACATATTCCTACAATATAGATAACACAACAATGGCATGAGTTTGAAACTCATGCCATCAAAATAATTTCATTTTGCTATAAATAAATTCAATTACTTCAGTCTCGACTGATATTCAGAAATCACATCTTTATATGTATTCAGGATTCTGTCCCATGGCACAAAAGATTCATCTTCCTTCACACTTGTTTTTGCTTCCCCACTGTATTCGCTGACTAATTTAATCGTGTATTTTAATGGTAATATATCCGCCTGCTTCACTATTATTCTGGTTCTGATTGTATTGTTCTGGAAATTCTTTACATTCCAACTGGTACGAACATACCCTGTCTCTCTGTCCGCAAGTTCAATATTATCAAAATAGTTCATGGTAATCTGACTTAGGATCTTCCAGGCTTCCTCTTCCGGTCTGCCGGTTTCAATTGTAAAGTTAATATTGGCCTGGTCGCTTTGGACTGAGCTGGTAAATGCCTCATCAACAGCTAGAATCAAATGTTCTGAAACGGGTGGAGGCTGAACTCCATCTTCATTACAATAGTTCTTTTTTGATGGAACAAATCCTGCCTTTTCAACAATTACCTCCACACACTGCCCGAAAGGTATCCTAACTTTGTATTCTCCCGTACCCATCACGCGGCCATCTATTTTTACAGTAGCATCCTCTGGTGTTGTTCTAACCGCAACAAGACGGTCTTTAAGGATTATATTCTCAGTTAAAGGCGGTAAAGGCTGGCCATCCTTGGCACAATATTGCTTCTCCACAGTGACAAACCCTTCCTTTACATATTGCACTGTTATGCAGGTCTGTACCGGAATAACAACTTCAGCATTACCATCCCCAATTGCCTTGCCATTCACAATTACCTGAACATCAGACGGAACAGTCTTGACAAACATAGACCGGTCTGTAAGCGCAATTACTTCATCTATCGGTGGCACATCCATGCCCTGTCTGTTATGGTAGGTCTTAAACTTTGTAAAAAAACCAGGCTTTTTCACTTCTACAGTTACTGTAGCATCTTTTCTTACCTCAACCCAGGCTGTACTGGCCGACTGAACAGCCCCCTCGATATATATCTTAGCATCATAAGGCTGTGCATTGACCCGCACGAGCCTGGTATCCAGAACAATGCGGTCTTCCTTCGGCAGAGTGACACTTTTAGAGTTTACATAGGTCTTGGAAAATGGCTTATATCCATCCAGACGAACCACAATTGTAATCGGCTCATCTTTATCAATCTTAATCATCGCACTTCCCGTTCCTATATTTATTTCCTTTTTATCAGGACCTACTTTATAAATAGTTGCCTCACTAGGGCTGCAAATAATTGTGAGGCTTTTATCTGCCCGGACTTGACCGGTTAAAAAAAGGAATAGAAGAATTAGGTATAGATGTTTCATAAATTCTATAATTTAACAAATGTTCAATTTTTAAAGAAACACGGTATTTTTAAATTTAGCAAATGTTTTATCTATTATATTCATTCAGCAGATAAATGTTATGAAATTAAAAATTTGAAAATCAGAACGTCAATAGAATAATCAAAATTTAATCTTAGCATAAAATTTAACAGGATGTGTATTAAACCTCCTGACTATGAAATAGTGAAACGATTAAGATACTCCTTCTGCTCCCCTGGATTCAATTTGCACCAACTTTTTCCGGCCAAGTTCCCTGTAACAGTCCGGAAGATCAAAATGTTTTAATACTCCAGGTACCAGGGTTGATAAAGGCCAGTTGAATTCAGCATTTTCAGCAATATCTGCATAGCTTGTCAATGCTTGTTTAAGTGTCACCTGCGTAATTTTCTCTGAAAGCACTGCCGCAAATGTTGCAGGAAGAGCTCCCCAGCCTTTTGCAACTAAGTGGATCTCTTCATGACCGCATGATCTCAGCCAGTCAATAATTCGTAAAAGATCGTATGTTTTTTGTCCGGTATAGGTAGAGTTCAGCATGATACTATGTGCCGAATAGAAATAATCATTGCCATATGCGCCAAAGAAATCATCCGCACAGGTATTGGGTTTCGACTCTCCTACCCCTCTCACATCACAGGCATACACTGCCGATCCGGGTTCAGCACCGATGAGTTCTTTGATCAAAGCTTCTTTCCTCAATTCCTCATCTGCAGAAAGATGGGATACATACAATATAGCACGCTTTACACCTGCCGGTGGTCGTGAATATAATTCAGTATCCGACAAGCGGTAAACAGGAATTGTAATTCCGGCTTCTGTTTCAAGCGCATAACATGCCGAGAATTTTTTAGGGAACTGCCTGCCAGGCAAGGGCCTTAAAATGCGGTATTCAGGAATGCCGGAAAGCTGTGGTAGTTTAAGTACGGTTCTGATCTTCATTTTCAGATCCTCCCCGGCTGGTGTTCCTCTTTGGGATTTATAATTTTGAGAATACTCCCGGGTATAACTCGTCAAAGTGTGGGGATTACTTTCTCCAACCTGCCCATTTGATGTACAGGATAGCAAATCAATTTCTTCCAGACTTAGCGCAGGTTCTGATTTGGCATTTGAAATCTTAGTCACATTATTAAACCAGGAATACATTGCCTCACGGTTATGTTTCGAAAAACCGTGATACTCCGGCCCGGCAAAAAACTGAATATTTTGCTCTGCACCAAGCAATTTGTAGATCTTTTTAAGTTCTTTAACCGCATGGTCCGTTCCCCGGACATCAAAAAAATCTTTTTCCTGACCCATTAAAATGACCGGCTTAGGAGCCATAGCAGCGATAAAATCAAGATGATCCAGCCCGAGGCTAATTGCTCCCGGAGGGCACTGTTCAATGTCGGCAGGAAGCTCATTCTTCAGATTGGTCTCAAATCCGACTACAAAACAACTCGGAGCTGCCATAGTCAAACGCGATTCAACTCCACAAAACCAGGTAGCCTGGGTGCCCCCACCTGAATTTCCGGTTACCCCAATATGTTTAGGATCTACTTCAGGTCTGCTCAGCAGATAATCCACACAGCGGATACAATCCCATGTAAACCATGAACTTAAATGCTCCCCATTCAGCAACATTTGCTTACCGGTATAATTATGTTCTGGCACTCCAATTCCATGGAGTGGCTTTAAATCCTTGCTCAGCATTTGCACCCGTTCACCCTGACCGATTGGATCGAAGATCAATACCACATACCCCTGCCGGGCAAGTCCCTGGGCAAATGATTGATAGATTGGGGTGGCTTTCGCCGGATCACCATGCCCGCAGGTGCCAATCACAGCAGGTAAGGGACGGTTTTGCCCCTTCGGAAGGTATAAATTAGCCGTAACCGGAAAACCGGGGCGACTGTCGAAAATCACTTTCTCAATTTTATAGGTATCGCGTTCAATTGTTCCTGTTGTGCGTGAATTCAATGGAGTCTTCTCTGGCCATTTTCCAAAACATTGGGTAATCTTAGCACGCACATCCTTTACATAAGCTTCGGCATCCTGTTTAGTTTTCAGGGATGCGCGGCGTTTGCGGGATTTGGCCAGGGATTCAGCAACACGATCTAAAAAATAATCCTGCATCATCCGCGGGAAGCGATTATATGCCTGCAGCTCAGCCGCCTGAGCTGTTTCGCCTAAAGATTGAGTATCTGCGGCAATAGCAGGCAAATTACCCGCCCCTGTTATACTAATTCCGGCTATCCCGGCCATTTTGAGAAAGTTTCTGCGATTGTTTTTCATACTGTGGTTAATCAAACGGAAGTTTTAAATTACAAGTTTCCTGCATATTATCCGCACAGATTGATTTGCAAAGAGTAGAATTATTCTAAAAGCTAACTATCCTTCAAAATTCTGATAGAAAATCTGAATTTCAAGTAAAAAAATAGGATAAATTCCACATTTAAAAAAATACTGATCAATATTTTTGAATTTATTTTAAAATCATTCATTATATTGTATCAGAAAGATGATTTAAATAATTTTTATTGAATTCTATAAAGGGTATGCAATATTGAAAAGTCTGGCAGTCATATTTATAATAAGTGTACTTAGTTTCAACTGGTATGGCTATGACTTATTGATAAAAATTCTTGAAACTCATTACGATGAGCAGATGGAAATAGCTCTGGATAATAAGGATTATGATACTTCCCGGATCATCGAGCTGGATTCTGAAATCGTACTTCCTTACGTAACCGACATGGCCGACTTTGAGCGTGTTGATGGTGAAGTCATGATTGATGGAGTCTATTATAAATTCGTTGAACGGAAATATGAGAACGGCCACATTATTTATCGCTGTATCCCAAACACTAATAAGATTAAGCTTCATCATGCCCGTTCGATTTTTTACCAGCTGATGAATGAGATTCAGGATTCCCCGGTACCGCAAAAGAAGGGTTCCAAGCAAATAAATGTAAAAAAGACCATTTCAGAATATGAATTGCAACGAAGCCCTGAGTTAAAATACAGTATCTGTGAACTCGTTGCCAGAGGCCGTAATAATTTTTCACCGAATACCTCTGATGCCTTCGATTGTATCAGTTCCCCTCCCCCTGAATACGTTTAAAATTAGAATGACGGGACACCCTCCAAATCAAAGGGCAGCTGTCTATCGATGTCTTTCCTGAAATCAACACCCTTTACCGGGCAAGTTGTTATGTGATATTGCAAGAATATTGCTTTAGATACACCTTTAGCGAAAGTCAAATTTTTAAACAATTTTTCACTCTAATTTTACTATGTTTCTGAAAATAAAACAAGCTTACCAGCAAAAGCCTATTGCTTTTTGCCGTAAGATCAAATTAATTATTTACCTGTTTTTAGGTTCTTCCGTACCTCTTTCTGCCCAGACGGATATCGACGCAATCATGATGGGTAAGAATCTTTTTTGTGCCGGTGTTATGTACAGTGGAAGTAACTGGAATGAATACTGGGAGGGCACCTTAAAGCGTGAGAATCTGAATTTAGGTACCGTCAGCACCAACATGATCGGACCGATGGGCAGTCTCGGAATAAGTTCCAAACTAAACCTAATTTTCAATTTACCGTATGTGAAAACTAATGCCTCAGCAGGCCAGTTAAAAGGATTTAAAGGGGTACAAGATTTGTCATTATGGCTGAAATGGAAGGCCGTGAAAAAACAAATTGGTAAGGGAACAATGTCATTGTTCACTATTGGTGGTTATTCCTTACCGGCATCTGATTATGTTGCCGATTATCTGCCCCTCTCAGTCGGCCTTGGTAGTCGTAACATTTCACTACGGGGAATGGCTGATTATCAGAGAGGTGTATGGACAGCAACAGTAAGCGGCACATACGTTCGCCGAAGCAATATTGAGATTGACAGGCCTTCATACTATACGACAGAAATGCATTATTCCAATAAAGTATATATGCCAGATGCTGCACAATTTAATCTCCGCATGGGCTACAGAGGTAAGGAATGGGTTCTTGAGGCCGTAGCAGATAATTGGACAACATTGGGAGGTTTTGATATCACAAGAAACAATATGCCATTCCCTTCAAACAAAATGAACATGACTAAAATGGGTTTAAGCATGAAATATGAGCCCGCTTATATTAAGGGGCTTACTCTAATCGGTGGTGCAAACACCACAGTTGCCGGGCGAAATGTTGGTAAATCAACAGGTATTCAGGCAGGTTTATTTTACATCTTCAATTTTTCAGAAAAAACTCCGGAAAAAACTCAAAACAGATAATTATGAAACAATTTTTTACACGATATCCGATAGCAGTATTCATATTACTTCTATCAGCATGCAATAAAGATTTTATAGAACAAAATGTTCTTACCCCTACTCTTAATCCAACAATTAATGATGCCAATGGAGGAAACTGGGTGCCAATCCATTTGAGTACGGCATCTGAAATAACAGTACTACCTCCGATTGCTAAAACAGCTCCTGATTATACTGCACAGATCAATGAAATTAAAGGGTGGCAGAAAAACATGAGTGACGATGACCGTAAACTGGTCAAATACTGGAGTGCTGGAGGGGTATTAAGATGGAATGAAATTATGCGTGAACTAGTCGCAAAATATAATTTACCTCCGGTACAGGATGTAAGCGGAACTTACCCAATTCCTAACGCCAATAATCCGCTTGCTTATCCATTTTTCCCGTTTTCAAATCCTCCTTATGCCGCCAGGGCATATGCCTACGTTAGTGCCGCTCAATATGATGCCTTAGTCGCTGCATATCATTATAAGACTGTATACAAACGGGAAGCTCCATATTTGGCGGACCTGAATATTAATGTATTAGTTTCTAAAAGTAGTCTGTATTCTTACCCTTCAGAAGATGCAGCAGTGATAGGTGCAAGCGTTGAATTATTAAAATTGCTTTTCCCTGGTGAACAGGCCTATATTCAGAAAAAAGCAGAAGAACATCGGAGAGCCCGTCTGATTGCTGGAGCCAATGTACGTGATGAAATGGAAGCCGGAGAAGCACTGGGTAGAGCTGTAGCACTGAAGTACGTACAAAGAGCACGGACGGATAGAACAGGAGCTGCACTGGGGATAACGAACGGAGTAGACATTTGGAAAGAATTGGAAACAGGCGCTATTCAAAAAGGAGAAACACCGTGGATCAGCCAGGACAGCCCAAGACGCCCCCCTATGCTCCCATATTTTGGCAGAGTTCGTCCGTTCTTATTCGACGAGCTTACAGTAGTGACAAAAATCAGACCCCCTGCTCCACCTTCCGTCAAATCAGAAGCTTTTAAAAAGGAACTGGAAGAGGTTCTGTACTTTAGCCAAAATCCAACCAGAGAAAGAGTAAAAATTGTTCATCGCTGGGGAGATGGTGTCGGAACTTATACTCCTCCAGGGCACTGGAATGCCATTGCAGCTGAGCATATGATCCCATTAAATCTAAGTGAGATACGCTGGGCAAGAAATCTCGCCTTGCTAAACATGTCATTAATGGATGCTGCAATTGTCTGTTGGGATGCGAAATACACCTATTACAATCCAAGACCATCACAGGTTGATCCGAAAATCAAGACCCACACAGGGCTGCCAAATTTTCCTGCCTATACCTCAGGGCATTCAACATTCAGCGGAGCAGCAGCCACCATTTTAGCTCACCTTATTCCCGAAAAGGCTAATTTATTTAATGATATGGCTTTAGAGGCCTCAATGTCACGTATTTATGGAGCAATCCATTACAGAAGTGATTGTGAAGTAGGCCTTGAAATGGGAAAGAAAGTAGGCAACTACGCAATTCAGCGAGCTCAAAATGATGGCGCAAACTGATCTTTCAAAATACCTTTAAAATGAAAAGAGGCTGTCCCATAAATTGGGGCAGTCTTTTTACCCTGATTAATTCTTAAATAAAACCTTTTCTTTGGATTTTATCTTTTACACAAGTTTAAAGTTTACTTAAGAGGACAGCCTTCGTGTTCTGGCATATTTTTTCTGCTAAAAAGCAACATTATTTTATAAAACAGACTGAATTGAATTCGTCATCATTAGTAATTGCCCGACTTGCTTACACGTAACTGAATCCTGTACTGAAATGGCGTTTTACCAATTATCAGCTTAAAATGCCTGTTAAAATTGGAAACATTCATAAAACCACTTTCATAGGCAATAACGGCCATACTGTAGGTCGACTCGGAAAGCAATTTACAGGCATGGCTCACCCGGATCTCAAGCAGAAAAGAGGAGTAACGCTTTTTGGTTCTTGACTTGAAATAACGGCAGAAAGAATTCGGGCTCATGTGAACTATATCAGCAATTTCCTGCAATGTGATCTGCCTCAGAAAATTATTCATTGTATAATTATAAATCCTGTTCAGACGGTCATCATCCGATTTATTGAAGGTATTCTTAAACATGAATTGCGATAATGTCTCTTTTTCTTTTGAAGAAGCTATAAGATGCAAAAGCTGAATTAATAAAATCACCTTCTCGGTATTCCGGGCATACCTTATTGAATGCAGAATTCGTTTCGCAGAGAGGAGAGTTTCACCACTGATTTCTAAACCATGACCTGCCTGCTGCAGTAAATCTGCAATCGCTGCATTTTCAGGCAGATTCAGGAAAGAACTCAGAATATCCGGCAGGAAATGAACCACAATTGCCTCTGTATCAGGATTTTCTTTACTCAGATCGCCCTGAGTCCGCAGCATATGTGGCAGATTAGAACCAATCAATAACAATTCGTCTTCCTTGAAATTATCAATACGATCGCCAATAAAGCGCGTACCCGAGCCCTTAATGATATAAATGATCTCGATCTCCCTGTGATAATGCCATTGCTTATAGAAATTCCATCCAATCTCCAGTTTAACACTGAAAGATTCCTGGCTACTTAAGGGTATGGCGAGTAGATGCGGATCCATTAATACTAAAATAACATATTAAATATCAATTTTACTAATATCTGGTTAAGATAGTATTAATAATTGATAATTATACACTAAGTATGATGGAAGATTCAATATAGATTTGCTGACATAATTCAATAATCGTATGAAATCAACTAGTCTGATCCTCAATTTAAACGAGGTAGGAATGCAGGACCTTGAAATTGTTGGCGGCAAAAACGCCTCTCTGGGTGAAATGATCCAAAACCTGTCGAAATTGGGGATAGCCATTCCTGGTGGCTTTATTATTACTGTTAAAGCTTACCGGGATTTTATCAGTTACAATAAACTCGATCAGATAATTCCGGAGCTTATTGCAGAAATGAAAGAGGATGATATAGAATCACTCGGACTGACAGGGAAAAAAATCAGGACTCTGATTGAAAATGGCTCCTTCCCTGCTGAATTATCTCAACAAATTGCTCATGCTTATCAGGCACTTTCTGATCACCATGGGCAATTTAATGTCGATGTAGCTGTACGGTCTTCTGCTACAGCAGAAGACCTGCCGGATGCTTCATTTGCCGGCCAGCAGGAAACCTATCTCAATATTTGTGGTCAGGCGTCATTACTTGTTGCGATCCGCAATTGCTTTGCTTCCCTCTTCACCGACCGGGCTTTGAGTTATCGCGAAAACCTGAACTTCGATCATTTTCAGATTGGCCTGTCTGTTTGTATCCAGAAAATGGTACGCTCCGATCTGGCGGCTTCAGGTGTTGCATTTTCTCTTGATACCGAAAGTGGGTTCAGGGAGGCTATTATCATCAATGCCTCCTACGGACTTGGAGAATTAATTGTACAGGGAGCGGTGTCACCTGATGAATTCATTGTATTCAAGCCGGCGCTGAAAAAGGGATTCCATGCCCTGATTGAAAAAAAACTGGGCAATAAAAACAGGAAAATGGTTTATGGCAAGACCAAAGAGGAGCGTGTTAAAACCATTACAGTAGAAGCCGCAGCACAGGAAATCTTCTGCATAAGCGACGAGATGGCTCTGCAACTCTCGAAATGGATTCTTTTAATTGAAGATCATTACTCAGCAAAAAAAGGAGCATGGTGTCCAATGGATATAGAATGGGCTATTGATGGTATCAGCGGAGAGTTATTTATCGTACAGGCCAGACCCGAAACTGTACACTCCCGTAAGAAAACAGGAATGATTACTGAATACAGCATTTCAGACAAGAACCGCAAAGAAAAAGTAATTCTGAAAGGAATAGCTGTTGGCGATAAGATTGCAGGAGGAAAGGTTCATATTCTTAAGGATCTGAAGGCTGGAGAAATTCACCTGGCTGATTTCCGTAAGGGAGATATCCTGGTTGCCGACATGACCGATCCCGACTGGGAACCGATCATGAAACATTCTGCGGCCATCATAACGAATAAGGGAGGCAGGACATGCCATGCCGCTATCGTAGCCCGGGAAATGGGCGTACCGGCAATAGTAGGTTGCGGCAATGCAACTGCTATTCTTCAGAATGGGCAGCTGATTACGGCCTCATGTGCCGAAGGGGATGCCGGCATCGTTTACGGGGGATTGATACCCTTTGAAAAGCAAGAATTTGATTTATCGGAATTGCCGGAAACAATTACGCCACTTATGCTCAATGTTGCCTCACCTGATACAGCATTTCATTACTCCCATTTCCCTAACAAAGGAGTTGGACTTGCACGTGAAGAGTTCATTATCAATAATTATATTAATGTGCATCCAATGGCACTATTGAGGCACAGGCAATTGAATGATCCTGAACTGAGTAGTAAAATCCATTCGATGATCCGGGGGTTTAAGAGTGAGGAAGCATTTTTTATTGATAAACTCTCCTATGGTATTGCCCGTATCGGTGCAGCATTTTATCCCAATAAGGTGATTGTTAGGTTCTCTGATTTTAAAAGTAACGAATACATGAACCTCCTTGGAGGTAAATATTTTGAACCTCAGGAAGAAAATCCGATGATCGGATGGCGGGGAGCATCCAGGTATTATTCGGCAGAATATAAAGAGGCATTCGGACTTGAATGCAAGGCAATTAAAAAGGTGCGGGAAGAAATGGGTCTCGATAATATCATTGTAATGATCCCCTTCTGCAGAACACCAAAGGAATTGGAAAGGGTGTACGAAGTGATGGAAGAATACGGATTGAAAAGGGGAGAAAATGGCCTTGAAGTCTACCTTATGGCAGAACTCCCTTCAAACATTATTCTGGCAGAACAATTTGCAGCCCATATCGATGGCTTTTCTATAGGCTCGAATGATCTTACTCAACTGGTACTCGGACTCGACAGGGATTCTTCCCTGGTTGCCCATTTATATGATGAACGGAATGAAGCGGTAAAATCTATGATCAGTTCACTGATACGGACAGCAAAAAAAATGGGTGTCAAAGTTGGTATCTGCGGACAAGGCCCATCCGACTTTCCTGATTTTGCAAAATTCCTGGTGGAAGAAGGGATTGATACGATATCCGTTACACCCGACTCCTTTTTCAAGACTGTTCAGGCTATATATGAAATTGAAACCAAACTCTCCATAGAAAGGGAATTGCCTCAAATTAAAGATCGTTGGTTAAGTGTTGTTTAATTTTCGTTAAAGGGGTTCCAGACAATTGGTACCCCCTTACCTTGACCTTACATAATGCGTGATGAAATATCAGGAAATCAGTGCAAAAAGGGGCTGATATTAAAGACATTTGTTCATCATCTAAAAGAAACTATTTACGCGACCAAATTCGGTACATTTTTTAACAAAAAATAAAACAGGAAGAAATGACCGGAATATTTAAAATTCTGCCTTTGAAAGCTCGGGAAGCATATTTTGGGCTTGGATTTGGCGCAAATAACGCTAAGCAAATTTAAATATTATTAAAATAAAAACTTTGCAAAAAATCATAAAATAGCATATTTCATATCATAGTTGGGTCCATCTGTAGCCAATACATCTATTGAAAAATAAATAGATATGAAAAAAATAATAACAATGGCAATTCTGGCGGTTATGACACTTTCAGCCAGCGCACAAGACAAAGGTTTACAGGGCACATGGTTTGCAACTTCACAGTTTGGCTACCAGGAAACAAAGAAAGGTAATGACCTCAACACGAGCTTTATGGTGTTGCCAATCCTTGGGAACTTTATTTCGCCCTCGGTAGCGATAGGGGCTGCAGTAGGATATTCTAATATTAAATCTAAATCAGGTTCGGTCACAAATGCAAATACAGGCTTATTGGTAGTTGAGCCTTTAGTTAGAAAGTACTGGAATGTGGCTGGAAGTATGTTCTTCTTTGGACAGCTGGCACTCCCGGTAATTA
The DNA here is from genome assembly GCF_030684675.1 of Daejeonella sp. Taxonomy (GTDB): domain Bacteria; phylum Bacteroidota; class Bacteroidia; order Sphingobacteriales; family Sphingobacteriaceae; genus Daejeonella. Next base: position 10,695 of record NZ_JAUXXZ010000044.1, on the reverse strand, counting down.
GTGGCAAGGAGAAACAAAGTGACCTTAAAGTTAATCAGACCGGACTGGCAGCATCGGGAGGCTTAGACATGGTACTTGGCAAGCATTTCAGCGTTGAATTCTCGTACAATCTGGCAAATCTTTCAGTAACAACCCTGAAGCCTAAAACAGGAGATAAGACTACAACAACCGATTTCTCACTGGCACATGTTGCAAATGTTGAATCAGCCTACAATTCAGCTCTGGGCGGCAGCAGTTCTTCACTTACAACCCCGCTTTCATTCGGGTTTAAGTTCTTATTTTAAAAATAACTTTAAACCAAATGGGCTTGTCTATATCAGACAAGCCCATTTGCATTTATAGACCATAAATTTGAGCTTATCTGGATTTAACTCTCACCTGGGAAGGGTCTTTTAGTCCAGTTAAATAAGCATTCCCAATTCCTCCCGAAACAGAAATCTAAGATAGCAAAACCTTTTTGCTATCTTCCTCTTTTTTGATCTGTCAATACTGTTTAATAATTAAGACAATATTCGATTAATCGCAACAATTTGACTGTTAAACAAAATTCCCATTGAAATGAGATTAAGCATAATCATATAGATTATTCGATTACTTGGTAAATGCAAGGTGCTTACTACATTTGGCTGTTCGCAAAAACAATTGATTTTATTGGTATATAAATTGTACTACTATTTCAAGAAAAATCTGATATGGAAGACAAAAACGGACTTGAACCAGCATTCTTTTGTGTGCCGGATATTACAGGTTTCACAAAATTCATCGCTACTGCTGATATAAGCTTCACCAAAAACCTTATCCCGGCATTACTTCGCAAACTTATTGATGCAAATATTCTGAAAATGAAGATTGGGGAAATAGAAGGGGATGCGGTATTTTTCTATAAAACCGGCAGATTGCCTTCTGTAGGTAAAGTTGCAGAACAATGCAAGGTAATTTATCAGACATTTTCAGATTTTATAAGTTCAGTAGAACAATCTGATCCGGATAATTATAGTTTATACCTGGCAGATGGCCAGTTGGGCCTGAAAATAATAATCCATTATGGTTATATCAGTACTGCCAATATTAAAGGCCGTATCAAATTGCTTGGAACGGATGTAATTATTGCCCACAAACTTCTTAAGAATACCATTGTAGATTACAACTATATCCTTTTAACAGATAAATACCTGTCCAAAATAAAGGACAGGCAAAATCTTGAACAATGGTTCAATTGGGAAAAACTTCGCACAGGTATTGAAGTTTATGAATTTATGGGCGAAGTGGGATATCGTTATATTACACTTGACGAAATGAGTTTTATACCTGATGTCAAATCTGCAACAGAATTAATGTCTAATAAGAAAACATCATAATAACTACAAATCCTACGGCACAGATCACCATTCCAAACATGAATATGTTATAAGACCAGCTCAGGTATCTGTATTTCTTAACCAGAACACTACCCAGATAGTATATGTCCACAGACATGCTGTTATATAGTTCATCCTTCTCTTTCTTAAGCTCTTCAATACGGTCAACGAATTCCTTCAGCTGTAACTGGGCAAAATTTCCAAAGAATAATATACTGCTATCTTTTTTGCTTAGTTCGTATTTTTCTTTATTGGTAACATTGGGCCTGGCTGACAAAATTGCAAAAACCACCGTAAGCAAACTGGTTAAGAGCAGGAATGCCATTGGAAAAACAAATCTTACACTACTGAACTCACTCTGTGTTGAAAAAGTAAATCCAGTACCAAAAAGAGTGATCACAATGGACATAATGATCGTATTAATACTGATCATCATATTCGCCTTGTTATCCGCTATTGAGGTCAGATTAATATGATAATCATACACAGAACGGTAAAGGGTTTCAATGCCTCGCCCTTCTTTTACAGGCTTTGCTTGTGCCTTTTCTGCCTCTTTGAGCAATCTGGATTGTTTCTCTTCTATTTTATTACGCTGCTCTATGATATTCTCTAATCTCTGCTCATTATATTTTAATACAGCATCCTCCGTTTTGAAACTAGTATCAATAAGAAATTTGAGCTGGATCTGGGCCCATTCGTCTTCTGTATAAGTTTTATCGAGGATACGCTCCCACTCTATCTGTAACAGTTCGGCACGGAGGTTAAAATTCTTACTGCCCAAACTAATATAATCAGCATCGTGAAGAATTTCCTGCATAGAACCGTCAGGAACAGTCTGAAATTTGGTAGATAAAATCAGGGCCTCTATCTCATTTATACTTTCATCCGGATAGTTTCCACTCAGATAAGCCTTCATTAATTTCACACTTTCTTCTTCGTGCCCCAGATAGGTATTTATGTATCCGGTATCATGAAACCAGGCCGCCAGCATGAGTACCTCATAATCACGACTTGTCATATTATATGACTTTGACAGCTTTTTACATGCCTTTACGGTAGTGCTGGTATGATTAAAATTATGATAAACATAATCACTTGGAAGTTTATCCCTGAACAGGTTGAAAACATACTCCTCAGCGTCTTTAACAACTGTATTGTTCTTCATGTGTTGTAGTTTAATTTTTCGGGCAATGCAACCCTAATGGACATATACTGATTTTGTTGTATCGTGTTAAGTTCATTCCGGCTTGAAAAAAAATCAAATAAATAATTACCAATAAGAAAAAACTATGCCATCATATGTTAATAATATCTTTTCTTACTCAGTTTGGTATGATTATAGCAAATAATCAATACTTAACTTTTTAAAAATGATCAGACTTTTTACTCTTTTACTAGCATTAGCCCTTATTTCATGTAATAATCCTATTAAGGATAAAATAGCGGATAGAGAAAAATCTAATAAAAAAGTTATGAGTCCGGAAGAAAGTACAGTTCATGATCTGCCTAAAGATCTGAATGAAATTTCGGGGATTACATTTCTGAACGATTCTGTATTGTTAGCCATACAGGATGAAGAAGGAATACTTTTCTATTATAATATAAACCAGAACAAAATCATAAAAAAACAACCCTTTGCAGATAATGATGATTATGAAGACCTCGTAATAGCAGGTAATGACATATATACGATTACCAGCAAGGGACTTATTCATCAGATCAAAGATTTTGAATCTTCAAAACCGGTTATCAAATCATTTAAGACACCATTTTCTGCAAAAAATGATATTGAAGGACTAGCCTATGATTCTGATAAACATCGTTTGCTTATTGCACCAAAGAACGCCGGACTGGATAAGGACAAAACAACCAAAGAGATCTATGGTTTTGATCTCAAAACAATGACCCTGCAATCTGCTCCGGTTTATACTATTCATCTCGCGGAAATAGAATCACAGTTTAAGGGAGATGCCCTTGAGGAAAGCTCAAAGAAATTCCTGAAAGCACTGGGCAATCACAACATGAACCAGGTTTTTCGCTCTTCTGCACTTACAGTAAATGAAAAAACAGGAGAAACATATATTCTTTCGGTAATTAACGGACTTATACTTGTTTTAACTCCTGAAGGTGTCCTTAAAAAGCTTATTCAACTTTCCGGCCCTGAGTATAAGCAACCTGAAGGGATTGCTTTTTCACCTATGGGTAAGCTTTACATTTCCAATGAAGGAGGAAAGTCAGGAATCGGAAATATCATCGAGCTTCAACATGAGAACTAAATATCCAATTGCTATCCTTTTTCTGGCAAGTACAATCCTTCTGAATGCATGTACCAGCTTAAAGCCCTTTTACGATAAAACACAGCTGGGTTGGGAAACTGCAAACAGTCCCGACACTTTAAAGCTAAAATATTCTGTTTTCCTTATCGGGGATGGTGGTATTCCTGAAAAGGACAGACAGGAACCCGTATTAAAGCTTTTGCAAACCCAGATATTTCATAAAGATACCACACGGATCCATTTTGTTTCAGATACAGGAATAGTAAATAATTCTCATCCGGAAGATGTTGTCATCTTTCTTGGTGATAATATTTATGAGACCGGATTGCCTGAAGCTGATGCCCCTGACCGCGAGGAAAAAGAGCGCAGGATCAAAGAGCAGATGAACGTAGTAAAAGATTTCAGGGGGCGCAAAATATTTGTACCTGGGAACCACGACTGGAACGAAAGCCGGATCGGTGGTCTTGCGGCAATAAACCGTCAGGAGGAGTATATTGAACAATATCTGAATTCTGGTGATGTATTGATGCCCAGCAATGGCTGTGGGGGCCCGGTTGAAATCCAGTTGAATAATGATCTGGTTGTTATTGCAATCGACTCCGAATGGTGGCTCACAAAGCATGATAAATCACTAGCGCCCGACAATGGCTGCACCACCTCAAGCCGCCTTGAAGTAATACAACAGATTCAGGATATTATTTTGCGCAACAAGGGAAAGAATATTATTCTGGCACAGCATCATCCTTTGTTTAGTAATGGACGGCACGGCGGTTATTATACCCTGAAAGACTATCTGTTTCCTTTGACACTGGTGAGAGACAATTATTATATTCCATTGCCCATAATTGGTGCTATCTATCCGCTCATGCGACAGTATGGGGTATCAAGGCAGGACCTGTCAAACAAAGATTATCAGCAACTCAAAAGGGGACTTTTATCTATTTTGGAAGAAGAGCATAACATAGTAATTGCGAGCGGACACGAACATGCCTTACAGTTCAATAAGTATAAGGACATTAATCATATCATAAGCGGTGCAGGGGCAAAATCATCGTCAATGACAAAGGGGAATAATGCATTATTTTCATATGGCGGAGGAGGAATGAAGGGTTTTGCCAGGTTAAATTATTATAATAATGGCCAGGCATGGCTCGAATTCTGGGAACCTGTTGGGGATGGATCTACTGGTAAAATAGCCTACAGGACCCCACTATATGCCATACCAGCAAAGGCGGAAGAAAAAAGTGCAGAGGAAAAAATAATCAGCTATGCCGACAGCAGCAAAACAATTATAGCTGGCGATGCCTTTAAAGCCGGGAAGTTTAAGAGATATCTCTTTGGAGAACATTACAGGGATACCTGGGCAATCCCAATTAATGTTAAATATCTTGATTTGAAGACATTCGGGGGCGGTTTAACTCCTATTAAACTTGGGGGTGGCAAGCAAACCACAAGCCTTCAGTTACAGGGTGCAGACAAAAATGTGTATCAATTTCGTACTATAGCCAAAAACCCTGCTGCATTGTTGCCCGAAGGATTTCTAAAAACATTTGCCGAAGATCTGATACAGGATCAGATCTCTTCAGCTCATCCATACGGAGCTTTAATGATACCGGATATGGCAAAAGCGATTGGAATATATCATACTAACCCGGAATTGGTTTATATGCCCTACTCTACCTTACTTGGTCCCTATATACAGCAAGTTGGAGGCAAACTGGGGATTATTGAAGCAAGACCTGATGAAGACCTTTCTGACTTCAATTCGTTCGGTAATGCAAAAAATGCTGTGGGCACCCCAAAAATGTATGAAAAACTGAGGAAAGACAACGATAATGAAATTGATCAGATTATGTTCCTCAAATCAAGGCTTTTTGACATTCTGATCGGCGATTGGGACAGGCACGAGGATCAGTGGAGATGGGGTGAATTCGAAAAAGAAAATGGTGTTCTTTACCGCCCTATTCCAAGAGACCGCGATCAGGCATTCACCAAATTTGACGGACTGATTCCTGGTCTGATTACAAAGGTATTACCTGATATTCAATCCTTTGAAAGCAAAATTGGTGATCCGGCTGAACTTTCTATTGCGGCAAGAAATCTTGACAGAAATCTGCTCAATGAATTATCTCTTGAGGACTGGAACAGAATTACTATTCAGTTACAGACTGATCTTAGTGATGAAATTATTGAAAAAGCAGTGAAAAAAATGCCTGCAGAAGTATTTAAAGAAGCAGGTGCAGAAATTATAGCCAAGCTTAAATCCAGACGCGGGCAATTGCTTTCAGTCGCGAACGAATACTATAAAGTACTTGCTAAGGAGGTAACTGTGATTGGCTCAGATAAAAAAGAGTTCTTTAAGATCGAACGTTTTGAAACAACAACCAGACTTACTATTCATAAGATTGATTCAAATGATCATGTGAGCCGTCCATTATATTTCAGAACTTTCGAAAATTCTGAAACCAGTGAACTTAATCTATTTGCTTTAAACGGACGTGATAGCATATTGATCATTGGATCCACCGGAAAAGGAGGCATTAAGGTACGTGTGGTTGGAGGAGAAAAAAATGATGCATTCATTGATAATTCAATCGGTGGCAGAACATTTTTCTATGATCTGAAGACTGAAGACAACACAATAAAAACAGGTCCAAACACCGCACTACGCCTGTCTGACGAAAATTATGTAAATGAGTACAAAGAAAACACTTTTTACTATGATAAAAGCGGAATAAAGCCCTCTTTGGATTATAATGCTGAAGATGGACTTTTCCTTGGGGGAGGATATGGAATGAAACATTATGGGTTCAGAAAATTTCCATACAGCTATGACCAGAGCCTGACCGGAAATTACGCACCTAAGACAAGAGCCTATTCCCTGCGTTATGATGCAAATTTTTATTCATTGTTTATAAGAGACATGGATGTGGTTTTAAAGGCTCATTTAAATGCCCCAAAATATACTTCCAATTATTATGGTGAGGGCAATTCTACAGTAAATATTGATGACAATATCGATTACTACAGGGTTCGAACTAAAAACCTAAGCATTTCAGCATTTCTTCAATACCGGTTTACAAATGCATTCAAAGTGGGGATTGGTCCCGGCTATGAATTCTTCAGGGTTGAAAAGCCCGCCGACCGGTATGTCAGCACGCTCTCTTTTCCCGACAGGTTAGACATTGAAAGGCCTTCCCGGTATGGCACAATTCGTAGCTATGCTAACATCGACTTTGTAAACGATAAATTGTTTCCTACTTCTGGTGTTCGCTGGAAAAACGAAATCAATTTTTTCAATGAATTTGAAAACACTAAGAACCGTTACATACAATTAAAAACCGATCTGTCATTTTATGCTACACCCAATTTTAATTTTCCGGTGACTGCAGCAATAAGAATCGGGGCATCTGCAAATATCGGAGATTATAAATTCTTCCAGGCGAATTCATTAGGCAGTAATACAAATTTAAGAGGCTTCCGGAATAATCGTTTTTCAGGGAGGTCATATCTTTATCAAAACACCGAAGTACGGTTTAAAGTTGCCCATTTCAGAAACTATGTTTTTACGGGAGATATGGGACTGTTCGGATTTTTCGACTCAGGCAGGGTATATTCCGATCTTCCTGATGGCAGCACATGGCACAAAGGATATGGCCCGGGAGTTTGGCTTAACTTCTATAACAAGATTTTGGTATCAAGCGGATATGGTTTCTCAAAGGAAGGACATTACCTTACTCTTAAAACCGGGCTGTCATTCTAAACTAATTAAGACAAGACCATAAAAAATGCACCATTTTCATAGTGCATTTTTTATTAATGGGCTAATATATTCTGATATTCTATTTTGACTTTAGCCTTGCAGTAGAGTTAGTCTTCTCGGCTAGTTGCAATGCACTATAAGCGTTTACAATTCCACCCGATACAGAAATCTCACTCAGCAATACTTTTTTGCTATCTCCTTCTTCTTTAATTTTAACTTTCTGATCTACTTTTACAACAGAATTCATTATGATATCCTTTATCTGCACCGCAGTAAAGTGGGGGTAGTGTGACCAGATCATTGCAGCAAGACCTGAAACAACCGGTGCGGCCATACTGGTACCATCATTCTCTTTATAAGTTGAACCAGGCATAGTAGAATTGATTTTGACACCCGGAGCAAATACATCAACTGTTTTACCACCATAATTAGAAAAAGAGGCAACAAGCTCTTCATCATTCTTCCATCCCGAGGCCCCAACCTCAATCCAGCCCTGAGCAGTACCCATTGTAACCCCGGTACTGTCGCTGAACAAACGATTAGGGAAATTATCTTCCTTTTCAGTATTCTTACCATCATTTCCGGCTGCATGTACAAGAAGAACACCTTTGGAGATCGCGTGCCTGACAGCATCATCAACTACTTTCTTATCCCAGGCATAAGCCTTTCCGAAGCTCATATTGAGAATCTTCGCTCCATTGTCAACCGCATAGCGGATAGAATTAGCAACATCCTTATCACGTTCATCACCATCAGGAACTGTACGGATAGCCATAATTTTCACATTATCAGCAACTCCCTTAATACCTAAATCATTATTACGTATTGCCCCAACTATACCGGCAACATGAGTACCATGTTCAGCATCCGGTCCTTTGACATTATTATTTCCATAATAGCGCTCATTGCTATTGGCATAATCATCGCCAACTGAATCCTTTCTTGGGTCATAATCAACATTCAGGTGGTATTTTACCTGAGTGTCATAATACTTAATACCATCTTTAAGCTCATCGTAGAATTTTTTGAAATTACGTTTCTTCAATTCAGGCTTAATGAACTTAATCACTTGTGATTCTACATCATTTGCAGTCTTATAATCTCCAAAATCATCTGCAGTAGGATTATCCTTACCCATCTTGGCCAGGATTTCATCCAGATATTTCTTGATCATCGTTGTATTCTGAAGTCCGATTTGAGCAGATTGCAGTTTTGCCATGTAATCAGTCACCAATTTTTTATAGGTCTGAAATTCCTTTCTTTCTGCTTCAGTAAAAGGGGTAGAATTCAAAGCAGAGGCATATTTCGGCTGCAGTTTATTGATGAGACGGATAACTTCCATATTATCATAATGGATGTTGGCTTTAGGAGAACCTATAAAATTCCAACCGTGTATATCATCGATATAGCCATTTTTATCGTCGTCAATACCATTGTCCGGAATTTCTTTCTGGTTAGTCCACAATACCTTTTTGAGATCTTCGTGTTCAGTATCAATTCCACCATCAATAACTGCCACAATAATTGGAGATGATCTTTTACCTTTCAGAATTTCGGTATAAGCTCTCTCTGTACTGATACCAAAAACACCGTCAGATTTTAAGTCGAGATTTTGCCAGTTTGCGACAGGAGATTCATCCTCCGCACTTTGAGCAAATGATATAAGGGGCAATGCGAGTACCGCAAGTGTATATAATATTTTATTTAATGAATTCATTTTTCCCTATAAATTAAAATTCTATGTTCAAGATAACGAAATATTGTGCCTAATGTTATGATAAGGCTAATCAAGCTAAAATAATACAAAAAATCTTCTGGAAAGAAGTATTCGAAAGATTATCTCTATAAAGTACGTAAAAAGTACACCTGAGGTTGATGAAATACAAATAAATAATAGTTCTCCGGATTTCTCATAGGAGAAATCTTAATATTCAGTCCAAGAGGAGAAATAATTGAAAATAAAGCACTAAAACTTTAATCAGGCTATTTTGAAAAGCAGGCACTGTGTCTTATAGGTCCCGCTAGCCGGGCTCTACGCTGTAGTTTGCCGCAGAAATTTACGTTAAGATCATATTTACATCGCGGCAAAGCTGCCGCTGCGATCCCGTTTGAATTTGCAAAGAAATTGCTGCTATTTATGGAGCACAGATAAGAAAATCAAAATAACAAAAGATTTGGGCAATATTTTGGAGACTTTGAGAAGTTAAGGACTGAATTAAATTATATAGTTTTTACTGCTTTCAACATTTTGCTAATCAGGGAATCATCTATAAATGCCCAATACTTTCTTTGATCACGTCCAGTCCAGGTATAATGACTATGAAAATCAAAAATATGGATATCCTTATCTTTTTGGTAGATCAGCTTTTTCTCTGATTCTTTGCTAACTATAATTTGTTTAAACAGAACAACCTGACATTCATATTCTTCAGTTGAATAATACTTTTTCAATTCAGACAAATGCATTAAAAGTAATTCAAGATCACTGTCTTCACAAACTCTATGGTGATATAGAAGGATGTACTTTCGTTTACCTAAAAAGGTCTTTAATTTGATTGCCCGCTCAACCACCTTTTGCCAATACTTCTGATTTTTAATAACATCCTGACTTGGGAATTCAATACCATTTTCATGTAAATGATGATAACTATTTTTAAGGATTAAATCAGTTTTAAGTCGGGGGACAGGTTTTCCGTTTAAGTCTCCGTATTTGAGAAATTCGACGCTTACAAAATTTTTATAATTGTTTCTTTCCAGATCCAAAATATACTCAATATTAGATCTGCAATGCGAAAATGGTGTTGTGAACGACTTAAGTCCGTACCTGCTTAAAATATTATCCGTTAAACAGTTTTCACCAAATGAAAGGTATATTCTATTTGTTCTTCTTCTATGAAAGATGTTAGATATTCCATGAAACAAATAGGATAGAAACATGAATTGTAATTAATTGGAATTGGCAAGATTCAATTTATTTATCAAACCTAATAAATTGTTTCCTGATTTGCATCAGGATGACATTCAGTTTTCTGGGATTCTGCCTCTTTGCGAGCTCAATAAATTGATTTTCCAGTGAATTATGACTAGCCTATGGGTAAGGACCAGGCTAATACTAAATAAGGGGTGTTATATATGGTCAATAAGAGTAATCAGGTTTTTTTGAAAAGCAGGTTCCTTGTACTATCGGTCCCGCTAGCCGGGCTCTTCCCGTCCGAATGGCTTCAGCCGGGCGGGCGCTTTAGTTTGCCGCAGAAAACTAGTGGTTAGATTCTATTTCCATAGCGGCAAAGCTGCCGCT
>NZ_JAUXXZ010000035.1 GCF_030684675.1 Daejeonella sp. | reverse complement strand
GGGAATTAAAGGGGGTGGAACCTCCCCGTAGCCCCTCCAAAGGGGCACAGCATAGCGCCTAAATCCCTACTTAATAATAAATTTTGATACTTTGACACCTGTTTAAAGATGTGTCCACACGATAGGACCCTGAAGGGGTCGTATGTGAAAATTTCCAATACATTCGACCCCTTCAGGGTCGGGATTTCCGTTTTAAATAAGTCTATAAACATTTGACCCATTCTGGGTCATTAGAAAAAATTCCAGCCTGGATTGCAATCTACAGATTGAATTAAACCCTTAGACATTACTCCTTCTGGATCAAGCCAATCAGTCTTTGAAGAGAGAGCTTTCATATAAGCATGTTTTATTAAAAAATAATTTTAATCGGACACCAGAAATTCAGTAATCTGGTCTGCAATCAGGTCAGATTCATAGCCTTTGGAAGCAGCGTATCGGCTTAAGAGGTAGCGGCGCTTAAAGGAGTCTTTCTCTGTAAGTAAATTAGATTTCTTTTCAAGAATCTGTCTTAAACACAGCAAATAATCGTCTTCATCGATGCTTTTAAGTGCTTTCTGTATCATCTTATCAGGAACCTGTTTTAATTTTAGTCCCTGTTTAATCTTCATTCTGCCCCAACCCTTGATTCTGAATTTACCCAGGGTATAAGCTTTTGAAAACCGTTCTTCATTCAGAAAATTCTGATCAATAAGCTCAGAAATGATTTCCTCTACATCTTTTTGATGCAGACCCCATTCATAAAGCTTATTTCTTACCTCATATTGCGACCTTTCCTGGTAGGCGCAATAGCTTTCAACTTTCAGTTTTGCCTGTTCTCTACTGAATATTTTCGGCTTATTGTTTTCGTTTTTCAAAGCACTGAAATATCGCAAATATTTGAGAAGAATCTTTAAAATTTATTGAAATTAGCAGAATGAACCATATCCTATATTCAACAGAAGATCTCAGTGCTATCCTGAATGCAGAGTCTTTTATTCAGAATAAGGATATTTTGATCAGAACCATTCTTAGCGATAGTCGGAAGCTTAGCGATATCAATCATTCACTCTTTTTTGCCCTGAAAGCAAGGAGGGACGGACATAGTTTCATTCCTGCTGTTTATGAAGAAGGATTACGGAGTTTTGTGATTTCTGATACAGAATTTGACACCGGAGCCTATCCTGATACAAATTTCTACATAGTTACCGATACATTAATTGCTTTGCAGGATCTGGCAGCTGCTCATCGTTCTAAATTCAATTATCCTGTCATCGGTATCACCGGCAGCAATGGTAAAACCATTGTTAAAGAATGGCTCTATCAGCTCCTTGTTCCTGAGAGCAATATTGTCAGAAGCCCAAAAAGTTATAATTCACAGATCGGTGTACCTGTATCGGTATGGGAAATGAATGAGGAAAATGATCTGGCGATCTTTGAAGCCGGGGTATCCAAAGAGGGTGAGATGGAAAATCTGGCCAGGATTATACGTCCAACAATTGGAATTCTAACCAATATAGGGGAGGCTCATAGTACCGGTTTTGAAAGTCTGAATGATAAGATCAGGGAAAAACTGAAGCTGTTTGAAGGAGTGGATCTGTTTATTTATTCTGATAAATATCTGGATCAATATGATGGCGAAATACCCGGGACCAATAAATTCACCTGGAACTATCGTGGACAGGCAAATTTAGAGGTTTTTGATGATGAGGTGCTTGAGGAAAGATTCCAGTTTCTAAGGGCGCGTTTCAATGGAAAGGATGTTCAGGCAATGATCCCCTTCACTGATCAAGCCTCGATTGAAAATGCAATTATCTGCTGGGCAAGTTTACTGGCATTGGGTTATGAGCCTGAAGAGGCTGATAAGCGGCTTGAGAAGCTGATTCCAGTAGGAATGCGGCTAGAACTTAAAAATGGCATCAATAACTGTTCTGTAATCGACGATTCTTACAGTCTCGACCTTTCTTCTTTGGCGATAGCCCTGGATTTTTTGAAACAACAGAACCAGCATCAGCGACGTACATTGATACTTTCTGATATACCCGGGACTGATTCCGAGGCAGTTTATGAACAGGTCAGGAATCTGCTCGAAAATAAATCGGTAGACAGATTAATAGCAGTCGGTGAGCAAATCAGCAAGTATGCTGTTGATTATCCCTTTGAGACCGAATGTTTCGCCAGCACAGCGGATTTTCTGGAACATTTCGCTTCAATAAAGTTTCACAATGAGACCATTCTTTTAAAAGGTGCAAGGTCTTTTGAGTTTGAGAGAATCAGCCAGCTTTTGACCCAAAAGGTACACGAAACCGTTCTTGAGATCAATCTGAATGCTTTGGAGTATAATCTGAATCATTATAAGCTGGAATTAGGGGCCGGGACAAAAATAATGGCCATGGTGAAGGCATTTTCCTATGGTAGCGGCAGTTTTGAGATAGCCAATCTACTTGAATTCAATAAAGTAGATTACCTGGCTGTTGCCTATGCGGATGAAGGTGTTGCCTTACGTAATGCCGGATGTAGTTTGCCTATCATGGTTATGAGTCCGGATGCAATGGCTTTTGAAACAATTATTCAGCATAAACTGGAACCGGAGATATTCAGTGTACGCGTTTTAAATCAGTTGATGGAGGTGTTGAACCGAAAGAATCTGGAGAATTATCCAATCCACCTTAAACTGGATACCGGTATGCACCGGCTGGGCTTTATGGAGGCAGAACTGGATGAACTACTTGAAATTCTAATCAATACAAAGGGAGTACGCATTCAGAGTGTGTTTTCTCATCTTGTGGCAAGCGAAGATCCTGAGCATGATGAATTTACCAGATACCAGATCGATCTTTTTTTCAGACTCTCTGAAAGGATCAGCAAAAGCCTGAACTATCCATTTATGCGGCATATAGCCAATACGTCCGGGATCAGTCGTTGGCCCGATTCCCGTTTTGATATGGTTCGTCTCGGTATTGGACTTTACGGAATAGATTCTGCTTATGATTCAAAATCTCCCTTACAAACCGTAACTTCGCTGAAAACAAGTATATCACAGATCAAGAATATTCCTGCTGGCGATACAATAGGGTACGGTAGGGAAGGGAAGATGCCTGAAGGAGGCAAAATTGCTACCGTGAAGATCGGTTATGCAGATGGTTACCGCAGGGGATTGGGCAATGGAAAGGGTAAAATGATAGTAAGAGGGAAGGAAGTCCCAACCATCGGGAAGATTTGCATGGATATGTGCATGCTGGATATTAGCGGAATTGATGCTGCCGAAGGAGATGAGGTTATTGTGTTCAATGATCAGATCCGGGTGGAAGATATTGCAAAACAGTTGGATACGATACCTTATGAGGTACTGACCGGGATTTCCCAACGGGTGAAACGAATTTATTATTATGAATAGAATAGTCAGAGCTTTATTTAATTACCTCGTGAGGGGTGCCCTGGTGATTCTGCCAATTGCCGCGGCTTTATTCTTTATTTACTGGGCAGTTTCCAAACTGGATTCGGCACTCAATTTAAGTGATGTAATCTGGGTGGATCAGACCGGAAAGCCAATCTATATTCCGGGATTAGGTATTCTTAGCGTTGTGGTTTTTCTGATTGTTGTTGGAATCATCGTGACCAACTTTGTAACTGACCCAATCAAAAAGTGGTTCGGCTCCTGGTTCAAAAAATTGCCTGTATTCAATGTGATCTATACCTCTTTCAAAGATCTTACAGAGGCTTTTGTAGGGGATGATAAGAAATTCAACGAGCCTGTAGTTGTAGAAGTTAACGAAACAGGATTGAAGAAAATTGGCTTCCTGACTCAAAAAGACCTCTCCAAAATTGGTTACCCTGGTGAGGTTGCGGTATATTTTCCCTTATCTTATTCCTTCGCAGGACAATTATGCATTGTGAATGCAGATCGGGTTAAACCCCTAAAAATGAGTGCCAGTGAAGCAATGAAATTCATTGTATCGGGTGGAGTAAGCCAAATTCCCTGAATTTAATGATAAAATGAGCAAATGAGAGAATTAGCAAATGTGAGAACCGCGAAATATAATTGTTATGCGTTTCCCCCATGAGACTCGCTGGTTTGCTTAATAAATATCAGTTAATGCCAAAACTTCCAACAATGTTTCTGAAATTTTAAAATAAAAAATAGTGTATAGTCCAGATGTTTCAACCCAAACTTTACACTACCTGCTATTTATGAATTACTTTTCTTTACTAATGGCAATACGGTATAGGGTCCAGCCCATGAACAGGAAGAACATAAAACCTAATATCTGATATCCTCCGGTTCCAAGCAATCCGCTCAGGTGCTCTTCCATATTCAAGCTGCCTGCCGGACCCCCGGTTGATTCAAATGCCATCAGGAAGGCATAGATAACACCCATCAGCGCCCCACCAGCAACCAGTCCGGTAGCAAACAGATTTCCTTTGCCCAGTTCCTCATCTTCTGATTTTTTGCCATCCTTCTTAGTTCTCATCTCTACCAGACCCTTAATAGCTCCTCCGGCAAATATGGGAAGGGTAGTGGATAGGGGTAAATAAGCTCCTACAGCAAAAGAGAGTGATTTTACTCCACATAATTCGATTGTGATCGCCAGAAAGACTCCAACGAGTACAAATTGCCAGTCGAGGTTAAATGAGAGTAGTCCTTTGATCAGGGTAGCCATCAGAGTTCCCTGAGGTGCAGGGTAGGTTTCGGTTCCGATTGCATGTGTTATTCCTTGTGCTGTCATTTCAGCAGTGGGTCTGTCTAATACAGAAAGTGTGAGTCCAATCACAACAGCAGAAACTATTGCACCAACAAACAGTGCTAATTGCTGATACCTTGGCGTTGCGCCAACAATATATCCGGTTTTAAGATCCTGTGATGTTGCTCCGGCGTTGGCTGCAGCAATACAGATCATGCTACCTACAACCAATGCCATAGGCTCATATAAATGGCCGGTCCAGCCAATACTGATGAAAATCAGACAGGTTCCCATTAAAGTAGCGATTGTCATTCCGGATACCGGATTTGAGGAGGTTCCGATCAAGCCTACGATCCGGCTGGATACGGTCACAAAGAAAAATCCAAAGATGATAACTAAAACACCAATCAGTAATTTGTTTAATACAGAATCACCCGGTATTTGTGGTAATAAAGCCATCAGTAAAATAAGTCCAAGGCTTCCCAAAATGACGATTTTAAACGAAAGATCATCATCTGTGCGTTTTATAGTCTGCTTTTCTGAATTCGACTTATTCATCGAAGCCAGACTAGATTTGAATGATGAAACAATCGTAGGAATGGTTTTAAGCAGGGTAATAAATCCACCCGCAGCAACTGCACCTGCCCCGATCTGTTTTACATAAGCCTGGTAGATTGCCGTAGCTGTATTGGCAAAGACCATGTTTAAAGGATCCCATCCTCCCGGCCCGCCGGGACTGTATACATCTTTCAGGTAACCCAGCTTAACTAATTGATAGGCAATGGTTTCTGCCGGTACAAGTGTTGCCAGCAAAGGGATAAGTCCCAGCCATGCAAGTACACCGCCTGCTACCAGAACTCCGGCAATCTTTGGTCCGATGATATAACCAACACCCATGTATTCGGGAGTGATTTCACCATTTACTGTTGCTGAAGGAAAGAATTTGTTCGCCTGGCTTGTTGCCCAGGTAGGAGCCTCTGCAATCAAATGAAATATTTTCTGAAGAATAGCATAGCCAAATGCAAATGCAAGTCCGTAATAAGCTGTTTTGGCAAAGTCACCTCCTTTTTCGCCTGCAATCAATACGGATGCACATGCAGTTCCTTCCGGATAGGGCAAACTTTGATGTTCTTCAACTATCAGTGACCTCCTGAGCGGAATCATCATCAGGGTTCCAAGTATCCCGCCTAAAGCAGCAAGGAAGAAAATTGGCCAGTAAGAGAAAAAGGATTCACTGTTACTCCCTGCAGATAGAAATAGAAATCCCGGCAGGGTGAAGACAACACCTGCTGCAATTGATTCTCCGGCCGAACCTGTTGTCTGGATAATGTTATTTTCAAGTATGGTTGTTTTGAAGAACTTACGGCCAATAGAGATAGCCAGTACGGCAATTGGGATGGACGCAGATACGGTTAATCCGGCTTTTAACGCAAGATAAACTGTTGCTGCTCCAAAGATTATCCCGAAAATTGCCCCCAGTAACACTGATTTTACTGTAAATTCAGCTACCCGACTATCTGAACTGATATAGGGCTTAAATTCTTTCTTTTCTGTGATGTCCGACATAGTTTTTTAATTGGTTTTCTAAATTAAAGATACTTCTTTTAGCGATATTTGAAATATGGAAGAGCGATTTGAATTTAAATTTTTCTCCGGCAAAATTAAATATTAGGGTCATTAACAGCATATCGGAAATATAATGAAAAAAGCCGTTTTTTTAGATCGGGATGGGGTTTTAAATAAAGAACTCGGTGATTATGTATGCAAATTCGAGGACTTTAAAGTGCTGGAGCATAATTTTCCGGCTTTGATAGAATTGCAATCGCGGGGTTATTTATTGATTGTTATTACCAATCAGGGTGGGCTAGCCAAGGGCTGGTATTCGGAAGAAATACTAGGCGGTATGCATGATCATCTCAGAAAAACCTATGCTGATCAGGGGATTCATTTAGCAGATATTTATTACTGCAGGCATCATCCTGAATATAATGGGAATTGTCTTTGCCGTAAACCCGGTTCAATAATGCTTGAAAAGGCCATAGCCCGTTTTGGCATAGATGCCGGCTCATCCTATTTTATCGGCGACCGGGAAAGGGATGTAATCGCCGGTGAAGCAGCAGGAGTGAAGGGGATATTGATAGATAGTGATCAGCCGATTGGGGAGATTTTGAATATGATTGCTTAATTAGAGGGATTTTCCTAAAATCTCCCCAATCGGCAGTTGAGAATTGAGAATTGAAAATGGAGAGTTTCAAATTCTCCTTAATTGAGCATTGAGAATTTCCAATTAATATCAACTCAATTCTCAACTCTCCATTCTCCATTCTCAACTATATTTTGAACTATCTTAGTAGCGTGCACCCTCGAGTTCTCAATGAACCAAACATGCGTATCCATACCTCCACAGATCACTCCGGCGAGGTAAATGCCTTTCCTATTGGTTTCCATCGTTTCGGGGTTATGTTCCGGGACCTGTTTTTCATCATCTGAGATATTGATTCCCAATTTCCTTAGAAAACTCAGATCAGGCTGATAACCTGTCATAGCCAAAACAAAGTCATTGCGGATCGAGATTTTTCCTTCCGTACTGATTATGTCAACTTCATGTTCCCTGACCTCTGCTAATGTTGAATTAAAATAGGCTTTAATGCTGCCTTCTTTTATCCGGTTTACGATGTCCGGTCTGACCCAGTATTTTACCCGTTCGCCGATTTCAGACTCCCGGATCACCATACTTACCTGAGCGCCTTTACGATAGGTTTCAAGTGCTGCGTCTACTGACGAATTGTTGGCGCCAACAACAAGTACATGCTGTTTGGCGTAAAAATGAGGGTCTTTATAATAGTGTTTTACTTTCGGAAGATCTTCTCCGGGGATATTCAGCAGATTGGGAATATCATAAAATCCTGTGGAGATAATGATGTTAGCGGCTTCATATTGGGATTTGCTACTTTCAATGCCATATTTACTGCCCTCTTTCCTTACAGATTTCACCTCTTCAAAGAGCCTAAGATTAAGGGCGTAGTGCTCAGTTACCCTACGATAGTATTCCAGGGCCTCAGAACGGGTTGGCTTTATGTTATTGCTGACAAAGGGTATACCACCGATTTCCAGTTTATCAGAAGTAGAAAAGAAGGTCATATTTGCCGGATAATTGTACAGCGAATTAACCAGACAACCTTTTTCAAGAATGATGTAAGATAGTCCGGCTTTTTTTGCCTCAATTCCACAAGCCAGTCCAATTGGACCGCCACCAATGATCAGAATATCGTATTTATTGCCCAATTCCATTTTTATTCTTGCATTCAATCATTTAAAGACAATAGGCCTAAAATTACAAAAAGCATAGAGTTTTACCCTCTATGCTTTTCCCTTTTAGCTTTAGACTTTTAGCTTTAAGCTTTCGGCTTTTAGCTTACTTCCCTGCAGCTTTCGCATGATCAGCAAGAAATGTTGCGAGTCCGCTATCAGTCAGAGGATGTTTTGACAAGGCAATCATTGCTGACAGTGGTCCGGTGATCACATCAGCACCAATTTTAGCACAATTGATAATGTGCATCGGATGACGGACTGAAGCGGCCAGAATCTGAGTTTCAAAGCCATAGTTGTCATAGATTAAACGGATATCTTCGATCAGGGTTAAGCCATCGGTTGAAACATCATCCAGTCGACCAATGAAAGGGGAGACGTAGGTTGCTCCAACTTTTGCTGCCAGAAGTGCCTGTCCGGATGAAAATACCAGCGTACAATTTGTTTTAATACCTTTTGAACTAAAGTATTTAATCGCCTTAATTCCTTCAGCGATCATCGGTACTTTAACAACAATCTTTGGGTCAAGTGCGGCAAGAATTTCACCTTCTTTCACCATGTTTTCAAAATCAGTAGCAATTACCTCAGCACTGACATCTCCATCAACAAGTGCACAGATAGCTTTGTAGTGGTTAATTACATTTTGATCGCCTGTGATGCCTTCTTTGGCCATCAGGCTTGGATTTGTGGTTACTCCGTCTAATATTCCCAATGCCTGTGCTTCTTTGATCTGGGCGAGATTTGCGGTGTCGATGAAGAATTTCATTTTGCTGATTTGTCTATTTGTTGATTTGTTTATTTGTCAATTGAGTTTTCGTTGTTGCAATAATCTTGGTAATAATTTTTTGAATGATTTTCAATTCATCGAGTAAACTTTGAATTTCAGGATAGTTTATAACCTCTTTTGACAAAAGTAGCCAATATTCTGTTTCATCGGCTTCCTTCGCAGAAACTTTAAATTTATGGATAAAATCAGCTTTGCTCTCTGCGTTTTGCGCCTCTCTTGCATTTGCACCAATCGAAGTGCCCGAACGTTGCAATTGATTTGCAAGAATATATTGTTTTTGATCCTGTAAGAGCTGAGAGAATTTAAGTATGTGAACAGCAAATTGAAAGGTTTTATCAATAATCAGATTATCCTGAAGTGGGATTTTTGTTGTCATTGACAAATCGACAAATTATCTAATTGACAAATTGAAGAAAAAAAAATGGGCAAGCACCTTTTATCGCACCGCTACAACCTTCTACCCTTGCTGCGTTCCCACCCTGGGGGAGTTCAAAAGGAGCTGGTCGTAAAAGACTTGCCCGGCACAAAAGTAGAAAAAAAATGCAAATTCAGGCCATAGGACAACAATAGAATTATGAAATGCGAAAGTGTTAACAGAATAGAAGAAAATTTATTAATATTGCAATTCAGAAGTGAGAAAATAGGATTTTTTGATTTAATCATAAAAATAGTTGTAAATCAAGTAAAAACGACGTATTTTAATTAATTTAGACGGCTTAATAAATTTAATTCAATAGATGACAAATACTGACAACCAAACACAGGGTTTATATGATCCTTCTATGGAGCACGATGCCTGTGGAGTTGGTTTTATTGCAAATATTAAGGGGAAAAAATCTCACAAGATTGTTAGTGATGCCCTTACTATTTTGGAGAACATGGAACACCGCGGTGCCTGTGGTTGTGATCCGGATTCGGGTGATGGTGCAGGGATTTTAATTCAAATCCCACATGAATTTTTTAAACAGGAAGCTCTGAAACTCAATATCAGTCTTGAAAAGGCTGGTAGTTATGGTGTAGGGATGCTTTTCTTTCCAAAGAAAGCTACAATTAAGGAAGAGTGCCGCAGAGCGATCGGGAAGGCGGCAGATAAGCTTGGACTTAAAATATTGGGTTACCGGAAAGTTCCAATCAACAGCGGAATAATCGGTGAAGCTGCATTTTCGTCAGAGCCCGATATTGAGCAGTTGTTCATTGCTAAACCTGTATCATTGCATACGCCTGAGGATTTTGAAAGAAAGCTATATGTCCTGAAGAACTATGCTACCAAACTAGTCAGAGAAACTGTGACTGGAGCAGAGCAGCAGTTTTATGTTGTATCGCTGTCTCAGAATGTCATCATGTATAAGGGTGAGTTTACAAGCAGCCAGGTTAGGATTTATTTCCCTGATCTGAACAATAGCTTGCTAAGTTCTGCATTTGGGATGATCCATTCACGTTTTTCAACCAATACATTTCCATCATGGCGCCTGGCACAGCCTTTCAGGTTTATTGCGCATAATGGAGAGATCAATACTTTAAAAGGGAACTTAAACTGGTTTTACTCGGGCATTCGTTCATTTGCATCACCTTTTTTCAGTAAGGATGAAATGGATATGCTACTGCCGGTTATTGATAATAATCAATCCGATTCAGCATGTCTTGATAATGTTGTTGAGTTGTTATTCCATTGCGGTCGTTCTTTACCGCATGTAATGATGATGCTTATCCCTGAAGCCTGGGATGGAAATGAGCAGATGGATCCCGCAACGAAAGCATTTTACGAATATCATGCTACCCTGATCGAGCCATGGGACGGACCGGCAGCTATTGCCTTTACCGATGGACATATGATCGGAGCAACCCTCGACAGGAATGGTCTTCGTCCGCAGCGTTTCGTTATTACAGATGATAATCAGATCATTGTGGCATCAGAAGCAGGGGTTTTACCTGTTGATGAATCAAAAGTGATTAAGAAAGGGCGCTTACAGCCCGGAAAAATGCTGGTGGTGGATACCATAAAAGGTACCATCATTGAAGATGATGAAATCAAAAAGGCAATTACTACCCAACAGCCCTATGGTACCTGGTTAGAAAACTATAAAATCAGGCTTGAAGACCTTGCGGAGCCAAGAGTTGCCTTTACGCAGTTATCAATTGAATCAACATTCAAATACCAGCAGGTATTTGGTTATTCACGCGAAGATATAGATACCCTGATCAAGCCAATGGCCCTCACCGGCAAAGAAGCAGTAGGATCAATGGGTACAGATACGCCATTAGCGGTATTTTCTGATCGTCCGCAGCATCTTGCAAATTATTTTAAGCAGTTGTTTGCACAGGTTACCAATCCGCCGATCGATCCGATCCGGGAGCGTCTGGTGATGAGCCTTGCCGGATTTATGGGTAATAATGGTAATATCCTTGATGAGGATGAAATGCATTGTCATTGTGTGGCATTGCCTCATCCGGTATTGAGTAATATTGAACTGGAGAAGATAAGAAGTATAGACACTGGTTCTTTCCAGGCCAAGACGCTTCAAACCTATTTCAAGGCGGATGGACAGCAGGGTTCATTACAGCGCGGTCTTGAACGCCTTTGCAGGTATGCAGAAGATGCTGTTCATGACGGATTTGAGGTTCTGATTTTATCCGACCGGGCTATTGATTCTGAACACGCTCCAATTCCATCTTTGCTTGCAGTATCAGCAGTGCACCATCACCTGATCAAGAAAGGTCTTCGCGGTGCGGTAGGTATTATGCTTGAAGCTGGGGATGTCTGGGAAGTTCATCATTTTGCATGTCTCATCGCATTTGGTGCTACAGCGGTTAATCCATACCTCGCGCTGGCTACAATACATAAACTAAAAACTGATGAAAGAATAGATACTTCACTGGATGTTAAGTATTTATATAAAAATTATATCAAATCTGTTAATGATGGTTTGCTGAAGATATTCTCTAAAATGGGTATATCAACTTTGCAATCTTATCATGGCGCCCAGATCTTTGAGATCGTTGGTTTAAATAAGGATGTGATCGATAATTACTTCACCGGTTCGGTATCCCGCATCGGAGGAATGGGATTGGATGATATCGCAGAGGAAGCCCTGCGCAAACATTTCCTAGGATTTAAGCGCCGTGGGATAGAAACAAAATTATTGCCTGAGGGTGGTGTTTATCAATGGAAAAGAAAGGGTGAGGCGCATCTGTTCAATCCGGAGACGGTTCATTTGCTGCAGCATGCTACCCGGACCAATAATTACGATGTTTACAAGAAATATGCATCCCATATTAATAAACAGACTGACACTTTATATACTATCCGTGGACTTCTTGATTTTGCTCATCACCGTCAGCCGGTGCCTTTGAGTGAAGTCGAGCCTGTGGAGGTCATTCTGAAGCGTTTCGCAACTGGAGCGATGTCATTTGGGTCTATCTCTCATGAGGCACATAGCACCCTTGCGATTGCGATGAACAGGATCGGTGCCAAAAGCAATACAGGTGAAGGTGGTGAGGATGAATTAAGATATGTACCATTAGCAGATGGAGGTTCCATGCGCTCTGCGATTAAGCAGATTGCGTCAGGAAGGTTTGGGGTTACAGCCAATTACCTGACCAATGCAGACGAATTACAAATCAAAATGGCACAGGGTGCTAAGCCCGGTGAAGGCGGGCAGTTGCCTGGCGATAAGGTTGATGACTGGATTGCAAAAGTTCGTCATGCAACACCGGGTGTAGGATTGATTTCGCCTCCACCTCACCATGATATTTATTCAATCGAGGATTTGGCACAGCTGATTTTCGATTTGAAGAATGCGAACCGGGCTGCCCGTATCAGTGTTAAACTGGTTTCAAAGGCGGGTGTTGGTACCATTGCGGCTGGTGTAGCAAAAGCCCATGCTGACGTGATCCTGATTGCAGGACATGATGGTGGAACCGGAGCATCACCGCTTACTTCAATCAAACATGCAGGTTTGCCATGGGAACTCGGATTGGCTGAGGCTCAGCAAACTCTGGTTAAAAATAAATTAAGAAGCAGGGTAGTGCTTCAAACTGACGGTCAGTTAAAAACAGGTAAAGACATTGCCATTGCAACACTTCTGGGAGCAGAGGAATGGGGTGTAGCAACTGCTGCATTGGTTGCTGGCGGTTGTATTATGATGCGTAAATGTCATCTGAATACCTGTCCTGTTGGTGTTGCAACTCAGGATCCTGAACTTAGAAAACTATTCTCAGGTAAGCCTGAGCATATTGTTAACCTGTTCAGATTTATTGCAGAGGAATTACGTGAGATTATGGCAGAGCTGGGATTTAGAACTATCAATGATATGGTAGGAAGGGTTCAGTTCCTTAAAATGCGGGATGATGTAGATCACTGGAAAGTGAAGAATATTGATCTTTCAGGTATTTTATATCCGATGGATAATCCGTCAGGCATGACCCTGTACAACAGTGAAAAACAGGATCATAACCTGGATAATGTGCTCGACTGGGAATTGGTTAAAAAGGCGGCAAAAGCCATTGAATCAAAAGAACCGGTATTTGCTTCTTTTAATATCAAAAATACAGACCGGACAACGGGCACGATTCTTTCGAATGAGATCACGAAGAAGTATCAGTCTGCCGGACTTCCTCAGAATACGATAAATTACACCTTTACAGGTTCTGCCGGACAAAGTTTCGGTGCTTTCTGTACCAAGGGAATTTCCTTTGAACTTTGTGGGGAAGCAAATGATTATGTTGGAAAAGGTCTTTCAGGAGCTCAATTGGTTATTTATCCTTCAAAGAAAAGTAAAGTTTTGTCGCAGGAGAATATCATCATTGGTAACGTAGCGCTTTATGGTGCAACATCGGGTGATCTGTTTGTAAGAGGTCAGGCAGGAGAGCGATTTGCTGTAAGAAATTCTGGAGCCATTGCTGTTGTGGAAGGTGTGGGTGATCATGGCTGTGAATACATGACCGGAGGAAGGGCCTTAATCTTAGGCAAAACAGGCCGAAATTTTGCTGCTGGTATGAGCGGAGGAATAGCATGGGTTTATGATTCGGATAACTCTTTTGTAGAAAATTGCAATACAGAAATGGTTGACCTTGATCCCTTATCGCCAAAAGATGAAGAGGAAATTCTCAGCCTGCTGAATAAGCATGTTCAGCTTACTCAAAGTCAGGTAGCGAAATACATTCTTGATGACTGGGCACAGCAATCTTCATCATTTATCAAAGTATTTCCAAAGGAGTACAAAAAGGTTTTATTACAAAAAGAATTACAGCAATCAGCGGGATAATGGGAAAAGTAACAGGATTTAAAGAGTATGACAGGGAGCTTCCTAAGAAAATTGCTCCTGCAGAACGGTTAGAAAATTATAATGAATT
Organism: Daejeonella sp.; assembly: GCF_030684675.1. GTDB lineage: Bacteria > Bacteroidota > Bacteroidia > Sphingobacteriales > Sphingobacteriaceae > Daejeonella. Next base: position 66,819 of record NZ_JAUXXZ010000035.1, on the reverse strand, counting down.
CGTTCAGGAATATCCGGCTGAGAAGTTAAATGAACAGGCGGCCAGATGTATGAATTGTGGGGTTCCATTCTGTCATTCAGGCTGTCCGCTGGGAAATGTTATTCCCGAATTTAATGATGCGGTTTATCAGGGTAAATGGGAGGAAGCTTATCTGATTCTTAACTCTACCAATAATTTTCCTGAGTTCACCGGACGTATTTGTCCGGCACCCTGTGAAGCAGCCTGCGTTTTGGGTATAAATAAGCCACCGGTTGCTATTGAAGAGATTGAAAGGCATATTATCGAGATCGCCTATTCTAAGGGATATGTGAAGCCTAGTACCCCAATTTTACGTACTGGTAAAAATGTTGCTGTTATTGGCTCAGGCCCTGCAGGTTTAGCTGCTGCGGCTCAACTGAACAAAGCAGGCCATAATGTGACGGTGTATGAACGCGATGATCGTCCGGGAGGTCTTTTGCGCTATGGTATTCCTGATTTTAAACTTGAAAAGTCGGTTATTGACCGTCGTCTCGAGATAATGGAACAGGAGGGTGTGAAATTCGTTTGTAATGTAGAGGTTGGAAAGGATGGAGATATGAAGACCTTTATTGATCAGCATGATGCGGTAGTTGCAGCTGGTGGCTCAACAATACCCAGGAACCTTAACATCCCCGGACGTGATTTAAAGGGTATCCATTTTGCTATGGATTTTTTAAAGCAACAGAATAAGACCGTAGGGAATATTTCGTTCACAGGTGAGCGTATTCTGGCTACAGATAAGGATGTGGTAGTGATTGGGGGTGGTGATACCGGCTCTGATTGCGTGGGTACTTCTAACAGGCAGCATGCCAATACTGTAAAGCAGTTTGAGCTAATGGTTCAGCCGCCTGCAGAGCGCACTGAGAACATGCCTTGGCCTACTTATCCGATGCTTCTGAAAACAACCAGCTCGCATGAAGAGGGTTGTGAGCGATTCTGGGGTATCAATACCAAATCTTTCTTAGGTAATGAAAATGGAGAGCTCAGGGCGATTCTGGTATCTGATGTGAGCTGGGAACTTGATGCAATGGGTCGTCCGGTAAAATTCAATGAAGTAAGTGGCTCTGAGCGTGAAATTCCTTGTCAGCTGATACTTTTGGCAATGGGATTCCTTCATCCTCAGTATCCCGGAATGGTAGAAAATGCCGGTCTTGAAATTGATGGAAGGGGGAATGTAAAAGCCGATGAAAGAAATTACCAGACCAGCGTTGCAAAAGTTTTTGCTGCCGGTGATATGCGAAGAGGACAATCCCTTGTCGTTTGGGCAATTTCTGAAGGCCGGGAAGCAGCAAGAAAAGTTGATGAATTCTTAATGGGAGCTACTACACTGCCAAGTAAGGATAGAATCAATGAATATGTGATTTCTTAGAGGGAATAGGAAATAGGGAATAGGAAATACACGTTTCCAATTCCCTATTTTCATTTTCAATTATCAACCCAATTGCTATCGGGTGTCAATTCTCCACTCTCAATTCTCCACTCTCAATTACTAACCCAGTCCTCCACTAATCCTGTTAAAATTATTCTCTGCTTTCCATTCACGTTTTGCACCCAGGATCATTCTTTTGGATCTCCTGACTTCTTTGTAATTATTCCCCAGCAGGAAATCTATTCCGGGCTGGTTTTTTACAGGGAGTTTTGTGGTATTCTTTACCCTCATACGCAATTTCATCAGTTCAGTTCCGGCTTCGGGAAGATCGGCCATAATATAGCGGTCGAAAAACCCCGGAAAGTAAGCACCTCTGACTATGCCATCTGAAAGATAGAGAAGTGAAGGTTTCAGATGATCCCTGAAGATAACTTCTCTGTTTTCACCGGATGTAATTCTGTCCAGTTCCATTACTGCAGTTCTGTATTTTTCTTCAAAGGGAACAACGCTGGCTGGGTTTTTCAGGTTTAGATTGAGCAGATTACCATCGAGATGCATGTAGTCCATTTCCATTTCAAATCCAACTTTTTTATAGATAGGGTATCCCATATCAGTTGCATCCAGATAAATAGTTTTAAAGATCTTCGGATCTGCAAGTTCTACAAGAGCGCTTGTAAGCATTTTACCCAGACCCTGATTCCTGTATTCAGTATGAACGATTAAATGCGCCAGCCAGGCAGTATCCTGATGTTTTATTATAGTTCCGACAGCAATAGGTTTACTTCCATCACTGATCTTTATTGGATTGCAGAATTTTGAGGATGTATAATAATAAAAATAGGGTCTGATGTCATCCCAATCGGGCGGCTGAAGCTCATTCAGAAGGTCAATATCGTGGTTTTGTAAGCTATGGACTTCCATATCTGATAAATTCTTATTTCTCTGAAGGGTTTTTCTTACCTGCACTTAGTTTTTCAGCGCTTTTAAGGATCCGCTCAGTTCTGGTTTTTCCTGTTTGGCAGTCAATATCCAGGTCACATATTCTTTTTTATTGGTGTAAGATAATGATTTAAAAAAGTCTGCAGCCTGAGGATTTAGTTTTTTAATTAACTCAGGGGGCAGGGTAATTATACGTTTATCAACATCAATATATGTGCTCAATTCATTCACGCGTATCGAAGAATTACTTACATCAGAATTTTTGATCTGATCATTTGGTCTGAACCGGAGAGCAGTCCAGGTTTCATTAATTGCAACAGACGCTACGGGACGGAGGCCGTATTTGGATGTTTCCTCCCATGAACTCATCATAATCGTTCCCTGCTCCATAACTTATTCTGACGTTCCCTGGCAATGGCTCAAGAAGCCTGATATAATGCTCTGGACTATTTACAAGTAAGACAGACTTACCTGGCTTGATCAATAATTTTTTTGTTAATGTATTTATTGACATCGCTTAAGGCCTGAGTTTTAGTTTGGCAAAAAAGTCCCATAGCACTATCCCGGCTGAAACTACAATATTAAATGAATGTTTGGTGCCAAATTGAGGGATTTCTATACAGGTATCAATTAGTTTCATTGCTTCATCACTGACTCCATTTACCTCATTTCCAAAGATTAGGGCATATTTTTCGGAAGTTTTAGGTTGAAAATCATTGAGCATAACGCTGTTATCCGCCTGCTCAATGGCTATAATGGTGTAACGGGCTTCTTTTAATTTCAGGATTAATTCGCTGATATCTGCTGAATATACCCATTCAATAGATTGGGTCGCCCCAAGGGCTGTTTTTTCTATTTCACGATGAGGTGGCTGAGCGGTAATCCCGCATAAGTATATCTTTTCAATCGCAAACCCATCAGAAGTACGAAAAATAGAACCAATATTGTGCATGCTGCGAACATTGTCCAATATTACAGTGATGGGCAATTTATCCTGTTTTTTAAATTCCTCAATGCCTACACGCCCAAGTTCTTCTGTTTTTAATTTCCGCATATCTTCCAAAAATAGCCTCTTCGAATTGAAGCTGCTTTATTTTTCAAAATTATTAAAGATTTTGGCTTAATTTCATGATTTGGAATGCCCTTGCATTTTATTGGTTTTAGAATCAGATATGTCAATAGTCCAGTCTCCAGTACTATTTCAACACCAGAATGAGGATGTGTATCTTTTTACATTGAAAAACAGTAATGGACTTGAAGTTAGTATCAGTAATTTTGGAGCTATTATCCAATCATTTATCGTTCCTGATAGTATAGGAAAACAAAGAGATATTGTACTAGGTTTCGACCAGATGGAGCATTACATTGATCAGTCTTATCTTGAATCTAATTCTTATCTGGGTGCTATTGTCGGGAGGTATGCCAACAGGATCAGTAATTCTGTTTTTGAATTAGATTCTCAACTTTACAAGCTTAGTTCAAACCACCCTCCGCATCAGCTTCATGGTGGTTATGAAGGTTTCGACAGAAAAGTATGGAAGCTTGAAAGTATTTCAAGTATTCCTGATGCCCGTCTTGTTCTCAGCTATCTTAGTAAGGATGGAGAGGAAGGTTTTCCGGGGAATCTAAGAGTGCAGGTATCTTTTAAGCTTAAGGACAATAATGAACTGCTCATGCAAACAGAGGCCAGTACCGACAAAGCCACCCCGGTTAATTTAACCCATCATGATTATTTTAATCTGAATGGTACAGGAACAATTGAAGATCATTTTGCGGAAATACCTGCTTCTTTTTACCTGGGGCAGCATAGTGACCTGGTGCCAAATGGTGAAATACTTGCTGTAGAGAATACTTTCTATGATTTTAGAGGTGTAAAACAGATCAGCAAGGTGTGGGATCCTGAAAAGGGTTATGATCAGTCTTTTATACTGGACAAAGAGTATGGAGAATGGGGAAAGGCGGCAATGGCTTACTCAGAAAGTAGCGGGATAAAGCTTGAGGTATTTACTGATGAACCCACTGTGCAATTTTATACTGGTAAGCATTTAAATAATACAGGAGTTAAGGGTAGAGCAAATTATTCGCCTTATTGCGGTCTCTGTTTTGAGACCCAGCATCATACCAATGCAGTGAATATCCCGAATTTTCCTTCGACTATTTTAAGACCGGGCGAGATTTATAGAAGCAGAACCAGTTATAAAATTTCGCTGTATTAAGAAGAAGCGATATTCATCACATTTTTAAATTCCCTTTTTCTGTTTAAATTATTGAGGTAAAAATAGCCACCAGCTGTCAGCAGGCAAATGCCAAAAATAAAGTACCAGAATAATTTATAACCCCCGTATTCGATCAGAAATGATCCGTAAATCGGACCTATGATTTGAGCTATAGACCATGCAATGGTATACAGGGCTGCATATTCTCCACGGTTTCTGTCGTTAGAACGACTCATCCAAAAGGTATTCATGAAGGGCATAGCAATCATTTCTCCCAGTGTTACCAGAATGATGGAAATAACCGCAAGCCAGGCCGCAGCCGGAAAAAATATTAATATGGCATAACTAATTGCTGCTATAATCACCCCAATACCGGTGAAATACAGTGGAGATCTTTTCCCCTCAAGATTGTTTACCAGAAGCATTTCGGTGAAAACAATGATCAGTCCGTTCATAGCCATTAATACCCCGATAAATTGCTCGGTCAATTTCCATTCTGTTTTGAAAAATACCGGTTGCAGGGTAAACAACTGAAAAAAACAGGATGAAAACAATATGGTCAAAACGATAAATGCCAGATATATTTTATCCTGATAAGGGGATTGAACCTGAATTTCATGAGTTTCAGTTTCCTTAGACTTTGAGTTTTTTACTGCCGGCAATAATTTGATGAGAAAGACTGCAGCGAGGATGTTGGAGAACCCGTCCACATAAAATAACAAATGATAATCAACAGAAGCAAGGAAGCCACCCAGAGCTCCACCAAATGACCAGCCGAGATTGACTGCGAGCCTGTTTAATGAGTTGGATCTTGTTCTCGTCGTCTCATTACTGTAATAGGCTATTGCTGTTGCATTGGCGGGTCTGAAGCTCTCATTACACATGCTCAGAATGAATGTCCCTATTCCCAGGCTCCAAAATGTTTCGAGAAAGCTGATCATAAAGAACATCAGGCCGCCGCTTAATAGTGCTCCAATCTGAAGGTAATAGAAGCCAATCTTATCTGTAAACTTTCCACCGAAAAATGCACCAAACACTGATCCCAGTCCGAAGATTGCCATGATCAATCCCGCCTCAACTATGCTGAAATTTAATTTCTGAGTACAATAAATAGTGAGGAAAGGCACTACCATAGTTCCGCTGCGGTTAATCAGCATCACAAAAGAAAGATACCAGCTTTCCTTACTAAGTCCGGAATAGGCTTTTTTGTATAGATTAATAGGGTATGAAAGCACGCGGCAAATTAAATAATAGTTCGGAAAATTGATAAGGAACCTACATATTTGACTACCAAATTGATTATTTATTACAGGGATTTAACAAAATCAGTTTGCGGATTTCCCCACCTTGAGACAGTTTTCCACAAATCTTCTAAAAGTTATGCAATCCATTAACTTTATGGCCTGATTAATTGCAAGAACTTGTCTAAAAAGAACGAACAGAAGGAAACACCTTTAATGCTGCAGTACAATGCCATCAAGGCTAAATATCCCGGTGCATTATTATTGTTTCGAGTAGGCGATTTTTATGAAACTTTTGGGCAGGATGCGATAAAAGCCTCCGGAATATTAGGGATTGTGCTAACTAAACGTGGAAATGGTTCGGGCACTAATACGGAGCTGGCTGGTTTTCCACATCACTCTCTTGAAACTTATCTGCCAAAATTGGTCAGAGCAGGTCAAAGAGTGGCTATTTGTGATCAGCTGGAGGATCCTAAAACAACAAAAACCATTGTTAAAAGAGGGGTAACTGAGCTGATAACTCCCGGTGTCTCATACAGCGATAATATCATTCAGCAAAACACCAATAATTACCTGGCTTCACTGTATTTTGAAAAGAATTCATTTGGGATAGCATTTATCGATATCTCGACGGGTGAATTTCTGGTTGCGCAGGGTAATGCCGATTATATAGACAAGTTGCTTCAGAGTTTTAAACCGAGTGAGGTAATTTTTCAAAAAAGCAGGCAGCGCGATTTTACGGAGACTTTTGGCGACCGGTTTTATACCTATCATCTCGACGACTGGGCTTATAGTGGTGATTATGCTTCTGAATTTCTGCTCAAACATTTCGATGTCAAGTCATTGAAAGGCTTTGGAATTGAAAAATATCCGCTTGCTATCACTGCTGCTGGGGTAGCCCTGCATTATCTGAATGAGACCGAGCATCGTAATCTTCAGCATATTTCCTCTGTTTCAAGGATTGAAGAAGACCGTTATATGTGGCTGGACCGGTTTACGATCCGGAACCTTGAACTGATAGGCTCCGCGAATGAGAATGCAGTCAGCCTGGTAGATGTGCTGGATAAGACCTGTTCTCCGATGGGAGCACGTTTACTTCGTCGATGGATCATTATGCCACTGAAGGAGCTAAAACCAATTCAGGAACGTCTGGATGTGGTTGAATTCCTTGTCGGGCAGGATGAACTCCGTGAAAAACTATTGCATGAATTGAAACAAATAGGGGATCTTGAAAGGCTGATTTCTAAAATTGGTCTTCAAAAGGCAAACCCCCGGGAAGTATTGCAACTGAAAAGGGCACTTTATGCTATTTTCAACCTCAAGGAGCTTTGTCATGAATCTGAAAGCTTCCCATTAAAAATGATTGCCGAGCAGTTCAATCCCTGTGTTCTGATCAGGGATAAAATTGAGCGGGAGCTGAATCCTGATTCGCCGGTGATGCTGGCGAAAGGCTCTGTTATAGCAGATGGGGTTGATGAGGAACTCGACCGTCTAAGGAAGATCGCATTCGGAGGAAAGGGCTACCTGCTCGAAATCCAAAAGCGTGAGGCTGAAATTACCGGTATTCCATCCCTAAAAGTTGCATTCAATAATGTTTTCGGTTATTATCTGGAAGTAACCCATACCCATAAGGATAAAGTTCCTGCCGAATGGCTTAGAAAGCAAACTCTGGTTAATGCGGAACGTTATATTACCCCGGAGCTAAAAGAATACGAAGAGCAGATCCTTGGTGCGGAAGAAAAAATTCAGGTTCTGGAAACCCGTCTGTACAATGAATTGACCTTTGCACTATCCGAATTTATCAAACCCATTCAATTAAATGCCCAATTAGTGGCTCAATTGGATGTATTGATAAATTTTGCCAGCCTTGCGATCAGGAATTATTATGTCAAGCCTGTGATCGATGAAAGCAGTGTAATTGATATTAAAGGGGGCAGACATCCGGTTATTGAAAAAAACCTTCCTTCGGGAGAGGAATACATTACCAACGATGTGTTCCTTGACAGTGATACTCAGCAGATCATAATTATTACCGGTCCGAATATGTCGGGAAAATCGGCTTTATTGAGGCAAACCGGCTTGATCGTACTCATGGCACAAATGGGTTGTTTTGTTCCTGCAAAGGAAGCACAGATTGGCCTTGTAGATAAGATTTATACCCGGGTAGGGGCTTCGGATAACCTCACCACGGGTGAGTCAACATTCATGGTTGAAATGAATGAAACAGCTAGCATTCTGAATAATTTATCACCCCGAAGCCTCATTCTGATGGATGAGATAGGCAGGGGTACCAGTACCTATGATGGAATATCAATTGCCTGGTCAATTGCAGAATATCTTCATAATCATCCCACGGCGAAGGCAAAAACGCTATTTGCGACACATTATCATGAATTGAATGAACTGACCAACTCATTCAGCAGAATAAAGAATTTCAATGTGTCTGTTAAAGAGTTAGGGAACAAAGTTATTTTTCTAAGAAAACTGGTTCCTGGAGGTAGTGAACATAGTTTTGGGATACATGTCGCTAAGATGGCTGGAATGCCGCCAAAGCTCGTCAGCAGGGCAAACGAAATATTGAAACGGCTTGAGCAGGAAAGGACAGGTGGAGAGGATATCAAAGATAGCCTCAAAAAAGTTCAGAAGCAAGCCTACCAGCTACAAATGTTCTCAATTGATGATCCGGTACTGGTTAAGATCAGGGATATGCTGAATAATCTTGAAGTAAATACACTGACGCCGGTTGAGGCTCTGATGAAGCTTGATGAGATTCAAAGGGTTCTTAAGGCTTGAGTATTGAGTATTGAGTATTGAGTAGTGAGTAGTGAGAGCCAGAGATCAAGACAAAAAAATGCCCCGGATTAAATTTAATCCGGGGCATTTTTTTTCATAGGTAGAAATTGTTACTGATTCACTCTGCCGGATTTTTTATCCTGCTCCCTGCCAATTACATAGCCTGTTCCTGCACCAACAACACCACCAATTGCAGCACCTCTGCCATCTTTTTTGTCAACGATGATTCCTGTTCCTGCACCAATAACTCCACCGATAACTGCACCCTTAGCAGCTGAACTCCAGCCTTTTTTCTGTGCTGTTGTACCTGTTTGAGTTGTTGTGTTTGTCGTGTTTGTCACTGATTTTGAAGAAGTACCTGATGATTGATACTGATTTTTAGTATTAGCTCTTTCTTTTGCGATTGCTAATGCAGTTGCAGCCGAATCTGCTGATGCAGCTCTTTTAAAGCTGTCAAGCTGATTTACCATTCTGATCGAGTCCTGATCTATTTTAGCATTCTCATTCGCGTTACTGTTGCAAGCTGTAACTATCACTGCAAATGCAAACATGATTAGTATATTTTTCATAATTTCCTTTTGGCCACATGGTTGATGGCCAATATAGTACAGAAATAATGGTGCCAAAAATTTTGTTTTGCGAAATTTAATTTACGGGATTCAGGATTTATTTAATTATTCTGACTTTCTATATTTAGAATTTATTGATATGTAGCTCACAAGCGGTTAGACAGATTTTAAGAGTTCTGGAACTTTCACTTAAATTATTTTAAGATTTTTTGTGCAGGAAGCAGCCTCATAACTATTTTTTTATTCCTGATTTACCAGAACAACCATTATTGCTCGATGGGATATTGTTACCAATTGGAGTATTTGATTTATAAACAGTTTTTATCACTTTTCCAAGAAATTTTTTAAAAAAATAAATAAAATTATTTTGTATTAATGTAATATTGTTGTTAACTTCCTTATCCTTTAGAAATATTTATGTCAGATTTATCTGAAAGTAATGAGTTGATAAAAGTCGCTGGAGGCGACGAAATAGCCTATAATCGACTTTATTATAAATATCATCAGCAACTTGGAAAGCATATATTCCGGATCACCAACTCTGTTGATCTTGCTGAAGAGATTGTAATGGATGTATTCCTTAAAATATGGATGAACAGGGAAGTTCTCGCCGGGGTAAAAAATTTTAAAGCATATTTATTTGTAATCTCCAAAAATCACACTTTAAATTGTTTGAGAAAGCTGAGTATTGAACGTCAACATTTCAACGACTTTGAAGAAAGCTATACGAGCTCACATATTGGTTCAAGCTCTGATCCCAACGATTACTATACTATCCTTGACGAAGCAATCGATCGTCTACCTCCTCAACAACAAAAGGTATACCTTTTAAGCAGACATGAGCGACTAAGGTATGCCGAAGTGGCGAACAGGATGAACATTTCCCGTGAATCAGTAAAAAAATATTTACAGATAGCTACTTTTTCCATAACTAATTATGTTCTGACAAATTTCCATATTTTATTAATACTCTCCATTATTTTTATTTAAGCCAATACCCCCCTTTTATGATTCTTTGGTGTCTTGTATACAAAGAGAATTAAACAGTTCATTCTTTTTTGTTAATTAATTTGAACAAGATGAATTTTTCAAACTCCAGGACAACTTATCTTTTCAGTAAATATTATGATAGAACTGCCAGTCAGAAGGAGATTAAAGAATTATTCGACATTTTAAAATCTAGCTCTGACCAGGAATTAACCAAGCTGATGAGGGATGAATGGGAGAATTTTCAACATATGGAAGCTCCCTTTTTTAGTTTTGAAAAGAGTCAAGAAATGCTTGACAAGATCCTAGCTTCCGGGAGAGATAAAAATAAGTTTCATGAAGAAGTCCCCGCTGTAATATCAAGGAGAAAGCCATTAATATTCATAAGTATTTCTGCTGCAGCTGCACTTATAATCATCAATATTATCGGATTTGATTTCTGGAGTGAAAAGATTACTCCCGCATCTGTTCAAATTGTTTCAGCTAAGGTAAATACGGATCTTTCGCCAGGAGGGAATAGAGCTGTGTTGACATTTGAAAATGGTCAAAGAATTATTCTGGATAGCATTAATAACGGAATTATTGCGAAAAATGAGAGTTTCGAAATAATTAAAACTGAGAACGGGCAATTAGTTTATCATGCATTTGATAGAAATTATAAAAATGCCCGTAACGGAGATTTTAATGTGGTCAGCACGCCGCGTGGCGGTGGTTACCGGATAACTCTGCCCGACGGAAGTAAAGTGTGGTTAAATGCAGCTTCTTCAATAAAGTTTCCCGGAGTGTTCAAGCGTAACATACGCGAGGTCGAGCTGGATGGGGAGGCATATTTTGAAATTGTAAAAAAATCTGCTATGCCGTTCATGGTGAGGTCCGGAAGAACGGAGATCGAGGTATTGGGAACGCATTTCAATGTTAAAGCCTATTCCAAAGAAAAGATAATGAAAACAACACTGGTTGAGGGCTCAGTTAAGATCAATGAGGGTAACTCCTCTCTTTTGTTAAAGCCGGGACAGCAGGTACGACTAACAGGAGGAAATTTGACGATTTTGAATAATGTTGATATTGAAGAACAAATTGCATGGAAAAATGGATTATTTATATTCAAAGATGCAAGTATAGAGGAAGTGATGAGTCAGGTAGCTTCATGGTATGATTTAAATGTAACTTTTGAAGGAAAAGTTCCAAAAAAATATCTTACAGGAAAAGTTTCGCGGAATGTAAATGCTTTAGAATTCATGAACTTACTCAATTATGCCGGAGTAAAATTTAAAATTACAGGGAAAAATATTGTTATTATGAACAAATAAGAATCCAGAAATGAAAAATTGATAATTCACTAAAATTATAATTATGAGATAAAAAATACAGAAAAATTAGGAAAAAGGAACTCGAAATTAAAAGCCTATTTAATAAAATTTAAATTTTAGGTTGACAATTTGTAAAGAAAAAAAAACCGGGAAGTGTTTGCCCACTTACCCGGTAAATAGTTGGTTCCCAAATTATCCAATCACCAATTGAAGAATTATGTTTAACCAAAACCAAACAAAGTTATGAAATTTAATTACAAAGTCATTCCTGCTGGAGGACTTAAACTGTCCAAAATTCTATTGGCTATGAAATTGACTATGATTATTATAGTTGCAACACTTTCCACGGTGAGTGCTAACACTTATAGTCAAATGGTAACACTTCGAGAGAAGAATATTTCTATTGCTAATGTTCTTAGCTTAATAGAAAAGCAGACAAATTATCACTTTCTATATGATAAAAGGGACATTTCTAAAGCTGGTACCATAAATGTTAATATTGAAAATGCTACAATAGAGCAGGCATTGAATAAGTGCCTTAAAGACAAATCTTTAACTTACAAGATTTTTCAAAATACCATTGTAGTAAAGAGTTTGGATAATCCTAATGCTGAATCAAGCCCTCCAAAAGATATCATAATAAAGGGAATAGTCAGTGACAGTAAAGGGCTATCTCTTCCTGGTGTTAGTATTAGGATTAAAGGTACAATGATCGGTGCTTCAACAGACATTGATGGCAAATATTCAATTACCGTTCCTGATGGAAATGCAGTCCTAGTATTCAGTTCTATCGGCTTTAATTCGCAGGAAATATCAGTTGGCGATCGTACAAGCATTGATGTGAGATTGTCTGAAGAATTAACCTCTTTAACTGAGGTAGTAGTTACTGCGTTAGGTATCAAGAAAGAAACAAAGAGACTTGGTTATGCCACTGCAACCGTTAATGCGCTACAAATCAGCGAAAACCGCACGGTAAATTTCATGAGTGGCCTTGTAGGAAAAATGCCTGGTGTGAATATTACACCGATGGGTACAGGTCCTGCCGGATCCAGCAAAATCCGAATCAGGGGCCAATCTTCTTTTGGAGCTCAAAATAGTCCGCTTATCGTTGTTAATGGAGTTCCTATTAATAATACAACTTTTGGTGTGGGTGGAGATTTTGGAGGACAGGGTGCTGTAGTTTCTACCGATGGAGGGGATGGACTAAGTAGTATTAATCCAGATGATATTGAATCAATGACTATTCTTAAAGGAGGTGCTGCCGCGGCATTATATGGTTCTCGCGCTCAAAATGGAGTAGTAATGATTACGACTAAATCCGGTACTTCCAACAAAGGCTTGGGTGTTGATTTTAATACCAATTACACATCAGATACTCCTCTGGACTTTACCGACCTGCAGTATGAATATGGTCAGGGAGAGTTTGGAGTTCGACCAACAACAGCAAATCCAACATCGGGTGTTTGGAGTTTTGGAGAAAGATTTCAGCCTGGTATGACACAAGTTTTGTTTGATGGCGTAACTGCTCCATATGAGCCCGTTAGAGATCGTATTAAAAAATTCTATCAGGTAGGGAGCACATTGACTAACACCGTTTCCGTTTCGAATGGAGGTGCAAATGGTGGTTTTAATCTCTCTATTGCGAATATGGATAACAGTAGTATTCAGCCAAATAGCAAATTCAATCGTAGAACAATCAATCTCGGATTTAATCAAAAAATTTCCCAGAAACTAAGTGTCTCCGGTAACATTGCCTACTCTAATGAGAAAAATACAAACCCGGTAGTAGTTGGGGGACAGGATAACAGTACACCTGTTGTGATTTATACTCTGTCTAACTCTATGCCATTTGATGTGTTGAGTGCAAAGCGTTTTGATGCCAATGGAGATGAGTTTGTTTGGACACGATTTAGGAATAGAACCAATCCTTATATGTCAACATACAATCGTTTTGAAAATATAAAACGTGATCGTGTTTTCGGAAATATAACTGCAAAGTACAATTTTACAGATTGGCTTTATTTACAAGGTCGAATTGGGCAGGATTATTTCTCGCGTGATCGTGACTTCAATGATCCGACCGGAAGAGCATCAAATCCTGCTGCACCTGCCGGTTTTGTTAACGGACGATTTACACAAGAAGTACTTCGTAGTCGCGAATTAAATTCTGATTTCCTCCTTGGAGCTACTAAAAGTTTTAAAAATGGATTTGCTTTTGATGCCACAGTTGGAGGGAACCAGCGCTACAGTGTATTTGATCGTAACTCGGTTACGGTTCAGGATTTTGTTGTGCGCAATCTGTATACCGTGGCAAATGGACGTGTAAAGGATCCTTTTTATGATTTAAGTGAAGTAAAAATTAACTCACTTTATGCAGCAGCAGAACTTTCCTACAAAAGCTATCTATATTTGAACCTCACCGCACGTAATGATTGGTTCTCTACCTTAGCTCCTGCCAACAGAAGTATTCTTTATCCTTCGGCTAACGCAAGTTTTATTTTTAGCGAGGCATTTGAAGGCATGCCTAAATGGTTTTCGTTCGGAAAAATAAGAGCCGGTTATTCTCAGGTAGGAAGTGATAACGCAGTTGGTCCTTATGCAAATAGTTTATTTTTTGGAGTTAATAATAATTTATTTCCTAATCCAGCGGGTGCAGCTCAACCGGTTGGTTCTATTCCTAGCGGTGTAGTGCCCAATGCAAATTTAAGACCTTCACGTGTTGAAGAAGCTGAGTTTGGTATTGAAACAAAATTTTTTGAAAATAGAATTGGATTTGAAGTAACTTATTATAATAAGATTACAAATGATCAAATTTTGGCATCTCAAATTTCAGATGCGTCCGGTTTTACAAGTTCGGTAATTAACGTAGGCCAAAGCAAGAATTCGGGTATTGAATTAATGTTATCAGGAACGCCTTTTTTAACCAAAAATTTTAGATGGGAAACTAACTTTAATTTTGCTCAAAATGCTACCGAAGTGCTTGACCTGGGGGAGGGTGTGACTGAAATAATTTCAGGTGGCGCTGCCGGTTCCAATTCAATCAGACAAACTGTGGGACAGAATTTAAACGGTTTGTATGCAACTGCTTATCTTCGTGATGCCCAGGGCCGTCAAGTTTTTGATACGAATAATGGCCGACCGCTACGAGCTCCTCAAGCTTTATTGATAGGAACAACTATCCCAAAATATGTGGGTGGTATTTTTAACTCCTTCAACTTTAAGGGTGTAACACTTTCCGGTTTAATCGATTTCAAACTAGGTCATTATTTAGGATCACAAACTAACTTCAACTTATACCGCCACGGCTTACACAGATCAACATTGGTTGGACGGGAAACAAACCTTGTAACCGGTGTAGGTGTAAATCAGCTAGGTGCACCCAACGCAGTTGCAACACCACTTCAAACTTTTTATGAAACGGTTAACACAAGTAGTATACGTGAAGAATTTGCTTATAATGCAGGTTTCTGGAAATTGAGACAAATTACTATGGGCTACGACTTTACAAAAATGCTGCCTTCACGGCTTTTTATTAAAGGCTTACGATTGAGTGCGGTTGCGAACAATGTGGCAATCCTAAAGAAATGGGTACCGAATATTGATCCTGAAATGGCAAATAGCGTATCGGATAATCAAGAGGGCTTGGAGCAGACTGGACTTCCTACCAGCCGTAGTATCGGGTTCAATCTTAATGTGAGATTTTAAATTGAAATAGTATCTCTTACTGAAATATTAAAAACAATAAAATGAAAAAGATAACTTTATATACCATCCTGTTTTTATCAACAATATGCTTATTGCCGAGTTGTGATAAAGGCTTTGAGGAAATCAATACAAATAAAACGTTGCCTATCGCACTCGATCCGGCTTTTTTAATGAACAATGCAATAATTGGCTCTTCTGTTCCATTAGAAACAATGATTTTTGAACTTGCGATTGTCCAACAAATTATAACTCCCTTTGGTGGTGTGCTTGGTGGTGGAAATTATAACCAGGACAACAAAGTTCGTAACCAGGGAAATTGGGTTCGATACTATCAGACAGTCATTAAGTCTTTGGCCTCGGTAATCACTGAAACAGCGGTTACTAAGCCAGGTGCTCCAGACCGATCAAATCTCTATCACTCTGCGCGCATCATGCGTGCTTATGCATTCATGGTTCTAACAGATTCTTATGGTGATATTCCCTATTTTCAAGCAGGTAAGGGATTTTCAGAAAACATTTCAGTTCCGGTTTATGATAGTCAGGAGTCTATTTATAAAGATATTTTAAAAGAACTGGAACAAGCCTCCGCTGGCTTAGATCCAGCCAAGCCCAGAAATAACAGTGATGTTTTATTTGGTGGCGATATCGCTCAATGGAAGGCCTTTGGATATTCGCTCATGCTTAGAGCGGGCATGCGTCTCTCTAAAGTTGACCCAACGCTTGCCCAGCAGTCTGTTGCAAAAGCAGTTGCAGGTGGCGTGATCCAGGCAAATAGCGGAAGTGCGGTAATCCGTCATACTTCTTTGTACCAAAACGCTGTTAACGGTTTATTGAATGGCTCGGAAGCTAATAACTATTTTTTGGCTAAACCTTTTGTAGATTTTTTATTCTTGAAAGGCGATCCAAGATTGAGATCTATGTCGGTGCGGTACGTCGGTGCGGCAAGCGGTCCACAGCAAGCCCCATCCCGGGCAGATTTTACTCCGGCAGCTCAAAGAGGTATGCCAATCGGTTTCGATAATGGAACAATTGTGGCAAAAGCAAGACTTGATGGATTAGCTAGTTTTTATGATTACTCTCAGCTTGACAGGTTTAGATTGGGCAGAATTGATGCTCCAATGTTTTTACTAACTAATGCTCAAACTAAATTATTATTAGCCGAAGCCCGGGTTCGGGGCTGGATCACAACAGGACCAACTGCAGCCGCTCTTTATGCAGATGCAATTCGTGCAAATATGGCCGAAATGGCACAATTCTCACCTGCATCAGCCATAGCTAATTCTGATATTGAGGCTTTTGTTACAGCCAATCCTTTAAGTGTTGGAAATGAGTTAAGAGATATTAACGAACAATACTGGGTAGCGACACTTCTAAATGGACCTGAAACATTTGCAAACTTCCGTAGAAGCGGATTTCCGGCATTAACTCCAAATCCTTATCAAGGCAGAGATGTTACACCCTTTGTACGGAAACTAACTTATCCGGATTCTGAGTATGCGATCAACAAAACGAATCTCAATGCTGCGATTACAAAGCAAGGTGGAGATAAATTAAATACTCGTGTTTGGTGGGATAAGTAATAAGTCAAAGTTTTAATCAATTCAGTTTTATAGAGCAACAACTTCCGATTTTTAAATCGGAAGTTGTTCTATCACGCGCCACATCAATAAACCAATCTGTGGATCTTATGGAACAAACTAAGGCAAGCCGGAGAGATTTTTTGTTTAAATCTACTTTAAGTGGATTAGGACTCGGTCTGATGAGTAATAAACTTTTTGGGGATTCATTTGAGAAAGGGAAGGATCTGGAAATTAAAGTACCCTCAAAAGGTGGCTTAATTATTACAGACATTAAGTGCGCCATCATTGGAGGAAGCCCGGTAGTACGTATAACAACCAATGAAGGTATCAGTGGTTATGGGCAGGCAGAAACCTCTAAAAAGTATTTAAAACCATTCGTGCTTTTTTATAAAGACTATTTAGTTGGCGAAGACCCAACAAATGTTGAGCGCTGTATGCTTAAAATCAGACGAATGGGAAGTTTCAAACCATATGGCAGTGCTGTAAGTATTATTGAAATGGCTTTATGGGATATCGCAGGTAAAGCCGCTTCACTACCGGTTTACAAATTACTGGGTGGGAAGGTTCGCGACCGGGTTCGGGTTTATACTACAGCAGTTGCACAATATCGTCAAACAGCAGGTATTAACCCCGCTGATTATGCACAGGCAGTCTCAAAAGTTAAGGAAGCCAAAGAAGGTTTTACAATTATAAAAATGCCTATTGGTTTTCATAGCCAGATGGCAGGTAAGGCACCAAATTTTTTTTATGGCGATCCGGTCGGACCGGGAAATCCACCTCATGCCAATCGTGGACCTTTAACAGAACAAGGATTAAAAAGAATAATTGCCTGTGTTGAGGCAATGAAAAAAGTACTTGGTGATGAGATTGGACTGGCCATAGATTGTGGACCTGGCTTTATGCTATCGGATGCAATCAGACTTTGCAAATCACTCGAACCTTATAATCTGATGTGGATGGAAGATCTTCTTACAGGAGATTACCGCCCTTATGTTATGGCCGATGATTACCTCGAATTAACCAGAAGTACAACAGTACCAATTCATACAGGCGAACAAATTTATTTACGGCAAAACTTTCGCGAATTAATAGAACGAAATGCAATAAGGGTAATTGGGCCTGATGTGGCTGATGTAGGTGGAATGGCCGAAATAAAATGGATTGCTGAATTTGCTGATTTACATGGTATTCAAATGGCTCCTCATGGGATTTATGATGGACTCATCGGTAATGCTGCTCAGGTACATGTAGCGGCCGTTATGCCTCAAAACTTCATCGCTTTTGAATACTCCTTTGCAACTCCAGAATGGTGGTACGACATTATAGATGGACTACCTGATCAGATGGTAAAAAATGGTCATATTGACGTTTGGGACCGACCAGGTTTAGGTGTTGATTTTATAGTCAAGGAAGCAAAAAAATATTTGAGCGAAGAGGATAGTAAGTTTTTTGACTAAGAAATTCCAGATATAATTTGAATTAAATCAATTAATTGATCTTTAGTAAGCGCAAAAATTATGGCAAAAGCAGCGAATAACTTTACTGTTCAGCGTAGAAACACAATTAAAATGTTGGGCTTAGGCTCTACCGCCGGACTCCTGGGCCTGTTTGACAGCAATGATGCGCATGCCTCAAAATTTGATAGTCCTTATTATGGAAAAGGAATGACTCCTGCAAAAGCTGCGCTTACTATTACAGACCTCAGGTGTGCTATAATTGGGGGAAGCCCGGTAGTACGCATAATTACAAATGAAGGTATTAGTGGTTATGGCCAAGCGGAAAGCCGTAAAATGTATTTAAAACCATTCGTGCTCTTTTATAAAGAATATCTATTGGGTGAAGATCCAACCAATGTAGAGCGCTGTATGATGAAGATAAGGCGCATGGGAGCTTTCAAGCCATGGGGAGCTGCAGTAAGCGCAATCGAGATGGCGCTTTGGGACCTGGCAGGGAAAGCTGCCGGATTACCTGTCTATAAGTTACTTGGCGGTAAGGTGCGTGATCGTGTTAGAATTTATAATGGTGGAATTGCAAGAACAAATCCTCTAAGTGCTAAAGATACCGGTATTGATCCACAGTATTATGCCGATACGGTTTCCCGTATGAAGGATGCAAAAGAGAAGGTAACCATAATTAAAATGGCGATTGGGTTTCACAGCTCAATGGGCTCAAAAGCACCCAATTTTTTTTACGGTGATCCAGCTGGACCCAACAATCAACCTCATGCAAATCGTGGCCCGCTAACAGAACAAGGATTAAAAAGAATTGTTGCCTGTGTTGAGGCAATGAAAAAGGTTTTGGGCGATGGGATTGGCTTAGCACTCGACTGTGGGCCAGGGTTTATGTTGTCTGATGCAATCAGACTTTGTAAAGTATTGGAACCTTATAACCTGATGTGGATGGAAGATCTCCTAACCGGAGACTACCGCCCTTATGTCATGGCTGATGATTACCTTGAATTAACAAGAAGTACAACGGTGCCCATACATACAGGCGAACAAATTTACCTTCGTCAAAATTTTCGTGAACTAATAGAGAAAAATGCAATACGGGTCATAGGACCTGATGTAGCTGATGTAGGTGGGATGGCAGAAATAAAATGGATTGCGGAGTATGCCGATCTGCACGGAATTCAAATGGCACCTCATGGTATTTTTAACGGACTGATTGGTAATGCAGCGCAGGTACATGTAGGGGCTGTTATGCCTCAGAACTTCATCGCATTTGAATATTCCGTTGCTACACCTGAGTGGTGGTACGATATTATTACCGGTCTGCCAGATCCAATAGTAAAAAATGGACACATAGATGTATGGGATAGCCCGGGTTTAGGTGTTGAATTTATTGTGAAAGAAGCAAAGAAATATTTAGCGGAAGAAGATATGAAGTTTTTTGACTGAGAAATTCAATTAATCCGAAACTATTCAATTAAGTAATCTTATTAAACTCAAAATTTATGACAAAAGAAAAAAACGATTTTGGCATTCAGCGTAGAAACACACTTAAAATGCTGGGTTTAGGTACGGCATCCGGACTTCTCGGACTATTTGATAGCAATCCTGCACATGCTGCTGCTCGTGATGTTCCTTTGTATGTAAATGGAATGGCTACTGCAAAGGCTGCACTAAAGATTACAGACCTTAAGTGTGCCATAATCGGAGGAAGTCCGGTGGTACGCATAACAACAAATGAAGGTATTAGCGGCTATGGGCAAGCCGAAACTGCTAAGCCTTACCTTAAACCATTTGTCCTTTTTTACAAAGATTATTTGATTGGGGAGGATCCTACCAATGTGGAGCGTGTAATGATGAAGATCAGACGTATGGGTAGTTTTAAACCCTGGGGGAGTGCTGTCAGCATTATTGAGACGGCACTATGGGATATCGCAGGGAAAGCTGCAAACCTTCCCATTTATAAGCTGTTAGGCGGTAAGGTTCGCGACCAGGTGCGTTGTTATGCCAGTTATGGCAAAGGAATACGGTTCACGGTTGAGGGTAAAACACCTCAGCATTATCGTGACTGGGCAGAAAAGGTCAAGTCTTCCGGATATGGTTGGGAAATCATTAAGGAAAATTTAGGTTTTCACGGACCCTCAATGAAAAATAATCCCGACTTCAGCTATAGTAATCTAAGCAAATCTTCAGAGAGCAAGAAAGACAACCCATATTATCGCGGTCCAATGAAAATTACGGGATATAAAATGATCGTTGACCATGTTGAAGGAATGAGGACTGCACTTGGTGACGATATTGACCTGGGTCTTGATATCGGACCTGGCTTTATGTTGTTTGACGCCATTAAAATGGCAAATTTATTGGAGCCTTATAACATTTGTTGGGCGGAAGATATGCTATCCGGTGATTATACACCTTATGTGACGGCAGACGACTACCGCCAACTTACAGAAAGTACATCACTGCCAATATTTACCGGTGAGCAGATCTATTTAAGACAAAATTTTAGAGAACTGATAGACAGGCATGCTATTGATATCCTGGGGCCAGACCCGGCAGATATGGGAGGTATATCAGAGCTGAAGTGGGTTGCTCAGCATGCCGACCTTTATGGAATAAAAATAGCTCCCCATGGTACCTTTAACGGACTTCTTGGTCTAGCCGCACAGGTTCAGGTTGGCGCAACGATGCCGGAGAATTTTATTGCCTTTGAATATACCCAAGCAGCTCCATTTTGGTATGATATAGTAGAAGGCCTGCCTAAACAAATTGTAAAGGACGGTTTAATTGATGTATGGGATAGACCGGGATTAGGAGTTAATTTTATTGAAAAAGAAGCAAAGAAATTTCTGGCGGAAGAAGACAAAAACTTCTTTGATTAATAATAAATAAACTTTAAATACAAGATAAAACATGAAAAATTTAGAAGAAAATGCGTCCTCAAGCCGCCGTGATGCTTTAAAGATGCTTGCACTTGGTTCTTCAGCCGGGCTGTTGGGTTTATTCGGATCAGCTGAAGCAAATGCAGCTAATTATGAAACACCAAATTATCAAAAGGGATTAGCTCCTGTTAAAATTAAAAGTGTCAAAGCCATTGTTACAGCCCCACAGGGATCAAACTTAATTGTTGTTAAAGTTGAGACAACTGAACCTGGCCTTTATGGATATGGTTGTGCAACATTTACACAACGTGCACTGGCAGTGGTATCAGCAATTAACGACTACCTTAATGACTTCTGTGCCGGTAAGGATGTTGACAATATCGAAGACATGTGGAATTCCTGTTATGTAAGTTCATACTGGAGGAATAGTGCGGTTTTAAATAATGCTTTAAGCGGACTTGATGAGGCACTTTGGGATATAAAAGGTAAACGAGCCAATATGCCGGTTTATCAGCTTTTAGGTGGTAAATCAAGATTTGCAATACCATGCTATGGCCATGCTGGAGGGAACACCCCAGAAGCTGTTGCTGAAAGTGTTCAATCATTCATGGCTCAAGGATATAAATATATCAGGATTCAACAGGGTGGTTATGGAGGTGTAGGTACAAATTCTAAACAACCTGATTTTAAGGTGGCCGGCTTTGGATATGAAGGAGATCGTCATATTAATGAGTATGCCTATATTAAAGGAGTTCCTAAGATGTTTGAAACCGTTAGAAGGGTTTGTGGAGGCGAGGTCGAATTATTACATGATATCCATGAGAATACTCAGCCTATGGACTCTATTAACATGATTAAACAGCTGGAGCAATACCGTCCATTCTTTATTGAAGATCCTTTCTCTCCTGAAAATATGGAATGGTTCAAACTTCTTCGACAAAGTACCACTGTGCCGATTGCCATGGGAGAGCTGTTTAATAATGTTAATGAATTTAAAATGCCTATGGTTAATCAATGGTTTGACTATATCAGATGCCATGTTTCTCAAATAGGTGGTATTACCCCGGCCATGAAAATTGCCAGATTAGGGGAGTGGTTTAATGTTAGAACCGCTTGGCATGGCCCAGGTGATGTTTCTCCTGTTGGTCACGCGGCACATGCTCATATTGATCTTGCCATCTGGAACTTCGGAATTCAGGAGGCAGCTATTATTTCGGATAAATCAAGGGCTATATTCCCCGGTTCGCCAACAATGAAAGATGGTTATATGTATATAAATGAAGTACCTGGTTTAGGTGTGGAGGTGAATGAAAAAGAAGCCGCTAAGTATCCTATCGGTACAAAATCTAATTGGCAGGTTAGAAAATCAGATGGAACCATTATAAGACCATAGTCTCTTTTTTAAAGAATTAATCTTGAGAATTCAACTCTATGTTAAAATGATGAAGGTTTAATCATATTTAATTTGAACAACATGACTCAAACTTTTAATTTAAGGGTAATTAAACATTAAAAGAAAGATTTTTAAGTAAAGAATTCCGGAAAGTGTTTGCCCACTTTCCGGTAAATTATTTTACCAAATTATCCAATCACTATTGAAGAATCTTTTTTATCCTCTATGAAACTTATTTATGGGATTTTATGCTCTACTCATTTACCCGGAATAACTTTCTATTTTAATTTTTATTGATTATGAAATTGACCTTAAATAGTTTTGTGGAGTAGGTTCGATTAGTGCTGATGAGATTAGTCATAACTTAAAGTATTGAATTTCAAGATCACCTGAATACACAAAAAAATAATAATACTACTTTAGAATTTTTATCTGATGAAATCTAACACAAAGAAATTAGAAATTTCCCGTCGCACTGCGATACAGTCTGTTTTAGGGGTTGCAGGGATTGGCATTATGGCTTTACCAGAATCTTCTTATGCAAAAGATGTTGGAAATAAAATATCACCCTCTACACTTGAACAAATAAAAGGAAATGGAGAGGTCAAGATTACCAGGCTTGAAACATTTCTGGTAAAGCCTCGATGGATTTTTCTAAAAATTCATACAGATGTCGGAATTTATGGTCTGGGCGAACCCTTACTGGAGGGTCGGGCATTGACAATTCAAACGGCTATAAAAGAGATAGAGCCATATTTAATTGGTAAAGATCCCAGAAATGTAGTGCATCATTGGCAAGCTATATACAGACATGCTTTCTATCGTGGAGGTCCGATTCTTACAAGCGCTTTAAGTGGAATAGATCAGGCTTTATGGGATATTAAAGGAAAGCTTTTAAATGTTCCGATCTATGAATTATTGGGTGGTCCTACACGCGATCGCGTGAGGGTATATGGACGTGCGGGTACTCCGGAGCAAATCAAACAGCAAAAGGCCGCTGGTTTTACTGTAATTAAAACATCAGTTGCAAAAAAAACTCATGCTAATATTGTCGAAAATCCAAGATTTATCAAATATGCAGTAGATAATTTTGCTTCCTTACGGGATGCTGGTGGTGATGATATGGATATAGGAATTGATTTTCATGGCAGTATTTCTCCCCAAACGGCAAAAATTCTGATTAAAGAACTTGAAGTTTACCAGCCAATGTTCATTGAAGAGCCTTGTCAATGTCAAAATGTTGATGTAATGGTCGACATTGCCAGAGGTACACATATACCCATTGCAACCGGAGAAAGAATTTTTACCAAATGGGGTTTTCGGGAAATACTTGAAAAAGGAGCTGCAAGTATAATTCAGCCGGATCTTTGTCATGCAGGTGGTATTACTGAGGGTCGGATTATCGCTGGTATGGCCGAAGCGTATTATGTTCCAATTGCACCACATAATCCAATGGGACCGATATCATTAGCCACAGGCTTGCAACTAGCCGCCAGCATACCCAATTTTTTAGTGCAGGAACAAGTTTCATTAGGCGAAGGATATTTAAAAAACCCGTTTAAATTACAAAAGGATGGGACTGTTCTTATTCCTAAAGGACCAGGTTTGGGTGTTGAATTGGATGAAGCATTAATGGCTGATAAAATAGGTCATGATTGGAAAAATCCGGAAACTTACAATTCACTTGACGGATCGGTAGTAGACTGGTAAAAGAATTGTAGTTAAGATCAGAACCCCATAATCGAAAGTTCAATTATCTAACTGGGACCTTCGATTATTAATAGCATTGCCAACATCTATTCAAAACTTATGTAGTCATGACAGATAATCGCAGAGATTTCCTTAAAAAAAGTGCATCAATTGCAGCTGCTCTTTCTGTGGGTGGTA
This sequence comes from Daejeonella sp., assembly GCF_030684675.1. Taxonomy (GTDB): domain Bacteria; phylum Bacteroidota; class Bacteroidia; order Sphingobacteriales; family Sphingobacteriaceae; genus Daejeonella. The sequence continues at coordinate 42,476 of NZ_JAUXXZ010000035.1, read as the reverse complement.
TAAATTCAACTATCTCAAAACCTCTTAATCAAATTGCGCCTGTCAGTTTAGAATTAATTTCAGTTGCAAAAGATGCAGGCATGGAAATGAGTAATGCTTATTTTTCAGGAATGGAAGCTAATAAGCAGCTGATTGAGCTTGCAAAACAGATGGGAGCGTTTGGTGCAATCGCTGGAATTGATATGAGGCTCACACGAAATGTAAATGCAAAGCCATGGGATTATAATGCCATAATGGAGGTAAGGGATTCCTGGAAAAAGGTTGGACTAAATTACAATACCGTCGAAGGGCCACCTTGTTTGGGAGAAAAGACTAAGCTTGGCCTTGAAGGTAGGGATGAAGAAATAGCAAATTTTATAACCTTCATGAAAAACCTCAAGCGCTCAGGAGTTGATGTCATCTGTTATAATTGGATGCCGGTCATTAGTTGGGCCCGGACACAAATGGACCGTCCTGGTCGGGGCGGTGCACTTGTTACCGCTTTTGATTATGAAGAGATTAAGAACCGACCACTTACAAAGTATGGAGAAGTTTCTCCTGAAAGTATGTGGAAGAACCTGGAATATTTCCTGAAGGCTGTTGTACCTGAGGCAGAAAAAATTGAAATGAAACTGGCGTTACACCCTGATGATCCTCAGGTTAATAGTATTCAAGGAATTCCAAGAATTATGAATACGGTAGAAAATTTTGATAGAATGTTAAAAATCATGCCCAGTGAATTTAATGGAGTTACACTTTGTCAGGGTAATTTTTCTCTGATGGGTGCCAATATCCCTAAATTAGTTAGAAGATGGGGGAAAGCGGGTAAAATTCATTTTGTTCATTTCAGAAATGTTCAGGACCTGAGTGGTGTGATACCCAGTACCAAATTTACTGAAACCTTTCATGATGAAGGCCAGATTGATATGTATGCTGCCATGAAGGCATATTACGATATAGGATTTAAAGGTCCAATCCGTGCTGATCATGTTCCTACTATGGCTGGTGAAGAGAATGCCAGACCAGGATATATGACTCTGGGAAACCTTTTTGCTATCGGGTACATGCGGGGTCTGGCTGAAGCAGTGGCAAAAGAAAAAAGAGTATAAATTATTAATCAACTCAATATTTTATTCTGAAATTTTAAAAAATAATTAAATTCTAAATCATGAAAAAAATAACAATCCTTTTAGTTCTTCTTGTTTGTAGTAGTTTTTTATCCTATGCTCAGCGAATTGGTTCAAGCTCTGAGTATGTACAACAGATGACTGCATTATGGAAAGGTGAGCGTTCGGCGGATGGCCGTCCTTTGGTTTCTGAGATCGTGCTTGAACGTTTACAATATAATACACTCGAACAGATATGGGGTTATCTGAATAATAAAGGCTACCGAAATCAGGTTGAAAAGAACTGGACTATTCTAAAATCAGGACAAACAATGGTTGGTCGGGTTGTTACCGCACAGTTTATGCCTTCCAGACCAGATCTTGATACACTGGTAAGAGTACAGGGTCGTAAAGAAGGACGCTCTCAGCGTGGTGGATTTAATATTTGGCCTATTGATATCTTAAGTAAAGGAGACGTTTATGTAGCTGATGGATTTGGTAAAGTGAAGGATGGTACCCTTATTGGCTCAAGCCTGGGAAATTCAATTTATGCCAAAACAGGCAATGGCGTAGTTTTTAATGGATCTATCAGGGATATGCAGGAGCTTCGGGATACTGAAGGATTTAATGCATGGGTGAAAGGACATGATCCTTCTTATATCAGGGACATGACCCCAACTTCGATCAACGCACCAATCCGCGTTGGTGAGGTTACCGTTTTTCCGGGAGATATAATATTTGCTAATGATTATGGGGTTGTATTTATTCCTGCTCATCTTGTAGAAGATCTGGTCAAGGCAAATGAACTGACAGGTCTGCGTGATGAGTTCGAACGTTTATTGCTGAAACAGGGTAAATATCTTTCTGGAGAGATCCATGGGGACTGGACTGAGACAATAAAAAATGAATTCAGAGCCTGGCTGGCAAAGTATCCAAGGAAGACCATGTACACTCCTGAACAACTCGATACTTATCTGGGTAAAAAACACTGATATTTTATTAATCTCTAATTTAAACGATATGAAAAGCACTTTACAATCTTTGATTTCCAGAAATAAGGAAGAGGAAAAGTTCTATGCTGCTTCAAGGCAGGCTGAAATCAATAATCCGGAGACCGGCACCAACAGGAGGAGTTTTCTTAAAAAAACAGCCTTGGGTGGTATTGCCTTAGGTGGATTGATGAATCTGACTATTGAAGATACTATTGCCCATACAACGCAAAATGTAAAAAGGTCTTCTAACCCTTCGGATCTGAAGATAACCGATATGCGTTATTGCCTCACAAATGTAATGGGAGGAACAGCGATCATACGTATCGATACGAACCAGGGCATTTATGGCCTCGGTGAGGTAAGGGATGCTGCAGACGTCAGGTATGCCCTGATGTTAAAGAGCCGTATTCTCGGAAGGAATCCTTGTAATGTAGAAATGATTTTTAAAGTGATTAAGCAATTCGGCGGACCAGCTCGTCAGGCCGGAGGCGTTTGTGCTGTAGAAATGGCCTTATGGGATCTATGCGGAAAAGCATATGGCGTACCTGCATGGCAGTTACTTGGCGGAAGATATCGCGATAAAGTAAGGCTTTATGCGGATACACCTGAAGCTGCAAGTCCTGAAGAACAAAAAAAACTGATCAATTACCGGATCAATGATCAGGGATATACCTGGTTGAAAATGGATATCTCAATCAGTGAGTTAAAAGGGAAACCAGGTACAGTTGTGAATTCTAAATTCTGGGAGAATGATAAAGGAGATCTGGCACAATGGGGGGATCAGCGAAATATGATGTCTTATGGTAATACCGCACATCCGTTTACACAGATTCAGATCACTGAAAAAGGTTTGGAGGATTTATCTCAAGTTGTAGATTCAATACGTAAAATGGTTGGGTATGAAATTCCAATTTCTACTGACCATTATGGTCATTTTGACCTGAATAATAGCATCCGTTTGGGCAAGGCAATGGAAAAATACAGGTTAGCCTGGTTTGAAGATATGGTACCCTGGACTTATACCGAGCAATGGAAAACCATTTCAGATGCATTGGAAACGCCTACTACAACCGGTGAAGATATCTATTTGCTGAAAGATTTCAAGCCTTTGATCCATGCACGGGCGGTGGATATTATTCACCCTGATCTTGCCTCATCGGGCGGTCTGCTTGAAACCAAGAGGATAGGGGATTATGCCGAAGAATATGGAGTAGCTATGGCAATGCATCAGGCAGGTACACCGGTCTCTTTTATGGCTAGTGTACATTGTGCTGCAGCGACACAGAATTTCCTTGCACTGGAGCATCATTCAGTTGATATCCCATGGTGGGAAGACCTGGTAAAGACGACAGATGGTAAAAAAATGATAGAAAAAGGTTATGCTATTCTGCCGCTTAATTCTCCTGGATTAGGTATTGAATTGAATGAGGAGGTTTTAAAACAGCATTTAAAATCTACTGATAAGAGTTATTTCGCCCCTACAAATGAGTGGAATGAACTACGCTCTCATGATAGGACTTATAGTTGATATGATGATCATGATAATAAGATGTTAATGTATTAATATGGATGATTAAGAGGGGTTATTTTCTTGAACTTATAATTTTTTCATTTATTAATATCTGTTTTAAATTAAGGTGAGTTCGATATAAAATAAGTTTAAATTGTATAATTTTCTCTTGTTCTAGAAAGCAAGGTCTGTGCTTCTTCGGTCGCGCCTTCCCGTGTTCTGCTGTTATTTTTGCAGCAGATTTAGTATATATCATGAAATTCAGTATTGCAAAAAATCTACAGCTTCCACCCCCTTAGGTTTATTTCAAATGGTTGATGGTCCTTTTGCCAGGCTCGTCCCGATGAAATACAGCTCCGGGTAAAATAAACCTTGCCGGAGGAGGTAGCTTCCGGCTAATGGTAATTTGCATCAGAACGCGATTTCTTGCCGGAACTAACCGGAGGAAAGGGCTGAACCAGCCTATAACATACAGGTATTGATTTCCAATACCTAATTATTGTGATTCCAGAGCCTTAACTAACCAATTGTAACGGTATTATTTTAACCTTCCTTATATCGAGCTCAGGTTAAATTATACTCATTAAATTAATCTGAATTCTGCGTTTATCAACAGGTGTTTATAAAAGTTATATACTGTCAACTATTCTATCACTGAACTTTGAATCATGATGATAAGAGTCAGATCAATTGTTTTTTTGTATTTAGTTATTTTTACACCGCTTATCTATACCTCCTGTAAAAGCAAAAAGATCATTACCGATGCCTCAAAATCAAATGCAATATCTTCTGGAAGTATAAAGGAGCGTTATGCATCCCTCTTGAATGTAAAAGAAAAGGAGCTTAATAATGAGAAACTATACCGTTTTATTGACAGCTGGATAGGAGTGCCTCACCGTTCGGGAGGAATGGATAAAAGGGGTGTTGATTGCTCCGGGTTCACTTTTCTGCTTGAAAAAGAGGTTTATGACAAAGATCTACCCCGTACTGCCCGTACAATGGCAGATAAAGTGAAGCGAAAATATGAGCATGATCTGGAGGAGGGTGATCTGGTTTTCTTTGATTTCGACGGTCAAAAGTTTAGCCATGTTGGGGTTTATCTTCACAATAATAAATTTGTTCATGCTTCTACCTCGAAAGGGGTAATAATCAGTGATTTAAAAGATCCATGGTATTATAAATATTTTACAAGGGCTGGTAGTGTCAAACCATAGGCTCAATTCTTTCATTGATTATCTGTTTTTATCAGTAATTTTGGACAATAATAATCCCGGACCTATTTATGAGCACAGAAAAAGGCGACTATACATTCTGGAAGAAATATAAGCGCTTTGCTACCACAGAGATTCTGATGTACATGATAATGGTTCTAGGTATTCTGGCAGGCATCATAATCTTTAGTTAATCACATGAAATTAAACCTCAAACGTCCGCTTGCCTTTTTTGATCTTGAAACAACCGGCGTAAATGTTGCTTCCGACCGCATAGTTGAAATCTCTATCCTGAAAGCAATGCCTGATGGAACGGAAGATGTAAAAACCCTGCGTATCAATCCGGGAATTCCAATTCCCCTTGAGTCATCACTGATTCACGGTATTTATGATGAGGATATCCGTCATGAGCGTACTTTCAAGCAGGCAGGAGAGGAACTGGCCCGTTTTCTGGATGATTGCGACCTTGCAGGATACAATTCCAACCGCTTTGATATTCCGGTATTAATGGAGGAGTTTCTGCGTGCCGGTATTGATTTTGACATTGAAAACAGGCACTTTGTTGATGTTCAGAATATATTTCATCAGATGGAGCAGCGTACTTTAAAGGCCGCGTATAAGTTCTATTGCGGTAAAGATATTGAAAATGCACATTCAGCGGAAGCGGATATTAAAGCTACCTATGAAGTTCTGAAAGCCCAGATTGAACGTTATGAAAATCAGAGCTGGGAGGATAAAAAGGGTACAGTTTCAAAACCCGTTCAAAACAATATCGAAGCACTTCATGCATTCACAAATCTGAACAAACCGGTAGATTTCGCTGCCAGAATGGTTTATAATGAAGATGGGGTGGAGGTAATTAATTTTGGAAAGCATAAAGGCCGTCCTGTTGAAGATGTATTTCAATCAGAACCTAGTTATTATAACTGGATGCTGAATGGTGATTTTCCATTGTATACCAAGCGTTGTCTCGAAAAAATATGGAATCGTTTTAATGCAAAAAAAGAACAGTTAAGAACTGAGCGGCAGACTGCGGCGGCTGCCCCGCAGGCCGATCAAAGTACTCCCCCAAAACCTAAGGAAGAAGCTAAACCAATCACAAATGATCATTTGGAGCAGCTGAAGATGAAATTTGGGAAGTAATTGACAGTTGACAATGGACAGTTGACAATGAGATAGTCCGTAATTCGTAATTAATAATTCGTAATTGGTATATAACCGGCAACATCTATTCTACCGGGTAATACGCCTTACTAATCATTCCTTCATCGCTTAGCAGCGGGTGTAATGTTTCCGATCCAAGTATGGCACGCAGTGTAGATTTCTTTCCATTAATCCATAACTTATTCTGAACCAGTCGTATACCGTGGCTGTAATCCACATGGTCAGTTGTATGTCCATTATGCAGGGGTTGAATGGCTTTTCCATCGGGTTTATGCCAGCCATAAATTGCAACTCTGAGTTGATTTTTGGAATTGAAAATCATATTTGAGATTACAACATCTTTCTTATTTCCAGCTACCAGACTTCCCAATGGAAATTGCTTTATTGATTGTTCCCTTTGCTGCTGTACCATCCTGGTATGCCTTTCAAATACCGGAACAGTGATCATTGCTTTGGAAGGAGGGATTGGCTGGGGCATCATTTTTACCTTTGCAGTATGGTAAATTCTGTCGGAGATCTTTCTTGTTGGCAGACTGCAGTCGAGAAAATCAGCAACTTTCTGAGCTAACTGAGGTCGCATCGGACAATAAAAATAATCAGAATCAGAACCAATCGCCAGAAAATCAGGCAGAACATAATACCTGATCGTTTGTAATTGTCCTATAATCATTGCTGTATCCCTGATCACTGAAAGTTTTCTATAAAAGCGGGGAATATTACCGGATCGGATCTCATTAAATATAATACTTTCACGGTCCTCAAGGCTTAAAGAACTATCTCTGATGCTCCTTGAGAAATCAGAGCCATTTAATGCATTAGATACACGCTTTTTTAATTTCAGATGCTGCGAATAGCAGTCGATAGTACAAATAGAAATAAACAGGAGCAGGACATATTTCATATTATAAATCTAAGAAAAGCCTTATCTCTTATCCAAACTACTCAGATTTGACATATACGATTCACTTACAGGGATTTGAAGGTCATTTATATGAATCTGATGTCTTTCAATTCTGTTTATTGCAGTCACAGCGGCCATGTAGGAGCGATGGACTCTGATAAATTTATTCTTTGGCAGGATCACTTCAAGTTCGGCGAAGGTCATTCGCGAAAGCAGACTTTTATTTTTCAGAACAAAATTGACATAATTTCCAGCGGCTTCCAGGTATAGTATATCGTCAAAATGTACTTTTTCCTGCTCATATCCTGTTTTTAGAAAAATGAAATCAGCGCTGCCACTTTTATTTCTCAATTGGAACAGTTCATATGCTTTATTACATCCCTTTACAAAGCGGCTCAATGAGAATGGTTTGAGAAGGTAATCGATAGCATCCAGTTCAAAGCTGGTAACCGCGTGTTCAGAATAAGCGGTTGTGAAGATTACCATCGGCTTTTTATTGAGGCTGTTCATGAAATCGATACCCGAAATATCTGGCATTTTAATATCCAGAAATATCAGGTCAATATTTTCCTTCTGAATATACTCCATAGCTTTAAAAGCATCGGTAAATTCGGCCTTCAGGTTCAGAAAAGAAACTTTTGAAGCATGACTGCGCACTACTTCAAGTGCTAATGGTTCATCGTCAAGTGCAATGGCATTCATGGTATAAATGTATCATTAAAAAGAGTTTTTTCATTGATACAGCTGATTCCTGATTCCAATGAAATATGATTTTTTAGAAAATGACCCATGCTTTTTCGATTTAGCCATTCATTCAATAAATGACATTTGCTTTCTGTTATAGCATGTTTTTTATTTGGCTGGTGGTCAATCATTTTGGGATTTTCGGCCTTGTTGATTTCCTCTGAACCGGGTTCATCACATAAACTTTCGCAGCAGGCATTGAATATGAGGCTAAAGAGCAGTATGCACAATAAACTTTTCATTTTTTCTGAATTAGTCCAGTTGAATAGTTAGGTGAACAAAAAATTCTTTCCCGCTTTCGCGGATAGATAGCTCATGTTTTCCTGAATATATTAGCCTAAGTCTTTGCTGCACATTATTCAGGCCTATACCATTATTGTCCTTTTCCGGATCATTTATAGATTTTGGATGGATACTGTTAGAAATATCGAAATAGAGGGTTTTGTCTTTACAAACCAGACTGATACGAATGTTTGAAGGCTCCTTCAGACTGATGCCATGTTTAAATGCATTTTCAATAAAAGGGATGAGCAGCATCGGTGCGATTTGCAGTATGCCTGTATGCTCCTCGATTTCTGTATGAATCTGTATATCAGGGGATGACTGGGTACGCAGGGTCTGAAGTCCGATATAATTATTCAGGTATTCTATTTCCCTTGTTAGAGAAATTTTCTCCTGAAGGTTTTCCCTCAGCATAAAGCGCATCATATCACCAAGTTTCTGAATACCCTCAGAAGTTCGTTCCGCATTTTCCTGAAGTGCGGTTCCATAGAGAGTATTCAGCACATTGAAAAGGAAATGAGGATTGATCTGGGAGCGAAGGAAGTTCAGGTCGGCTGTTGAACGCCCTAATGCGGTCTGAAGTCCTTTAATTTCATAATCTACTGTGGTTCTATGCTTGTAAACATACCAGGCCAGTGGTGCTGTAAATAAAAGTTGAAATCCGATATTAAATAATGCAGCTACAAAAGCTATTTCACCATGATGATGTGGAATCAGAACAAGCAGTATTGTGAAGATGGGTATAGTACTGAGTAAAACTAAAAGGAAAATTTTTTTCAGATAAGTTTTAAATGGCTTCGATTTCTTGTAGATATCCGGTAATAAGGCATACATCGAATAGCAGTACAAAAATATCCCAGCAAGTGAACATGTGGCAATACCTACGACAACTTCTGCATCACTCTGACCAATCAATAAAAGGAACAATGCTATCATCCAGAAAATAAATGCAAATATTCCGTCGCGGGTGATTACCCTGTATTTTGATTGGATCAGATCTGAGTTTTCCAGAAGGTAGATCGCAAGGAACTTTATGATGTTATACAGGGCAAACATCATCAACAACCAGAAAGAATAGATGGCTGCTTCCTGAAAGAGCTTTGAATAAAGCTCATCTTCTGAATATTTATCGAAAAGATACCCCTGAGTCCAGGTATCAGTAATGGCAAGTACAACGCTGATCAGGTAAAATATAATCAGCGTGAATATGATATTCAGTGTGATGTTTTCTTTTCTGCCGAGGGGTGGTATGATCACAAAGGTGAGCAGGCAATAACTGGCATAAAAGCTAAGGTATCTGCATAACATTGGTAAAAAATGGTTACTGAAATATGAATAGTGCTGATGAGCTTCATCGAATTCATATTTTCCCGGCTCCCAGTTATTGTTTATAGCTCCTGAAACGAGAAAGAATATTGAGAATACGAACATGGTAGTTGCAGCCCAGAATTCTATTCTATTAATATCTGAAGGGTTTTTAATTATACTTTTCATTTGTATATTTTTATTTATCATTTTCTGTAATGAATTATGAAACAATGATACAGTTGCTATTACTGCTCCGCTAATAAATGTGATGGGATAGGGGATAAATGTGATGAGTTGACTTATTTTCCAATTTTTTTGATAGAAATAAGCCTTAAAGTGGTTTCAGAAAATCAATATTCCGTTTTAATCCGCTATACTTTGTTCTTTTAACCGCAGAGTTTTTGAATACTTTGTTAAAAGTTTCTTCGGTAAGTTCATGCCACTCTGCCTGTTTAAGTCCGAGAAGGTCCTTATGCGGACTGAAATTCTGCTCAGTATTTAGTAAAGAAAATTTATTCCAGGGGCAAACATCCTGACAAATGTCACAGCCGAACATCCAGTTTTTCATTTTTATACTGAATTCCGGAGGTAATTCACTTTTTAGCTCTATAGTCAGGTAAGAGATGCAGCGGCTTCCATCGACCATGTATGGAGCCACAATAGCTTCAGTAGGACATGCATCTATGCAACGGGTACAGGTTCCGCAATGATCTTTTGTTGGAATTATATCGTATTCCAGATCAAGGTCAGTAATTAATTCAGCCAGAAAGAAAAATGAGCCGGTATTCTTATTGATCAGGTTACTATGTTTTCCGACCCAGCCGATTCCTGCTTTTTTTGCCCAAACCTTGTCCAGAACAGGTGCCGAATCTACAAATGCCCGGCCGTTTACCTCTCCAATATTACCTCTGATAGCTTCCATCAGAAGCTTCAGCTTATCTTTTATCACAAAATGATAGTCCTTACCATAAGCGTATTTGCTGATCTTTGGCGCACTTTCATCTTCCTGTTGTTGATCAGTATAGTAATTTAGGGACAGGGAAATGATCGAACGGGCACCATCTACAAGCTTTCGCGGATCCAAGCGCTTATCAAAATGGTTCTCCATATAGCTCATTTCGCCATGGTACCCACTTTTTAGCCAGTTTTCAAGTCTTGGAGCCTCTTCTTCCAGAAATCCGGCTTTAGAAATGCCGCAAAACTGAAATCCCAGTTTAAGGGCTTCAGTCTTTATGAATTTTGAATATCGTGAACTACTGACCATTATTTAGTTCAAAGATAGGAATAAGAATACGTGCTTCCTGGTTCAGAATCAGCATACGGCTCTAATAATGGCGTTAGTTGACTTTATGGTATAGCATTTGCATTAAGCTGTTAAATTAATCATAAATTATGAAAACACATTTTCTAAAACTATCAGCACTGGCACTCAGCTTAATTGTTACTGCCGGAGCAAATGCTCAGGAGAAACCTGAGAGTCCCAAGCTGTTCGCTCCTTCATCAGCATTTAATACATGGTCTTTTGGTATCCATGCTGGTATCCTTGCTCCTACGGTTATCAATGGAATGAATGATTTTACAAACTGGAAAGCCGATGTCGGATATGGTGCTACTTTGAAAAATCAAATTTTACCGGCATTAGGAATTCAGGCCGACTTTTTAGCCGGAAAACTTAAGGCTGATAATAGCAGAAATTGGGGTAATGGTTTGCCTCCTGTAAGTGCGTTTGATTCATACGAGACCAAAGTTTCCTATGCAGCTAGTTTGAGTGCTAACTTAACTCTTGCAAATATTTACTGGATGAATCGTGTGAATGTCATTAGACCTTACATGACCGCAGGATATGGTATTATGGGTTATAAGCCAACTACTAAAACTAAAGCCGGAGTTGAAGCCAAATTTAATGCTGGTGAGAATGTTAAAGAAGCTTATTTACCTGTTGGACTTGGAATAAAGTTCGGTTTATCTAATGCTATTAATCTGGATATGGGTTACACCATGAATTTTGTTGATGGCGATAACCTTGATGGATATCGTGCAGGACCACAAAACGATAAATTTTCTTATTCTCATATCGGATTGGAATTTAATTTAGGAAGCAAATCAAAAACTCCATTGTCCAGCTATAATCCGGTTGCGGCGTTACAGGATGATTATATCACCAGAAATGCAGCACTTCAGGCAAGCCTTGATGCAGACAGAGCTAAGCATGCAGCACATATGGAAGAGATGAATAAGGAAAGAATGCGCTTTTTAAATGATAGCGATAAGGATGGTGTTTCTGATTACTTTGATAAATGCCCGAACACACCAGTAGGAATACAGGTTGATGGTGCAGGTTGTGAAATTAAAGTAACTTCAACAACAACTGTTGTTAATCCTGTTCGTGTTGTAGTAACCGAAGAAGACAGAAGGATTGTTGCCGATGCTATTCGTAATCTTGAATTTGATTTTGCAAAATCAACTTTACGTTCAACGTCATATCCAACCTTGAACAGAGTTGCTGATTTATTAAAATCTAAAGATTTTAGTCTTAAATTAGCAGGCCATACAGATAATGTAGGTAGCGATGCAGCAAATTTGAAATTGTCAAAAGACCGTGCTGAATCAGTGAAATCTTACCTGGTAAGTCAGGGAGCTAGTTCTTCACGTATTGAAGCAATAGGTTATGGTGAAAGCCAGCCGATCTCAACTAATAAGACTACCAAAGGTCGTCAGGACAACAGAAGAGTAGAATTTACTTTATACTAAGATCAATTATAATCCTAAAAAAGGGGCTCTCCATTCGGATCAGCCCCTTTTTTTTAGTTGATTGCTTTATTGAAAAGTTCCAGCGTTCTGCCCCAGGCAAGTTTAGCAGCTTCAGCATTATAACGTTCGCCACCAGTATCATTATTGAAGGCATGCTGAACTCCATCATAAATATAAAGCTGGTAATCAACACCTGATGCTTTTAATGCGGCTTCGTAAGCAGGAATTCCCGCATTGACACGCTCATCCATCCCTGCATAATGCAGCATTAATTTTGCTTTTATTTTTGGAACATCTCCTGCATCAGGTTGTCCGCCATAATAAGCAACAGCTGCATTCAGGGATGCTGAATTTACCGCAAGGAAATTAGTCATTCTACCACCCCAGCAGAATCCTACACAAGCAGTTTTACCATTACTTTCTTTTCTAGATTTCAGATAGTCCAGTGCGTTCAGGAAATTGTTCAGGTTTTTTGATGCATCTATCTTACTGAACATACCGCGGGCATCGTCGGTATTTGCAGGTGTTCCGCCAAAAGGGGATAGGGCATCCGGTGCAAGGGCAATAAAACCTGCCTTAGCAACACGTCGTGCTATATCTTTTATATGAGGGTTTAAGCCACGATTTTCATGTATTACTACTACACTTCCAAATTTCCCCCTTCCTTTAGGACGGGCAAGATACCCCTTCATGGTGCAATCATCCCCGGGATAGGAAATATCTTCAAGTATCAGGTCTTCATCTTGCTCAGAAACAGTTTCTGCATTTGCATAGCCAACTTCCAGTACAGAAAGCGCCGTCATAGCCATAGCAGCACTCCCTGTGAGCTTTACCAGGCGGTTCATAAACGACTTTCGGCTTAAGGGCTTATGAGTGTATTCGTCGTAAAGATTAATGATTTTCTGATCCATATTGATTTATATTTATTCTTAAATATAAATCAATAATCGTATCAAAACAAGGTGTTGCTGCCTCCTGTTTTTATCCTGCCCAAATGTTTATAGGCTGCCTCTGTACATTCCCTGCCTCTTGAAGTACGCATAATATAGCCCTCCTGGATCAGAAAAGGCTCGTATACTTCCTCAATGGTTCCTTCTTCTTCACCAACCGCAGTAGCAATGGTTTTGAGACCTACCGGTCCGCCTTTGAATTTATCGATAATAGTCAGCAGAATCTTATTATCCATTTCATCAAGACCATGCTCGTCCACATTAAGAGCATTCAGGGCATATTTTGCAATATCAGTATCGATATTTCCTGTACCCTTTATCTGTGCGAAATCTCTGGTACGGCGTAATAAGGCATTGGCGATACGGGGTGTACCGCGACTTCTGCGGGCAATTTCATAAGATCCTTCATCAGAAATTTCTGTTTTTAGAATTTGCGCAGAACGCTGGACAATAGTAGTTAGTAATTTGGCATCATAGTACTCTAAGCGACTGTTAATGCCGAAACGGGCTCGTAAAGGTGCTGTAAGCAGGCCTGAGCGGGTCGTAGCACCAACTAAAGTAAAGGGATTTAATGAAATCTGTACGGAACGGGCATTCGGGCCAGTTTCGAGCATGATATCGATCTTGAAATCTTCCATTGCTGAGTAGAGATATTCTTCTACCAGCGGACTTAAACGGTGGATTTCGTCAATGAAGAGGATATCTCCTTCTTCAAGATTGGTTAATAATCCGGCGAGATCCCCGGGTTTATCCAGAACAGGTCCGGAGGTGATGCGGATATTAACACCCATTTCATTAGCAATGATATGCGACAGGGTTGTTTTTCCTAATCCGGGCGGGCCATGTAGCAATACATGATCCAGAGCTTCACCACGTTGTTTAGCCGCCTGAACGAATACACGAAGGTTCGCCAGAATTTTATGCTGACCTGTGAAATCTTCAAAGACCTGGGGACGCAGAACCTTTTCGATCTCCCGTTCTACAGGTGATAAGTTCTCTTCTCCAGGGTCAAGATGTTCATTCATAGGTTATGTTTTATGATAGATATTTTTTTCAGATTTCCGGCTAATATCTTTATTCTTGATAAGAAATTCTAAAATGAACCAAAATTTTGTCCTGGTTCCTGGCTCTTGATACTTAACACTTAACACCAATTGCCAAAAGTTTTCATGGTCATTTTAGTTGTAACATATCATAAAAGAATTGATAAATATGAAGTAAATATAAACCATATGTCCTTAAATTCTTAAAATTCAGTTTCAAGCCAGATTATTTATACTTCCTGAAAAGGCTGTTTAATTTGATCTGAATCACGCCCAAAAAGGCTTCCCTGAATATCTTAGTACTCATTTTAGAGATGCCTTCAGTACGATCGGTAAAGATAATCGGAACTTCCACTACATTAAAACCATATTTGATTGCAGTAAATTTCATTTCAATCTGGAACGCGTAACCGATAAACTTGATTTTATCCAGAGGTATGGTTGCAAGCACCACACGACGGTAGCATTTAAAACCAGCGGTTGCATCCTGAATATCGATTCTTGTGATCAGCCTGACGTACACGGAGGCAAAATAGGACATGAGTACTCTGCTCATTGGCCAGTTTACTACATTCACCCCTCTGATATACCTTGAACCAATAGCCAGGTCAGCGCCTTCAATACATGCAGTTTTTAAACGGATCAGGTCTTCCGGATTGTGCGAAAAATCTGCATCCATTTCAAAAATATATTCGTAATTACGTTCAAGGGCCCATTTAAAGCCGTGAATATAAGCAGTCCCAAGCCCGAGTTTGCCAGACCGCTCTTCAATATGAATCATGCCTTCGTATTCTTCCTGCAGATTTTTAACAATTTCGGCAGTACCGTCAGGTGATCCGTCGTCAACAACCAGAATATGAAATACATCAGGCAGTGAAAATACCTTCCGAATGATATTTTCAATATTTTCCTTCTCGTTATAGGTGGGAATTATGACGATGCTGTCTGATAACACGAATACAGATTTGATTTGCGAATATACTGCTTTAAACGAAGAGAGAGATATTTCTGTATCTCTCTCTTCATTTTATACTTGTAATAGAACTCTATTCGGCTTTGGCTGTGGCCATGGTTTCCTTAGAAAAGTCCTCAGCTCCATGGGCAAGTCTTTTCAATGGCTTAAGAATGGCGATTACAATACCTCCGATAAGTGTGCAGAAAATGGCAATTCCGGTAAATATTTCGAGTTCGCCGGCTGTTTGCGACCATACACCGACCCATCCGGCTACGTAATTACCAAGTCCGGTAGCTGCGAAAAATACACCCATCATGATTGATGCATATTTCATTGGCGCAAGTTTAGTAATAAAGGATAATGCAACAGGGGAGGCACTAAGTTCACCAATGGTGTGGAACAGGTAGGCAAGAACCAGCCAGTACATCGCTGAAGCGCCATCATTTTGATATTGAACTGATGCTGCCGACATGAATAAAAATCCCCAGCCCATAATGATCACACCGATTGCGATCTTGAAGATCGAGGAAGCTTCCTTGCCATTTCTTTTCCGGTTAAACCAGAATGCAGCTACAGGAATGCCCAGAGTGATTATGAAGAATGAGTTTACCGATTGAAACCAGGTCGCAGGGACTGTCCAGTTCAGGAATTCAATCATGCGATTGGTTTTTTCTGATGCATAGAGGTTCATTAATCCCCCGGCCTGCTCAAAGGCACCCCAGAATACAATAATCATCAAGAAAGAAAGCAACATTACTTTTACGCGGTCTTTTTCAATACTGGTAAGCGGTTTTGAGATAATTGCCTGATCAGCAGCTGATAATGCTGTAGTTGCTTCACCAACTCCCTTTAAATACTTATGGCCAAGCATAAATATAATCAGTCCGAATGCCATTCCTATTCCTGCAAGTCCGAAACCATAATGCCAGCCCATAGTTTCACCGACATATCCAATAATGATACCTGCTAAAAAGGCTCCGGTATTTATACCAATGTAGAAAATTGTAAAGCCCTTATCACGACGGTCATCACCTTTCGGGTACAGACCCCCAACCATGGTCGAAATATTGGGTTTTAAACATCCCACGCCAGCAATGATAAGCCCTAATCCTATGTAAAAAGTAATTAATGACTGGAATGCAAGGATACTGTGTCCGGCTACCAGCAGTAAACCGCCAAGGATTACGGCCTTTTTTTGTCCAATCAATTTATCTGCCAGGATTCCCCCCGGGATAGAGGATAAATAGACAAGGAAAGTATAAATGCCATAAAGCTTTAAGGCTTCACTACTGGTCCAACCAAATCCGGGGTTCTCACCATTTACTGATGAAACAAGAAATAGTACGAGCAGGGCTCTCATTCCATAAAAACTGAACCTTTCCCACATTTCGGTAAGAAACAGTACATATAACCCTCTTGGGTGTCCAAAAAGCTGTTTTTGCTGTATTTCCATACGTTTTAATAAAATAATTGATTGTTTAGAATTTATAATTGGATAAGGTCTTACTCTTTAATTGGTTAAAAAGGAGTAAAAAGTTCAATTATAATTAAAATTTACTAAAATTGCCCACTTATATTAATTGTACTAAATAAAATCCCTTTCAATGATCAAAGAAATTCCATTAATTACGAATGATGCCGTTGTTCTGGGGATTTTAATGAGTATTCTGGGATTAGTATTCTGGTCTTCTCAAAGTGGTCTGACATTCTTCAAAAAACTTTATTCGGTTATTCCTCCAATATTGCTCTGTTATTTTCTGCCGGGTATTCTAAATTCTGCGGGTATTATTTCCGGTACTTCATCCGGATTATATGCAATGGCTTCCAGGTATCTTTTACCTGCCAGTTTGGTTTTATTTACCCTAAGCCTTGATCTGAGTGAAATTTGGAAATTAAGAAAGAAAGCCGGTTTGATGTTTATCACAGCTTCATTCAGTATAATAATCGGTGGGCCATTAGCTGTGTTGATTGTTTCTTTATTTGCACCTGAAATAGTTGGTGGAGAAGGAGCGGATGCGGTTTGGAGGGGATTGAGTACGGTCGCCGGCACCTGGATAGGTGGGGGAGCTAACCAGGCTGCTATGTTTGAGATATTTAAGCCAAGTACAGACCTTTTTTCAGCCATGGTGGCTTTGGACGTATTTGTTAGTTACACATGGATGGCACTCCTGTTATATGGAGCAGGAAAGAATAATAAGATTAACCAATTTTTAAAGGCTGATGATCAGTCGGTTACTGAAATAAAGGATAAGATTGAAGCCTATCAATTAAGTATTATGAGGATTCCAAAAATGGAAGATATTCTTATGATTCTTGGAATCGGTTTCGGGGTTACCGGTATTGCTCATCTTGGAGCTGATACGATTGCGCCCTGGGTTACAATCAATGCACCTTATTTAAGTACCTTCAGCCTTACATCTGGTTTTTTCTGGCTGGTTATCATTGCTACCACATTGGGAATGATACTCTCGTTCACAAAAATGAGAAATCTGGAAGGAGCGGGAGCATCCAGGATAGGGAGTGTTCTCTTATATGTTCTGATTGCTACTATTGGGATGCAAATGAATGTGATGGCCATTTTCAGGAATCCGGGAATTCTGCTCATCGGCTTGGTCTGGATACTTATTCATGCGATTTTTTTATTGATTACTGCCAAGATCACAAAGACACCCTTCTTTTTTGCAGCGGTTGGTAGTATGGCCAATATTGGCGGACCGGCATCAGCTCCAGTTATAGCCAGTGCATTTCACCCTTCCCTTGCACCAGTAGGAGTATTGCTGGCGGTATTCGGGTATGTAATTGGTACTTACGGTGCTTATGTTTGTGGATTGATGATGCAGGCGGTATCGCCGTAGTTATCTGTTATCTGTTATCTGTTATCTGTTGCCTGTTATCTGTTAGCAGTTATCTGGTGCGAGTTATGAGTTTAATTGTCAACTATCAATCACCAGTGTCCGGTGAAAGCTTGAAATGTAATTCCCTAAAGATTTAGGAGGTTCCCTTTGGTGACAGCCCATGGGGTGAAATAGGGAGAATACGGCCTTCGCCGGAATCTGATTTCTATCAATTTCTATCTTTAATGAAAGGGCTTTTCAGGCACTACGATCCTGACGAAGGTCAGGATCTCTCAAATACTAAAAAAGTGCATGTCATTCAGCGAAAGCTGAACCTCATTTTGCTTATCCTATAATTTTGATAAAACAGGTGGGCATGCTTTTTAAAACGATAATAAATTCTCATTTTAAAGTCATAGATGGCACATTTGACTAAAAATTTAATTTTAACCGGACAACAATGACTATCAATTGTCAACTATCTATTACCTTTCATTTTCTTCGGGTCATTGAAATTATCATCCTGATCTGTTGGCATATTTTTTAGTTCCAGATCCTGTACAAATTTCCATCTGCAGTTTACAAGCCGGTAACCATCGTATGAGAAATCAGGACCATAGAGTTCAAATCTTCCCTTTAATTTGGGATCAGGTGGGGCGAGATGGTCGAAAACCACTGTACTTATTGATGGCTCATAGTTTAGCACCATCGATGCGCGACGGTCGTACTCAAAGATTGCCCGTTTTTTAAAGGGCTGTTCTTTGTCACCGTCGAATACAGGCATCCCGAAATAGGCTTTACCATCCTTGAAATACAGGATTTCCATTACTTTTTTAGTTGACCTGACTGTATTGCCTTTCCAGCCAAGTAATACATAATAAGGAGTTTGAACATTATTCAAAACCGATATAACACGGTAATACTGAGCGCCATACCACTTATCAGATGTAGTGATAGTGTCAGCGCTGTTTTTTATTGCAGGAGTATAATCAACCAGCGGAAACATTTGCAGCTTACCATCAGGGTTATTCATTTGTATGGTGCCATAGTAACGGTAGCTGCCATCATTATTCATCACATGCCAGCTGAAGATCCTGAATCTTTTATCCGAAGATGACTGAATTGAAATTGTCTTTAGTGAATCGAATGAAAAATTGAAAGAATAGGGTGTCTTTAAGCTATTGACTAAGGTTTTAATGAATTTATAATTGGCATTATAGCGTTCAGGTTCAATGCTGTCATTGATCATTTTATAACTTAGAATCTGCAGACTATCCTGAAGATTCAGCATGGTCTGATTGTTTTTATTACTATCAGAATGCTGAGCCTTAGCTTTGCCCGAAGTAAAAACTAACAAACCGAAAATTATAAAAAGAATTCTCATTATTTCTTATTGCATATTTTCGATGATGATCGCACTTGCTCCACCACCTCCGTTACAGATGCCGGCAACACCAATCTTTCCGCCATTTTGCTTAAGAACATTCAGCAAGGTAACCACAATTCGTGCACCCGATGCTCCAAGCGGATGTCCCATTGAAACGGCACCTCCATTTACGTTAACTTTAGCAGGATCAAGTTGAAGAATTCGGTTATTTGCTACTGAAACCACTGAAAATGCTTCATTGATCTCGTAAAAATCTACATCTGAAGCCTTGATTCCGGCACGCTCCAGTGCTTTAGGAATTGCTTTCGATGGTGTAGTTGTAAACCATTCGGGAGCCTGCTGGGCATCTGCGTAGGATATAATCCTAGCTAAGGGCTTAAGTCCCAATTCATCGGCCTTTGCTTTACTCATGAGTACCAGAGCCGCCGCACCATCGTTTAAAGTGGAAGCATTTGCAGCTGTTACGGTACCATCCTTTTTAAATACAGGTTTTAGCGAAGGAATTTTGTCAAATTTAACGGCATTGATCTCTTCATCATGCTCAATCAGGCTTATTTCCCCTTTTCGGTCCTTTATTTCAACAGCTACGATCTCATTTTTAAATTTGCTGTTTGCCTGTGCTGATTGCGATCGTTTATATGATTCTATGGTGAATGCATCCTGATCTTCACGGCTGATATTACATTCTGTAGCGCAAAGTTCTGCTGCAGAACCCATGTGATAATCATTATAAACATCCCATAAGCCGTCCTTTACAAGTCCGTCAATGATCTGTCCGTTGCCCAGCCGATAGCCATTTCTTGCTTTATCCAGATAATAAGGCACATTGCTCATGCTTTCCATTCCGCCGGCAATAACAATATCATTCTCTCCCAATGCAATACTCTGGGCAGCTATCATAATTGCCTTGGTTCCTGATGCGCATACTTTGTTGATTGTGGTTGCCGGTATATCAGGTAAGCCCGCAAATTTTGCTGCCTGGGTAGCAGGAGCCTGTCCGAGATTTGCCGATAAAACATTTCCCATAAATACTTCCTGCACCTGATCAGCTTTAATACCTGCGCGTTCAACCGCAGCTTTGATTGCAGCAGCGCCCAAAGTACTCGCAGAAAGGCTTGAGAGTGAGCCTCCAAAACTTCCAATAGGAGTTCTTACCGCAGAGATGATATATACTTCGTTCATTTTTATCTTGTTTTGGTTAGAAGGCGCAAGTTAAGAAATTAAGGTCAACAGAATATAAACACATAATTATTGCTATGCTTAGATGTTATATTTTAAATTCCAGATAAATCAACACATTCAGAGATGTTCTCTGCGTATTCATCGTGTTTTTTAGCATAAACTTAACGTAATGATCATATAAATGTTTTGCTTAGTCATATTGAATAGAGATATTTAACAAATGAAAAGATTTTTTTATCCCGGACATATACTTGCAATCCTTTTATTCTTATTGATAGCAGGCTGCTCATCAAAGCCCTATACATTTTTTCAAATGGCAGATACCCAATTTGGTTTTTTTAATGCCAATAAGGAATTCAGCAGGGAAACTGTAAACATGGAAAGGGCAATTGCTGAGTCAAACCGTTTAAAACCTGCTTTTGTAATAATATGCGGCGATCTTGTAAACAAACCCGGTGATCTTGCACAGATTGCAGAATATAAGCGGATTGCTGCTAAACTGGATCCCTCAATTAAATTGTACAGCGTTTCCGGCAATCATGATGTCGAAAATGTTCCAACTCCTGCCAGTCTTGAACTTTATAAAAAGCATTTTGGCGAGGACCGCTATACTTTCCGTTCAGGTAATATGCTTGGAATAATAATTAATTCATCATTGATCAAAGACCCTTCATTGGCGCCAGCCGAGGCCGCAGCACAGGAAGCCTGGTTAAGAATTATCTTAGAAAAGGCTAAAAATTCAGGAGCAAAAAACATCATGGTATTTATGCACCACTCACTCTTCCTGAAAGATCAAAATGAACCTGACGAATATTTCAATATTAATACTGAGCGCCGCAAAATGTATCTTGAATTATTTAAGCATTATGGCGTAAAACAGGTTTTTGCAGGCCACTATCATCGTAATTCGTATGGAAAAGCTGGTGATTTGGAAATGATCACTACCGGGCCTGTCGGAAGACCACTCGGAGCCGATAGTTCGGGGTTCAGGATTGTTAATGTAAAAGGTCGGGTAGTCGAACATAAATATCACACGCTTGATTCTCTTTCATTGCTTCCTTAGTTTCGGAAGTTAGCCATTTTCTACTATGAGATGGATCTTTAAAATTTTATTTATCCTTTTTTTTTAGCTCAATTTGGCGTATATTCCCTACTTCAGGTATAAATATTAAAATCGTATTCTAATATTTTTATATGGCCGGGCTTAAAATTTCTGATACTTTCGGGTTATCGAAATATTTTTTAAACCAAATAAATCAGGATGTCAATGTTAAAATCACATTTGATCAGCTTTATTTTAATTATTTCATTTCTTATAGCTTGTGGTAACAAGGAAGGTTCTAATCAGCTTAAATTGCGGGAATTGAAAGTTACACAGAAGGAGGAAGAATTAAAGATATTTGAGCAGCAGCTTATTTCCAGAGACATTGATCTTAGTAGCCGTGAACAGCTTTTAGATAGTTTGGAGCATATTGGTGACACAACCGGAATTTATAATTCAAAGCTGATTGGAAACTGGACTGTGATTATGAAGTGTATTGAAACCAGTTGTGAAGGTTCAGCTCTTGGAGATACTAAAACTGAGCGATGGAATATTGCTTATCATAATAACAGAGTAGTTGTTAAGGTAATGTCTAAAAACAGCATAAGCAGAGTGTACCTGGGAGTATACACCGAAACCGGCCTGACAGTCCAGTCAAGGCAGCAGGAGGGTAATCTCTTAACAAGCATGAACATTCAGCTCAATCAAATTTCTGATAGTAAGATGGAAGGGATCAGAGAAATTAATCAGGGAGGTAATTGTAAAATTATCTACTCAGTCGGATTATCTAAAATAAATACCCTTTAAAATTTGATATGCTTATATTATCAGCTCTCGATCTTTCATTACCATTAAGGAACCCGGTAATTATATTTTCCCTGGTTCTTTTCATCATATTATTTGCTCCGATTTTATTCAATAAGATTAAGGTACCTCATATCATAGGGCTTATACTTGCCGGTGTTATTGTAGGTCCTTATGGATTAGATCTCCTGAGAAGGGATAGCAGTATTGTTTTATTTGGTACTGTAGGGTTATTATATATCATGTTTCTTGCTGGTCTTGAAATAGATCTGGTAGAATTTAAGAAGAACAGAACTAAAATATTGTTCTTTGGTTTACTTACGTTTTTATTGCCATTCGTTCTCGGAATTATGGCTAGTTACTACATATTAGGATATAGTTTTCTCTCATCAATGTTGCTTGCAAGTATGTTTTCAACACATACATTGGTTTCATATCCCATTGCCAGTAAATATGGAATTGCAAAAAACCGGGCAGTGACACTAACAATCGGTGGGACAATGATTACCGACATTCTTGCCTTGCTTATACTTGCTGGTATTTCAGGGGTAACGAAGGAAGAAGTTTCTTTAAGCTTCTGGCTGCAGTTGATAATTTCAACAGCAGCATTTGTGTCTATTGTATTTTTTGTATTTCCGATGATAACGAGGTGGTTTTTTAAGCATTATGACGATAGTGTTTCTCAATATATTTTTGTGTTAGCTATGGTTTTTTTGGCTTCTTTTCTGGCGGAAGCAGCCGGACTAGAAGCCATAATCGGGGCTTTTTTTTCGGGTTTGGTACTTAACAAATTTGTACCTCATTCCTCTCCATTGATGAATCGTATTGACTTTGTTGGGAATGCAATTTTTATCCCGTTTTTTTTGATCAGTGTAGGAATGCTGGTTGATATAAGTGTTCTGGTCAATGGCTGGGGAGCACTGAAAGTTGCAGGAGTGATCATTTTTGTGGCCATTTTAGCCAAATATCTCGCAGCAGTAATAACTCAGAAGGCTTTTAAGCTAACATCTGAGGAGGGGAGACTTATTTTTGGATTAAGCTCTAGCCATGCTGCTGCAACTTTAGCTATTATTCTGGTAGGTTATAACATTATTATTGGTGAAACGAGTTCAGGTGAACCGATACGATTATTGAACGAGGATGTGCTTAACGGTACGATTCTGTTAATTCTGGTAAGTTGTGCAGTCAGTTCATTTGTGGTTGAAAAAGCTTCAAGACGTCTGGCACTAATCAATGAATCGGATAGTAGCGATTCTGATTTGGGAGAGGAAAAAATCCTGATTTCCCTGGCATATCCTGATTCGGTAAATGAACTGGTTGATTTTGGTTTAATGCTTAAACCTTCAAAGAGTTCAGTTCCTGTTTATGCACTTCATGTTACGGATGATGAATGGTCAGATAGCAATACTCAAGTAAAGCCTGAAAAAGTATTGGAAAAGGCAATCATGCATGCTGCGGCAACTGAGAACACTATTCATCCACTTACCCGATACGATATTAATATCAGCCATGGTATTATTTATACGATTAAGGAACATAAGATTACAGATATTCTAATTGGCCTTCATCATAAATCAGATCAAAACAAGTTTTTTGGCTCTACAACTGAAGAATTGTTCAATAAAATTCCTGAAACTATTTATATCTACAAACCAGCACAGCCATTTAATACATTAAAAAGGATGCTCGTACTTGTTTCTAAAAATGCTGAGCAGGAGCCTGGTTTCTTTCATTGGTTAAACAAATTATCAATTGTTGCCATATCTGCCGGAATTCCGATTTGGTTCTATGCAACACCTGGTACCTTGTCGGAAATTAAAAGTGCCCATCAGAAGGCAAAGAGCCAGATTAGTGTGTCATATAGCGAATTTGATAACTGGGAAGATTTTTTAATCTTCAGCAGAGAGCTGAAACCAAATGATTTTTTTGTCGTGATTACTTCCCGAAAGGGGCATATTTCATACAACAATTATTTAGAGAAATTACCTTACTATTTAGGAACATATTTCAATTCCAACAGTTTCTTGATTGTTTATCCAAAACAGCTTGATCAGGGTATAAATATGAATAATATTGAACAGGTTGATCCTTATGTTATCGAATCTATTGCCGATAAAATAAGTACAGTTGGGAAATCAGCTCTAAATCTTAAAAGGATATTTAAGAAATAAGTATTAGAAAATCATACGTTTATACACCATAATATAACTCAGGTGAAGTCCTTCATGAAATGGCAAAAAGTTTAATGCATCTTCAATAGAATTGATTTCTATTCCCATACTGGTAGTCCATGCAGGATAATTATGAAAGACATTTTTCCCCAGGTCTGATTCAAACTGATCCAGACTACTGAAAAGTAGGGATTTAATGTTTTCAAGCTCTTCAGCAAGAATCTCACGATCAGGTCTTGAACCATTCTTGAATGAATTGAAAAACTCCTGTTCTACATTAAGTTCAAGTTTGCCCCGAAGGTAAAATATTCCTTCCTGGGCAGCGATCAGATGTCCCAGATGCCAGATAATATTATTGTTGAATCCTTCGGGAATTTTATTTAATTCCGGAATACTTAGTCCGTTGATAATTTCCAATGCTTTGAACCTTGTTTTTCTGATTAAATCTATTTTTGAATTCATGTTATACGGTTTTGCTTTCGAAAATAAGGATTCTTTACAATTTCGGATGATGTATTTATTTAAGGAAAGGTCTATTGCTTTTGTAATTGCTAAATGGTAAAATCTGTCTGTTTTTTTACTTCAGCCATCTATAAATTAAAGTTTGATATGATTCCTCATATTTAGGGTATTATTATGTTTTTTAGTCCAGAATGATGATATTCATCTAAAATGAGACGAGTAAATGTCAGTTCTGAATTTGATGCAATTGTTATAGGTTCAGGCCCAAATGGTTTGTCAGCAGCAATTACCTTACAACAGGCCGGACTTTCTGTTCTGATCCTGGAGGCAAAGGATTCACTAGGAGGAGGATTAAGATCTGCAGAACTCACTTTGCCCGGATTTGTACATGATATCTGTTCTGCGATTCATCCATTGGCAGCTGGTTCTCCTTTTTTTAATTCCTTGCCACTTGAGCAACACGGACTCGAATATATTTATCCGGGGGTGGCAGCAGCCCATCCGTTTGATGATGGAACTTCGGCAGCACTGAACGGAAGTGTAGACAATACCGCCGAAACTCTTGGGATTGACAAGGAAACCTATAGCAATTTGTTAAACCCGCTGGTCAAAAGCTGGCCCGGCTTGGTGAAGGATTTACTGAGACCTTTGAATTTGCCAAAGCATCCCTTAGATATGGCTGCATTTGGCCTGAATGCTTTGCGTTCTGCAACATCACTTGTACGGAAATTTAAAGCTAAAGAAGCCAGAGGTCTATGGGCAGGTATGGCAGCCCATTCACTGCAACCATTAAGCAATTTAGGTACTTCAGCCTTCGGACTGGTCTTAATGGCTACCGGACACCTAAAAGGCTGGCCTGTGCCTAAAGGTGGATCAAAAGTAATTGCTAATGCACTTGTTTCCTACTTTCTTTCAATCGGTGGAAAAATAGAAACTGGTATACCTGTTCGATCAATGAAAGATATACCTGCATCTACTGTTGTTCTCTTTGATCTTACTCCGAAACAGATTCTGGAAATAGCAGGGGAGCGTTTTTCATCTATTTATTCCTGGCAATTAAAGCGATACCGATATGGGATGGGAGTTTTTAAAATAGACTGGGCCTTGGATGGACAGATTCCTTTTACTGCTCTCGAATGCCGTAAAGCAGGAACTGTTCATCTTGGAAACACTTTTGAGGAGATTGCTAGGGGGGAAGAAATGACAAATGCAGGTGTATTACCTGAAAAGCCATTTGTTCTTTTGGCTCAGCAAAGTTTATTTGATTCTTTGCGTGCCCCTGAAGGTAAACATACGGCATGGGCATATTGCCACGTGCCCAATGGATCTGAGAAGGACATGACAAATGCCATCGAAAATCAGGTAGAACGTTTTGCGCCAGGATTCAAAGATTTGATTCTCGCAAAACATACGATGAATACCCGGGAAATTGAAGCATATAATCCCAATTATATTGGTGGAGATATCAATGGAGGAGTTATAGATATAGGTCAGCTATTTACCCGTCCCGCCCTCAGAAGTTCGCCATACCGTACTTCTGCGAGAGGAATCTATATTTGCTCATCATCAACTCCTCCGGGTGGAGGAGTACATGGGATGTGTGGTTATAATGCTGCTAAGCAAGTACTTAAGGACATTTTTAATATCAAAATCACATTATAAATTTTATGTCAGAACAGAAAAAAGTTGCAATTCATGAGGACTGGACAGTTGTAATACTGGGTGCTCTGATCATTATCCTGTCGATTGTAGGACTAATTTTAGAAGTCCCGGCTTTCAGTTGGAGTAATTCCGGTGAGCTTTTCGGGAAGGTACTCTCAGCCAGTAATCTGAGTCTCATTTTTATCCAGTTCATGTTTGTATTGGTCATAGCTGCAATAGGTGCATTTTTAACAGGAAAGCCATTTAAACATTTTTTATTTGGTTTTCCATTGGTCTATCTAATCACCATCATTGCTTTAATACTTGCAGGGAATAGTCAGGTCAAATCTTTTAATCTCGAGGCAGTTATTTTTAGTCTAAGTCTGGGGCTTGCTATCAGTAACTTCTTTAAACTACCTGAATGGCTGCGTTCATCACTTTCAACCGAATTGTTCGTCAAAATCGGACTAGTGTTGCTGGGAACTAGTGTAATCTTCTCTGATGTATTAAAAGCAGGCTCACTCGGACTGATTCAGGCTTTGGCTGTGGTTGTATCGGTATGGTATTTTGCTTTCTGGCTGTGTAAGAAGATGAAAATAGACGATGAACTCACAATGATGATCTCCAGTGCGGTTTCTATCTGTGGTGTTTCGGCAGCTATTGCAACTTCAGGAGCAATTAATGGAGATTCGAAAAAGCTTTCCTATGTAATTTCAATGGTATTGATCACAGCTATTCCGATGATGATATTCATGCCTATGATAGCCAAATACTTTGACTTATCGCAGGAAGTTACAGGTGCATGGCTTGGTGGCAGTATCGATACCACAGGTGCGGTAGTTGCCTCAGGTTCATTAGTTGGGGAAACTGCATTAAAGATCAGTACCATTGTTAAGTTCTCCCAAAATGTATTGCTGGGTTTGGCCGCTTTTGCAATCTCCGTTTACTGGACTTATACCAAACACCCAAAAGCTAATGAGCCTGATGGGAAGCCAGGTCTGAAAGTCATCTGGGAGCGTTTTCCCAAATTCGTTTTGGGTTTTCTGGCAGCTTCGTTATTGTTTTCTTTTGTATTGAGTCCTGAAGTCAGTTCATCTGTAAAAGGGAGTCTTAAAAACTTGCAGGGCTTATGGTTTGCGCTAGCATTTACCAGCATCGGGCTTGAAACCAATTTTGCTGATCTTTTTAATAAACAGAGCAAGAAACCTTTTTACGCTTTTTTGATCGCTCAGGGCTTCAATGTGATTGTAACCTTGATTATTGCTTTGATTCTTTTTTGATGAACAGGAATTCTATTGTTAAACACCAATATTTTATTATAATTAAAAATTGAGATGAACGAAATTAACGCACATTTAGCTGCGATCCAGCAGGAAATTGGAAAAGAGTTCAGCAATAGCCCCTCACCCTTTGCCCACTGGCTCAAACCTATCGTCAGAAGTGCTGAAGCTGGTGCCCTGATTTTTGAATACCGGATCAGAAAGGATATGACCAATCCGATGCAGGTCCTGCATGGCGGGGTTAGTGCCGGTATAATTGATGATGTTATCGGTGCAACCGTGTTTACAATGAATTTAAGCCATCATTACACTACCATCAATAATTACATAGACTATTTTGCTCCGGCACATGAGGGAGATATTATTGAAGCTAGAAGCTCGGTTGTTAAGCGAGGTAAACAGATAATCAACCTGCAATGTGAACTATGGCTCCCCATAAAGAACAGATTAATTGTCAGGGGATATTCGAATATGATACGGCTGGAATAATTTTAATTATTCTTAATAAACTAGTGTCACGTCATACTTAATTTGACGATCACATCGGAATACTAAGGAGGCTAAAATAAAGACAGTTTAATGTGACTATACCAGGGTAAAACTATTGAAACTCTAAACATCAATTAATAGGTGAGATGACACTGAATGTTGGGTAATTGAAATGATTGAATAAAAAATACTGTGTCTTGGGATACCCGCATCGCTCAATAGACAGGGGCTTTAGCTCCGGGTAAAGATCAGGTTTTCAGATCGGCTTCAGCCCAAAGCCTGAGCGACCAGAACGGAACAAATACTGGTGCTTCAGCGCCAAAATTTCTAGCTATCGGGCTAAAGCCCAATGTAATTTTCCTCACATGTTGCTGAATGTTGGGCTGAAGCCCAAAAACGAACAAACTGGTTAACCCTAGCTAAAGCTGGGGCCTATTGAGCGGCCGTACTAGTGTCATGTCATAAATACTTTGACAAACCAATCGGAATACCAGGGAGGCTTAAATAAAATGGCGGTTTAACTGGGACGATGATAGGATGAAATTATTGAAACTTTATCCGTCAATTGATGAGTGAGGTAACACTAAAAGATAATAAATTAATCTGAATTCGATATAAGGAAGGTTAAATTATTAAAGTCTGGTTACTATTAAATGGTATGTCCGAAGAAGAGGTAGGTCAGGAAAATTGCGGCGATGAGTCCAACTAGATCTGCAATAAGTCCGCAGACTAATGCATACCGTGGTTTCTTAATTCCAACTGACCCGAAATATACCGCCAGTACATAAAATGTAGTTTCTGAGCTACCCTGAATCACACTTGCCAGTCTACCCTGAAAGGAATCAGCACCATAGGTGGTCATAACATCGACCATTAGTCCTCTTGCACCACCACCACTCAAGGTCTTCATTAAACCTACAGGAAGCGCCGGAACGAAGGAAGTATCCAGTCCCATGGCAGCAACCACTGCACCGATTGCATTTACCACATAATCCATACATCCTGTGGTACGAAATGCACTGATGGCAACCAGAATTGCAATCAGAAAGGGAATAATCATGATGGAGGTACTGAAACCTTCTTTCGCGCCATCAATAAATGCCTCATAAACATTTACTTTTTTAGAAGCCCCATAAACGATGAACAGGGTGATGATTGAAAAAATAATGATACCTCCTAATAAGCCAGCATAGATCTGTATCTGATCAGGAGGGAGACTTCCAAGCCAGAAATATAATCCAGCCATCAGGGCAATGAACCCTCCGAAAAATATCAATATAGGAAGCTGTAATAGATTGATCTTTTGGTAGAAAGATACTGCGATCATCCCGGCTAAAAATGAAATAAACGTGCCTATCAAACAAGGAATAAACACATCTGCTGGATTTGCAGCACCATTTGCCATTCGCAATGCAATAACCCCTGTTGGTATCAGGGTAATTCCAGCTGTATTCAGCACTAGGAACATGATCTGAGCATTTGTTGCAGTATCTTTTTCAGGATTTAATTCCTGCAATTCCTGCATGGCTTTCAAACCTACAGGAGTAGCTGCATTATCCAGTCCCAGCATATTGGCCGAAAAGTTCATGATGATTGAACCATTGGCCGGGTGATTTTTAGGTACTCCGGGAAATAATCTGCTAAAAAACGGACTCACACCTTTTGCAAAAAGCGAGATCATACCTGCCCGTTCGCCGATTTTCATGATGCCCAGCCAGAAAGTCATAACCCCAATCAAACCTATGGAGATTTCTGCACCTGTTTTTGCACTGTCGAACATTCCATTAACTACATTATTGAAAATCGCAGTATCCCCAAAGAAGATTAGCTTAACTAATGCGACAAGGAATGCAATTACAAAGAAGCCGATCCAGATGTAGTTTAATGCCATAGGTGTAATCAGTTGCCTGTTATCTGTTGTCTGTTACCAGTTATCTGGTTATGTATGCCTGGTAACAGACAACAGATAGCAGGAAAAATGAATTTATTATAAATGATTGAAATTACTAACAAAAACCAATTAACAACCAATCACCGTTTTCAAAACCCCATTTTTAAGTTTAATCAAAATATTCTTATCATGATGAACAATTAAATCTGCAGGTTCATCAAGCTTCAATTTTGTTTTTTCTGTTAAAGTCAAAAACTCGCAGTTAAATTCTACGTAACCGAAATAATCCGACAGGTCGCCCAACTCAGTTACCATATAGGTGTATTTTACCGATTTGGCATCCTTTGTGACTTTCTCCTCTGCGCAAAGTCCGATATCAAGCTTGTAAGGGATGCCATTTTTTTCCAGTTTACAATTCCTGAGTAATATGTGAAAATGTAGTTTTTTATTCTCGGGTATTGAAAAATAATCTTTGGTTTTAGCCTTCAAGTAGGTTTCATCTGCAATACTGATCAGTCCTGAAAGAATAGCTTTAAAAAATACTTTTCGGATATATTGTTTCTCGGGGTCATTGTAAAAACCACCTGCTTCGATCAATATTGTGCTGGTTCCTGCAGCCTGAAAATTATCACCAAATGCCCTTGGTTCATATTCATCATCAAAACGTCCGACTTGATCTGATATACTTTTTTGAATAGCTGAATTCATGATGGCAATTACTTTCATTGCCTGTTCCCTGGTTGAATTGATACTCAGGCCTTCATCATATGCCGGAGCAAGCAAAGAGATTGTTGCCGGATTCCCGGTATGTCCTGCCGACCATAAGGTGCTTTGATCATGGAGATTAAAGCCAAAGTGGGGGTTAATTTCATCCCTTAAATGGCGTAATATTCTTCCTTCCGGACTCTGTTGCCGATGAAAATCCCGGTTAATGTCAATATTCATTGCATTCCTGCGATTGAATACTTCGGCGCCATCAGGATTTACCAGTGGCAATATATACAGCGTGCATTTTTCAGCCAGCAAATCATGAATCTGCCGAAACTGGCCAGGTTGTGATAAAAAATTCAAAAGATCAGCAATAGCCATTGTAGCCGTAGCTTCATCACCGTGCATCTGGCTCCAAAGAAATACCCGTTTGGGCCCTTTACCCCAGGTAACCAGATTGATGGAAAGTCCCTTGGTTGACATTCCTGCTTCTTTTATACTAAAGGCAGAATTTGTCTTTAACTTTCCCAGTATTTTCAGGAGATCAGCATGTTTGAAAAAACGATCTTTTATTCGCGTTTCTTCAAATTCCTGATAATTCTCCATGAGAATATTTAGCGCATCCATCCGACTAAATTAGTATTTACCTCTGGAATATTATTCAATTTTAAATTTCAATTGAACAAAAAAAGCATCCTTTCTTGAATGGAAAGGATGCTTTTTTTAAATATGCGATGGTTAGAGACGAATTATCAGATCAAACTCACACTTCTGTTCACAAATTCAGTTAACTCAGCACCAGTCAGCATACCCTGCGACAATAAAGCCAGATCAAAAGCTTGTTTTGCCAATTGTGTTTGTTCTGCCTCGTCCTGAGTTTGAAGGATTTTACCGATAAGCTTATGATTACCATTAATGGCTACATTATAATTATCCGGGAGATTTCCATAGAATCCCATGCCTCCACCCATTTTAGACATATCTTTCATACGTCTCATAAATTCATCCATGGTTACTATAACAGGAAGTTCCTCAGGATTCAGACTTTCAATCTCAATCCTCATGTTTGGTTTAACGATGGCCTTTTCAAAGATTGCTTTAACCTGTGCTTTTTCCTCGTCGTTCAATACATGTACGGTTTGATCTTCTTTACTGATGATCTTATCGGCAACCTCAGCATCAACACGCTTAAGGGATGTTTTTTCGAGTTTTTGCTCCAATTGACTGATAAAGTGCGGATCGATTGGAGAGTTCAGGTTTAGAACATCGTATCCCTTTTTGTTTGCCGACTGTATAAAGGTATCCTGCTTATCGGTATCGGTTGCATACAGGTAAACCAGCATATCATTCTTATCAGTTTGGGCTGCTTTTACTTTTTCTTTGTACTCTTCAAGAGTAAAATATTCGTTTTGGCTATTGTTAAGCAGCACGAAATCTTTTCCCTTATCATAAAACTTCTCTTCACTAACCATTCCGTATTTTACGAATAAACCGATGTCGCTCCATTTTTCTTCAAAAGCTTTACGATCATTCTTGAACAGTGAAGCCAGTTTATCGGCCACTTTTTTGGTGATATAACTATTGATCTTTTTAACGGCACTGTCAGCTTGCAGGAAGCTTCTTGAAACGTTCAGCGGAATATCCGGTGAATCGATTACTCCATGCAGCAGCATTAAAAATTCAGGAACTACATCTTTTACCTCGTCGGTAATGAATACCTGGCGCGAGAAGAGCTTGATTTTATTTCGCTGTATTTCAAACTCATTCTTCACTTTCGGGAAGTATAGAACACCTGTCAGATTGAAAGGATAATCTACATTCAGATGGATCCAAAACAAGGGATCTTCTGAGAATGGATAAAGCTCTTTGTAGAAGGCAAGATAATCTTCGTCTTTTAATTCAGAAGGAGATTTTGTCCAAATCGGACTGGTATTGTTGATGATATTATCAACCTCAACAGATTTGAATTTTGGTTTTCCTTCTTTATCTTCTCCATCAGGTTCTTGCTCTGAACGGGTTCCAAATTGTACCGGAATTGGGAGGAATTTACAGTATTTATCAAGAATAACCTTGATTTTTGCTTTGTCCAGAAATTCTTTGGACTCTTTATTTACATGTAGGATGATATCAGTACCTCTGCTTGCACGTGTTCCGGCACTGATTTCAAATTCTGTGCTTCCGTCGCAGATCCAGCGCGTAGGTTCTGCACCGTCCTGATAAGAAAGTGTTTGAATTTCAACCTGATCAGCAACCATGAAGGCTGAGTAAAACCCAAGTCCGAATTTTCCGATAATTTCATTCGCATCTTTGGCATCCTTGAATTTCTCAACAAATTCTGTTGCACCCGAGAATGCAATCTGATTGATGTATTTTTTAATTTCTTCGCCTGTCATTCCCAAACCATTGTCGGAAATAGTGATGGTTTTTTTCTTTTCGTCGACCGATACTGAAACTTTTAACTCACCCAGATCCCCTTTATATTCACCTAAAGAGGAGAGGCGTTTGATTTTTTGAGTGGCATCGACTGCATTTGCAACCAGCTCTCTCAGGAAGATCTCGTTATCAGAGTATAAAAATTTCTTAATGATTGGAAAGATATTTTCCGTGTGGATCGAAATGGTTCCTTTTTCTTGCATTTTTCTTTGTTTGATATTAATGTTTTAGATGTAAGGTGTGTAACAAAGGATGTTCCAAAAGGTTGGAAGTGTCAAGTTGGCACACGTTACCCGCCGTAGCTTAGCGGAGGATGGAAGGTGATACTTCTATCTTGTAATATTTCCCCCCTCCTGCTAGCTTCCGGGTAGTCTTTTTTCAGTGAGGCCTGTCTGAATACTCCAGTCGGGCGCGACAGGGGGCGGTTTTGGATTTTTGTGAAAAGCAAAGTCAGTAGCTCTTCGGTTCCGATGGTCCCGTGCTCTGCTTTAGTTTTTTACCATAACAAAGGGTGTATAATTATAGCTATTTCTGTGGCAAAAAAGCTAACGCTGCCGCCCCGGTTTAATTTACGCAATACAGTTTTCTTTTGCCCAGGCTGTTTGTAAAGCGTAATGAATAGATTACGTCGTTAAGATGACGCGGTTCCGGGCAACTTTGCTGATAATCTTTAATAGGGAGATTGCTTCGCTAGCAATGAAACAAATTCAAAAAATAATCGATGTCATGGGTAGCGAAGTGAAGCAACGGCACATTTGTTGCATTACAAGCACAACTAAACACAACATAAACCTTTACACTTGCTATATAACTGATAATCAATATTATGAGTCCAAATAATAACCAAACCTTGAAACCCGATATGTATAAAAATACCAAACAAAATAGTAATACCCATCACTATTTCCGGACAAGTATCCGATCTCTGAAAAAATATCTCCTGGTATTAACGGGAATCAGCCTCATCGGATTAGCCTCCGCTTGCGGTGATAAGAAGAAGCAGGAAAGGCAAGTGGCTGGGAAACCGCAGCCGACCCTGGATAGTATGTCCTATATTAACTATATGAATAATGATCCCTTGCTAAAAGAGCATACGGATTGGGCGAAAAAATTTTACAGGGAGCGTAATTTTAAGTTAGGCTGGTTTAAAAATAATGAGATCGTTCCTCAGGCTAAGGATATGCTGAACATGATTAGCAAAGCCGGTGAGGAAGGGCTTAATCCTAAGAAATACCAATTTATAGATTTTAATACACTTTTTGCTAACCTCGAATCTGCGAAGCGCGATTCTGCCAAATTTACAGCAATCCAGAAAGAGATCGATGTAGCTCTTTCATCCACGTATTTTGTATGGGCGTCTGATTATTACCGGGGAGTAATTATTCCTCGGGACAATGAAGAAATTGAATGGGACATTAAGCGGAATAAGATCAAGCTGCATAAGGCTTTAATGGCCGTTTTGAAAGAGCGGGAGAGTAAGTATTCCTATGCTAGCTTTAGTCCGCTTCACCCGGATTATGCGAGACTTAAATCAGCGCTTGCAGCCTATCGCAAGATTCAGGCTGCCGGGGGCTGGCCTTCAGTAACTCCTAGTCCTAAATTAAAAGAAGGGCAAAAGGCGCCCGTAGTTGCTGCTTTGAAGAAGCGCCTCAACCTGAGTTCGATAGATTCAACATTCGATGCCGAAACAGTTAACGCGCTAAAGAAGTTTCAATCGGACCAGGGCATGAAGCCTGACGGAGCCCTGGATCCTGAAACTGCAAAGCTTCTTAACGTTCCGGTAGATCAGCGGATTAAACAGATCATCCTGAATATGGAACGCTGGAGATGGATCCCGAAAAGCTTTGAAGAAGATTACCTGATTGTTAATATCCCGGAATACAGGTTGCGCGTATATGAGAAAGGAAAAGAGCAGATAGCAATGAACGTGATCGTTGGTAAAACGATGAACAGTACACCAATTTTCAGCGATAAGATGGAAAACGTGGTTCTTGCACCTTACTGGAATGTTCCAGCAAGCATCGTGAGAGAGGAGCTAGGCCCTAAAATAGCAAGTGATCCCGGTTATCTTGACCGCTCGAATATGGAGCTGATTGATGCAAAAGGGAACCGGGTTAGTCCTTCGCAAGTGAACTGGAGTTCTGTTACCAGGGATAACTGGAAATACACACTTCGCAAAAAACCAGGACCTAAAAATGACCTTGGCGATGTGAAATTCATCTTCCCGAATACAAATGATATTTATCTTCATGATACCCCGCACGACGAATTATTCAGTCAGATAAAACGTAATTTCAGCCACGGCTGTGTTCGTGTTGAAAGGCCACTTGAACTAGCGGAATACCTTTTACGCCCTGTTGGATGGGATATGAACAAAATTCAAAGCACAATTGCCCAGGGGCAGGAAAAATATGTAAAGCTAAAACAAGTATTACCAGTTTACCTCGTTTACTTCACTGCATGGGCTGATGAAAGTGGAAATGTACACTTCCGTGAGGATATCTACGGGCATGATAAGACGCTTGCACAACAGTATTTTAATGAAGTGAGTGCCGCTGTTGTGAAGCCGACTGTTAAAAGGGATTTGTAATTATTTGTAAGTTGTAGCTTATAAGTTGTAAGTCTGGGTGCTTAACACATTAGGGAACTTACAACTTACCGCTTCTAAGATTGTTGTCTCTTAAACTCCGAAGTATTATGAAACTCAACTTCAGGAAAATCACGCTTTGCAAGATTTAATGTCCAGTCATTATCTGCCAGGAATACAGGATTTCCATCTTTATCGGTCGCAATATGATGATGTCTGCGCTGGGTTATTTCATTGATATTCTTCTTGTCTTTTGAAGTCATCCAGCTTGATTTTCTAAATGTAAGTGGCCTGAAGGCACATTTTGCACCATATTCATGCTGAAGTCTGAACACGATTACTTCATATTGAAGTTCTCCAACTGTACCAATGATTTTACGGTTTCCGGGTTGTTGAACGAACAATTGAGCAACACCTTCTTCTGTTAATTGTTGCAAGCCTTTTTCAAGTTGTTTGGATTTTAATGGATCACGGTTTTCAACTTCTTTGAATATTTCAGGGGAGAAACTAGGGATTCCTTTAAATTGTAATTGTTCACCTTCACTTAGTGTATCACCAATCTTAAAATTCCCGCTGTCATAGAGCCCTACAACATCCCCTGGCCATGCTTCTTCTACCAGACTTTTTTCATTGGCCATAAAATCCACAGGGTTTGAGAATTTCAATTTTTTATTCAGTCGGGTGTGATAAAAGAATTTATTACGTTCAAACTTGCCGGAACATATTCTTAAAAAGGCAATTCTGTCGCGATGGTTTGGATCGAGGTTGGCATGGATCTTAAATACAAAGCCGGTAAAATTCTTTTCATTCGCCATTACCATCCGCTCATTGGCTTCCCGGCTTTTTGGGCTTGGAGCAATAGCAACAAATGTGTCAAGCAATTCGCGAATTCCGAAATTATTTATAGCACTTCCGAAGAAAACAGGTGCAAGCAGACCTTCCAGGTAGAGGTCTTTATCCAGATTTCCATAAACTCCATCAACAAGTTCAAGGTCATCCTGTAAGGTTTTAAGTTCTTTAGGCTGCAGAAATTGAGTTAGTAGTGGATCATTAAGATCTTTAACCTGTATTACCGGTTCACTGATTTTAGATTTATCAGGTTTAAATAGATTAAGCTGCTTGTCGAATATATTATATACCCCCTTGAAATTATAACCTTGCCCTATTGGCCACGAAAGCGGACATACACTGATATTCAGATTGTTCTCAAGTTCATCGAGCAGTTCAAAGGTGTCTTTTCCTTCGCGGTCAAGTTTGTTTACGAATATGATAACAGGGGTATTGCGCATCCTGCAGACATCCATTAGCTTTTGTGTTTGCTCTTCGACACCTTTAACACTATCGACAATCAGAATAACACTATCTACAGCAGATAAGGTGCGGTAAGTGTCTTCAGCAAAATCCTTGTGTCCCGGTGTATCAAGTATGTTGATTCGTTTCCCATTATATTCAAAGCCCATTACTGACGTAGCAACAGAAATCCCCCGCTGCTTTTCAATCTCCATGAAATCGGATGTGCTGCTTTGATTTGCTTTATTTCGTTTTACGGTGCCAGCGGTGTTTATAGCGCCACCAAAAAGCAGAAACTTTTCAGTTAGCGTTGTTTTACCAGCATCTGGGTGACTAATGATCGCAAATGTTTTTCTTTTTTCAATTTCAGGACTAAGCATATTTATAAAGAGAGGGTATTGAGATTAAGACGGTAGGTTTAGAGATAACGGAAGGATACCGAGTATTTTCATTGTCACGCAAAGATAATAATATTTTATAACCCTGTCGGCTTTTGAGAACCCTGTCAGCCTTTAGAAGACTTACAGGGTTTTAAAGAAGACCTCAGTTGCCCCGTATCCAAATTTTTCTTTATAGGCATCCATGAAAGTTTTAACCTGGGCATGTTTGCTGATGATTTTATATATTTCATTTCTTAAAGTACCGTTTCCGGAGCCATGAATAAAAATGATAGAAGGTATTTTATGAACAATTGCCGCATCGAGAGATTTTCGGAAATAACCCATCTGGATATCCAGTATTTCCGAGTTGCTCAGGAACTGATAATCATCCCGGAGCTTTTCGATGTGCAGGTCAACCTCTTTTCCTGGCTTTTCTATTTCAATTTTTTCTGCATGAGGTCTGAAAAAGCTTTCTTTTAGTTTTTCGGGATCAATGACCGGTTCAGGACTGTCAAGCTGTATTAACCAGGCGGCTTGCTCAAGTAATTCATGTTGCTTTTTCGCTCCGGAAAAATCTTTGGCTTTGAATTTCTCTGAAAACTCAATAGGCTTTTGATACTGTTCGTTGCCCGGGCTGAAAAAAAGTGCCTGAATATTAAATTCAGGCCAAAGATCAAGTTCATTCAATGAACATGAATAAATCTGAACTGTGGACTGAGCCTTTAGAATTCCGGCATATTCGCCTTTATGCTTGTTCTTATTTCGGATGTATAGTGTGGTTAGCAATTGCCATGAACTCGAATTGATTAAATGGAAATGAACTACCGATGGGCTTCTTTTGTCGGGGCTGATGGCAAGAAATATACCTTTTGAAATGAATTGTGATGTTTTTAGATCGGAATCGGTTTCAACAGGCAGATCATCAGAGCTATCAGTTTTTCCATGCACACGTGTAACCTGACTTGCCAGTACCGGAATTTCAAATCCATCGTCGTCGGTTACCGCAATGGTACTTTCATCAATTATCCTGGTGATATAACCTTCTCTTCGTTCATTGACAAACCGAACGAACTCACCTAATTTATACTTCATATTCACGGATTTTGGCAGCCCTGGAAATGGATTGCATGAAGCAAATTTATGAAAATAAAAATCCGGATGTCAGACAATCATCTTTAAAGGAAAAAATCCAGATTGCTTTTTACATTTGTCCTGAATTTAAAATTTTTCTATGAAAACAGAGCAGCCAAATAATCCGCTTCATGGCAAAACCCTAGAAATGATCCTGGTGTATCTTGTAGATCATTACGGATGGGATAAACTTGGTACTCTGATCAGGATCAATTGCTTTAATGAGAATCCGGGCATTCCATCCAGTCTGAAATTTCTCAGGAAAACAGAATGGGCTCGTAAAAAGGTTGAAGAGCTTTATATCAGGACTCTGTCGCGATAAGATTCCGATCCCCAATCAACAAAAAATTCTAAAATATCCCCTCTTATCGTTAAAATCATAACCTTTTCGGGTTTTTGACGTAGAAATAATCACCTACTGTGATTAACATAAGATGAGAATTATACCAAAGCTTATTTCCAGCTTTATAGTCATTTTTTTGTTCGTACTTTTTTCTTTTTCGCCGTTATTTGCTTATTTTTTTAATTCAGAAAACAACAGGAGGCTTGTTTCAAGTCCTCCAATCGCTATCAATATCAATAACTTTCCTATTCAGAATATTTCCGGCCGCTCCCAAATCCTTCCACTGATAGGCAGTGATTCTGATGGTACTATCATTTCCTTTAAGATTCTAAGCCTTCCCAATAATTTACACGGTACCCTGTACTTAAATAATGTAATTGTTAGTGTAAATCAGGTTTTAAATCCTGTTCAGGCGAAACAACTACAGTTTGAAGTTAAATCCACATTTACCGGGACGGCATCTTTTGCGTTTACTGCAACTGATAATGATGGTAATTCCGACGACTCGGCAGCTATATTTAGTATTCCGGTTACAGATAATGGAACATTGCTGGTATGCAGTGGGGCTGGACTCGGAAATAATATTCTTGGGGCACAAGGAACCTTTAGTTCCCCGTTTATAACAGCTAATGCTACAAGCAGTTGCATAAATAATAATTCAACAGTTGCATCGCCTTCACAAAACCTTGGTAATGCCAAGCCCGGACTCACGAATTATAATTATGCTTCAACGAGTGGCGGACTAGGTCCTGAGGGAACTTATTCCTTTCTGAAAACACTTGGTACCATGGCCACCCGTAACTGTATCAAGACGGATTGGGTAGCATCAGATCATACTGGTGATGGAGGATATGCTATGATTGTGAATG
Organism: Daejeonella sp.; assembly: GCF_030684675.1. Taxonomy (GTDB): domain Bacteria; phylum Bacteroidota; class Bacteroidia; order Sphingobacteriales; family Sphingobacteriaceae; genus Daejeonella. The sequence goes on along the minus strand of NZ_JAUXXZ010000035.1, from coordinate 2,656 downwards.
GCTCACCAAACTCCGCAACATTTGGGAAGACATTTTATAATGCCAGCAGTATTGCAGTATGCCCGAATACGCTCTATGAATTTTCAGCTTATGTGATCAATGTATTACCAGGAAATCATTCTGCAGCCTTACCTGGTACTGAGCCCAACATCAGTTTTTATATTAATAATCAACTGGTATCTACTTCGGGAGCTATACCTTATTCGAATGCTTCTACAAGTTTTGAACCAGCCTGGGTAAAGGTGGGAGGTTTATGGTATTCTGGTCCCAATACCTCCGTGAACCTGAGAATTGATAATGCAACATTTGTCGCCAGCGGCAATGATCTTGGTCTGGATGATATTTCTATGGCCATTTGTGGCCCTGAGATAACTTATCCTGATATTTCATTGACTCCGAAATTTTGTTCTTACGGTGTTTTACCCTTAAAAGCCAATATCGTAGCCTCAATTAATACCTATGCATCTTATATTTTTCAGAATAGTGTAGATGGTGGACTAACCTGGACAGATATGGGAAGCCCGGCTACCGGGAGTCCTGTATATAACACATTAACAGGATCTTATGAATATCAGGCTATTTACGGCGATATTCCAATTGATCCCAGTATGAATGGGTATAGGTACAGATTGAAAGTTGCTACAGATGCAAATAATTTATCAGGTACGACATGCAATATTTCTGCAGATAAGATCATCACAGTTTCGGCATTTGAAAAGCCTCTTGCCGGTGCAGATATAACAGGATGTAACAGTTCAAGCACAGCCAAATTGAAAGTTGCAGGTTCAGGAGAGACCTGGGCTATTGTTGCTGGGAATCCGGCCCCGGCCACCATTGATCAATCGGGAAATATAAGTGGCATGGTCTCCAATGGTTTTTATAGATTTCATTTGATTAATTCGAGTGGATGTACAGATACGGTTAGCGTAACCCGTGATGTAGTTGCAAGTGCTGGAATAGATGTAAAAATCTGTTCTCCACAGAGTACCTATAAACTTGCTGATTCCGGACTGGGTTACAAATGGATAAAGTTGGCTGGAAATCCTGTTGATGCAAGTATAGATTCATTGACAGGGGAGGTGACAGGTATGTCGGCTGATGGTATTTATCGTTTTATGTTAAAATCTGACTATGGGGGATGCACGGATGATGTATCAATTACTCGTTCAAGTCTTACTTTAATTTCGAGCCAAACTAATGTAAATTGTTTCGGTGAAAGTACGGGTACGATTAATTTGACCATATCAGGCGGAACTGCACCTTACACATATAGCTGGAATTCTGGTCAGTCAAGTGAAGATCTGAATGGTTTATCTGCTGGAACCTATATTATTTCGGTGCTTGATTCAATAGGCTGTACAGCAACTGACACTATCTTAATTTCTCAACCATTGGCAGCTCTTACTTTGAGCAGCACCCAAACCAATATCAACTGCTTTGGAGAAAGCACCGGTTCAATCAATCTGATAGTTTCCGGAGGAACAGCACCATATTCTTACAACTGGAGTTCTGGTCAGGCAACGGAAGACCTGAATGCTTTAGCAGCAGGTTCTTACACAGCTACCATCACAGATTCCAAAGGGTGTACCGCTACAGAAACGATTCTGATTACTCAACCCACTGCTATTCTTTCAATAAGCAGTACTCAAACCAATATCAACTGCTTTGGAGAAAGCACCGGTTCAATCAATCTGATAGTTTCCGGAGGAACAGCACCATATTCTTACAACTGGAGTTCTGGTCAGGCAACGGAAGACCTGAATGCTTTAGCAGCAGGTTCTTATACGGTTACAGTCACAGATTCCAAAGGGTGTACCGCTACAGAAACGATTCTGATTACTCAACCCACTGCTATTCTTTCAATAAGCAGTACTCAAACCAATATCAACTGCTTTGGTGAAAGTACAGGCGCGATCAATCTGACGGTTTCCGGTGGAACAGCACCATATTCTTACACCTGGAGTTCCGGTCAAACTGCTGAGGATTTGAGCGGCTTGACAGCAGGTTCTTACACAATTACCGTCACTGATTCAAAAGGATGTACTGTTACAGAAACGATTCTGATTACTCAACCTGCGGTAGTTTTATCCTTAACTGCGCTTCAAACCAATATCAATTGCTTTGGAGAGAGTACCGGTGCAATCAATCTAGCAGTTTCGGGTGGAACTGCACCATATTCTTACAGCTGGAGTTCTGGTCAGGCAACGGAAGACCTGAGTGCTTTGACAGCAGGTTCTTACACAGCTACCATCACAGATTCCAAAGGGTGCACTGTTACAGAAACGATTTTGATTACTCAACCTGCTACAGTTTTATCCCTGACCACTACTCAAACCAATATCAACTGCTTTGGAGAAAGCACCGGTTCAATCAATCTGACAGTTTCCGGTGGGACTGCACCGTATTCTTATAACTGGAGTACCGGCCAGACGACAGAGGATTTGAGTGCTTTGACAGCAGGTTCTTACACAATTACCGTCACAGATTCGAAAGGATGCACTTCTACAGAAACTATTCTGATTACTCAACCCACTGCTATTCTTTCAATAAGCAGTACTCAAACCAATATCAACTGCTTTGGTGAAAGTACCGGTTCGATCAATCTGACAGTTTCCGGTGGAACAGCACCATATTCTTACAGCTGGAGTTCCGGTCA
>NZ_JAUXXZ010000028.1 GCF_030684675.1 Daejeonella sp. | reverse complement strand
AATAGCCGCGCAAGTTAGTGCCTGGCAAAATCAAAGAAATAATAAAATCTGTAAAATAAATTGGCAGTTCACAAATAAAGAAGCACGAGTGAAATTGAAAAGACTTTATCCGTCAATTGAGAATTAACATAACACTAGTATAAAGGTACTAATTTTTAGAATTAATCCCAAATAGTAGGATCGCTATATAGTTTAGAAAAAGCACAAGTAGATTTAAATTAAATTCCAGTAATTTTATCTTCAGCTAATTGACTTTCAATATCTATTATCACAGAGGATAGCTTTTTTTCGATTTCACATTCCCATACAATGATAACTTTCCACCCAAGTTTTAATAAACTTACCTGATTTACAATATCGCGATCGATATTCTTGGTAAGTTTTTGCTGCCAAAAGGCAGAGTTGGTATTCGGAACCCGTCCTTCATTACAATTCTTATGATAGTGCCAGAAACAACCGTGAACGAAAATGGCTGTTTTATATTTAGGTAATATTATATCAGGTTTTCCTGGCAGGTATTTGCCGTGTATGCGATATCTGTACCCTTTTGCAAAAAGCGCCTTTCTTAGTAAAATCTCCGGTTTCGTGTTCTTTGATTGGATTTTACTCATCACCTCACTACGCTTTTCTTTTGACCAGATATCCATTTATCTAACCCGTAATTAATTTTAATTTATTGATAAAATCTCTTAAGGTCTTTGCTACAGCTGCCGCCAAAGGAACAGGTACTCCATTACCTATCATTTTGAATTTTTTTGATAATTGGCCTTTTGTAGATAATACATATGAATCGTCAACCCCTTGTATTCGCAATGCCTCTCTAACGGATAGTCTTCGATTATAGTAGGGATGCAAATGCACTTCATTGTTACCATAACAAGCAGTGGGACTATACTTAAAACGGTGAAGTCTTTTAAATGAAGGGCGGTTTGTCTCACCTTCTTTTATTTGTTTGAACCTTTCTTTGTCACCTGTTAGATTAAAATATTCATCGGCATTCGGAATATTTTGCTCTTCGTTGTACGGGACTAGGCAAGAGTCCAAACAGAGTTGCAAGGGAATATCATTTGATTTTGATACCGAATTTCCAAAAGCGTTTGGCTGCGGCCATTTGTAATAAGTCTGTGGATTTTGATATATGGCATTTTCTCTAAATGGAAACCATTGACCTTTGATATTCAGCTTAATGGAATCCAACTGAAATTGTTTTTTATTGAGACCAATAACAAATATTCTTTCGCGAGACTGAGGCACTCCAAATTCCAAGCTATTTAAAACATCCCAATCAATTAAATAATCGTCTGCCATTGCTTTAAGTAGCTCAAAAAAGTGCTTGCCATGCTTTTTAACCTTTATTAAGCCAGTTACATTTTCCATCACAAAAAATGACGGTTGTAATTCAAGTACTTTATATAAATATGTATCAGTCAATGATCCTCGATCTCCTTTAAACCCATTGAGATTTCCATTAATACTGAAATCCTGACATGGAGGTCCCCCAATCATTCCAAAAACGTCTGGTTTTTCACCGCCAAAGGCTTCATCGATTACTGTTTCCTGTGTTACGTCTTTTATTGAATAGTTATTGGATATAGTGCATTTAATTTCGTTATTTATTGCTTCCTTATTTTTTTTCCACGATGTAATGCCCTCACTATAGAACGTTGAAAATGATGGCTCAATCTCATTAGTCCAAACAATTGAGAACCCGGCTATTTCAAATCCCATATCTAGAAAGCCACCGCCCGAGAAACATGATAAAATGGGTATCTTACTATTGATCATAAATTGTTGTAGTCCTTGTAACTGAATAAACATTCTCACTGGCTTCTTTCTTCACGTTGAAAATAGCAATGGTGTTATTGATATTTTCATTAAAATACTGGAGGTTTTCTGCAATAAAACCCATAACCGAAATACTCCTTTCCGGCAAATCAATGAATACCGTTACATTCCCGTTGAGATACTTAACCACTTTTGATATTCTTCCAGAAATGTCATTAAATGAGTCATTTATCTTTAAATATTCTAAAAAATAGCTGCATGCCGGCCTATAGAGGCAGTATTTGCAATTTTCAACAGATGGATTAGCAGAGAATATTGAATTGTTGATGCTATTATTGGTTGCCTTTAATAACTCCCTGGCCTCGTCAAAAATTGTCTTGCATTCATGGCTGGTAAAGTCAACAGTAAATTTTTGTTTTGCCAAATCAACCAAACTCAAACGGACAGGATATTTGCCTGTTTTTTCAAAATATAAGTAAGCGTATAATTTTAACTGTTCTTTGTATTCATTTTTTATATTCGAAAAAACATCCCCTTCGTCGTCTAATACATCGTGGGTAATTCCTCCGGTTTTGAAATCAATAATTTCTGTCTCAAATCCTTCCTCGATTATCAGATCAATTTTCCCGCCGATTGATTTATCTGCTGATTCGAACCATTTTTCAGAATCGATCTTGATACTTCTAGCTGACCCTGTTCGTATGACACGATTTTTCAAATGCTTCTTTAATAGAATCTTTTTCATTCCAAAATCCTTTACGTTCTTTTGAAGGGGAACAAAGAAGGGGTAACCTAGCTGTTTCAAAGTTTCTTCCTGGAATTTTACTTGTTCATTAAATTGAAAATCAAATTCTTCTTCACTAGACACTGTGCCTTTTGAAATCAACTCAAGCATTTTATGCATGACTATTCCCAAATATGCGGTTGGTGAAATAGGCAACAGAGGTTTCTTCTCGAAAGCTTCTGCCAGAATGGATTTGTAGGCACAATTTTTCATGGAATAAAATTGGCTTGGGGAAATTCTGTTGATTTGCCTGTAATTTATTTTTCCAATTCTATTCATCATCTGTTAACTAACTTTTCGTAGCACCATCCAGGCCTGCGATGTAAATTGAAAGTGTCAATGATACTGATAGTACCGCCTCTGCTACTACTATATTCATCAATTTCAGCTTTTACTTCAGCCAACCAATTTGCCTCGCGGATATTTCTTAAATCCCAGAAAGGATGAACGATCATTATCACATTTGCTTGATTTCTTCCGAACGTAATCACAGGTAATCGGTTAATTTCAGCCAAATCTGTAAAACTAAAGCTCTGGGCGAAGCTGTTTCTTAATTCAGTCGCAAATTCAAGCCAAGTATTCAGTTCAATATAGTGACTGAAATTGCCGTCTGCCCCGCATGTATAACTCGCGTCGCTCATGACTCTGATCATAGCTAAGCCTAATCTCCAGTCCAACAAACTGTGATAATTCATGTTCCTGTAAACTTTCAGGCAATCGTAGCAAGCATCACTGCACCTGTCTTGATGTGTTTGTGTATGAATCTTACCCAAATAGTCAGTTGCATCAGGCGGATTTATTGCTTCGGCAAGAATGTTCTGAAAATTATTATATAAATACCGCACAAACCCAGAGCCGTTAGGTAATTCATCTGTTAAGATAATTTCAGCGATTTTCCGATCTGTTCCATCGTCAAGGGTTTTCATAGAAATATCCGCAATTTCAATTTCCGCAGGATCAACATCGAGTTTATCTGCCAAAATCCTTTGAAATAAGAATGCTGCTGAATAATATCCTGAACGCACACCGTTAGATTGTGCCTTAATATGCGGTGGATCGGTTTCCCTTGAAAACATATTCAGGTCCAATTCCAAGGAAACGCTTGCAGGTGCTATTCTAAAAATCTCGGTCTTTTTATTGGCTGCCAAAGCAATATTTTCATCTTGACCGACTGTGCCATTCTGAACGAACATTGAATAACCGTTTGACTCAGAATTAACGGCGAAATCATTGACTAACCACTGTTCATTAAACCAATATCCATTACCTTGGTTAAAAGGGAATCTATTATTTGTGCTGTAAAGTCTTCCCGTGAAATAGCGATCAGAGTTCGTGTTAACCCTCCAAGTAACATCTTTGTCACTTATAGTCAGGTTAGCATTGTTTATGATTTGATGTTGATCTGGATTATCCGGATCATTTATCTTTTCTGCAAAAATTGGTGGTCTTGACAAAAGAAACTCTGAATCATCTTTTGAATCGCTACCGATAGAAAGATTAGTTCTATATGCTCTCGGAGATTTCAATTTTACTGGTCTTTGGTATTTATCGGGATTAACTTCACCGCAATTGGGGCAATCGTCAAACTGACTTTGGGTATCCAATTCAATTTTCATTTCCTCTGAATAGGTTTCAAAAAAGCCACACGCCCTGCAACGTACAAACCAGCGGTTCATTGAGAAGGGAAGCTGATTGCCCGTTCTTACGTTGGTAACAGTCTCAATTCCACGTATTCTTGTACTTATTATGTCGCTTGTAAAACCTATCACTTGGTGTATTGCTTTGTCCTTTGTTTTTTGGGCGCCGGGAGCAAACTCATAGATTGCCATTGATTGCGCTCTGTCTATAGAAAGTGGATCTAGATTTTTTTTAATGCCATGGTATAGATTTCTTATTGTGGTGGGCATTCCGAACATTGGCAATACCCCGCCTTCTGCCAGTTTTTCTGACACGTCTGTAGTTGATATTTCCTCGTTGTTTATAACACTCTGGGCCTTTCCCATCAGGCCGTTCATATCTCGTGTATCTGTTATCCAGGTAACAAAATCATTCTTCTTAGTCAGCAAAGCAGGTGTTATTAATGCGTCAACTGTTTCTTCTATTTTGGTAACGTTATTGTTAATCCAATGGATAATTTGTTCTTTGTATTCAAGCCAATTTACCTGTACGTCGCCTATACTTCCAAATTCACCATGAACACTTGATTTTTCGTCGTTTCTAATGTCAATGTTCTCGTACTTGTATGCCTTTCTGAAAATTTCCTTTGCAAGCAAACGTTTAAAGATCCTTTCCTGATTCATCGTAAGGAACGGAGTTGGCGGCGAATCACCTGTTATCTTGTGAGGATTTGAAAAATAGAACTCATCATGACTTCTACCCCTGCAAAAAGTTAATATTACAGAGTAAGCCTGACCCCTGCGACCCGCACGTCCGACCCGTTGCTGATAATTAAACCTTTGTGGAGGCATGTTACCCAACATTACCGCTTGCAAGGCCCCGATGTCAACGCCCACTTCAAGAGTAGTCGTTACGCTTAACAAATCAATTGCCTTTACTTGTCTTTCACCCTCGTCTGGAAGGATAATATTTCGGAAATGCCTTTGCCTCTCAAATTGGTCGTCCGTCTGGCCAGTTAATTCTTCACAGTGTAAACGTATTGGCGGTCGCTTCTCTTTTATAGCATTGTACGATAAATAATTATTTCCCCATATGTCATCGCAAATGCCATCATTGTCAGTCTGTAATGGTGTAACTGAATAAGTGCAAATGCCTCCGCTAAGATGCAGGTGTGGCCTGCTTGCGCGCGGACTTGTCCAAACATAGTCAGTTGATCTTGCAACTTTAATGAAGAGATTTTCAACTTGAATTCCTGTATCTCCGGTCAATAAACCGCCTGTATTGAGTGTTGTAAACACAGCATCTCCCAGTTCATGTTCTTGTTTTGAAAAGCGGAGAGCGACTGCGCGGATATATTTTTTTACTTGGCCGGGGAGTTCATTATATGTCGTGAGGTTAAAAGGGTTCGGGTCGTCGACTTTATTATGTTTGTATTTATCTCCTAAAATTCGAATGGTTGAATTGACAATTTGTAAAAACACCTCCGGTGAAAGTACAACCGCACGTGCTTGGTCAGTAATTACCGGCAAAACCGGATTGATGCTTACATAACCTAATGCTGACGATTCAAAAGAATAAAAAAGTGATCCAAAGAACATAGAAGCTAGGTTGGTCAGTGTTCCGTCCCTCATTTCTGCAATGAACTCATCACTAATGCCCGCTTTCCATTCCTCCCTGTCAAAGTCAATTAATTCATACCACGGGACAAATCTGCCTGCTAATGGTTTGGATTGTAACGAAAGATCATTACCGCCTGGATTAATTCCTAGATCAACAAACTTTCTAATAAGTGGTGCGAGATTTACTGAATTTGTAATGTGGACCAATTCCCTCACATTTATCAGCAAGGAACGATACTCGTTTAACCTAATAGATGCGTCCTCTTTCTCGCGCTGCTTGACTGTATTTTGCCCAAGGTAATTTGATTTGTCAAACAGATCTTCCACCTCGTCATAAATTATTGGCGCTTTTTCCCGAAGTTCTATTTGTCGCTCTTCATCACTACTATCCAAGGCCGTTATGATATGGAAGCGTAACATCAAATTGGTGTGAAGTTCGTCAACCAAAATTTCACGTAACAAATCTGTAAAATGGTTTCTTTCGATGCCGTTTGCGACCTGGGCAGCATCTTCACGGCTGTCTGAAAAGACAACCAGTTTTCGTTGGGCTTCGTTATCGGGCAATTGATACATTAATTCCTTTGCGAATATCTGTGTCGTTTTAGCAAAACCTGTTCTAAAGCCCCTAATGGGTGTGAATTTTCTTTTGGGTGTATCTTGTCTTCGCTTTTGATTATTCAATCCACAGCATGGGCAAACATTTGGAAGAGCCCGGTGCGTTTCTACATCATTAATATTTCCATTAGCATCAGGAAAAGCGACATCCCTGTCCGATCCATTTGGAGTAACTGTAAAATAATATCCTTTTATCCAATTAGTGTCCGAGTTTGCTTTTTCGTGCGTAAAGTCAATATCACCTGAAATGCAATTAATTGACGCTTCAATCCAATTGGCTTCATAGTCCCCTTGGTTGTGGCCATTGACGGTTGTCTGCCTCCAATAATTCGCTGGAATACCATGCTCTCGATCGTGCCTGATAAATTCCTGGTTGCCAATCGGCCAAAAGACAGCAAATTCCTGAAAACTTCTTTTTTCTAACAGTTTCGCAGGTGTTTTTTCGGGTATTCCTTCGATGTTGGGACTGATTGGAAGCAATTCAAAAGAATGATTGCCTGATTCATTTCTAGTAATCAATCTACTTCCCCCAAATAGGGTTGTTCCGCAATTATCACAATAAAGTAGCTCTAAGACCCTGTTTCCGCTTCTGGAGGTGATTCTTGTAGTGGAAAATAATTCCCCCGCTGTTCGTTCACCATCCAGATAGGTGGTGCTGCTGACGTCATCTGCCTTTATGGATGCCCAGATTCCCTCTATATTTCTAAAAAAATAATGAAATCTGAACCTTGGCAATTTTCGGTCGTTAGGAATTGCCGAAGCAATTAGTTGAAACTGAGGTTCGTCAAGTATTGCTCTTGTTATAAGGAGACCTCTTAGGGCATTTTGCAAATCTTCTCTTAACTGAGTATGTTCAAAAATTGTTTCTGCAAAATACTTTCCTGATGCATCATCCCCTGCTGCTTTTATTGAACAAACCGCTTTATAGTCAGCACAAGGTGAGTACAATCTTTCTTTCAATTGAAGGGCTGGATCTGTAATCACGGAAAGCAGTTTTTCAAGTCCATTTCCTTGTCGTCCAATTCCGAATTCTATGCCAATATTTGTAGCAGCGGCCTCGCAGGCTGCAATAAAGCTTGCATTTGAAATATTTCCTTTCGCTAGTGAAAATTGTTCTGCAACTTCTTTAAAAGGTCTAACCGGAAGTTTCTTTCCGCCTTCAGGAAAGGGGACAACAAGATTGTTTTTGCCTTCAATTAATTTAAATTTTGTATCAAAATGTGCTTTACTGATTCCAAAAAAGTCACAAACAAAATTTTTGCTGTCTTCGTCGCCAACTTCAAGCGATGCACTAGATGCTAGAATGCGCAACTGGGGATGATGGGGATCCAATCCTATACGGTTAAGTACAAGTTTTAGTAGATAGGCTACTTCCGTCCCCTGCGTACCTCTATATAAATGTAATTCGTCAATAATTAGGTGGAATATCCTGTTCCTTTTAGCATCCTGTCTTTCTGTTTCAATTAGGTCTTCACAAGCCAGCCATTGTCTCGTTTCTTCAAAAATTCCAGAGTCAACATCCCGCATTAACATAATACTCAGCATAGAATAGTTTGTAATGAGAATATCAGGAGGTGCAACTTGCATATCAAACCGGGTTCTCATTTCGGAGCCGTCAAGACGTTGAAAAAAGGATTTTAACTCCTTCGCCTCAGCTGCGGTTTTATTCTCCGCTTGTATATATTGTTCAACTTTGTCTGAAGCCTTTTCAATTTGTCGTAGCACTTCTGTTAGTCGATCAACCTTTTTCTTATTGATTACCGTCCTGTCCTCTACTATCTTCTTCAATTCACCGGCAACAGGAGAACTACCATTATATCGGCCAAAATATATCGAGTTGCCGTTCGCATTCGTATTTAGCCACTGCCTTGTATCATCCGAATCCAGAGCCTTTCTCAACCTGCTCATTTGATCTTCAACCAAAGCGTTCATTGGATAAAGAATCAGCGCTCTTACGCCTGATTTTCGTTTTTCATGCTGGCGCTGCCTGGCGGCATCACTCAGCGTAAAGTTTGCTGTATCAACAATTTGAGCAGTTGTAAGTCCTCCTTGTACCCGTTCTTTCCACCAAATATTAACTGTTGTGGGTTTTGGATGTGGACGTTGCCAACCAACAAGCTCTTTTGCAAGCTGCGCAAACAGAGGTAGTAAAAAGGATTCTGTCTTACCTGAACCGGTTCCAGAAGTGATAATGCAATTATTGCCTTCCAACGCCAATCTCAACATCTCTGCTTGATGAGAGTGCATTTTTATGTCTTCAGGGAATAATCCGGTCTTTACCAGTGCCTTAAAAATAGTTGCTTCTTGAATATTTAATTTATTGCCTAAATCTTCCAGGGTTAAATCATCAATACGCTTATCGCTTGTAATATAATCGGGTAAGGGCTCAATCCAAGGCTTACGATAAAGGACTTTATCATAATTAAGAAGATTATACCGCTCACGTTCAACACCATCGAACCTGGTACCAAACGCGGTTTCCACATACCGTATGAAGTTTTCTTTTATAATTTCAAACGAACCTATTGGATCTTTCATACTGATTATAGATTAAATTCTATTGTTGTCTGCTTTAGCTTATCAAACAAATTTTTAATAAATGGACTGGGAATATTATCGTAAATTCGATATGCTTTAGAATCTATTTTTAGGTAGACAGGCGCGATTCCGCTTAGCAGCATAATAGATTCAGCAAGTAATCGTGGTAACGGCAATTCAAACGGAATAGCAACCTTGTGCTTTTTCACATCATATAATATAACTTGTTTGTTAAAGTGTTTAAGCGCTAAATACTTTCCCCAATTTTTATCAATTAAGTAGCATTTTTGATCCTTCCATAGCTTGTTATAGTAAGTGTACTCATTTAATTTATATTCAACCAATGAAAAGGATTTGTCAAATGTTTCCCCTGAACTCCTTTCATAAGTTAAGCTAGCTGGATTAAAAATTTTTCGTGCCCAGTCATAATCATCTTCGTTTGTTTCATTGTTATCTATAAGATCTCGCTCATATTCATCTATGTCGGCTGCAAACAATTGCATACCCACTTGTATTAGATCGTTTGGGTTGAAATTAATGCCTAACTCTTCTGCAAAGGCTTTAATGTTTCTTTCACCAAAGTTTTCGGAGCGACCTCCATAAGCCTTGACAGTAATTGCATCAGGAAGTAATAGATGCCGGTTTAGGGATGATTGTTTCGTAATTTCAACCTGTAAGTGATGTTTGGGTGCGATTTCTAACATAGTATTGACAAATGCAGAATCGCGTCCCCCAATCAATAACACCCGCCTGCCTTTTGCAGCAGGAATAAAGATTAGCTGTGGTGGATTTACAACAATTTCTTTTGATTCATAATCATAATCGAGGTAGCCCAAATAATCATACATATTTAGTGCGCCCCTTTTAATCTTCGAATAATTTATATTGGACTCTTGTATTCTGTCGTCTAAATTTTTCGAGTGTAAAAATTCAAAGGCCTCGTAAAATTCTTCCGTTGAGCTCGTATTTCTATAAGTCAGAAACGACAAGAGGATGTTACCTTCCTGATTTATATATTTTGGGACGGTGAGATCTTCATTTGTATCTTCAAAGATATTTATAAAAAATTGTCTGTAGGACTCTTGCCGTCTTAAATTGATGCCAATAGTATTACTGCCGATAGAGTATTGTTGCAACTCCTTACTCGATTTTCTACCAAATGCATCTCTTTTGGGGAGATTAATACCATCAACTTTTCTAGCAGAATGATCAGTGCATATTATCGAGTAAGCTATGTCGTTTCCTGAAAAATGCTCATTCTCGACTTTTATATGAAAATCAACATTTGAGACAATTTCTTCTGGCAATCCCCAACGATTATTAGATGTTTGCTTTTTTTCTAAGAATATTTTTTCGTTATGGTTGCGGTATTGCATATAAACAATTTCATTGCCATCTGAATTTGAGATTTCCACGTCAGGTAAGAAATCATTTGTAAAACTTCTATGTGTTATTCTAAGGGCGCGTAATAATTGGATTGTTTTTCCGGATAAAATAGTTAGGACTGGTATCCCTTCAAAGCTAATAGATGGATTTAGAAAGCTGAAAAGAGAATAATCCTCCGGTAGTCCTTCTAAATTATCGATCAGAGAAAATGTTCCTTGTTTAAAATGATCTCCCCAATTTTCGATTTTCTCTTTCACCTCATTCCTGCAAAGCAAATACATACGATCAGTTTTAGATAGTGTTTCTGTCTCAATCCAGTAGTCGGCACTTAACTGATAAATGCCCGCGCTTATAAACAGCCGGACATCCTTTTTGGGAAACCGGGCTATCCATTTGTTGAAATCATCCTTCAAATCAAACGGGTCCAAACTTGATTTTGTCGGCAGATCAAAAACTTTTGAAAAACCTTTACCAATGTTCAAAACTTCAATATCTCCAAATTTTAAATCTTCCGGGTAATCATTGAAGGAATGCATTCGAAATGAAAATTGTATTTGACCCCTGTTGGAAAACAGTTTAAATTGTAATAATAGCGGTGATATCGTATAACTTCTTTTTCTTTTTTCAATCGCGCCATTTTCAATGAATTCATGGGATTCTCCAGTCCATTTTGAATATTCTCTTTTAACCAGTTGAATAATGGATTGACCTAACTCATTTGAGCCGCTCTTTTTGATAAGTTCTAAAACGGCATGAGTCAAGCCAAGTTTACTAGGCCCGTATCGCAAAAGGCATTGTTGCATTTCCGTGTCTGAATATGATGAATTAGGTATCATGCCCGATTCAAAAAATAATTCGGGAAGCCTTTTTATTGAAGCTGGCGAGAAAATGCATTGAGAAAAAGGTTTCCCGACATATTTATAATTTGCACTATACTTACCTAATGAGAAAAATCCGAGGTCTCCATTCATGGTAAGAATGGACCACTCCTCCAAATCGTTCCACAGCGGTTCTAAATCCTGAAGGCTATTTATCCTTTGATTTATTAAATTGGCTTTCAGAAATGCACTAAGGCGTCCATAGTAATTTCTTGCGTGAAGTTCAAAGATCTCTTCAGTGAGGGGAATTATAAAAAAGATTAAGTATCCAATGTAGAAAGGGGAAGTTACTGCGATGCCATCAATAAATTTAGGTCTGGGCTTTTTCCAAAACTCATATGTATAGGTCGCCTTATCAATAAGTGTTGGTAAATTTGATGAGCCAGGCATACCTGATTTAATAGCCGCTATAAAGTCACTCCAGATTTCTTCATCATTAACTCGAAGTTCAGTCTTCCCTTTTCCTATTAATATAACGTCCTTTTTGGTTATATATAAACAAATATCATCCCCTGATTTTTCAGGTGTAAAGAAATAGTCGGCAATACAATTATTCCACTCAAGGTATTTCATTAAGTACGGATTCAGTTAATAGGCGGGAACAATTTAAACAAAAAGTTTAATGTTGAGTCAAGCATTGATACCCAACAGTATCGGGGTAAAATATTTCCTGCTAAGAACTTAACCACCTGCTGTAGATTGTTATTGAACTTTTAAATCCTAATACCATGACCAAGCCTGAACAGCAAGGTTCTTGAATATAAGATTTGGCGCATTATAAAAACATCTATCACGCCAAAAGTACACCTAAAACAAAAGATTTGGCGTGATATAAAATGTCATATCACGCCAAATCTCAAATTGTTTCATTATTTTTGTTTTAAAATGTTTGTATGGAAACAGTTATAGGAAGGCTGGAAGAGAAAGTGGCACTGGAGAAAATAGAAAAATCCAGTGAAGCAGAACTAGTAGCAGTTTACGGCCGCAGAAGGGTTGGCAAAACCTACCTGATCAGAAACGGGTTTAGTAAAATGCCGGTGTTTGAATTTTCGGGGATGCATCATGCTACATTAGAACAACAACTAGAAAGCTTCACATTAGCGCTTACGTTTGCAGCCGGGGGACTTCCTATAGCGCGGCCGGGAAGCTGGCTGAAAGCCTTTGAGTTGTTAAAGCAATACCTGAACCCTATCGTATCAAAAGAACGGACGATCATCTTCTTCGACGAATTTCCATGGATAGACACGCCACGGTCGGGGTTCCTTTCCGCTTTTGAGAATTTCTGGAACAGCTGGGCATCCAAACAGAAGAAATTGGTGGTGGTCATTTGTGGTTCTGCGGCGGCCTGGATGATTAAAAAGGTCCTCAACAATCGTGGAGGGCTGCACAACAGGGTGACCCGTAGAATCCGTCTATTACCCTTCACCGTGGGGGAAACCGATGCATATCTGAAACACCGGAAAGTCAAGCTTGACAAATACCAGGTACTGCAGCTTTACATGGTAATGGGAGGGATACCGCAATATCTCAAAGAAGTAGAACCGGGAGAAAGCGCTACACAGGCCATAGACAAACTTTGCTTTACCAAAGAGGGTCTGTTGCAGGATGAGTTTAAAAACCTGTACCACTCTTTGTTTGATAGTGCACAGAGCCACATCGATATTGTCCGGGCGCTGGCAAAAAAAGGGAAAGGCCTCACAAGAACAGAACTCATTGCTACATGCAAACTCAGTTCAGGAGGGCATACAACACAGTTACTGGAAGAGCTTACCGAATCGGGATTTATCAGCTCCTACATCCCATTGAACAAGAGCAAAAAAGATGCGCTGTATAAACTTACCGACGAATATTCGTTGTTCTATCTCAAATTTATGGAGGGGAGCAAAGCCACCGGAGTGGGAACCTGGCTTCGTTTCATTTCCGGAAATTCCTGGACGAGTTGGAGTGGAAATGCGTTTGAAAGTGTCTGCATGAAACACATCTCACAGATCAAAAAAGCTATCGGCATCAGTGACGTCTATGCCGAAGTTTCGGTCTGGAGACATCAGCCAAAAGATAAGACAGACAAAGGCGCTCAGATCGACCTGCTGATCGACAGGAATGATTCCTGTATAAACATCTGCGAAATGAAGTTTTCGGCAAATGATTTTGAGATCACCAAAGCTTATGCCAAGGAACTGGAAAGCAAACTCAAGATCTTCCAACAACAGACCAAAACCAAAAAAGCCTTGTTCTTAACTATGATCACCACCTTTGGCGTAAAGAATAGTCAGAACTATCCAGGGCTCGTACAAAAGGAGGCAACAATGGGCCTGTTGTTTGACCAGTAAAAAACGGCTATAAAAGCCCTTCATACTGTCTGATTAGCTTTTTAGCTTTAGGTAGCAAAGGGACATTTACCGGAATTTGAGTTTTCTGCCAATAAGTTTTAAACCACGATTCATTGTCGGAAGCGGAAATTCAAACAATCATCGTGAACCTTAGTTTAGTATTATTATGTCAGCCCATGAAGACAACCTATTTCAAACACCGCCAGCGATTTGACTTTTCGCCTCAGTCATTAGATATCGGCAGACCCTTATTCTGGTCCAAACTGCTTGAAGATAACCACCTTCTTTATCGTTTAATAAAGCTGGATGAAAGCCGGTTTGAAGCTTTTTATCAGCACCATCTAAATTACTATCTCTCTAACAACCCACAGGGACACGAACAAAGCTTTTTCAAGCATGTGCAGGAAATCGTTTCCGATCGTATAGAGCAGCTACGGGTAAAAGACCCTTTTAAATCAAGCCATCCGTCAGATGTAAAAGCTAAAATTTGACGGTGGATCTCATGGATCTTAGTCTGCATTCCATCCAGAAAAGCATTTAAGGTTTTTGCATCGGCCTTGTTGCCCGTGGCTCGTCCCATTCTGATATCCCAGCGACTGGGATCACATTTTCGGCTTACCGCAACTTCGACGCGTTGGCCATCTACAGTGATCCGTAAGTAAATTGGCATGTCGCCTGATTGGTAATTCTTTGGTTTTCTTGGAGAGAAAAGCAAATTGAGCGTAGTTCTCATAATGATGATGATTAATAATGAAACAAATTTGATTATTTAATCACCTGAAATCAAGATGTTCAAGCATTGAACAGGTTGTAAATCAATTACTTACATGCTAATTCGGGAGTTCGGTTTTAGACTAAAAGAACTCCCGAATTACTCACCTTTTTTATGCGAAAAGATGAATGTTTTGGTATGCTCTGAAAACAAAAAACCCTCAAATCATATCATTTGAGGGTTTTTGTGTCATTTAACATTAAAAAAGCGGACCGGACGGGACTCGAACCCGCGACCTCCGCCGTGACAGGGCGGCATTCTAACCAGCTGAACTACCGGTCCGTTTTATCTTTATTATACCTTGCTTTCAGAGCTATTTCCTGTCAGCACAGGAAAGATACAATTTTTTTCGTGCTGCGCACGTAACTTTGTGATCCCGCTGGGATTCCCTGATTTTCACCAGGGTAAACTTCTCATCCCAGAGAAATTGATTTACTCGTGCTTCGCACGTTACTATGTGATCCCGCTGGGATTCGAACCCAGGACCACTACATTAAAAGTGTAATGCTCTACCAGCTGAGCTACGGAATCATCCTTTTTAGATCTGCGGAAACCGTTTTTCTTAAAAGTGAGGCAAATATACGGCAATAACCTATATAGTGCAAATAATAAAAAGCTTAATTTTCAATCTGTGGCTAAACTGCTAATATTCAATTAATAACAATAAAAATCAGTTGATTTAAAGCCTGCTTTCATCAGAAAACCATCAGGCAACTGAGCCCTCTTTCATCTTTTCAGCGTTCTCTGCAAGCTGTAACTGATCGATTATTTCCTGAACATCCCCATTCATCACATTTGGAAGATTATAAATTGTTAAGCCAATCCGATGCTCCGTTACCCTTCCCTGAGGATAATTATAGGTACGAATCTTAGCCGAACGGTCTCCGGTAGAAACCATTGTTTTACGTTTCTTAGAGGTCTCTTCCAGCATCTTTGCATGCTCAAGCTCATATACCCTGCTCCTGAGAACAGCAAATGCCTTATCAAAGTTCTTTAACTGTGACTTCTGATCCTGACATTGTGCTACAATCCCGGTAGGAATATGCGTTAAACGAACTGCAGAATAAGTCGTATTTACTGATTGCCCACCCGGACCGGAAGAACAGAATAAATCCTTACGTACATCATTCATGCTGATTTGCACATCAAACTCATCCGCTTCTGGCAAAACTACCACCGAGGCAGCCGAAGTATGTACACGACCTGCTGTTTCGGTATCAGGCACACGCTGCACACGATGAACACCCGATTCATATTTCAGCTGTCCATAGGCATCTTCACCAGTAACATTGAAAACAACTTCCTTATAACCACCTGCAGTTCCCTCTGTTACATCTACAACCTCCATACGCCAACCCTTGCGCTCACAATAACGGGTGTACATACGGTATAGGTCGCCAGCGAAAAGAGCAGCCTCATCACCACCTGTCCCTCCACGAATCTCAACAATTGCATTCTTACTGTCTTCAGGGTCTTTAGGTATGAGCATCACACGAATCTTTTCTTCCAGTTGCTCCTGTTGAGGAATCAGCTCATCCAGCTCCATTTTAGCCATTTCACGCAATTCATCATCCTTCTCGTTCGAAAGAAGTTCTTTATTCGACTCGATATTGCTGATCACATTGCTGTAAATCTTATACTCATCAACGATCTTAGTCAGATCTTTATATTCCTTATTAAGCTGGGCAAAGCGCTTCATGTCGCCCATCGTTGCCGGATTGCTCAGCTCACGCTCAACTTCCTGCCAGCGCTCCTTTATATATTCTAGTTTTTGTAACATCCTGTTCTTTGAAAAACCTATTGAAAGCCCAATTAAAAAGCTTTTTTCAATAAGGCTACAAAAATACGGCTTTTTTGGAAATTTAGCAGAAGGATAATAAGGGAATTGCTTTACTGATACTAGTCTTCATATTTTTTAAAGTAGCGAAGCTCCAGATTCTCACCATCAAAAACGGCATAAGAATTAAAGTTCATCCATTCACCCAGGTTGATATAACGGCTATCCCCCAATTGAACATCAAGTGGTAAATGCCTGTGCCCAAATATCAGAAAATCATAATGTTCCTTAAGCAATAAATCTTTGGAATAAGAAACAAGCCATTCTTTATCAAGATCGGTAAACTCCTCTTTCTGATTATTTTGCAAGCGACTATGCATTGACCATTTTCCCGCAATTCCAACCCCAAGATTTGGGTGAATGCGCGCAAAAAGCCATTGGCAAAACCCACTTCTGAAAATCTTTTTGAGGATTTTGTATTTAGCATCCCCCGGACCAAGTCCGTCGCCATGATGCAAATAAAACTTCTTCCCGTTTCGCTCAAGAACAAGCTCATCAGAAATGATCTGAACCCCCAGTTCTTTTACAAAATAATCGAACATCCACATATCATGATTGCCCTTAAACAAGGTAATCTTTATCCCTGAATCAGCGAGTTCAGCAAGCTTTCCCTGAAAGCGGATAAAGCCTTTTGGAATCACTGTTGCATACTCAAACCAGAAATCAAATATATCACCGATAAGATAGATCTCAGCGGCATCTGTCCGGATCTCTTCGAGCCAGCTAACGACAAGATCTTCACGTTCACGGCTTAAAGAATGATCGGGAACCCCAAAATGAAAGTCGGAGGCGAAATATATTTTGCTGGCTGACATGATTTCAAAAGTACATAATTTTTATTCTCTGAAATCCTGCTTGCATTCCTTCTTGAGAAAACAATTGACGGGTAATTGACCATATATTACTCAGCTTCTCGTATTTTTGAATTCATAAAAACCAATTATCATGAAGCCTGTTCAACATTTTGTCATGGCAGCCGCACTGCTGATTGACCCCCTTTTCGGAATTGCACAGCATACAAGCCCCAATACCAATAAAATGGCCTATCCTAAAACTAATAAAATCGATATTGCAGATACCTATTTTGGCAACACTATAAATGACCCTTACCGATGGCTTGAAGACGATCGTTCGGCAGAAACCAAAGCCTGGGTAGAAGCAGAAAATAAGGTAACTCAGAATTATCTGAACCGGATTCCATTCAGGTCGGCCATTAAAACCCGCCTTGAAACACTCTGGAATTATGAAAAGTATACCGCCCCTTTTAAGGAAGGTGACTATACTTATTTCTACAAAAACGATGGACTACAGAACCAGTATGTGCTTTACAGACAAAAGGATAAGACCAAGCCTGAAGTATTTCTGGATCCAAATACATTCTCCAAAGATGCTACTACGTCGCTCGCCGGGATAGAATTCACTAAAGATGGGAGTATGGCAGCCTACCAGATTTCTGAAGGGGGCTCAGACTGGAGAAAAGTAATTATTCTCAACACTAATGACCATACAATTATTGGAGATACCCTGATTGATGTTAAATTTTCAGGTCTTGCCTGGAAAGGGAATGAAGGATTCTATTACAGCAGTTATGACAAACCTATAGAAGGAAGTCAGCTTTCAGGTTTAACGCAGTTTCATAAATTATACTTTCATCGAATTGGAAGTTCGCAAAAAGAGGACAGACTAGTCTTTGGAGGTGAACAAAGCCCACGAAGATATATTGGTGCTGGTGTGACTGAAGATGAGCGCTTTCTGGTTATTACTGCTGCTGAATCAACCACGGGAAATGAATTATATTTTCAGGATCTTTCAAAACCCGGAAGCCCGATCATTAATGTTGTAAACAATTTTAAGGGCGATCATAGTATTATTGACAATCAGGGCAGCAAGCTGTATATTTTCACTAATCTGAATGCACCAAACTACAAAGTAGTCATAGTTGATGTATCCAATCCGGGTCCTGAAAACTGGAAGGATCTGATACCTGAAACCGATAACGTACTTAGTATCAGCACAGCAGGAGGAAAAATCTTCGCCAACTACCTGAAAGATGCAACTTCACTGGTTATGCAATATGACATGGATGGAAATCTGGAACGCACAGTTACTCTCCCTGGTGTTGGTTCAGCAAGCGGCTTTTATGCTAAAAAATCCGAGAAAGAGCTATATTATACGTTCACATCTTACATCTACCCGCCAACGATCTTCAAATACATTATTGCAAACGGGCAATCTATTGAATACAAGAAATCAGGAGTGAAATTTGACCCATCAAATTTCATATCAAAACAAGTTTTCTATACCTCAAAGGATGGAACTAAAATCCCCATGATTATCACTCATAAAAAGGGAATTGAACTAAATGGAAAGAATCCAACCATACTATACGGCTATGGAGGATTCAGTGTCAGCCTGACACCGGCATTCAGCACTTCTAACATCATATTGCTTGAACAAGGTGGAATCTATGCTGTACCTAACCTTCGGGGAGGAGGGGAATATGGTGAGAAATGGCACATAGCCGGTACAAAAATGAACAAACAAAATGTGTTTGATGATTTCATAGCGGCAGCAGAATACCTGATCAGTAATAAATATACCTCAAAAGATTTTCTGGCAGTATCAGGCGGATCGAATGGCGGACTCCTTGTGGGAGCTGTTATGAGTCAGCGTCCTGAACTTTTTAAAGTCGCCCTGCCGGCTGTTGGAGTACTTGATATGCTACGGTATAATAAATTTACTGCCGGGGCAGGATGGGCATATGATTACGGAACAGCAGAAGATTCGAAAGAAATGTTTGAGTATATTTTGAAATACTCCCCTTATCATGCATTGAAACCCGGAATCTCATACCCTGCAACATTGATCACAACAGCAGATCATGATGATCGTGTTGTTCCTGCCCATTCATTTAAATTCGCAGCAAGATTACAGGAATATCACAAAGGAGAGAGTCCTGCACTAATCAGGATCGAAACTAATGCTGGCCACGGAGCCGGTAAACCTACTACAAAAATTATTGAAGAACAGGCTGATAAATGGGCATTTATGCTCTATAATATGGGACTGACTTTCATAGAATAGTTGTCTGTTATCGGTTGTCTGATATCAGCAACCGGTAACTGATAACAAGTAACAGATAACTACTTTAGGTTAGCAGAGTAATCCTCTCCCGGCTTTCCAATAGATTTATAGGTTCCTTCGCCATTTAGGATAGAAGCCAGAACTGATTTATCAGATAAAACCTTCTGAGCCTCATTCAGCTCATTATCATATTTGAAATTTTGTTCAAGCCTGCCTTTTTCAAAATAATATCTTGATACTATTTCGCTTTCAAGAACCTTTCTGATTTCATCTTTGAACAATACCAAATCATTTTTCTTACTGTGTGATACTTTCGCTTTAAGTGCGTCGAATTCCGGCTTCAGATCTCCGATTTTATTCTCTTTCTCAGCCTCATCACGCAATTCATTCAATAGCTTTTCAACCCTGGTATCATAATTATAGTCCCGTTTTGAAAGAAAAGCTATAAAATCGTTGTATTCAGCATCACTAAGCCTGAAGTTTTTGGCATCACTAATACTTGTTTTCAGGTTACGGTATTGCGTTGCGTAATCAAAGATGTGATACCTTGAGGCCAGAGTCTGGGTTATCAGGCTATACCTCATTGGCTTTACAAAAACATCAGGAAAAATTCCGCTACCATCATACACCGATCTTCCTGATTTGGTTTTATACTCGGTGATGAGCGAATCGGCTACCTTCACAACCATACCATCTGTATCGCGGTGAGTATAATCAAGAGCCTGAATACACCGGCCTGATGGGGTATAATATTTGGCAACGGTAACTTTTACAAGGCTGTTGTATGGCAGGTTAAATGTTTGTTGTACCAGGCCCTTCCCAAAACTACGCTGCCCGATAACAACCGCCCGGTCGAGATCCTGCAACGATCCGGCAACAATCTCTGATGCCGATGCTGAACGATTATTGATCAGAACAACAAGGGGCAGATTAGGCTCAAGTGGTGTACTGAATGTGTTATAAGTGATTGACTTTTCACGATTCCGTCCTTTTTGAATCACTACTGTAACCCCTTTATCAACAAAGAGATTCACTATTTTAACCGCTTCCTGAAGAATGCCACCACCATTGAAACGAAGATCCAGTACCAAGCCGTTGATATTGTGCTTTTTGAGTTCTGCTAAGGCATCTTTTACCTCCTGAGCTGAATTTTCAAGAAATTTATCCAGTTTGATATAACCGACATTATTTGCAAGCATGCCATAATAGGGTACATTATTTTGTCTGATCTCTTCGCGGGTAAGGTTCAGTTCCATTGACTTTGGCATTCCCGGACGTTGAATACGAAGCTTAACAGGGGTGCCCTTTGAACCCTTAAGCATAGAACTTACCTGTTCGTTGGTCTTCCCTTTCAAAGAAACACCATTTATCTCAAGAAATTCATCTCCGGCACGGATATCTGCCTTTTGTGCCGGGAAACCTGCATATGGCTCTGCTACTATAACCTTTCCATCCCTGTTCGAAATGGTAGCTCCAATCCCCCCATACTGCGTACTGACATATTTTAGTTTATAGTCTTCAATGTCTGATTCTGGTATATATTCAGTGTAAGGATCCAGTTCTTCAAGCATGGCATCGATGCCATTCTTCATCATCTCCGAAGAGTTGACATCATCTACATAATTGATGCTCAATTGTTTATAAATGGCAGCAAATATGTCCAGGTTCTTGGACACCTGAAAAAGATCTTCAACGAAAGAAAATGAAAAAATTGAAATGATTACTACGCCGGGTAATAATGCTTTCTTGAATTTTGATCTTGCGGACCCAGAATTGACAGGATTCTTCATACTTATAATTATGATAATTAAAGATACAAAAATCCTTCCTTTTTTATTTAGGGGAAATGGATTTACAGAAAATAAGGAGGAATCTGCTTATAAACGGTTTGTATCGAGATGTAACATCCCCTTTTTAAGCGTAAACACAATATACTCACGATCACGCTTTAATCTGCTCATCAGTCTGGTGATTAGCTCTTCTTCCTGACCCTGCTGGTATGCCAGATCCTCTTCGCTAAGATTATTATATTTTCGTTTTACCTTTAACTTCAAACGATCCCAATCTGAATTACTTATGCTAATCTCTGCCATGGTTTAAATTTGTACAAAATTAAAGTTTATAGTGACAAATTTCAAGCTAATTCGCTTAAATGATATAAGCTAAATAATTTGGAATAAATATTGACGTTATAAGCTTGTACCACAAATTTAATATTATGAAAAAAATCATACTAGCTGCATTCCTTTTGTTCATATCAGGTATGACGGCAATGGCACAATTGCCATCATTTGCTTTTGGAATTAAGGGTGGCGTAAATTACTCTTCACTAAAAACAAAGAATGACCTTACTGATGAAAACAGTATTATGGGTTATCAGGCAGGAATATTTTCAAGAATTGGTGCTGCAGGAATTTATTTTCAGCCGGAGTTATATTTGGGCAGTAAGGGAAATGAATTCATCAGGATAGAAGACAATGGTGGAACCGATATCACAGCGAAGGGTAAGGTAAAATTTACTACCCTCGATCTCCCTCTTTTACTTGGAACTAAAATTGGCCCCAATAAACTGAATCTTCGTTTTATGGCCGGCCCGGTAGTATCATTCATTATTGATGAAAACACCACTTTCGCTACAGCATATCAGGGTGTAAGTGATTTTGGAAATTACAAGAAACAGACCCTCGGACTCCAAGCCGGAACAGGTGTTGACCTGGGTAATCTGACACTTGACCTACGTTATGAAGCCGGACTAAGCAATGTCAGTCAGAGTGAAAAATATAGCCAGAAGCAAAATTTATTCCACCTGAGTTTGGGGATCAAACTACTTTAACAAAATTTAATACTTTCTTGCAATTATTGTATTGTATAGAAAACCATACAGAAGAATTAGTTCCCGGGCTATTTTCTGACCTTAAAAACAGACAATACCGGCAGATGATCCGAATAAAGCATGTAACCTGTGTCCTGTTTTTTAATTACTGCTATCAGACCCTTTCTAACAAGAATGAAATCAATCTTGTTTTTTGGTTTTGTTGCAGGGTATTGGGGCCAGATAGCTCAGTCGCACCAGTAAAAATGATCTCCAATGTTTTAAGCTCCTTTGTTCCGGGCTTTGCGTTAAAATCTCCCGTTAAAATAATTGGGTTTTTACTCTCTGAAAATATTTTTACAATTTCTTCGGCCTGAACCTGGCGGGATTTTGAATCGCGGTAATCCATGTGCACAGTTGCAAAAGTGAATTTAGTCCTGCCCTTTATGAAATCTACTGTCAGGAGTGATCTGGTTTCCGGTTTCCTGGTACTGCTTAAATTGATACGCAAATCTTTAATATCCATAAGTGGATAATGCGATAATACCCCTAATCCATAGGAACCACCATCAAATGCAAAGTGTCGGGCATAAGCGTAATACATGCCAGTCTGCTCAGCAAGAAATTTCATCTGATCAGCCTTTCCTGAACGATTACAAACACTATCAAATCCTGCAAACCAATAATATCGATTTTTGAATCTTGGATATATTGGGCAATTCCCATTAGTTGATCATGATTAGCACTATTTTGTCCGATATGAATATTATAAGACATAACATTCATCTTTTGAGCCAGGACTGAGGAACTACCCAAAAAGCCAAAAATAGCCAGAATTAAAAACCTTTTCATCTTCTGTAATGATATAAAAAAGCGGATAAATACCTGCCAATAAAATTTGCCTGCCAATATATTTTGAGAAGTTCCCCTGCATAATGAATTTGTAATTATATTTGCGTCTCACCTAAAAAAGTCTGATCCTCTCATGGCAAGATTAAATTTACTTGAAGAAACCCGCTTCGAAAAACTTCCCGTTACCGTTTATCCAAATGAAGAAACCGCCGCTAAGAAGGTTGCACGCCGGATCTCTGATCTGATCATCAGAAAACAAAAAAATGGCGAGAGCGCAATTCTTGGACTTGCGACCGGTGCAACACCAGTTGGCGTTTACAAAGAACTTGTAAGGATCCACAAAGAAGAAGGTCTCAGCTTTAAAAATGTCATCACCTTTAATCTTGACGAATATTTTCCTATGAAACCCACGTCGCCGCAAAGCTATGTGACTTTCATGAAGGAAAATCTGTTCAACCATATTGATATTAATATGGCTAATGTTCATATCCCTGATGGAACCTTAGCTATCGAAACAATCCATGGATTCTGCCTGGAATATGAAAAGAAAATTACCTCCCTTGGAGGACTTGACCTTCAGATACTTGGTATAGGCCGTACCGGACACATTGGTTTTAACGAACCAGGTTCTGCACCAAATTCAGGTACCAGGCTTGTAACGCTCGATGATCTTACCCGCCGTGATGCTTCACGTGATTTTGGAGGAAAAGAGAATGTGCCGACTAAAGCGATAACCATGGGTATCGGTACAATTTTCAAGGCAAGAGAAATCATTCTGATGGCATGGAGCCTTAAAAAGGCATCAATCATTAAAAAGGCAGTTGAAGGTGAGATCTCTTCTGAAGTTCCGGCAACCTATCTTCAGCTTTCAGAAAATGTTGAATTCATATTGGATCAGGATGCGGCTTCAGACTTAACCCGATTCAATACCCCATGGCTTGTAAAAGATTGCATTTGGGATGAGCAAATGGTCAAAAAAGCAGTGATTTGGCTTGCCAATACCCTTGGAAAACCGATATTAAAGCTTACTGAAGAAGATTATAACAGTCATGGTATGGCTCAGCTTGCAACCGAAAAGGGCCCTGTTTATAATATCAATATTCATATTTTCAATAAACTTCAGCACACAATTACTGGCTGGCCGGGTGGAAAAGGCAATGCTGACGACTCACAAAGACCAGAGCGTGCTGTTCCGGATAAAAAGCGGGTAATCATATTCTCTCCGCATCCGGATGATGATGTAATTTCTATGGGCGGAACATTTATCCGCCTGGTAGATCAGGGCCATGATGTAAATGTTGCATACCAGACTTCTGGTAATACTGCAGTTTGGGATGATGACGCACTCCGTTTTGTTGAATTTGCGCGCGATTTCAGTAAATCAATTAGTTTAGATACCCAAAAACTGGATGATCTATATCACTCCATGCGGAATTTTTTGGAGTCAAAACAGCCCAATCAGGCTGATACGTCTGAAATTCAGATATTAAAGGGACTGATTCGTAAAGGAGAAGCGATCAGCGGTGCACGCTTTGCCGGACTTAGCGACGAACAGATTCACTTTATGTCATTACCTTTTTATGACAGGGGTAAAACACATAAGAATCCTGTTTCTGAGGATGACATCAAAGTAACCATGGATCTGCTCGAAAAAATCAAACCTCATCAGATCTTTGCTGCGGGTGATTTTGCTGATCCGCATGGTACCCATAAAGTATGTTTTGACATTCTTATTCAGGCTCTTGAGCGTTTGAAAGATAAGGCATGGATCAAAGATTGCTGGCTATGGCTATACAGAGGTGCATGGCATGAGTTTGATACTCACGAAATTCAAATGGCTGTTCCGCTTTCACCACAGGAGGTTGAACGTAAACGTTTCGCAATTTTCAAACATCAGTCTCAAAAAGACAGACCAGTCTTTCCGGGAGATGATGCAAGGGAATTCTGGGTCCGTGCCGAAGACCGAACCCGTGAAACCGCTAAAGCATACGATAAGCTGGGATTGGCCGAATACGAAGCAATGGAAGCCTTTGTCAGGTGGAAATTCTAACCCATTCTGATCAGATATCATGAGGAAAACGATCTCAGTTGTTCTTTTCAATATGCTGGTCGCATTGACTGCATATGCCCAGCAATCTTCAAAGCCCAATATAATCATCATTCTGACAGATGATCATGCTATTTCCACTATTGGAGCGTATGGATCGAAGTATGGAGCAACTCCCAATATCGACCGTTTAGCAAAAGAGGGGGCGCTTTTTAAAAAAGCATTTGTTGTAAATTCAATCTGCGGACCAAGCAGGGCCGTTTTACTCACCGGTAAGTACAGTCACATGAATGGAATGCGGGATAACCGTGATACATTTGATGCTGCTCAGGATGTGTTTCCTGCCCGACTTAAACAATCCGGATTTCAAACAGCCTGGATTGGAAAGTGGCACCTGGTTTCTTATCCTCAGGGATTTACTTACTGGAATATTCTGCCGGGACAAGGGCTGTACTATAATCCTGATCTGATTAACATGCGGGGCGATACCACCCGAAAGGAAGGATATGCTACAGATGTAATAACAGACCTGACCATAGACTTTCTTGATAAACGCGATCCTTCAAAACCCTTTTTCGTGGTGGTTGGCGAAAAAGCCCCTCACCGCACATGGATGCCTGATATTCAGGATCTGGGTAAATTTGATAAAGTCAATTTTCCTCTTCCAAAGAATTTTTATGATCAGTATTCAAACCGGATTGCCGCCGGAATGCAGGATATGTCGATTGAAAAGACCATGAAACTGGGATATGATCTCAAAATGAGAAGTGAACCGGATGCATTGGCAGCTTCTTTTCTTGCCCGAATGAATCCTGATCAGCGATTAAAATGGAATGCCTATTATTATAAAATAGACAAGGACTTACAGAACAGAAAACTAACAGGAAATGAATTAACGGAGTGGAAATATCAGCGGTATATGCGGGATTATTACAGCACCACACTCTCCCTCGACCGCAACATTGGTAAGATCCTCTCCTATCTTGATAAGAACGATCTGGCAAAAAATACTATTGTGGTCTATACCTCTGATCAGGGATTCTACATGGGTGAGCATGGCTGGTTCGACAAACGCTTTATGTATGAAGAGTCGATGCGTACACCTTTAATAATCAGATACCCCGGTATAATAAAGCCGGGTACCATATCCAATCAGATTGTATCTAATGTTGACTTCGCCCCTACGTTTTTAGAAGCTGCAGGTCTGGCTATTCCAAAAGAAATTCAGGGTAAATCTATGATGCCGCTGTTCAGAAATGCAAATGCTAGCATCAGAAAATCAGCTTATTATCATTTCTATGAATTCCCCGGCGAACACAGTGTTTTAAAGCATTTCGGAATTCGTACCAACCGCTACAAACTAATCCGTTTTTATGAACATAAAGATTTCTGGGAGCTCTATGACCTTCAAAAAGATCCAAATGAAATGAAAAATCTTTATGGCCTGAAAAAATATCATACAATTACAGAAGATCTGAAAGAGCAACTTAAACAACTGAGTTTAGAAAACAAGGATGAAACAGCTTTAAAAGTTCTGTCTCAGAAACTATAAAGACCGGTTTCAATGCATTAAGTTAGCCTGATTAGAAAATGTCTGTTCAGGCTGAATATTAAATCACGTAAACCCTTCTTTATTAAAATAAAAAAATGCAGATTTAATATTCATTTATTAAAATCCTGATGTCTCAACCTTCTATTCTTCAACAATCTCCGGTCAGACTATTATCTCTTGATGTTTTCAGAGGCCTGACTGTAGCAGCAATGATTCTGGTCAATAACCCGGGTAGCTGGACTCATATATATGCCCCTTTGAAACATGCTGAATGGCATGGTTGCACCCCAACAGACCTTATCTTTCCTTTCTTTTTGTTCATTGTTGGAGTTTCCATCAGTTATGCACTTGGCAGTAAAAAGGGATATATGAGCCATTCGAAACTTATAATGACGGCCTTAAAAAGGGCGCTGATATTATTCGGACTTGGCCTGTTTCTAAACCTTTTCCCCAAAGTATTTACTGAACCGATGGAGGCATTCCAAACGGTTCGGATCCCGGGAGTTCTGCAACGTATTGCTGTTGTGTTCTTCATTACAGCTGTAATTTTTATAAAAACCAACCCAAAAACCCAGCTTAGATTATTGATTGGTATCCTTATCGCCTATTGGGCAATAATGACCCTGATCCCTGTTCCTGGAGTGGGATATGCTAACCTTGAAAAAGAAACCAATCTGGGTGCCTGGCTCGACAGAAGCATTCTTACAGAAGCGCATTTATGGCGCTCAGCAAAAACCTGGGATCCGGAGGGAATTCTGAGTACCCTTCCAGCGATAGGAACAGGGCTTTTCGGTGTGCTGATAGGTGCCTGGCTCAAGCGTAAAGACAGGGAAGAAAGTGTGAAAATTTCCTGGATATTTTCAATTGGAATATTAGCTGTTATTCTTGGTTTGATCTGGGATCTTTGCTTCCCAATAAATAAAGCACTTTGGACAAGTTCCTTTGTTCTTTATGCCGGCGGACTTGCTACTATTGGACTTGCATTATGTTACTGGCTGATTGATGTTCAGGGCTATAAAAAAGGGACAAAACCATTTGTTGTTTACGGCGTAAATGCAATAACTGTGTTTTTCCTTTCCGGACTTATCCCGAGAATTCTCACCATGATTAAGGTTAATATGCCTGATGGAAGTACAGTAAACTCTCGCGAATGGATGTATCAAACCTTTTTCAGTCCTTACTTTTCACCAATTAATGCATCCCTTACAGGTGCAGTAACCTTTATTTTGATCTGGCTTGGCATCCTTTGGTGGATGTACAACAAAAAAATTATTATCAAGGTGTAGTTTTTCTTAATTTGCAGTCCAATTATAAACCATAATAAAAATGAAATTTCTAAATAAATCAGTACTTACCCTTTCGGTGGCGGTAATGTTTGCTGCTGCGGGAGTATCAAATGCTCAAACAGTTGTAAAAAGCAAATCGACTGCTACCACAAAACAAAGTTCTTCTGGTGTTATTCCATTAGATCCTGCAGTTAGGACCGGTAAACTTCCCAATGGTTTTACCTATTACATCCGGAAAAACATTGAGCCCAAAAATCGTGTTCAACTATACCTGGCGAACAAAATAGGCTCAATCATGGAAAATGATGACCAGCGGGGACTGGCGCATTTTATGGAACACATGGGCTTTAACGGAACAAAAAACTTTCCGAAAAATGATCTGGTTAACTACCTTCAAAAAGCAGGAGTTCGCTTTGGTGCTGATTTGAATGCTTACACCAGTTTTGATGAAACTGTGTATCAGCTTCCAATTCCATCAGATGATCCGGAAGTACTTAAAAATGGTATTCAGATCATGCGCGACTGGGCTCAGGATGCAACTTTAGATCCTGCTGAAATTGATAAGGAACGCGGAGTTGTATTGGAAGAAAAGCGTTTAGGAAAAGGCGCTCAACAACGTATGCAGGATAAATATCTTCCAATGCTTTTTAATAATTCACGCTATTCCGACCGTCTTCCAATCGGTACTGAAGAAGTATTGAAAAATTTCTCAACTGAAACAATTAAACAGTTCTACAAAGATTGGTACCGTCCTGATCTTCAGGCATTAATTGTTGTTGGAGACATTGATGTTGATGCGATGGAACAAACCATTAAAGCAAAATTTTCTGATCTTAAAAATCCCGCTAAGCCACGCCAGCGAACCAAATATTCAATCTCCTTATTAAATAAAAATCAATTCATCGCAGTAACTGATAAGGAATTCCCTGTCAGTGTTGCGCAGATAATGATCAAGCATCCAGAGTCGAAGCTGATCACCGCAACAGATTACAGAAATAGTATTTTAAGATCTCTCTTTAATTCAATGATCGGGACCCGCTTTGCCGATATGAGTAAACAGGCAGATCCTCCTTTTTTACAGGCAGGAGCCAATATAAGCGGCTTTTTAGCCGGGCTCGACATGTATAATGTATTCGTTGTAGCGAAACCTGGAGAAATGGAAAGAGGATTTAAAGCCATTTTGACTGAAACTGAGCGGGTTCAGCGATTCGGATTCACTCAGACCGAATTGGACCGTGCCAAGCAATCGTACCTGACCAATATGGAGTCGGCCTTCAAGGAAAAGGATAAAACACCTTCGGAAAGCCTTGTAAACGAATATCTGCGCCATTTTCTGGAGCAGGAAGCCAGCCCTGGTATTGAATACGAATACAAAATGGCTAATACTATGACGGCTGGAATTAGCCTGACTGATGTAAATAGCCTGGCCAAAAAATATATCACCGATGTTAACCGCGATGTGATTATCATGGGTCCTGAAAAGGATAAAGATAATTTGCCTGATGAAGCCAAAGTTGAAAGCTGGATAAGCGGTACCAAACAAAGTAATATCAGTGCTTATGTTGATCAGGTTTCAGATAAGCCCCTGCTTTCTGCTAAATTAAGTGGAGGTAAGGTCATTTCTGAATCTAAAATTCCTGAAATCGGGGTAACTGAATTCAAATTAAGTAATGGTGTAAAAGTGGTTCTGAAACCAACCGATTTCAAGAATGATGAGATCAGTTTTTCTGCATTCAGCGCAGGCGGATCTTCTTTATATAGCGATGCTGATTTTCAATCAGCTCTATATGCCACTGCGATCATAAGAAATGGTGGATTGGGTGAATTTAATTCTGTTCAGCTTCCAAAATTATTGAGTGGAAAAAAAGTTTCGGTGTCACCGTATATTATGGAGAGGTTTGAAGGAATATCCGGTTCAACAAGTCCTAAAGATATTGAAACCGCATTACAGCTAACCTACCTCTATTTCACCCAACCACGTAAGGATGCTGAAACCTTTAAAGGTCTGATTGCGCAGCAAAAAGGCGGACTTGCAAACAGAGGCAATGACCCGAACAGTGTATTTGCAGATTCTGTAGCTGCTATTCTTGGAAATTACAATGTCCGCAGAACAGGTCCATCTGTTGAGAAAATCAATCAGGTAAACCTGGATCGTACATTTGAGATTTATAAAGATCGTTTTGCTGATGCAAGTGATTTTACATTCGTTTTTGTAGGAAGTTTTAATCCTTCAGAACTCAAACCTCTGCTCGAACAGTATCTTGGCTCATTACCTTCCAGCAATCGTAAAGAAACTGCAAAAGATCTTGGAATTAAGATTCCGGCAGGTAAAATTGACAAAAAAATCTACAAAGGTCAGGAGCCAAAAGCAAGTGTTCGTCTTATTTTCAGTGGTGACTATACCTGGAGTGAAAAACATAACAATCAATTAAACGCACTGGCTGAGGTTCTGACAATTAAACTGATCGAACGCCTGCGAGAAGATGAAGGCGGTGTATATGGTGTTGGGGCACGTGCCTCGTATACCAAGTTTCCAAAAGGACGCTACACCTTCAATATCTCTTTCGGTTGTGCCCCAGAAAATGTAGAAAAACTGATCAGCTCAACCCTGGATGAAATAAATAAGATCAGAGTAAATGGTGCCCTTGCTGGTGATATTGAAAAATTCATTGCCGAAGAAACCCGTACCACAGAAACACAACTTAAGGATAATGGTTTCTGGTTGGGATATCTGACCAGCCAGCTTCAGAATGAGGATGAGCCTAAACAGGTTTTAAGCTACCTTGAATCGTTAAAGGAGTTAAATCCTGAAGCCCTGAAAGCAACAGTCCAATATCGTCTGAACCCTGATAATTTCATCAGAATGGTGTTGCTTCCTGAAAAATAGAAAAATCATTATTTAAAAAGGTCGTTCATGCTTATGAACGGCTTTTTTTATGCAACAAGAATAAAACTCAGAATCTTGAGCCTGCAGTAACTGCATTTGAAGCCTGACTTTCATTCTTAAGCCTGTCGATCGCAGTAACAACATAGGTATAAAGACGGTTAGCATTAACTAAAGTATCTGTAAATGTTGTTTCTGATGCTTTAAACGAGATCTTCAAAATATGGTGGGTCTGTTCAGTATCCATTCGTTCGCCCCGGTTAACCCTGTAAATTACATATCCAAAAGCTTTATCACCATCACTGGCCACAGTAGGTGCTTGCCAGTTTAATTCAACACCCTTTGCAACAGGTTTGGCTACAAGCACTGTGGGAGCATTGGGTTTAACATCATCCAGCCAGGCCATTGTTGGCTGAAGGGCAGGATAACGGTAAAAATCTCTGCGAAGAGAATCTTTAACTCCTGCCATATTATTGGTAACCGATTTGGAGCTAAAAAAGACACTCCCCTGAGTATTCTTATTATTTCTCAAATACCGGATCTGTTTCGGTATTTGCGATCTGTCACTCCATCCCGGCCGGTTTTCTAATGCCCTGTAAACACCCTGACCCACATATAAATGCTTTCCGAAGGTATTATTGCTCCACCAATCGAGCAACTTATCATAAGGAGCCACCTGATAACCAAAAGGGAAATATATCTGTGGATTTATATAATCAAGCCAGCCCAATTGTACCCATTTCCGGGCATTGGCATAGAGTTTACCATAACCGTCAAATCCATTACTTTCAGAGCCTTCCGGATCCTGTGACTTGTTTCGCCAGATACCAAAAGGGCTAACACCAAACTTAATATGCTTTTTTGCCCTGTGAATGCTGTCAGATAAGGTATGTATAAGCGTATCAACATTATTCCTACGCCAATCATCAATATTTTTGAATGCGCTTCCATATTTATAATATGTTTCGCTGTCCCTGAGCGGCTGAGCCTCCGGATAAGGATAAAAATAATCGTCGAAATGCACACCGTCAATGTCATAATTACGAACTACATCCATAATTACACTCACAATATATTGACGAACTTCGGGCAATCCGGGATTAAAAAGCTTCTTTCCACCGTAAGTAAAGAACCATTCAGGTTTCTGTTTGGATATATGGTTGGCTGCGGTATGTGCATCAATAAGATTATGTGTTGCACGGTATGGATTGAACCAGGCATGAAGTTCCATACCCCGTTTATGCGCCTCTTCAATTGCAAAGTCAAGGGGATCATAATTTGGAACGGGGGCTCTGCCCTGAGTTCCGGTCAAAAAACGACTCCATAATTCGCGGCCTCTACCATAAAATGCGTCAGTAGCAGGCCTAATCTGTAACATGATCGCATTTATCCCACTTTTCTGATGATCATCAAATATGCGGATCAGTTCAGCCTTTTGTATATCAGAACTTAATCCTGGCTTGGATGGCCAATCGATATTGGCAACTGTAGCTACCCAAACCCCCCTGAATTCCCGTTTGGGATTAGATTTAATTTGAGATCTTAAATAAACAGGAACAGCGACAAAGAATGCGAGGAAGAAAATTATTTTTTTTGCCATGTAAAAGAAGAACGTTTAGCGGGTAAAGATAATTAATCTAATTAATTGCATTATTGTATTTTGGGCAACAATATGGATAAACAATACCAAAAATTGTGTAATTTCAGTCTTTAAGGTGCCTTAAACGGCTGAAAATGGCATATACACAAGTCAAAAATTATTAAAACCCAATTCTTAAACAATATATTTGTCACAAATGAGGTTTTATCGCATTGATTTTAAATAGACATTTAATTTTCGTTAACCAGATAATTGAACATGGAAAACCCGGAACAGGAGCAGCCAATACGAAAGGACTCAAATAAGATTTATTTTTTGGTTGCTGTAATTCTTGCCTTACTAGGAACCAATACCTATTTATTTTTTAAGGACAAGAAAGCTAATGACCGTATCGTTACGGTAAGTGATGAAAAAACCAGAATGCAGACTGAAATTGATAAAATTGAAGCTGAGCTGGATAATGCGACAAGCAATAATCTGAAGCTTTCAGAGGAAATGCTGAAAGAACAGGAAATAGCAAGAGAGAAGATTGATGAGTTAAGAAATGCCCTCAAACAAGGTCAGCTCACACAGGGTCAACTTGCAAAGGCGCAGGAAGAGATAAAACAACTCCGATATTTTGTTTCCAAATACTCAACAGAAATTGATGAACTGAAAAAACAAAATCAGGACCTGACTAGTGAACGAAATGAGCTCTTGTCGGCAGTCGACTCAGTAAGCACCAAAGCCAACGAACTTGAAAAGCAGAATGAAGAGTTATATACCAAAGTTCAGGTTGCGGCTGCAATTAAATCAGGAAATGTTTCAATATCCGCATTTAACATTCGGAATAATGGTAAAGAGAGTATGGTTACCCGTGCAAGTACAACCGATAAGCTTAGGGTAAACTTTTCACTTGTAAATAACCCATTAGCTGAAAAAGGTATGCATACTATTTTTATGAGGGTGATCGACCCCAGCGGTAATCTGGTGATTGCCAATAATGGTGGAATGTTTATTTCTGATGATGAAGAATTACAATATTCTTATAAAACCGCTGTTGAATTTGCAAATGACGGAAGGAACTATACCATAGATTGGTCTGATGGCAGAACATATCAGAAAGGTGCCTACACAATAATCCTCTACGCCGATGGATATACCATGGGAAAAGGATCAGTGAGTCTCAGATAAACAGGCTGTCCACTAATCATCTGTTTCAGTTAATATGTTCTAATTCTAGGTTTCAAGCACTGGTATTACTATATAAAATGTAGTACCAAGATCCGGTGCAGTTTCAAATGTGATGTTCCCACCAATATTTTCTATAGCCTGCTTCACAAATGCAAGTCCAAGTCCGGTACCGGATGTTTTTGTTGTAAAATTAGGAGTAAAAATCTTTCTTTTAAGTTCTTCAGACATACCGGTTCCATTATCTTTTATTTCAACACATACAGAACCTGGCTTACAGTACAACAGAATATCAATAATACAATGTCTCTCACCAGACCTTGCCTCGATAGCATTCTTAATTAAATTATTAAAACATCTTAATATTTGATCCCTGTCAGCATTGATAATAATATCGCTCCCTGAGTTGCTTTCAAAATTAATAGTTGTATGTTCAGACTGCCTGTAAAGTATAATGGATTGCCTTATTTTCTCATTCAGATTTATCTGTTCTAATCTGGTTTCGGGCATTTTAGCGAAATTAGAGAACTCAGAGGCTATATGCGAGAGACTTTCTATCTGCTCCATAAATGATTTCGTGAAACGTTCAAATTTAGCCTCAAATTTTGGATCCTTTTCTTTCCAGGATTTCTCCAGAAGCTGAACCCCAAGTTTTAGAGGAGTTAGTGGATTCTTGATCTCATGTGCAACCTGCTGAGCCATTTCACGCCAGGCCGATTCACGCTCTGAACGGGCAAGCTTTTTTGCACTTTCTTCAAGTGCATATATCATCGTATTATATTCACTGATCAGATTTCCTATCTCATCATTCTGCTTCCAATTGATATGTTCATTCTTAGTCCCAATTTTTGTATCACGTAGAAGTTTTTGTATCAATGTCAGCGGACTGGTGATACGACTTGCAACAAAAACAGCAAAAAAACCTATAGCCACAAATACCAGGGCATACACATTGATCAGCGCATTCAGAAAAATGCCTATCCTGTCCTGATAATCCTTTTCATTCGAAAAATATGGAAGTCCTAAATAAGCAATTACCTCACTTTTACTGTTCCGCAGGGGTACATATGCAGAAATAAATGACAGATTTCCAATTCGCTCTCTGTTTATAAATTCAGATTTCTGTAATCTATTGAGATATAAATAAGCCAACGCATTCATCTGAGAAGCAATTAAGCCATTCTCATAAATCTTAGGCTGAGTAGAATGCAATAGCTTACCGTTGATATCAAACAAATTCAGATCTACACCATTCAGATCGGCTAAACTATTGAATGCAACTTCCGCTTGCTCATCTGGAGTTGGCATCCCCATATCCACAATTTGCTTATTAATACCCGATGAGATCTTGGCTACTTTATCCAAAACAGTATATTCCTGCTGATCTCTGTATTGCTGACTAATATTGAAAAAAGTGATTATACCAGTTATCAAAAGTGTTATCACTACTGCAGCAACCATGGATACCTGTATCCTTGTTTTATACAACATCCTGTTGGATGAGATCAGCAGCCTCCATCTGAAATTCCGGAAGCTGATATTATAATTTTGCAAACTGTTCCAGGTTAATTGTAGAACATATATTAAACCTGCAAACAATAACAAGATTAAAAAAATGAACGAAACCGAAGCGAGCTGAGTAAAGAGACTGTTTATTTCCCGACTGACAATTACAAGCTTCCTGGGATTTGGCTGAAAGACCAGATGATTATATTGCCGGCCATTCTCAGAATTATTGACATAAACAAATTCTCTGTTTTTTCCTCTGAATTCATTATTTACCAGATTATAAACATAATTCCCATGCTGGTTTAGTAAACGGCCGTCACTATAATAAGCGAATGAATAATCGTTGAGCTGAAGATCCTCCTTTATTTTTCCATCAATGAGAAGCTCGGGAAATACTCCAACTTCATTCAGGCGTTTAGAATTGAGTTGTAAAACCAGAGTTCCGATCCTATTATTGTCGTCAATTATTGGCAGTATTGCAAAGTATTGTTTAAAGCCAAACGTATTGTTTCTTTGATAAAAATATTCTGTGACTTTGACCGAGCCCTTTAGAACAAGATTTTTGAAATTAGACAGCGGGATTCCCCTATCACCATGAAAAAATTCGTCCTTTTCATTGTACTCAAAACTCTCAAAATCATACCTGGATAAATAACCGGCCATATACAATTTGACAAGTCTGTTATTTAATGCACTGTGACTTGACAAAGGATCATTAAAATAATCGATAATAAATTTATCGCTGATGATTTCCCTCTCCAGATTATAAAACAAAAGAATTGCATTGGGATCTACTGATGATTCCAGTTTACCTGCCAGAATCTTCCGGCTTTCCTGTTCTTTAATAAACTGATATTTAGATAGTTTCAATGAACCAATGAGTGCACAGATCAATATACAGACAACCAAATTTCCGGCATTCATTTTCCCTTCTGATTTAAAATAGGCCCGACCGGCCAGAAAGAGTATCAAAGCGAATAACAAAAAGTATACGGTAAACTCAGTAAAAAGTATATGATATAAAATAGCCAAAAACAAGGCTCCTGCAAAAATGAGGAAGCGCTCCATCTTATTGATGCTCAATCTGGATATTAAGGCTAAAGAAAATGATATGATCAGATATAGATTCAGAATTGCAAAACAGAAGATCAGGAATCCAAACCAGCTCAACCAGGTAGAATTCAGAACATTGCTTACATCAAAGTTGATATTCGAATTAGTTACCAGTCCATTAAAAAGATCATCAATAACAAAGGCACTGATACAAACAAACAGACCCGTTGCAAACAACAAAATATAGCTGATAGGCTTGCTGAGTATAGAAACCGAACCTAGAATTTTATTCCGGTAAGAGTAAATAAATACAAATACCCATGTAAAAGACAGGATATTCAGAAAAAATTCTCCTATAGAAGGAAAGAAATAACTGGAGGCGTAATACTTAGGGTCGAAAAGTTCAATATCAAAATATGTGCTTAACCATCTGTTTTGGAGATCAATGAGTCTGAAAGCCAGAACCGAACTGAACAATAAAAGAACAGCAAAGCCAACATTGCCTTTATTTGCGATAGAAATACAAAGGTTGGTCAAAAAGATCAGGGCAAAAGTGATGGCCATAACCCACATCCATAACTCAAGATAGTTGTAAAATGAATTGGAGGCCGGTGTTCTGAGTTTTACAGAAAATAAATATTTACCGCCCAGATTGCGGATATTAAACACATCATTGTCATTCAAACTGGCTATATCCAAAGTGTTTGAGGATAAAAGGTCTGTTGAAAAATTATTCCTCAGGTATTCATTCTGGTAGGGGTAATCAGACATGAAAGGAATGTAACAGATTACAGAAAAATCTCCCCAGGATTTTTTGACTGCTTCATAATATCCATTCTTCCAATGAATAAATGTGTTGCCCTCCCGAAGCAGGCTATCTGTTTCTAATACGATCCGTATCCCACTCCAAAAACTTAGTTTTCCCTTTTCAAAGGTCTGGATATAGATGTCTTCCTTTTCACTGAACTCAGAAATGATAAATTGAGCCCATTCTCCATTACTATTGATGTTTTTTAATGAATCGCGGACAGCTACATTATTTAACAACTGATCAACTAATTTCTCCTTTCTGTGAAGACGTCGTTCGACTTTCCTGGCTTCAAGGCTAAGTACTTCTTCGTCCTGAATAGTATAATTTATCGTTAAAGCCGTGCATGCAAAGCCAATGGCCAGCAAAAGCAGAAGAAGCCGAATTTTTAAATTCCCGCTCAAGGGTGATGAATTAGGTAAAAAGCTTAATAAACTTAGTGAACAAAAATCAGACCCCTTTAGTGAAATTCAAATGATTATTTTTATAAATCTGCACTAAATGTTGGTATACTGCGATCAACTTTCCTTACAAGACCCTGTAATACACTACCCGGACCCACTTCAGTAAATGAAGTTGCTCCATCATGGAGCATTTTTTCAATTGTCTGTGTCCAGCGTACAGCACCGGTTAACTGTGAAATCAGATTATGTTTAATATTGGCTACATCGGTGTATGGTTTTGCGTCAATGTTCTGATAAATCGGGCAAAGGGGTTCATTAATTTCAGTATTCTCAATTGCAGATTGCAGTTCAACACGTGCCAGCTCCATTAAAGGGGAATGAAATGCTCCCCCCACATTCAGTTTTAATGCTCTTTTTGCCCCAGCCTGTATTAATAATTCGCAAGCCTTGTCAACTCCCTCAATTGATCCGGAAATAACCAGTTGACCGGGGCAATTATAGTTGGCAGGTACGACAACATCACTGATCCGTGAACAAATATCCTCTACTGTAAAATCATCCAGCCCCAGGATAGCTGCCATCGTAGAAGGTCTAACCTCACAAGCTTTTTGCATAGCATTGGCACGGGCACTGACCAATCGCAAACCATCTTCAAATGACAGGGCTTTTGCAGAAACCAGGGCTGAAAATTCACCCAAAGAATGACCTGCAACCATGTCGGGCTGGAATTCACTTTTCAGTTCCTTAGCAAGAATCACAGAATGAAGAAATATGGCTGGCTGAGTTACATTAGTTTGCTTCAAATCTTCATCAGTACCCTCAAACATAATATCGGTAATCCTGAATCCAAGTATTTCATTTGCACTTTCGAATAGATTTCTGGCTGCTTCAGAATGATTGTAAAGATCCTTACCCATCCCTGAAAACTGGGCACCCTGTCCCGGAAAAATATATGATTTCATATTTTATAAAAGCCCATTCAGGCGATAAAATGTTAAAAATTTTTCTTTTTAATAAATTTATTTAACTCAAACTAGCGGTAATAAGCCTTAAAAATTCTGAGCGCGTAGTTTCATTTACAAATGCACCTGTAAATGCAGAGGTAGTGGTAACCGAATTCTGCTTTTGTATACCTCTCATCGACATGCAAAGATGTTTACATTCTATCACAACTGCTACACCTACAGGATTCAGAGTTTCCTGAATACAATCACGTATTTCATTGGTTAATCGCTCCTGAACCTGTAAACGACGTGCAAATGCATCTACAACCCTCGGGATTTTACTAAGGCCCACAATATGACCATTGGGAATATAGGCAATATGTGCCTTTCCGAAGAAGGGCAGCATATGGTGTTCGCACATTGAAAATACTTCAATATCCTTAACCACCACCATTTGGCTATAATCTTCCTTAAACATTGCACTACGTAGAATTTCTTCGGGCTTTGCATCGTAGCCATGAGTAAGAAACTGAAGAGCCTTTGCTACACGGACCGGTGTCTGCAGCAATCCTTCACGGGATGGATTCTCGCCCAGATCAGCTAATATTGCCTTATAATGAGATGCGATACGCTCGATTTTTTCCTGATCGTAACTATCAATCTTGACATAGCCATCAATCTTAGCAATCTCTGTATTATTACTTTTTATACTCATACTATTGGTTTCAATTCCTTCAATATTAACCGAAATACTCTACAAAGTTATTTTCTGTTTCATATAATTTTATCGAATGCAAAATAGCTCCCTGGTTTTCGACATGGGGTTTAAGAACCTCAAAAATTGTAACTGCAAGCACCTCCGTTGAAGCCATTTTACCCTTCATGAAATCTACATCCAGGTTGATATTTCTATGATCAAGTTCATTGGTCACGTAAACCGTAATGATCTTCTTTAGTTCCTTTAAGTCAATAACAAATCCTGTCTCAGGGTTAATCTCTCCCTTTACAGTTACATACAATTCGTAATTATGCCCATGCCAGTTTGGATTAGAACACTTTCCGAATATTTCCAGATTTTGTTCATCACTCCATTCTTGCCTGTATAGCTTATGTGCTGCATTAAACCGCTCTCTGCGAGTAATATATATCATTTTCAATAAATTAAAATGCAAATATAATCAAACTAAAAATGCCTCAAGGACAAATAAAGCTAATTGCGTAACTTCGCTTAATGAATATACTTCTTGTAGCCGCCACTCAGGCCGAGATTAATCCATTTCTGCTTCATCATGGATTCCATAATCTCCTTATCCTGGAAAAGAGAATCGGAGCACATCAAGTGAGTGTTCTGATCAGCGGTGTTGGAATGGTCGCTACAGCCTTTTCTA
Source organism: Daejeonella sp. (assembly GCF_030684675.1). Taxonomy (GTDB): domain Bacteria; phylum Bacteroidota; class Bacteroidia; order Sphingobacteriales; family Sphingobacteriaceae; genus Daejeonella. Next base: position 87,213 of record NZ_JAUXXZ010000028.1, on the reverse strand, counting down.
TGGGAAGTTATTGTACTGAAAAAATATTCGATCTGGCTATTAATGCAGGTATTGCCGGTAGTTTCGATCCGGCAATTCAGCCGGGTGATCTGTGCAGGGTATCAGAAGATATTCTTGCAGAATTCGGAGCTGAAGACGGCAGTGATTTTCTGAATGCCGATACTATTGGCTTGGGTAAGAGCCTGTTTTCTGCTGGTTCTGTATCCGGATTCCCGGGCTATGATCAACTCAAAAAAGTCAAAGCAGTAACCGTAAATAAGGTTCATGGCGATGAAAAGTCAATCGCTGAATTTGTCGAAAGATTTCATCCTCAGATAGAAACAATGGAGGGTGCTGCATTTTTCTATGCCTGTGAACAAGCCGGCAAGCCAGGGATACAGATCCGGGCGATTTCAAATGTTGTTGAACGGCGCAACCGGGCGAACTGGCAAGTCGAACTCGCAATAAAAAATCTGAACGATACCCTTATTCAACTTTTCAACTCATGAAACTGAGCCTCGGATTTTCACCCTGTCCCAACGATACCTTCATTTTTGATGCTATGATCCATCAGAAGATCGACACCGAAGGACTTAACTTTGATGTGGTATATGATGATGTTGAAACTCTCAATCAAAAAGCTTTCAGGACAGACCTCGACATTACCAAATTGAGCTATCATGCCTATGCTTACCTGACTGAAAATTATGTGTTACTCCATGCAGGAAGCGCACTTGGTTTCGGGGTTGGCCCATTACTCATTTGCGAAAATGAAGACTATATTTCAACTGATAATTTGCAAAATCTCAGATCTCAGTCCTCAGACTTCAGACCTCAGACCTCAGACTTCAGACCTCAGACCTCAGACCTCAGACCTCAGACCTCAGACCTCAGAATTGGCATTCCCGGAAAATATACCACAGCTAATTTTCTGTTAAGCCTGGCCTTCCCGGAGGCGAAAAATAAAATTGAGATGAAATTTTTTGAAATTGAATCCGCCTTATTGAACCATCAGATCGATATGGGTGTAATCATCCATGAAAATCGTTTCACTTATCAGGAGAAAGGCTTGAAAAAGATCATCGATCTGGGTGAGTTTTGGGAAAATCTGACCCAAGGTCCTATTCCATTAGGGGGTATTATGATCAAAAGGGATCTTCCGGAAGAAATAAAACAAAAAGTGAACCGTATCATTCGACGAAGTGTCGAGTATGCGTTTGATCATCCTGAATCCGGAATGGATTTTATCTGCTCACTTTCGCAGGAAATGAGTACAGAAGTCATTAAAAAACACATTGATTTATACGTCAACAAATTTTCCATTGATCTGGGTGAACCGGGAAGAAAAGCCGTTCAAACGTTCTTTGAGGAGGCACATAAAGTCGGTATCATCCCGGAAACGAAACAAAACTTATTCTTATAATTGTACAAAAGAAATAATCATTTAGCATGATCATTATTACAGGCGCAGCTGGATTTATCGGAAGTTGTTTGGTTCAAAAATTAAACGATGAAGGTTTTTATGACCTGGTGCTGGTGGATGATTTTTCCAATGAGAACAAGAATAAAAATTTCGAGGGTAAACGCTATTCCAAACAAGTAGAAAGGGAAGCTTTTTCGGAATGGCTGCGCGAAAACCATTTACATGTACAGTTTGTGTTCCATATTGGCGCACGTACCGATACCACGGAAATGGACAGGGAATTATTGAACCGTCTTAACCTCGATTATACTAAAACCATCTGGAATATCTGCACCGAATTTGGCCTTCCGCTCGTTTATGCATCTTCAGCTGCGACCTACGGATTAGGGGAGCAAGGTTATGAAGATGATGAATCAAAGATTCCAATGCTGAAGCCCCTGAATCCATATGGTGATTCCAAGAATGACTTCGATATCTGGGTCTTAGAGCAGGAAAAGAAACCCTATTTCTGGGCAGGACTGAAGTTTTTCAATGTGTATGGGCCGAATGAATATCATAAAGGACGCATGGCCTCCGTGATCTTCCATACTTTCAATCAGATCAAAAAAACAGGGGCTATGAAATTATTCAAGTCCCATAATCCCGAATTTAAAGACGGCGAACAGATGCGTGATTTTGTTTACATCAAAGATGTAGTCAATGTTTTATATTTCCTGATGCATCACCGTAAAGATTCGGGTATTTATAACCTGGGTACAGGTAAAGCAAGGACATTCCTTGACCTTGCAACACAAACCTTCCATGCAATGGATACACCAGTCTCCATCTCATTTGTTCCCACACCTGAGGATATCCGTGAAAAGTATCAGTATTTTACTGAGGCAAGCATGGAAAAATTAAGGTCAATTGGTTATAGCCTCGATTTCTATAGTCTGGAAGCAGGTGTTGAGGATTATGTGAAAAATTATCTGGTACCAAACAGCTATTTATAAGTCCTCCCGTAACTGTACGTAGAAGCGTAGCGTATCTAAGGATTTGTGAATAGATTGGAGTCTTTGACTCCAACAAAATATAATTCTTCAGCGCGGCGAGTCGAAAGACTCTTTTTTATTTTCCATCCGTAGAGACGCTGCGCTGAACTCAACGGACAGCAAGGATACCAAACAGCTATTTATAGATCCTCCCTCAGATCCACTGTATTTTTCACACTTAAACGTGAAGAAATACCCGAGGCGATGACTGAAACGATCAATACCGTAGCAAAGACGAGAACAAAGTCAGATAATTTGATCCCTACTGGATAATGATCAATGATCAGGTTAGTACCGGCCATTGCAATAAAGCCAAATTTCTGTTGTAAAAGAATAAAAACCAATCCGGCGGCCATTCCAATAATACATCCCAGCATTGATATCATCATGCCTTCAATAAAGAAGATTCCCCTGATTAATTGCCTGCTTGCACCTAGGCTGCTCAGGATTGCAATGTCCTTTCGTTTATCTATTACCAGCATAGTTAATGAGCCGATAATATTGAAGATGGCAATGATCAGCACAAAGGTGAGTATCAGAAAAATAGCCCATTTTTCGGAATTAAGGATTTTGTAGAGCAATTCATTCTGCTGACTTCGATTTTTGACGATAAAATCCTTTCCCAGCAGGTTCTTTATTTCATCATGAAGTTCATCTACATCTGTACCCGGCACCGTATTGATCTCAATAAAGGAGATTAATTTCTCCTCATCAAGCAGAGTACGGGCAAACTGAATGGGCACAATGACCATATTATCAAACTCCTGCTGTACCGTGAAAACTCCGGAGGGGTAAATAGAACGAACATTAAACTCATCAATTGGATTAATGGAATTCGAGGCCCCTTTCTTTGGGGAATAAATATCAAGCGTTTGAAACTCGTTATTGAGATTTACCGATAAAGAATTTTGAAGGCCCGAACCGATTACAGCCATGTCCCTCCCAATATGATGGAGCGAAAAACTGCCGCTGGAGATAACCGAATCGAGACCGGTTCTGTTTTTCATAAAGCCTACGCTAACTCCCTTTATCAGAGCAATCGACTGGCTATCACCATACCTCACTAATGCCTTTTCTTCTAAAACTTCGGTATAGTTAAGGAAGCGTTTGTCATTTTTCAGGTTTATAAAACGGCTTTCTGAAGGATCAAATGTTTTCCCTTCAGCAGGCTCTATTCTTAGTTCGGGGCTAAAGGTATTGTACATGGAAAGTACAATATTTTCAAATCCATTGAAAACCGAAAGGATGATGATCAATGCTGCACTTCCTACAAATACACCAAGCATTGAGATCCCTGAAATGAAGTTTATCGCATTGACCGACTTCTTCGAAAACAAATACCTTTTAGCTATATAGTAAGATGTGTTCACCCTTTTTATCCTTCAGGTCAGCTTAAAAAAGGATTGAACTGTTTTTCAAAACCTATACTTGTCGCAGGCCCATGTCCGGGGTAAACCCTGGTTTCATCAGGCAGGCTGAATAGCTTTTCACGTATATTACTAATCAGCAAATCATAGTTCCCGCCGGGCAGATCCGTACGCCCAATACTACGGTAGAACAAAACATCACCCCCAATTAAAAAATTTTCTTCCTTATTAAAAAAACAGAGATGGGCAGGTGAATGACCGGGTGAAAAAATCAGTCCAAGCTCAGTTTCACCAAATTTTACTGTTCCACTTTCAGGCAGATAGACCTGAGGTAAAGGAGATACTTCATAGCGAATTCCCATTTGGGGAGCATAAGAAACGATAGAATTCAATACCATTTCCTCGCCTTTATGAAACTGGGGGAACAGGCCATAAGTATCATAAATGAACTTATTCCCAAGTACATGATCGATATGGCAATGGGTATTCAGCAATAAAACCGGTTTCAGATTATTATCAGCAATATATTTTAGAAATGCATTCTGTTCTTCACCTGTATACATGCCCGGATCAATGATCACGCATTCCAGTGTATCATCATGAAGGATATAGGTATTTTCCTGATAGGGGTTAAAAGCAAAGGATTTAATCTGGATCATAATTGCAAAAGTACCAAATTCCAGCCGTTTAATGTGGAAAGACCCAATGGGGATTAATTGAGTGCCGGGTTCTGACGGCTTAATCTGTAAATCATCAGTGCAGCCCGCTGTATAAGCAGCGGAAACTCCTTCAGATTGATTAATTCGCCGGGTTTATGCGCACCGCTTCCGGAAGCACCCATACCATCAAGGCTATCTACATATTTTGCAATATCTGAAATATCACCTGCTCCACGTGCACCGGAATCTCCGGCTTTTGTAGCGCCGATACCCATATCCTGAGTAATCCGGTTGAGATATTTAACAAGATTATAGTTTCCTTCAGTAGGTTCCATTGCAGGCAAGCCATCAGTAAATGAAATGCTGGCAGAAGTTCCGTTAAGATTTTGAGATACAATAGCTTTCATCCTTTCTCTTGCCCTATCCCGCTGAACTTCAGAAATGAAACGAAGATCTCCTGCCACAAAAGTGCTTGGCGAGATTATATTGGTTTTACCAATAGCTTCCATCCTGGCATTTGCGGGATCAAGACGGATCTCTGAACCACCGCTGATCAAACCCGGATTGAAGGTCAGATATTTCTCATCCTTAAGTTGAGTTCTGAACTCATTAATGATACGGGCAGCTTCATAAATAGCTCCGTATCCAGCATTTTCGCTGAATATTCCGGCAGAGTGTCCTGTTTTAGCAGTCACATTCAATGTCCAGCCACCAATACCTCTTCTGGCTACTGCAACAGTATTTAAGCCTTGTGCCCCTTCAAATCCCAATGCAATATCGCTTGCTTTTGCGCGCTCAATGAAATCCTTTCTTGCAACCTCATGCGGAGAACCAGAGCTTTCTTCATCACCGGTAAAATAGGCGATGATCTGTGTATTTTTTAATAAGCCGAGTTCATGCAATGCTTTTAACGCAGATATCATAACCACGTTACCACCCTTCATATCATTCACCCCCTGTCCGGTTGCAGTAGAATCGTTCAGTTTCTGATAGGGACTGAATTCCATATCCAACTCAAAAACTGTATCCAAATGGCCAATGAGAAAAAGACGTTTACCCTGGCTGCCTTTACGGCTGGCTACCAGATGGCCTGCACGACGTAATGAATCAGGCAAATCAACCCACTCAGTAGTAAAATCAAGCTTATCAAGCTCTCTGCGGTAAACCACACCAACTTTTCTGACTCCATCTACATTAAGTGTTCCACTGTTTATATTGACTGATTCAATCAATAATTCTTCAGCTTCCCCTTGATGGGCTTTTAAATAATCAATAATATTCTTTTCATCAGGACTTAGCTGAGCTGAGGCACTGTGTGCTATGATAAGCAGGAGGAACAAATAAAACGCTTTCATGAATTTTCAATTAGTTGGTAAAAGCCAAACAGCTAAGATAATTGTTGGATTGAATCTTTCACATCCTTTGGATGTATTTTGTACAGAAATAATAATGATGCCATGATAGCAGTAGGTTACAGGGTAAAGTGTTGAAAGGGATATTGGCATTGCTAAAAGCTATCTTAACCTGAGTCGATATAATAAGGGTAAAAAATACGGTTATAATTGGTCTGATGAGAATCTGGAGTCCTTAAATTGATTTTTGGAAACCAATGCTTGTGTGTTATAGGCTGGTTTAGCCCTTTCCTCCGGAGTATTTCCGGCAAGAAATCCCGTTCTGTTCAAATTACGAATAGCCGGAAGATACCTCCTTCGGCAAGGTTTATTTTACCCCGGGTTATTTTTCATCGGAACGGGCAACCCGGCAAAAGGACCATTTGCCTTTTGAAATAAACCTGGGTGGCAGCTGTAGATTTTTGCCCGGGCAGATTTTTATATTACAAAGGAATTTATAGGCAAAAACTACAGCAGAACACGGGACTGCTGGAACCGAAGAATCACAGACCTTGCTTTCTAAAACAAAAGAAAATATTCAACCTAAATAGTCATGCAAGATTTTATATTGATCTCAGGTTAACTTATTTTCTAAAATATCAGCTGTTCAGTTTCTCCATTTAAAAGTTTTAATCATCTGGTCTATATCCTTTTTAACAAAATCCAAAACCGGCTGTATTGAATCGAGCCTTGGCTGTTCATTGAAATAAAGGGCTCCCCGAAGATAGTTTTTTGTACTATCTGTCAGAAAAAACTGAACAGATGATGCCGTATTTCCTTCAATGGAATAATAAATCCCATAAACCTTTTCTTTGGGATAAGAGATAATTCCCTCATCTATTGCGGTAGCCTTTACAGTGTGTTTAAATGCAAATGTCCTGGCATCCTCGGTAAGCTGATTGAATTCGGCAGCAGAGGAGATAGGCTGATAACTTAAATGGAGCCTTCCATTAAATTTCGGGTAACTAACATTTAGCCAGCATGGTTTCGAATCCCTGCTGCTATCCGGCTGAACTTGTGCGTATTCAGGAAAATCAAAGGTATACGGGCAGTCCCCTGAATAAGTCTGGTATTTTTTTTCAGGAAATTCAATTCTGAAATAGGCCCGTGGTTTTGGAGAATATTCATTGCCACAGGATATAAAAAGGAATGCGATCATGAGAAAAGGATATGGAAAGCGTATTTTCATCAGCTATTCCATATTTCCCAGGATTTTTCTGCCTGCATATGGAGCATTTCCATACCATTCTTTATTGCAGTACCTTTGGCTTTTCCCCGTTTAAGAAATTCCGTTTCTGCAGGATTATAAACCAGATCATAAAGCAGGTGTTTACTACTCAGTAATTCGTAAGGTATATCCGGACATTCTTCAATATTTGGAGCGGTTCCAAGGGGAGTTGTATTTATAATCAGCAGATGTTCATTCATAATATCTGCTGTCAATTTCTTATAACTTAACTGCTTCCGGATGTTTCTTCTTGAAACCAATCGATAAGAAATTCCTAGCTTTTCGAGCACATAAGCAACTGCCCTCGAGGCTCCCCCCGTTCCAAGAACCAGAGCCTTTTGGTGATGCTTTTTTATTAATGGTTTCAACGATTCCTCAAAAGCATATGCATCTGTATTGTAGCCCTCAAGCCTGACATTCATCGAAGAAAGCTCCCCACTGAAAAATGCCTCAACCGGCTGATGATTTACAATTTTTATACAGTTTACAGCATCAATCTCTTTTGCTGCCGGATCAATCCTATCCAGATAATACATAACCCCAATTTTATGGGGCACAGTCACATTTAATCCGCACAAGTCGGGAATACTCTTTATCAGATCAGGAAGATCGCTCAAATTTGGAAGGGGATACAGTTCATACTGATAGCTGTCAAGCCCCTCATTCAAAAATTTTTCGGTAAAATATTTTTTTGAGAAAGAATGTGTCAGCGGATAACCTATCAGACCGTATTTTTTCATGCTAAATTAAATTGATAGCTGGCTTTATCACGTATAAAATTACCTGAACCTATTTTTCTTCCATATTTAGAAAATGATCGAAGGTATCACTTCTCAATCCCAGACGCAATGTTTCAACCGGAATAACATCTGCAGGTGCAATATTTCCAAGATTGATATTGCTACCTATTAATTTAATGAACCAAACCTGCTGAGCCTTTTGTGGCGCTTCCCAGATGATTGTTTCTGCGGGAATCTGAGTTAAAATTTCATCCACCAGACCCTGTCTTACTTCACCTGAATCACGATATAGACCAACATTTCCACTCTCACGGGCCTCCGCGATAACTTTCCAGGATCCAGCTTCAATTTCAGCCTTCATCAAACTGATCCACTTATAAGGAGCAAAGATTTTTGCTGCATCTTTTGAGCCAACTTCCGAAATAACTGTTACCTGTTCGCTAAGTTTACGGATGTACTCACACTTTTCTTCGTGAGGTATGGTAATTGATCCATCGGATACTTCGGCAAACTTCATATCGTATTTATCAAGCACCCGGCGATAATCATCAAATTGATTTCTTATTATAAATGCCTCAAAGAGAGTCCCGCCAAAGTAAACCGGAATATTAGCATCCCTGTATATTTTTAATTTATTTTCGAGATTGGGTGTTACATAAGATGTAGCCCAGCCCAATTTTACAATATCAGTATGTGGTCCTGCAACTTCCAGGAAATCTTCGATCTGACGTACACTTAGTCCCTTATCCATAACCATAGTCAGACCATTCTGACGCGGTTTTTGTGTACGCTCAGGGATATTCTTTAGAGTATAATTCATCTGTTATTATAATTGATTATAGAATGCCCTACAATATGTTTCCATCTTTAAATTCAGGCTATTCACTCAGGTGCAAATCTCCAAAAAAAAATCAAAACCTAAAGGCTAATATTTTTTTCCTTTTCTAACGGGTATAACGGTTAATAATGTCCACAATAACCTTATTTTCATGCAGTTGAGGAAGGTACTCAAATAAAATATGATGTTTTTCCGGATCTGAATTCAATGCAGTCTCGAGGTAAATAAGCGCTTCACTGAACTGATGAGCCGCAAATAGATAAGCCACCATTCTGTAATATAATTCAGCTGAGTCGGGGTTATTTTTAATTCCTTCTGAGATAATCTCGATAGCCGAATCCAGTTTATCCTGCTCAAATAAAATTGAAGAATAATCCAGCCAGGCCTCGATATCCACAGGATTTAATTCCAGAACCTTTTCATAAGCCTTTTCTGATTCTGGCAACTGCTTTAGTTTATATTGGGCATCGGCAATAGCGAACCAGTAATCTGCATTTTTATCATCCAGATCCAGCGCTTTCTTATAAAAATAGAGTGATTCAAAATACCTTTCCTCAAAATCAAGAGTCACACCAATACCAAACCAGGCGTCAGATTGTGTGGGGTCCAGTTTTACTGATTTTTTATAATATGAGCGTGCCTCGTCCATCCGTTCGAGTTTCTCATAACATTCACCGATGGCACAATAAGTATCGCCACTAGGCGGTTCGTATTCAAATGTTTGCTTGTAAACTTCAATAGCCTCAGCATACCGGTCGAGATGAACCAGCGCATTACCCTTATTGAAGTAGGCAGAGGCAAAATTATCTTTGATCAGAATGGCATAATCATAAGCATCAATCGACTTTTCAAAAAGATCCATCTTATTAAATGCATTTCCCAGATTGTACCAGGCAGCATAAGAATAAGGCTCATTATCAATGTATTGCTCATAAAACTTAATGCTTTCTTCCTGCTTATCCAGAACATCATAACAGAATGCCAATTCATATAGCGCATCCTGATTCTCCATATTCTGTTGAAGACATTGCTTAAGGTAGCTTACTGAGTTCTCATAATCGCCCATACTTTGATAGACATAAGCAATGTGAAGCAATATCTCATCCGTGCTTTCAGCAAGGGTCAATGCCTTTTCATAGTTATCGAGCGCATCCTGATGCCGTTCCATTCCCTCATATACGTTCCCTCTGATTGTATAAATATCAGCTTCTGAAGGTTCCAGGGTTTCGGCTCTGCAAAGCGATTCAAATGCAAGATCAAACTGATTGGTTGCCACGTAAAGCTGGGCCTGCTTGATTGAAAATACTGCTGCGAATGGATGCTGATTAATGGCATATTCAGTAACCTGTAACGCCTTAATCGGATCGTTTTTCTCGATATAGTATTCAATTATATTTTCAAATGCCTGAGCATCAAAAAAATACTGATCCTGATTACGGATCATCTCTTCATATCTTTCTACCGAAAATCTGGGATCTTCGGAAAAATCAAACTCAAAATCTTCTTCCATCCTAAAATAATACGATTAAGAACGTTCTCCCGGCTCATTATGTATAAACAATGAGCCATATTTATTTTAAATTAAGGCAAATCGCTAAGTGTTTTGCTTTTATTTTTCAACATCCTGACAAGTCAGAGGCTAATTAGCTGAAAAATAAATAAATAAAGACGCAGCTTTTCGGATATGTTTTTATCATGAAGCTTTCAAAAGCCCTTGGGAGAATTGCTTAACTTTACAAAAATACGAAATTTTATGCAAATAGATATTTTACCGGTTTTACAAGCCCTTGGAATCCAGGCAATCAATGAAGCAAGCAGTACAGGTAAAGTTTGGAACAGTAATGCGCAGCAAAATGTGCATGCAATTTTTTCACCGGTAGATGGGAAGGAGATTGCCTCGGTAAGATTCTCAAATAATTTCGATTATGAAAACACGGTTCTGAAAGCTGGGGATGCATTCAGGACATGGCGAACCTGGCCTGCTCCCAGGAGGGGTGAAGTGATCAGACAATTTGGCGAAGCACTAAGGCAGCATAAGACTGATCTGGGTAAGCTTGTAAGCTATGAAATGGGTAAAAGTTTACAGGAGGGTTATGGCGAGGTACAGGAAATGATCGATATCTGCGATTTTAGCATAGGTTTATCGCGTCAGTTATACGGACTGACCATGCACTCAGAACGACCGGCCCACCGGATGTATGAGCAATGGCACCCGATTGGTATTGTTGGAATTATATCAGCCTTCAATTTTCCTGTTGCCGTTTGGGCATGGAATATGACAATCGCTCTGGTCTGTGGCGATGTTTGTATCTGGAAACCTTCAGAAAAAACTCCGTTGACAGCTATTGCATGCCAGCATATTTTACAAAAAATATTTGAGGCGAATGATGTTCCTGAGGGAGTATCATGCCTTTTAGTTGGTGACCGCAGCATAGGAGAACTATTGAGTCATGATAAACGGATAGGCCTGGTCTCAGCAACGGGTTCAACCCGTATGGGAAAGGCTGTTGGAGCAGCGGTTGGTGCACGTCTTGGCAGGAGTTTACTGGAACTTGGAGGAAACAATGCCATCATTATTTCTAAAGACGCAGATCTTGAAATGTCGTTGGTAGGTGCCGTATTCGGCGCAGTTGGAACCGCCGGACAACGTTGTACTTCAACCCGCAGGCTGATCATTCACGAAAGTGTTTATGATACTTTCAGGGATAAGCTGGTGAATGCTTACAGGCAATTGAAAATAGGGAATCCCCTCGATGAAAATATGCACGTTGGTCCCTTGATCGATAAAGACGCCGTTAGGGCCTATCTCAACTCTATTGAAAAATGTAAGGCTGAAGGAGGCAATTTTGTAGTAGAAGGTGGTGTTCTTGAAGGGGAAGGGTATGAATCAGGATGCTATGTAAAACCTTGTATTGCAGAGGCAAAAAATGAATTTGAGATCGTCCAGCACGAAACCTTTGCCCCAGTTCTCTACCTGATGAAATATAAAACCCTCAACGAGGCAATCGCAATGCAAAATGCTGTTCCGCAAGGGCTTTCATCAGCAATCATGACCCTAAATCTGCGCGAGGCAGAGCAGTTTCTTTCCTGTTCGGGATCAGATTGCGGCATAGCCAATGTGAATATCGGTACTTCAGGTGCTGAAATCGGAGGGGCTTTTGGAGGCGAAAAAGAAACTGGTGGCGGCAGGGAATCAGGATCGGATGCATGGAAGGCCTATATGCGTCGTCAAACCAACACGATCAATTATTCGGATAAATTACCGCTTGCACAGGGAATTAAGTTTGATCTATAATCTAACGTAAGTTAGATATTAAAATATCTAAAGATTAATATTTAACCACATAGATTGAAGCGAAGCTTCAAGACTATCTGTGTCTAAAATGTAGGTTGGCAACTTTAAAATGCTATGTTTCTATGCGGTTTTTAAATATTATGTCAAGTTCAAGTTAATCTAGTAATTATCAATCTTTAACACTTAACAAAACATAGCCATTTGCTGAAAGTAAGTCTTTATTATCATTGAAATTTATCTGATTCCATACTATTTGCAGCTTCAGGCCATCAAATTCAAGATTCTGTGAAAGCAATTGTCTGGAGACCTGCAAGGCTTGTTTATTGGCCAATTTCTGCCTCTTCAATTCCATATCCAATTGATTGATTAAGGTATCCAGGATGATATATTTTTCTTCAGACCCATAATGCACTTTCAATTTATTCTGATTTACCACACTGGTAATGAGCAATTTTTTTGCATTTATTATGTTTGACAAAGTATCAGCAGAAATACTCAGGGGAAGCATATAATCTGCTTCATTCAATGGGAGAAGGTCCGCATTAAAGGCTTCGGCCATGTTCATCCCAAGATTCAGTTTAGAACCCCTGGCATCATCCGGCTGAAGGTTCAGATAGGTGTATAACCAAAGTTTCTGCCTGCTTTTTATCTCCCAGTTACTGGTACGGGAATCATATTTCTTCTTCTCATTAACAGAAAGCAATGAATCAGCAACTATCCCCGGATCCCGCTTTAGAATCGGGCTAAAACTTTCCAGGCCATGCATATTTACAAGATAATCTACAATATTAATCATCCGGGTCATATCTTCTTTGCCCGGCTTAAGTTTTAATGCAATGATCTTATCTCCCTCAAGTGATCCTTGCTTTTCGAACAATTGCTTCAGTTCATTGATCTGCGATCTCCTTGATGTAGAAAATGCCCCCTGCGGGCCATATACAGATAATACCGTAACCAGACACAAACTGAAAGGGATAATCATGATATTCTGACTTTTTGAAAGCAGGAAATAGGCGTTTATAAAAGCAAGCCAGGCCGCCAGAATGATCAGAAAATAACGTTCCTCAGTAATTCCATAGTCAATAACTCTGGCCAAAACTGCCCATACAAGCAATAGTATCAATGGGATTAGTACATAATAAAAACTGCGACTGAATGTTTTCAACCATTTATTTTCATCCTGATCTCTGACAGGATATATGAGGAGCAGTGATAAAATCCCAAAAACTGCATATCCAAGTATCAGATTTGAAACGAGACCTTTGGGAAGCTCCCATTCGATCAGGATCTTAGCTTCATAAGCAAGCAGTATAATTGCGTATACCGTAGCCAATGGAATGAGAACGAACTGTGTAAATATTTTAAGTCCGCCGGGATAGGTTTTATCCTCTTCAAGTTCATTTAAATTTGCAGGAACTCCCGACAGGAAAAACACGGTTTGAAAGATACCAGCTATCCAGACCCATAGTATGGCAAAGGTATCCCACTCAAACTTGAAATTAAACAGGAAATTCATTGATCCAATGGCAGCCGCAAGCCCAAGAAACAGTGCTGCACTATAAATTCCCCCGATTAAAAAGCGAAGAAAAATAATCCTGTTGAATTGCCAGAAGGCATTGATATGGCCCTTTCCGAAATAAGCAGCAAAGGAAACTGAAAGATGAAAGGCCAGTGCCAGCAAAATAAATCTGAAAAAATCCGTTTCACGCTTTAATGGGTCGATCAAAAAGAATAAACCAACATTAAGGAGTAACATTATAAGCCTGAACAGGTTCTTTTTCAGGACTGAATAAAAATTGCTTTCTGATAAAAGACTGAGTGAAATTGACAAAACAAGACCCAGATTAGCTATCAGGAGAAGCCTCACACAAAGGCTTTCTGCTGCCATTTTGAGGTCACTGATCTCTATGAAAACCGTCGCCGCCACGGTACCCAGCAGAGCAAATCCAATTTCGAGCGGGAACCGCAACAAAACACTCCTTATGGAATGGACAAAAGTCTGCAGGGAAGGGAATTTCATGAACGGTAATTTACCTAAAGATACTAAAAGCTTAAATTATTGTCGCTTAAAAATCAGCTAACCAATAACTTATACCCCTTTCCGTGCACATTGATAATCTCCACTTTCGGATCTTCTTTCAGGTATTTCCGGAGTTTGCTTAGGAAAACATCCATACTCCTGCCATTGAAGTAGTTATCATCATGCCATATTGAGATTAATGCCTCTTCACGGGTTAGAACCTCATTTTTTTTGAGACATAAAAGCCTGAGTAATTCTGCTTCCTTAGTTGATAACTTTTGCTGGGATTCAGCATTTGTGATCAGTTGTGCGGTATAGTCAAATTTATAATTGCCGATGTCAAATTTTGATTGCTGATCTGAGGCTTCAGTCTTATCAGAATCTGAGACCCGTTTAAACAAAGCGTTGATCCTTAAAAGCAATTCTTCAATACGGAATGGTTTTGTGATATAATCATCTCCACCTAAATTATATGCTTCAGCTTTATCCTCGATCATGGTCTTGGCTGTTGCAAAAATGATTGGAATATGTGGGTTAATACGGCGAATGTCTTTACCCAGTGTAAAACCATCCTTTTTGGGCATCATCACATCGAAGATACACATATCAAAATGGTCGTTATTGAACGCTTTAAGAGCTTCGTCGCCATCCTGACAGAGTACAACTTCAAATTTTCCTTTTAATTGCAAATAATCCTGTAAAAGCATACCCAGATTCGGATCATCTTCGGCTAGTAATATTTTTTTCATATCAGGGATTCCAAAAAAGGGAAAATATTATTTTCATTAACCTGCTGTTTATGCCACAGGTTTTAAAGGGAGACTTATCTCAAATTCTGATCCAACATCCTTTTCACTCTTCACTCTGATCGTTCCATTCAGACGTTTAACAATATTATTTACATAGCTTAACCCTAAACCAAAACCTTTAACATCATGCAAATTGCCGGTTGGTATCCGGTAAAACTGGTCAAATATCTTTGATAGCTGATCTTTACTCATCCCAATTCCCTTATCAGCAACCTTAATAATGAGGTTTTTACCTGAGATGAAGGTACTGATCTTTATTTGAGGATTCTCAGGACTATATTTATTAGCGTTATCAAGCAGGTTAAAAATCACATTTGACAGGTGAAGTTCATCTCCGGTTACTGTAGAATATCCTGCTTTTAGATCTAGCTCAATGCTAGCATTCCTCTTCTGAAGCTGAAGTGACATGCTGTCGACTATCGCTGAAAGAAGGTCGTTCATGTCCACATCCCTGTGTTCAAGTTTCAGATCACCTTTTTCAATTTTTGCAATGTTAAGCACCCGTTCAATGTGACTTCCCAGACGAACATTTTCATCGTAAATGATATTCGCCAAACGTTCAATGCGACTCTTATCTATTGTCAGTTCAGGATCTTTCAGAGCCTCACTCGCGATCATGATGGTAGCTACCGGAGTTTTAAACTCATGGGTCATATTATTGATAAAATCAGTTTTCATTTCTGATATCTTCTTTTGCATCAGAATAGAATGAATGGTATATCCGAAGCTGAAGATCAGTATGAGCAATAAGCCACCCGATAAACCCATCATGGCTGTCATATTAGAAAGAATGATGGAATTTTTATCAGGGAATGTAATGGTTAACATTCCTGAATCCCTGATCATATCCTTTGGAAAGAGTGGGGTTTCATAGCTATTATAGGGCAGGAACTTCGTTTGATTAGAAGCCCTTGTAAAAATAAGTGAGTCCCGCTCTGCAGAAGTGACCTTGTACTCATAATTGCTCAGAATTGAGAGATTACGTAATTCTGCTCTGAGCATGGAATCAAGTGTCTGCGGATGAACACGTTTGTTCAGTGGAACATCAACCTCCCGGTACTCCTGATAAAGATCTTTAAATACATCTGCCTTCTTTTGATTCTCTTCAGCAAAATATTGCTTCACTTTCTGTACTCTATTGTCCTGTTCGGCTTCATTAACATCTGGTGGGCGCGGTATGTTCCTTAATCTTGGGCGCGGTATAGTACGTAGAAACGCCCCCTCAATTGGATCGAAAACGATATACTGAGTTACAGAATCGGGTAATAATCCCGGAGCGGATCCGGATATTGCCGCGTTTATTTGCGGATAAGCTTTGGGGGCTCTCGAAATTGTCCTTCGGGTTTGTTCATGGATCTGACCAAAGGCGTCCTCAACCTGATAGACATCAACCCGAAAGTTATATTCAAGATCCTTTAGCTCAGAAGCTGTAACCGCATCATTAAAAGAAACCATATTTGGATATCTTGCCCTTAGCAGACTGTCCCTGATCATGAATATACTATCAGCTTTTCTTTGCTGAACCAGCATATAATTTTCATCCGACATTCTTGGCCTTCTACGTTTAATCCTGACAGGCTTTTCAGGTGCTGCTACAAAAACCGGTGCCCTTTCGATGATTGGTGGTTCGGGAAGACTGATAAACTCGGCCTTTTTCTCAAGAAAATTATTGGCATCTCTTTTAGCCAGGCGTTCAACTACATTATTCAAAGCTTCATGCACTGACTGGTCAAACAAGCGCGATTGAAGTTGGTAGGACTGCCTGAAAAAATACCATTGCATTCCCATCACCCCCAGCAAGGCGATGGTCATTAATCCAATTATTAAACTGATGCTTTTACTCTTCATCCTGAAACAAAAATACGCAACACTCTCTTTGTCAATATAGTTTTAACATATTTTAACAAAGCATTAACAAAATCCCATTCATAAGCCATTTACTTTTGGTTCTGCAAGCCAGATGATTAGGCCCTAATTGTTGTTCTTATTGATCAATGATTCAATCCTGACAAGCGGTTCAATAAACCCAGCATTTAAATAATAAACTAAAACCAAAACATATGAAAAGGTTCATTCTCAATCCACACCTTATGCTGATGGGATTTATTACCCTAATCGTTGTAAGTTCAGGCACTTCAGCTAAGGCACAGGTAGAAAAAAAAATCAATCAAAGCATTATTATTAAGAACGGCGACACGATAATTAATGGAAAAAAATTAAGCGAGGCAGATCAGGAAGAACGAATGCGCTTAAGGAAAGAGTTCAAGGATATGGAAGGTCGTATTAAAGGCAAAGGCGGGTCTCTTGAAAAAAGAGTAATTATTAAGCCTAAAGATGGAATAGATAAAGAGATCATCATTAGCCGAAAAGGAGATGCCCCGCATGTTTTGTATTGGGAAGATGGCGATTTGAAAGAGTTTCGATTTGATTTGAAAGATAGAATACCGGGCGGGTTTGATGTTTTCAAGTTTAATGGAGACAGTAGCATGTCATTTAACTTTAATACGGATACCATTATGAAAGAATTCAGGTTCCAGATGGATGGATTGGACAGTAATCTCAGAAAACGTATCATCACAATGCACGGGGGTATGGCCCCGGGAGCACCTGTTATGCCTCGAATGCCTCGAATGCCAAGGGCACCAATGCATCCTGCTCCACCCATGGCTTTTGAATTTGAAAGAAGTGAATTTCCGGGCATGAGGAACAGGAATAATTCTTCTTCATTTAATTTTAATTCCACAGACAAAAATGGTATAACCAGCAGGATGAATATCCGCCTTAGCGATGCAGAAAAAACTCAGTTGAAAACTATCACCGGTCTTGAAAATACGGAAAATCAACTGGATGTTAAAGACCTGACTTTATTTCCGAATTTTTCAAATGGTAAGATTGGAATCTCCTTCAATTTAGAGAGCAAGGGGCCGATAAAGCTGAAGATTCTGAACACTGATCTGAAGCCATTATTTTCGGATGAACTTAGCAATTTTAATGGATCTTATATGAAACAGATAC
Source organism: Daejeonella sp. (assembly GCF_030684675.1). Classification (GTDB taxonomy): domain Bacteria; phylum Bacteroidota; class Bacteroidia; order Sphingobacteriales; family Sphingobacteriaceae; genus Daejeonella. The sequence continues at coordinate 69,418 of NZ_JAUXXZ010000028.1, read as the reverse complement.
CATTAGCAGAAAATGGGGTATATTATATTACTATAGAGCAAAATAAAGTTTGGTTTATAAAACGATTGGTTAAAGAATAATAATTTGTTGAGAATCAAAAAGCCCCGCTCCGGATTACCGGACGGGGCTTATGATTTTATGGTGTTTCAGACTAATGATCAGAAAGGAAGATCATCATCGTCGGGAGCTGAACTGATGTCAACCGGAGCCGCATATTCAGGAGCAGCCTGAGCAGAGCTACCAGAACCCAGAGGATTTATTCTCCATACAGCAAGGGTATTAAAATAAGATGTTTTGCCCATTTTATCTGTCCATGCACGTCCGCGAAGGTTAAAAAACAATTCCACCTGATCGCCCACCTTAATATTATCGAACAGATTCACTTTATCCTGAACTGCCTCAAACTTCACAAATTCCGGATAAGTAGGATTTTCTGCGTATTCAAGTATTAACTCACGTTTTTTGAATTTCTCGCTCACGGTAATTACCGGTGAGATCTCATGTACTTTACCTTTTATGTCCATGTTATTAAAATTATTGATGTATTCTGGTTTTAGATCGTACAAAATTAACCGACTCGTTTTGCAAAAACCTGCCAGCGGATACGATTTGTAAAAGTATAAAATTAAGGCAGTTTTTAATTGCTAACTTCGCAATTTATTATGCAAGTTTTCCACACAATAAGCAAGATCATCATAACCTGCAACAATCGCCTGGCTCCTTATCTTAAGCAAGAGGTAGAAGCATTGGGTTATGAGATCAAGAGAGCATTCAGTACCGGTTTGGAGCTGGAAGGAACCATCAATGATTGTATCCCTCTGAATCTGAATTTGCGTTGCGCAAGTCAGGTTTTATATTCCATTAAAGCATTTACAGCTGAGAACCCTGCAAGACTTTATAAGGAATTACTGGAAATATCATGGGAAGAGCTGATTGACTTTACAGGCTATTTCTCAGTAAGTTCAACTGTCGATAATGAAACGATCACCACTCCGCTTTTCGCAAATCTGAAAGTGAAGGATGCAATTGTTGACCGCATAAAGGAGAAAAAAGAAATCAGGCCAAATACCGGACCCGAGACAAACAAAGCAGTTATTCACCTCTATTGGAAGGAAAATGACGCTGAGATATTTATAGATACCTCTGGCGAAACATTGGCTAAACATGGATACCGCAAAATTCCCGGTAAAGCGCCAATGCTGGAAGCACTTGCTGCAGGAACCATCATAGCTACAGGATGGGATAGAAAAAGTCCATTTGTTGTCCCAATGTGTGGATCAGGAACTCTGGCGATTGAAGCAGCCTTGCTTGCAACTGATAAAACGCCGGGAATGTTTCGCATGAACTATGGTTTCATGCATATCATTGGTTACGATGAACAGGTTTTCTTCGAAGAAAGACGCAAACTCAAGGAGAAGGCAAAAAAAGAGATTGATTTCAGAATTGTAGCCACTGATCATTCGGAAGATGCGATTGATATTTCAATAAAAAATGCAAAAACTGCCGGTGTTGATCATCTGATTGATTTTTCAGTTTGTGATTTTGCGGACACCGAAGTACCCGAAGCTGCGGGGATAGTTATTTTTAACCCCGAATATGGTGAGCGTCTTGGAGTTCATACTAAACTTGAAGCTACCTACAAACGGATTGGTGATTATATGAAGCAGAAGTGTAAGGGTTACAGAGGATATATTTTCACCGGAAACCCTGATCTTGCAAAAAAAATCGGCCTGCGGGCGTCAAGAAGAATCGAATTTTACAATGGCAAACTCGATTGCAGGCTATTGGAATACGAATTATATGAAGGCAGCAAAAGAGACCCTAAAACTGAACCATGATCAGCTTATCGCTGAAACAGTAAAGTTTGTTAAGCATACTTTAGAAGGCGCCGAAAGCGGACACGATTGGTGGCATATTCAGAGGGTATGGAATAATGCACTTCAAATCATAAAAACAGAGTCAGCCGAGCAACTCACCGTTGAATTGGCTGCATTACTACATGATATTGCTGACAGCAAATTTCATGATGGTGACGAGGAAATCGGCCCAAAAAAAGCAGAGGATTTTCTTTCTTCACAACAACTGCCTGAAAATTTGATCCTGCATGTTCAGCAGATCATCCGCAATATGTCATTCAAAGCAAGTCTTGGAAAGGTAGAATTCCACTCAAAGGAACTCGAAATTGTACAGGATGCCGACCGTCTCGATGCAATTGGTGCCATTGGAATTGCGAGAGCATTCACTTACGGAGGCTTCAAAAACCGTGAATTATATAACCCCGAGGTTCCTCCAGCTCTTAATATGAGCAAGGAAGAATATAAAAATTCTGCCGCCCCAACTATCAATCATTTTTACGAAAAACTGCTACTGTTAAAAGATAAAATGAATACTGAATCCGGAAGGAAGATTGCAGCAGAAAGGCATTTGTTTATGGAACAGTATCTGGAGCAATTTTATAGGGAATGGAAGGGGAAGTAGGGAATGGAAAATAGGGAACTGGAAATCGGCAACAGGAAATAATTGTTATGGCTTAAATTCTACTTCCTGTTATTATTGTTAGATAATATTCAGCAAGCCAAAATAAATCAGCATCATTATACCGCTTAAGAGGGTCATTCTCGACATGTTCTTAAAATTTGCATTCACCGGATCCCGGTAAACTTTGGCAAACCACCTGAGAAATAATACAAATACCGGGGCAGAGACAATCAAAAACAACCAGAAATTCCCAAGTAATTCCAATCTGTCCCAATAAATGAAAAGGAGAATTCCGGAAAGCAGGAAAAGGCAGGCTGAAAAGTAAAAAGAACCCCGGATACCTAAAATGAGGCTGAGGGTCTTATCTCCCCTTTTCGAATCCTCTTCATGCTGATACACCTGAGTAAGCGGATAAGTTGCACCAATCAGACAGGAACAAATGAGTCCGGCAAGCGTAAAATTCAAATTCCATCCAAATAATACATCAACACCCGAAATTGAAGCATAAGTGCTCCAGTAAACAAAGGCTCCCTGAAAAATAAATACAATCATGAAACTTATAACAGGATATTTCTTCAACCTGATTGAAGGATGACTATACATTTTAGAAAATACCCCATAAATAAGGACTGCAAAAAATAAGATCCAGTTAACATAAACTGTTAATAATAAGGCAATTATATCAAGTAAGAGGGGAAAATAGTACAGACTCTTATCAACAGGCGGTGGATTTTCTATAAGTGCAATACTCCCTTCGTCTTTATCAAAATAACTATTGTAACCGTTACTGGCAGGATATACCAGCAGATGCCAGATAACAAAAGTTAAAATTGCATCCTGCCAATTGATTTTTGGTACCTGAGATAGCGCAAAGAGAAACACTGGCAGCAGGAAGACAGAAAACAATAAGCGTAAATGCAATAAAGTGGATACAGTCGGAAAGAAACTTCTTAAAAGATTCATTTACTAAATTAACATTTTATACTCCAATCAGTCCTCAAAGCTATATATGGTTTGAATAAAAAATATAGGATCAATTCTGGCTTATATATTGTAATTAAAACCAAAAACATAAATATTTAGTAATTTACTGATATGAGCAGTTGCATTAGCGCGATTGGTACCGCAAACCCAAAATACCGAATTCCACAGAGTGATATTTATCATTTCATGCTCAAGGCATTCAAACTCAATGATACCAATGCTTCCCGGCTAAAAGGAATTTATGATCATTCAGGAATTGAACATCGCTACTCGGTAATACCCGATTTCGGGGAAAAAGAATGTAATAACAATACTTTCTTTGGGAAGACTGCTGATTTTGAGCCTTTTCCCGGAACCCGCGAACGACTAAATTTATATCAGGATACTGCAGCAGATCTTGCAGCAGAAGCTGTTAATGATTGTATAACCAATCATACTGAGATTCTTACTCCTTCGATTACTCACCTGATAACTGTCAGTTGCACAGGCATGCACGCCCCCGGAATTGATATAGAGCTGGTTGAAAAACTAGGTCTCAACCGAAATATAGAACGAACCTGTATTAATTTTATGGGTTGTTACGGCAGCTTAAATGCCCTTAAAGTTGCTGATTATATCTGTCGCGCCGATCCCTCTGCAAAAATCCTGATTGTTTCAGTTGAACTCTGCACACTTCACTTTCAAAAGGAAAACACTCTGGATAACTGGGTTGCTAATTCGCTTTTTTCGGATGGTGCCGCTGCGGTTATTGTAGAAAACAGTGATGAAACAAAGACTCGAAATAAGCATCTTTTGCTTGATACATTTTATTCTGAATTTTTGAATGAGGCCAGAAACGAAATGGGCTGGTATGTTGGGGATGCGGGGTTTGAAATGAAACTGACTTCGAAGGTATCTAAACTGATTTTAAAACATATTCAATCCATTTCCAATAAACTACTGAGGAAAGCAGGCCTGCAATTCAAAGATATCAGTTGTTTTGCAGTACATCCCGGAGGAAGAAAAATCCTTGAGGCGGCTGAGAATGCACTTGGATTTTCTTCTATGGCAAATCGCTTTGCCTATGATACATTAAGGGATTATGGAAATATGTCGTCTGCCACAATACTATTTGTTCTCAAAAAGCTGATGGACGATCCGGAGGGGATTGGTGGTGAAAACATTCTTGGCTTTGCTTTCGGACCTGGCTTAACAGTCGAATCTATGATCTTAAAAAGAAGTGGAAATGCCTGACTTTAGTCGCAGAAGTTCGGAAGAAGAAATGATGGACGATTTCTCATTGGGACATGAGATTATCGACCCCATCATGGATGAGCTTGAAGTAGTAAACAAGTTTCTGGGTGGGTATAATGTGTTTTTCGATGCTTTCCAAAAGATAGGCATAAAGGATGGGATGATCATCAGTGATTGGGGTTGCGGTGGCGGAGATTCATTGAGGGTAATTGCCAAATGGGCACGCAAACGAAATCTTAAAATCCAATTAGTTGGAGTTGATGCTACTGAATCAGCCATCGAATATGCAAGGGTAAAATCCGGAGATTTTCCGGAGATCTCCTATATTCTAGCCGACGTAATGGGTGAACAACTTATTAGTAATCAATTTGATATTGTAATATCAAGTCTGTTTACACATCACTTTGCTGATGAAAACTGGATCAGAATGATTCAAAAAATGGCTGATTGTGCTGCTGAATATGTGGTGATCAATGATCTGCACCGACATTGGTTTGCCTACCATTCCATCGGCGTTTTAACCTCAGTTTTTTCAAAATCTGAAATGGTTAAACACGATTCCAAACTTTCTGTACTCCGCAGCTTCAAACGGGAGGAGCTTGAGAAGCTATTGAAAAAAGGAGAATTTAAAATTTTTTCGATCAAATGGATGTGGGCATTCAGATGGCAAATATGCATTGAAACAGAAAAAAATAAGGAGAGAAGAGGTATCTGATTTGAAAACTGAGCATGAGTGATATACTGATAATCGGAGGCGGACTCGCAGGATTGACCAGTGCTATTCTTCTTCAACAGAATGGATATCAGGTAAGCGTTTTTGAGAAGAAAAAATATCCGTTCCACAGAGTTTGCGGCGAATATATTTCCAATGAGGTCTTCCCATTTTTGGAATCATTAAATATCGGGATCTCTGAATCCGGTTACTCCCGGATAAACCGTTTAGCAATCACATCTGTTTCAGGTAAAATTTTGCAGGCAGATTTGCCAATGGGCGGATTTGGCTTAAGCCGTTACAAGCTTGACCATTTAATGTACGAACAAGCAAAAAGACTTGGCGTGGAATTCATTTTCGAAAAGGTAGATAATATATCGTTTAACGAAGGTAAATTCAAGATCACAACTCCGGGAAACACTGTTTATGAGACAACTATTGCCATTGCAGCCTATGGCAAACGATCTAACCTTGATCAAAAATTGAATCGCAGTTTTTTTTACAGACGGAGTCCATATCTGGGTGTAAAATACCATATCAAAACTGATCTGCCCGGAAACCTGGTTCGTCTTGATAATTTTCAGGGTGGTTATTGCGGGGTAAGTAAGATTGAAGATGATAAATTCTGTCTATGTTACCTCTCAGAGACAGCAAACCTTAAAAAATATTCGGGCATTCCGGAGATGGAAGAAGCAGTTCTGTTCAAAAACCCACATTTGCGAAGGCTGTTTAAAGACTCAGAGTTTTTATTCGAAAGCCCTGAAGTGATTAATGAAATTTCTTTTGAAAAGAAAAATTTAACTGAAAATCATTTACTCTTTTGCGGTGATTCAGCCGGAATGATTACTCCGCTATGCGGGAATGGAATGGCAATCGCAATTCACTCGGCAAAAATTCTTGCAGATAGTATCATGCGTTTCGCAAAAAAGGGCTCGAATCTGGACAGAATCGCGCTTGAAGATGAATATAAGCTTCAATGGGGGAAACAATTTGCCCTCAGACTTAAAAGTGGCCAGCTGATTCAGAAGTTATTTGGAAATACCTTTATTTCTGACCTGACTGTATCAACTCTTGCAAAACTTCCTGCATTGACACAATTTTTGGTTAAAAAAACACATGGCGAACGCTTAATATATTAACTTGCATCATGAAATTGTGGGTTCTCGTCTTTATCAATGCTTTGGCGGTTGCTTTATCTTTATCGATAATCAACTTTTACTTTCAGCAAAATCTCCTCGATTTCTTCATTACCTTTTCCGTTTCATTGGTAACCAGCTATCTGGTTTTCTACTATCTGATCGAAAGATTTGTTTACAGTAAGATCAAGTTAATCTATAAGTTGATTCATAACCTAAAACTGGGGAAAGATCTAAAAGATGCTTTGGGAGAATATGTAAGTGCCGATCCAATCAATGATGTTGAACTTGAAGTTAAGGAATGGGCAAGGGATAAAAAATCAGAGATCGATCAGTTAAAAGATCAGGAAAAATTCAGAAGGGAATTCTTATCTAATATTTCCCACGAATTGAAAACCCCGCTTTTTGCAATTCAGGGCTATATTGAAGCTTTACAGGAAGGGGATATTGATGATCCTGAAATGTCAAAGCAATTTCTGGAAAAAGCCTCCAGGAATGTCGACCGCCTCGCATTTTTCATTAAAGATCTGGATGCTATTTCAAAACTGGAAAGCGGGGAAATACCTGTGAATTACGATCGGTTTAATTTAACCGATCTGATACATGAAGTAATTGATTCTCTGGAATTAAAAGCAAAAAAATACAATATCACGCTGCATTTTAAAGAAAAATATCATAGCCCGACCTGGGTATATGCAGACAGGGAAAAAATCAGACAGGTTTTGGTAAACCTGATTGATAATTCCTTTAAATATGGTAAGAGCGGTGGAAATACTTCAATCAAAACCTTTGAACTTCATGACCAGATTTTGGTGGAAATCACTGATGATGGTATCGGAATTGAAGAAAAATATCTTCCAAGATTATTTGAACGATTCTACCGTACTGATAAAAGCCGATCCCGACAAATTGGAGGCTCTGGTTTAGGCCTGGCAATTGTGAAACATATTATTGAAGCACACCAGCAAACCATCACTGTAAGAAGTACCGAAAATATAGGCTCAACGTTTGGATTCACCCTCCAGAGGGACAAATAAATCGGATTTGTTTGTTAACATTAACTTAACATTGTGTTTGTAGCTTTGCTCAATCTTAAAATCCAATCCGATGTCACTGAACAGTATTTTCCAGTACTTTATTCCAAAAGACAAGAAGTTTTTTCCTCTTTTCGAAAAAGATAGTGCAAACCTAATCCAGTTAGGCGAAAAGCTTGTAGAAGCAGTTAACACTGAAGATCTTATACTTCGTAAGAAATTATTCAAAGACATCGAAGATCTTGAGCATACAGGAGATGAGATTACCCATCAAATCCACCTGGAACTAAGTAAGAATTTCATTACTCCATTCGACCGCGAAGATATTCACAGACTTGCGAGTGCAATCGATGATATTGCCGATTATATTCATGGCTCTGCCAGTCGTATGGATCTTTATAATGTTACCATTATTACTCCCCCAATTAAAGACCTCGCCAGTCTGATCTTACAGGCATGTCAGGATCTTCACAAAGCTATTCATGAATTACGGGATCTGAAAAATATCCGATTGATCGCAGATTGCTGCGTTCGTATAAACAGTATTGAAAATCAGGCTGATTATGTCTTTGACAAAGCAGTTGGTGAGCTTTTCGACAATGAAAAAGATGCGGTAAACCTTATTAAATACAAGGAAGTACTCTCCGGACTTGAGACCGCTACTGATATGTGTGAAGATGCAGCGAATGTGCTGGAATCTATTCTGGTGAAAAACGCTTAATTACATCATTAAAGATATTACACCAGCTATATGGGTTTTACACTATTAATTGTAATCATTGTTTTAGCATTGGTATTCGATTATATCAATGGCTTTCATGATGCAGCGAATTCTATTGCAACCGTTGTTTCTACGAAAGTTCTAACCCCTTTTCAGGCAGTGGTTTGGGCGGCCTTTTTCAATTTCCTTGCTTACTGGATATTCCATTTAAATGTGGCTGATACGGTAGCAAAGACCGCCGATACGATGAATATAAACCTGGTGGTTATTCTTGCCGGTGTTTTGGCAGCAATCTGCTGGAATTTATTAACCTGGTGGTTTGGAATTCCTTCAAGTTCATCACATACCCTGATTGGTGGATTTGCAGGTGCTGCAGTTGCTCATGGTGGTCTAAATGTAGTTAACCTTGGTGTCATCGGCAAAGTTGCCTCTTTTATTGTTCTTGCTCCAATTATTGGTATGATCATGGCGTATTTTATTACTGTGATCATTATCAATATCTGTCGATACGCAAACCCCTCAAAGGCTGAATGGTGGTTCAAAAAACTCCAGCTAGTATCTTCAGCTTTATTCAGTCTCGGTCACGGAGGTAATGATGCCCAGAAAGTAATGGGTATTATCGCAGCAGCAATCATTGTGTATCTAAAAGATGCTAACCTCAGTGTTGATACCATGTCAGCTTGGCTCCATGTAGGTTACACAGTTATTGATGGTAAGGTAAAGATCAATCATATTCCAGAATGGATCCCTATAGCTTGTTACACTGCAATAGCGGCCGGTACTATGAGCGGTGGATGGAAGATTGTAAAAACCATGGGTACCAAGATTACTAAAGTTACTCCTTTAGAAGGTGTTGCCGCAGAAACTGCAGGAGCCATTACCTTGTTCATGACCGAACACTTTAAAATACCGGTTTCAACAACACATACCATTACCGGTGCAATTATAGGAGTTGGATTAAGTAAACGTGTATCGGCGGTACGCTGGGGAGTTACTATCAGCCTTTTATGGGCCTGGATACTGACTATACCGGTATCTGCATTATTGGCAGCAACACTTTACTTTCTGCTCAGTTTGTTTCTTTAATTGCTTAGTGTTAATCTACTTAAAGCACCGGGGCTATTTAAGGATAATATCCTTCAACTCGATCTGAGATAAGACTCTTAGTCTGCCTGCTTCATATAAGCTATCATACTTATCAACTGTGGTTACTGAGTCATCAAGTGGCATCTGGTAATTAACGTAATCCTGAAAAATTACACCACCTGCTTTCTGGGTTCTGAGTACCTCTCTGAAACGATTACCTCCTGAACTATAAGCAAAATGATCCATGCTGTAATCTTCGGTATCGAACCAATAATAAAATACATCACTATGATCACCTGCTTCTTTTGACTTTTCGAATGAAATCTCAATCTTATGAAAGGTTTTACCCTTGATCTGACTTTCGCCCATATATTTTTTTACTACAGAGGCATCGTTCAATTTCAGCGGTAAGTATAAAAAATAAACAACTGCATTAAGCGACTGCCGGTATTTGTCTGATTCTTTCTGATCAAGCTTTAGCTCTTTACCATCTACTATGCGTTTGAAGCCTTCATTCCTTAATACATCATGAACATTGCCTGTAGAATCACTAAAAAAACGTTCATATTTAAACTGGCCACCATTCTGCATAACTTTAAAACTTGCTGCCCTGAATTTAAATTCCAGAGTCGCATTAGTCAGCTTATCCATATTATAAAAGGCAATACTTTTATCTACAATTTTCCGTGCATCGGGCTCATTACAGCCTGAAAAGATAAATAGCACTAAAATCAGGTAACTTAATCTGTTCATTTGTTTGAATTATATTTAGCAAAACGGGATTAAAATAAAATTTATACAATTAAGGCGTAATCGATTCTTTATGATCTTTGAGGTCAAAACCGGATTTCAATCCTGCCAGTATTAATCTTACTGCCAACCCGGGTTTTCCAGGAGGGTCCATCCTTGATCAGACGAATAGCTTCTTTATCACAGGCCTCTGTTAATCCTTTCAGAATATGGAAATTAAACGGTTTTCCCTTCTCGTCAAGTTCAAAGGATAAAAGTACCGAGCCGCTGACTTTCGGGTCATTTAAAGGCTTACGTATATTATCCTCTATGTATTTTCGATAGATATCCCATCCCGGAACAGGTTGAACTGCCTGTTCGGAAGCATTGATACCTTCGGATGAAGCTAGAGACCTGCTGGCAGATCCCTGTTCCTGAACACGGAGTTTATTGGCCTGAATGCTCGTACCACCAGAAGCAATCTCACTCTTTGCTGAGGGTGAAGACTCATTCACTTCGGACTCGTTATTTGCTCCTGAAGGTGTTTGGTAGGCTGCAATGCTGGTCTCATCTGATGAAACAGGATATTCTTTCTCCCTGATAACCGGACGGCCCGGGTAACCCTGAATCTCATTTTTAAGCGAATCACGATCGATGAGGGCAACCTGTACCTGCTTTTCTGTAACGGTTCCTGAGCGGTTAATATTCATCCAGAACAGGATTCCGGCAGTAATAAATAATACAGATGCTGATGCAGCCACGCTTAAGCGCTGCCAGGTAAAGTCAAATACCTTTTTATTTTCCTGCAAATGAACAATTCGCTCATGCAATTGTCTCTGCAAAATACTCAGATCTGTACCAGGATTTGAGGTATGAGTATATCCTTCCAATGCCTCCCAGAGGAAAGGGTCAGTCAGGGCTTGTTTTTCGAGCCTGTGCATTTCTTCATGATCCAGCTTCCCCTCAAGGTAAGCTCTGATCATCAAACTACCGGGATAATTAGTGCTCACTGTTCTTCTCTATACAAATTTTCAAATTTCGTTTACCGTTCTGTATATAGCTTTTAACTTTATTCAGTTCAAAGCCAGTCTGATCTGCAACTTCTTTATAACATTTTTGCTCCATGTAAAACAGATTAATGCTTACTTTCTGTTCTGATGGCAGATCTTCAATACATTTTGCCATTATGGATAGCTTTTCTTCGGTATCATCCTCAAGGTTAAGATGCACAAAAGCTTCATTTTCCATAAAATTTTCATCAATACTTAACATTTCGTGCTTTGATGATGAACGGAGTACCATAAGGCAATGGTTTCTGCTTAGGGTATAAAGCCAGGCCTTGAAATTTGTTATTTCGTGAACCCTCAGTTTTTTCACTAATTCCTCAAAGATCTGCATCACGGCATCTTTGCTTTGTTCTTCATCCCGAAAGTATTTAAGACATAAACCGAAAACCAGAGGCATATACTGCTCATAAAGCTTACCGAGCAATTCAAGATCTCCTGTGCTGCGATACTCAGCAAGTAGTTCAAGCTCCCTGATGGCAGTATTGCCGGATGAATTCTTATTAAATCTCAAGGTTACCGGTCTTTAAGCTGATCAAGTATAATTAATATTTGTGAATTTGGCAGGGGTTTTGCTAACTTATAAAAAGGAACAAGGCACCCTGTTATAATTTGTTACGAATTCGTCTTTGCTCCTTTGTCTATACTCAATTGCAATAATCAAATTTATGAGATTTTTAAAACTATTTGCTTTTTCAACGGGTGTATTCGTGCTATCGTCATGCGATACTTTAAATCAGGCAGGTCAGATCCTTACTCAAACAGGACTTGGAAACCCGAGTGCCACCGAGATTTCACTGGGACTAAAACAGGCTTTGGAACTGGGAACATCCGCAGGATCAGAAAGATTATCCCAAACGGATGGGTTTTTTGCCAATGCGGCTATAAAAATCCTTTTCCCGGAAGAAGCACAAAAGGTTGAGCGTACCCTCCGGAGTGTGGGCTTAAATAAACTGGCTGATAATGTCATATTAAGTGTAAACAGAGCTGCCGAAGCTGCTGCAATTGAAGCTAAACCTATATTTATTTCAGCCATAAAAGGGATGACCTTTAGCGACGCCTCCAATATTTTATTAAGCGGACAACAGGATGCAGCTACATTATATTTTCAACGGGTAACTGCTGACCAACTGCAACAGAAATTTCAACCCATTATACAGAACAGTTTAAGCAAAGTAGGCGCTACCAGATACTGGACTGACGCTATTACTGCTTATAACAGCATTCCACTTGTCGGAAAAGTAAATCCAGATCTTAGTGCTTATGTCACACAAAAAGCAATTGCAGGGATCTTTTTTGAAATCGCACAGGAAGAATTGAAAATACGCTCAAAGCTATCCGCAAGAACAAGCCCTCTGTTGCAGAAAGTATTTGCTTATGCAGACCGGAATAGGAGTTAAACAAGCAGAACTTCATATTCGGGATATAACGTATATCATTAAAATGGGGCAGATGGCAATAATTTAATACCAGCTGAACCGTTAATTGTGGTAAATTAAACAGATGAAATTAAAAATCTTTATCTCTTGTGTTTTTATAGTAAGCTCTGCTACTTCATTTGCTCAGTTCAAAATACCTCAGGTTTTAAAGGAAGCAGCTAATGTCATTAAACCTGGTAGTCCGAGTCAGATAGAAATTGGAGATGCAATAAAAGAAGCCCTTGAAATTGGGGTTTCTGCAGGTACGGACCGACTGTCCCTTCAGAATGGATTTATAGGAAATTCTGCAATCAAACTACTTTTTCCGCCTGAAGCGAGAAAAGTTGAGAAAGCACTCCGTGGAATAGGCATGAACAAAGCTTGTGATGACTTTATTCTAAGCCTGAACAGGGCAGCAGAACTTGCGGCCAATGAAGCTAAGCCAATTTTTATCTCTGCAATAAAGGAAATGAGTGTTCAGGATGCTTCAAATATTTTGCTGAGCGATCAGAAAAATGCTGCAACTACCTATTTTCAGCGTGTAACCAGCAAAGCTCTGGAAGCCAAATTTAATCCTGTTATTCAGAGTTCATTGGATAAAACTCAGGCAACCAAATACTGGACTGATCTAAGTACTGCTTACAATCAAATACCACTCGCCGGTAAAGTAAATACCGATCTTGCTGCTTATGCAACACAAAAAGCAATGGAGGGATTATTTCTTGAAATAGCTCAGGAAGAATTAAAAATTCGTGAAAATTCTGGTCTCAGAAGTAGTCCTTTGCTAAAAAAGGTGTTTGGCTTTGCGGATAGAAACAATAATGGTGTTAGCTTTCGTTGATTCCGTTGATTCCGGCTTCAGCCGGAATGACTAAGGCTTCAGCCGGAATGACAAATGTTCTCCCAATCTTAGGGATTGTTTGTCCTTCTGTACTTAACCCACAAATAAGATTACGATTTGTTGTCATTTCGGACCTGACCTAGTGTCATTCCGGACTTGATCCGGAACGGAATTACACCAGCAATCTAACAGGCTCTTCAAGCAATGCCTTTAATGTCTGAAGGAATGCTGCACCTGTAGCTCCATCAACAACACGGTGGTCACAACTTAAAGTAACCTTCATGACATTGCCTGGAACAACTGCTCCGTTTTTAACTACAGGAACCTGCTGGATTCCACCTACTGCAAGTATGCATGCATCGGGTGGGTTAATGATTGCAGTAAACTCATCTATACCGAACATTCCCAGATTAGAAATGGTAAAAGTTGATCCTTCCCAATCTGAAGGCTGTAATTTCTTAGACTTTGCACGCTGGGCAAAGTCCTTCACTTCAGCGGAAATATGTGAAAGCGATTTTCCATCTGCAAAACGAACTACCGGCACGAGTAAACCATCTTCAACGGCTACGGCGACTCCAATATTTACATGCTCATTATAACGGATCTTATCCCCTAACCAGGATGAATTAACATTTGGATGTTGTTTTAAAGCAACTGCAACTGCCTTTAGTACCATATCATTGAACGATATTTTTACAGATGCAAATTCATTGATCTTGGTACGGGCCTGCATTGCGCTATCCATGTCAATTGACATGGTCAGGTAGAAATGCGGCGAAGTGAACAGACTTTCAGAAAGACGCTTCGCAATAACTTTACGCATTTGAGATACCGGTTTCTCAGTATATTTCTCCTCACCGATAAATTGAGGAATAGCTGCAGGTTTAGTTTCTGCGGCCGGTGCAGCTGATGATGCTGCGGGATCTGGACTTTCTTTTGCAGTCTGAGCCTGTACTGTAGGGTTAAAGCTTTCTATATCCTTTTTCACGATCCTGCCACCTTCAGCACTACCTTTCACCTGAGAAATATCAATTCCCTTATCCTTAGCAATCTTACGCGCCAAAGGGGATGCTTTTAAACGTGATGTTGAATCACTTTCAACATGCTGTGTTTCAGCTTCTGTATTTGATTCAACTGCCGGCTTTGCTTTATCAGGCTGTGATTCAGCTTTTAATTCTGCTACAGCTGGTTTTGAACCTGATTTTAACAATGCCGATACATCTGTACCCTCTTTACCAACAATCGCAATGATATCATTTACTTTAGCTGCCTGTCCCTTTTCTACTCCAACATATAAAAGAACACCATCGGCATAACCGATCACTTCCATCGTGGCTTTATCAGTTTCAACATCTGCTAAAGCATCATCACTTTTTACTTTATCACCCACTTTTTTATGCCATTCAGCGATAACGCCTTCAGTCATGGTATCGCTCAATAAAGGCATCCGGATAATGGTTGCACCCAATGCTTCAGCATCTGCATCACTGCTATCCGAAGATTTAGGTTCTGCATCCACTATAACAGGTATACTCGCCTTTTCCGCTTCTTCAGGTGCTTTTACGGTTTCTTCAGTCGCTTTAGTAGGTTCAGAAACCTCTTTCTGACTTCCTGAATCACTTAAAAGCGCTTGATAATCTTCACCTTCGGTACCAAGAATAGCTATTACAGAATCAACTGCTGCTGCTTCACCTTCTTTGGCGCCAATATATAGTAAGGTTCCATCCTGGAAAGACTCAAAGTCCATGGTTGCTTTGTCTGTTTCAACTTCGGCAATCAAATCCCCTGAACTAACTTTATCACCAACTTTTTTATGCCATTTAGCGATAACTCCCTCCGTCATCGTATCGCTCATCTTAGGCATTTTCACTACTTCAGCCATTTTATTTCCAGATTAGAATATTAGAATTTAAATTTAGTCGCGGATGTATGGATAATCAGATTGAATATAAACATCTGTGTAGAGTTCAGAAGGATCCGGCCATGGTGATTCTTCAGAAAATTTAACTGATTCGTCTACAATGGCTTTAATTTTCTCATTTATTGAATCAAACCAGACTTCATCAGCATATTTTTTCTCTTCAATAGTTGCCCTTACAACTTCAATAGGGTCTTTGGCTTTATAGCCCTCAACTTCTTCCTTCGTACGGTATTTTGCAGGGTCAGACATAGAATGTCCTTTATAACGGTAGGTTCTTGCCTCTAAAAATGTAGGGCCATCACCGCGCCGGGCTCTCTGAACAGCCTCGTCCAATGCATTATGAACCGCAACCGGATCCATACCGTCAACAGGTGCGCATGGCATATCAAAACCTAAACCGATTTTATAGATATCAACCATATTTGTTGTTCTTGAAACTGAAGTCCCCATAGCATAACCGTTATTCTCGCAAACAAAGATTACAGGTAGCTTCCAAAGCATAGCCATATTAAAGGTTTCATTCAGTGCTCCCTGACGAACTGCACCATCACCCATATAACAGATACAAACATTATCGGTTCCATTATATTGTTCCGCAAAGGCAATGCCGGCACCAAGAGGAATCTGACCTCCAACGATACCATGACCTCCGAAAAATTTCTTTTCCTTACTGAACATGTGCATTGAACCTCCCTTTCCCTTGGAACATCCGGTAGCCTTACCATACAATTCAGCCATAACCTCATTAGCACTCATGCCCTTTGCAAGTGCATGTGCATGATCACGATAGGCAGTAATAAGCGAATCTTCGGGACGGATAACTGACATCGTACCTGCCATCACCGCTTCCTGACCTATATACAAATGGCAAAATCCTCTTATTTTTTGCTGCCCGTAAAGCTGACCGGCTTTCTCTTCAAACTTGCGCATCAGTAGCATTGACTCATACCATTGAAGATAAGTGTCTTTCGTAATTTCTATTGAACTCATTCGTAATCGTTTCTGTTAAACAAATTAATCCTTTACAAGGGAGGACAAATCTAACCATATCTTCCTAAAAAAAGAATACCATTTGTTTTGTTTACACGTTTTCATCCCGTACTTTGCCAAAAATAAATCCTTGAATTACAATTCATGACTTGCTGTTATACAATTTTTTTATATTTTTGTAACATTCTTAGAATATAATCTGTAAACAGATGTTCATCTTAACACTGTTTATTTATAAACGAAAGATCAATAATGATGGGGAAAAAAGTAATTTTAGCTTTGCTACTTGTGATTTCTTTTGTGTCGGTTCAGGCACAAACTAATGATAAAGATCAGAAACCATTAGAGAAAATCGCAGATCCTGATAATCTTGCTTCCGAATACTTCTCACAAATTATGGGTGTAGCCCTTTCTGCTACTTCAAACCTTAAACTTTATCAGTTTGTATACGACTGGATCGGTACACCTTACAGATTAGGCGGTGGTACGAAAAAAGGAATTGATTGTTCAGGTTTTGCATTTGAGCTATATAACAAGGTATTCAGTACTTTAATTGGCAATAATTCCAGGAACATATTCAGTATGGTTAACCCGATCAGCAAATCAGAGTTAAAAGAGGGTGATCTGGTATTTTTCAAGATCGGAAGCCGCTCCATTACTCATATGGGTGTTTATATGGGTAATAATAAGTTTGCACATGCCTCAACCAGCAAGGGTGTTATGATCAGCGATCTTGATGAAGCTTACTGGAGAAAATATTATTACAAAGGCGGCAGACTGCTCGCATCCTTAAGAGATTAAAAAATTTACTCAGCGGATGAATCAAGTCATCCCTTAGGTTTTGTAAAAAAACCGTACTTTTTTTAGTACGGTTTTTTTTTATTTGGCCTGATCTGTGGTACTTCTTACCAATCCAATCCCGGTAATAAAAAACACTATCCCCAATACAGCAAATACAATTAGTGATTTGTATCCCTCTGAGCTTTGTATAAAGCCAATAGCAGCGTAGATCAGGCCAACTATTCCCAATACAGTTAATATTGTCCCAAAAATTCTTTTTAAGTTCATATCTTATCGTTTAAGGTAGTATTACAATTTACCTGCCATGGCTTATTGCTTAATAAGAAAATGTCGGTGTTTAAACCAGAGATATGCCTTAAATTATTAAGTTTGCCTTAAAACCGGATTTTGGAAATATATAATTATCGGGATTGGCTATCTCATCATACTCATGTCACTAATTCCACTGGTCCGACATGATTACTGGGTATTTCGTGTTTTTGAATATCCCAGAATTCAGAAGCTCGTTTTAAATGGGGTTCTCTTCGCTGGTTTTCTCCTATTTTATGAACTGGTCACTATTCATGATAAAATTTTTGCCGCCGCCTTAAGTCTGAATTTATCCTATCTGGTCTTTCAGGTTTATCCTTTTACAGTTTTAGGGAAAAAGGAATTATTAAGATTAAAGACTGAAAGCCCTGAACAACAGCTTGGCCTGTTTATAGGAAATGTATACCAGTATAATATAAAAATGCTGCGGAGTATTTAAAATGCATAACTTCTAAAGACCCAGACGTGATCATGCTTGTAGAGACCGATCAATGGTGGGCAGATAGGATGAACCCCCTGAGCGAAAGTTACCCCAATCAGCTACTGGTACCCCTTGAAAATACTTATGGGATGTTATTATTCTCCAGATTTGAGCTCGTGGGTGCAGAAGTAAAATATCTGGTTGAAAAAGATATTCCCTCAGTTCATGCATCCATCAAACTTCCTTCCGGCGCCCTGATTCGTTTTCACGGCCTACATCCTACACCTCCGGTGCCTGCAGAAAACCCGCGTTCCATCGAACGTGATAAAGAAACTCTGCTTGTTGCCAAAGAAGTCAAAAAAAGTAAAATCCCAATTATTGTTGCCGGTGACCTGAATGATGTAGCCTAGAGTTATTCAACCGATTTATTTTGCAAAACGAGCGGGCTTTTAGATCCAAGAAAGGGCAGAGGTTTTTTTAATACCTTCCATGCGAAGCACCGGTTCATGCGATTCCCGCTCGATCATATATTTTGCTCCAATGATTTCAGTCTGATGCATATCAATCGGATGCCAAACTGTGGATCCGATCATTTTCCAATGTTTGTAAAACTCCAGTATTCACCACAGGCTACCACCATACAGGAAGAACCTCAGGCCGATCAGGCTGATCTGAAATTAGCTGACATTATTAAAAATAATCAAAAACTATAGAAGTCCCATATATCTTACAAAAAACAGTATAGGGGGCAGATTTCTTTTGAATTAATAAACTTCTATTTTTTAAATTAAGGAGGGAAGAAAAATTTTTACACCTTTTTCTTGTTTTTATCAATAAAAAAAACCTAAATTCAATTAAGCTAACCTGTAAAACACTAAAAAGTATTATTATGGGACGAGTCAGGAACATTTTACAATCCAAAGCCGGTTCTATTATCTCTGTCTGCCCCGACAGCACAGTGTATGAAGCGCTTGAGTTAATGCTGGAGAAAAATGTTGGGGCGCTTTTGGTTATGAACCAGAACAAATTTGTCGGCCTTTTTACGGAAAGAGATTACGCCCGAAAAGTAATTCTCAAAGGAAAGGCATCTAAAGAAACACTTATCAGGGAAATTATGACTGAACATCCCCAAAAAGTCAGCCCTGATAATACGATCGAAGATTGTATGCTGTTAATGACCAATAAATATATCAGACATTTACCTGTATTAGCTGGAGAAGAGTTGGTGGGCATCATTTCTATTGGTGACGTTGTTAGATACATCATCGATGAGCAAAAATTTATTATTGAAAACCTGGAGCATTACATTACCGGCGAATAATCTACCGGACTAAAGGCTACTGTAAAATTCCCGGTAACAAGTTAAAATTAAAACTGTTGTTAGACTGGAATTTGCTTTCAAAATAAGACGCCTATGCTCGTTCCGAACAATTCTCAAACCCCATTTTGGCCATTTCTGGCGTATGCGGGTTTTGTACTAGCCTTATTAGCTTTAATTATATCATTTTCTTACTTCCTGGGCCAACGCCATAACGCGAGGGCAACAGCTCAGCCCTATGAATCCGGAATTTTAGAAACAGGTACGGCCCGCTTGCAATTTTCAGCCCAGTTTTATCTTGTAGCGATGATGTTTGTGATTTTTGACATCGAAGTAGTTTTCATTATATTATGGGCTTTAGCATTTAATGAACTAGGTTGGCCGGGTTATCTCGGCATTTGTGTTTTTATAGGTCTCCTGATTGCGGTTCTGATTTATGAATGGAGCATAGGAGCCCTCGATTTTGGGCCCGATGGAAAAAAAATACTGAAAGCTTACAGAAAACTAAACGAAAAAAATAAATAATATGAAATTAACAGGTATTATTTTCTCAAATCTCACCTTATGAAATGGTGGCTTAGCAATCCCGGGGAACCCGTAAACAGTATAGAGGGAACAGGCTCTTTTGAAGAATCTGTTCAACAAAGTATCATGCTGACAACTGTACAGGATCTGCTAGCCTGGGGCCGGAAAAATTCTATGTGGCCTTTTCACTTCGGGCTTTCCTGTTGTTTTGTTGAAATGGCCACCAGCCTCACCAGTAAATACGATGTTGCCCGTTTCGGAGCTGAAGTCATTCGCGGAACGCCCAGGGAGGCAGATGTAATGGTTATTGCCGGAACTGTTTTTGTAAAAATGGCCCCCATTATTAAACGTCTTCACGAGCAAATGATGGAACCAAAATGGGTCATCTCCATGGGGTCCTGTGCTAATTCAGGTGGCATGTATGACATTTACAGTGTAGTACAGGGTGTAGATAAATTCCTGCCAGTAGATGTTTATGTACCCGGATGCCCTCCCCGGCCGGATGCTTTTATGCAGGGATTAATGCTGCTTGCGGCATCTGTAGGAAAAGAGCGAAGGCCTTTAAGCTGGGCCATTGGAGATCAGGGGATTATAATGCCGGAAAAGATATCCATGAAAGAAGAAAAAAGAGAGGAACGGAAAAATATGACCAATTTCCGGACTCCGGATCAAATATAAGCGTTTTAAAATCCGGCCAGAGGCCGGTTGAGAAAATAGAATATCACAAGCAATGAACATAGAGTCAAGCTTAACAGACAATCTGGACTCCGTTTTCGGAGAAACAGTTTTCACTCAACAATTTACGGTTGATGAGATGGAAACTTTATGGATTTCACCGGAAAATTTAATTTTAATTCTCAGCCACTTAAAGAACACGGCAAAACCAGCTTATAAATTATTATATGATCTCTGCGCTATTGATGAAAGAACCCATGCGAAAACAACAGGTTCTGTAAATGCTCACGACTTTACCATTGTTTACCACTTACTGTCATTTGAAAGAAATAAGTTCCTCCGAATAAAAGTTGCCCTTCAGGGTGAATATCCTTCCCTGCCTTCGATCAGCTCCCTATGGAGTAACGCTAATTGGTACGAACGGGAAGTGTACGACATGTTTGGGATAAAATTCCACGGCCACCCGAACCTCAGAAGAATTCTCATGCCTTTAACCTGGGAGGGCCATCCATTAAGAAAAGAACATCCTGCCCGTGCCACTGAAATGGGCCCTTTCAGGTTGTGGGATGAAAAGGAAGATCGGGAACAGGAAGCGTTGCAGTTTAAACCTGAAGACTGGGGTTTAAAAAGACGTAGTGAGGACGCCGATTTTATGTTTTTAAACCTCGGCCCGCAGCATCCGGGTACACATGGAGTTTTGAGAATTATATTACAACTGGACGGAGAAGATATTGTTGACGCCATTCCGGACATTGGATTCCATCACAGGGGTGCAGAAAAAATGGGCGAGCGCCAGTCATGGCATACTTACATCCCTTATACAGACAGGGTTGATTATCTGGGTGGAGTGATGAATAATCTGGCCTACTTACTGGCGGTTGAAAAACTTGCAGGTATAAATGTCCCGGAAAGGGTAAAAGTGATCCGGATAATGCTTTGTGAATTTTTCAGGATTGCCAGTCACCTGGTCTGGTACGGAACTTTTGCCCAGGATCTCGGCCAGCTCTCTCCTGTCTTTTACATGTTTACCGACCGGGAAAAAATATTTGATATTGTAGAAGCAATTTGCGGAGGCCGTATGCACCCTAACTGGTTCCGTATTGGCGGTGTAGCCCAGGATCTTCCAAAAGGATGGGATACGCTCGTGGCTGATTTTGTAGCTTATTTCCCTAAGCAGCTTACAGAATATCACAACATGGTAATGCGTAACAGCATTTTTAAAGCACGCACTGTCGGAATTGGGATCTACAGCGTGGAGGAGGCCATTGAATGGGGGGTTACCGGTCCGGGATTACGGGCCTGCGGGATGGACTGGGATTTCAGAAAAAAACAACCTTATTCTGGTTATGAAAACTTTGATTTTGAGATCCCTACAGCACAAAATGGTGATTGTTTCGACAGGGCTGTAGTGCGTGTAGAAGAAATGCGGCAAAGTCTTAAAATTATAGATCAATGTCTTAAAAATATGCCGGAAGGTAATTACAAATCTGACCATCCGCTTACCACTCCCCCCTTGAAAAAGAATACGATGCAGGATATAGAAACCCTGATCACACATTTTCTGAATGTAAGCTGGGGGCCCGTAATTCCCCCTGGTGAAGCAATGAGCTGTATTGAGGCTACAAAAGGAGCAAATAGCTATTATTTAACCAGCGATGGTAACACATCGGCATACCGGGTGAGGATCAGAACGCCTTCATTTCCGCATATGCAAATGTTGCCCTACATCAGCAAAGGGTATACGGTTGCTGATCTGCTTTCAATTTTAGGGGGTATGGATTATGTACTGGCTGATATTGACAGATGAGAAGAACCAAGAATCAAGAACCAAAGTGACTAACTACTAAATTATGCTTTCTGAAGATGAAATAAAAGAGATAGATCATGAAATTGCGTTGGTACCCCGCCGAAATGCGGCTTGTATTGAAGCACTGAAAATTGTTCAGAACAACCGGGGATGGATCTCCGACGAAAGCCTGATCGAAATTGCCGCCTATATGAATATGAGCGCCGAAGAACTTGACAGTGTTGCTACTTTTTACAACCTGATTTTCAGGAAGCCGGTAGGACGTAATATCATTCTGGTATGCGACAGTATAAGTTGCTATGTAATGGGATACGAAAAAATTTATGATCGTCTTAGAAATACCCTCAACATACAATTCGGGGAAACAACTTCTGACGGAAGATTTACCTTATTACCAAATCCATGTCTGGGCACCTGCGATTGTGCTCCTGCCCTGATGATAAACAATAATCTATACCGCAATCTAACAATAGAAAAACTGGATGAAATATTAGAGGATTATAAATAAATTATGGAACGCCCTTTAACGCAAAATATTAGTTCACAAAGACTTCCGCTAAATCTTAAAGATTATATAGCTGCCGGGGGATATCGTTCTGTGCACACTACGTTAAAAACCCTGAGCCCGCAGGACGTTTCAAAAACTGTACAGGATTCCGATCTGAAAGGGCGGGGAGGAGCCGGTTTTAATACCGGCATGAAATGGAGTTTTGTTCCGATGAATATACCCGGGCAAGTTAAGTACCTGGTGGCCAATGCCGATGAGATGGAGCCGGGAACGTTCAAAGACCGTCTACTTTTAGAAGGGGATCCCCATCAGCTAATTGAAGGCATGATTGTCTCCGCATTTGCCATACAGGCAAATATCTCCTATATATTCCTCAGGTGGGCTTATAAAAAAGCAGCAAGGATTATCCGGCGCGCCATTGATGAAGCTTATGAAGCCGGTTATCTGGGCAAAAATATCCTGGGTACAGGATTTAACCTGGAAATGCATTTACATACCGGAGCAGGGCGGTATATGTGCGGAGAAGAAACAGCTTTGTTAAACGCCCTTGAGGGAAAAAGGGCTACTCCAAGGGCAAAACCACCATTTCCACAGATAAGCGGATTATTTGGCAAACCCACCATTGTAAATAATGTAGAAACACTTTGCAATATCCCTCATATAATCAATTACGGGCCCGACTGGTTTAAATCACTCAGTAAAGGGGAAGACAGCGGTACCAAACTTTATGGACTCAGCGGCCACGTAAATAAACCCGGAATATGGGAATTGCCGATGGGTACCAGCATACGTGAACTGATAGAAGAACATGCCGGAGGCATGAAAACGGGCTATAAATTCAAAGGTGTTTTGCCTGGCGGAGCTTCCACTGATTTCCTGGTGGAAGAACATCTGGACGTTAAAATGGATTTTAAATCAGTAGCTGCAGCCGGAAGCCGCCTGGGGACAGGTACCATGGTTGTTTTGGATGATCGTACCTGCCCTGTTGGTTTTATACATAACCTGGAACATTTCTTTGCACAGGAATCCTGTGGTTGGTGTACTCC
Source organism: Daejeonella sp. (assembly GCF_030684675.1). Lineage (GTDB taxonomy): Bacteria > Bacteroidota > Bacteroidia > Sphingobacteriales > Sphingobacteriaceae > Daejeonella. Next base: position 45,661 of record NZ_JAUXXZ010000028.1, on the reverse strand, counting down.
CTGCCGCGAGGGTCTTCCCTGGACAGAAAAGATCTTATTATCAATAGAAAATGGACAGGGAAGTAAAGAGGACCTGGATCTGCTTCAGATGCATACCGAATTCCTGGGGCCTGGCAATACATTCTGCGCATTAGCGCCCGGTGCGATGGAGCCCCTGCAAAGCGGATTAAAATATTTTAGAGAGGATTTTGAAAAACATATAGAACTTAAAATTTGTCCATGGAGGTAGCAAATGGCAATCATTTATATTGATAACAAGCCATACGAAGTTAAGGAGGGCAAAAATTTGCTCGAGGCTTGCCTTACGCTGGGTTTTAACCTACCTTATTTTTGCTGGCATCCGGCGATGGGTTCGGTAGGGGCCTGCCGCCAGTGTGCTGTTAAACTTTTTAAAGACGACAATGACCATACCGGCCGGCTGGCTATGTCATGCATGGAATCCATCAGGGATAACCTGCACTTATCTATTGATGACCCGGTCGCAAAAGCTTTCCGTTCCCAGGTCATAGAATGGCTGATGACCAATCATCCACATGATTGCGCGGTATGTGATGAAGGCGGATCATGCCATTTACAGGATATGACCGTCATGACAGGTCATACCTACCGGCGCTTCCATTATAAAAAACGCACCTATACTAATCAATATCTCGGTCCTTTTATCAATCATGAGATGAACCGGTGCATACAGTGCTATCGCTGCGTCAGGTTTTATAAAGACTATGCCGGTGGGAAAGATCTGGATGTATTTTCAGCTCACGATCATGTTTATTTTGGAAGGGCAAAAGACGGGATCTTAGAGAATGAGTTCAGCGGAAACCTTGCCGAAGTTTGCCCAACCGGGGTCTTTACGGATAAAACATTGAAAGAACATTATACCCGAAAATGGGATATGACCATGGCTCCATCCATTTGCCAGCATTGCAGCCTGGGCTGTAATATTATTGCCGGAGAACGGTATGGGGAATTGCGGCAAATTACCAGCCGGTTTAACAGCGAAGTAAACGGATACTTCATTTGCGACAGGGGAAGATTTGGTTATGAATTTGTAAATAGCATAAACCGTATTCAACAACCAGTAATCAGGGCGAGATTTCCTGAGGCGGTAAATAAACCCGAATTGTTTGTCCATCTCAAAAATATATTATCCGGGGAGATTATCGGAATTGGTTCTCCCCGTGCCTCATTAGAATCGAACTATGCATTGAGAAAACTGGTTGGAAAAAGCAATTTTTACCAGGGAGTTGCTAAAAAGCAAGTTAAACTGATGGAAACTGTGCTTCAAATAATTAATTCCGGCCATGTGCATATCCCTTCTATTAAAGAATCTGAACAGGCTGATGTAGTTTTAATATTGGGAGAGGATTTAACAAATTCAGCTCCCCGGCTTGCTTTGGCTGTACGGCAGGCAGTTGTGAAAACAGCCATGGATGAAGCCAAAAACATTAATTTACCTTCATGGCATGATTCAGCGTTGCGTGAATATATACAGGAAGAAAATGGAGAATTACTGAGTCTGTATCCTGTAAATACCAAATTAGATGAAATTGCATCCCACACGCAATATTTAAACCCTGATGAGATTGCCCGTTTAGGATATGCCATCGCTAATCTATTAAATCCTGAATACCCAGCCGTTAAAAATTTAGATGATGGCGTTGCTGAGTATGCCAAAGTTTTAGCCGGGATTTTAAAAAATGCCATCCGGCCTCTCATTATTTCAGGTACAGGATTAGGAAATGAATCCATTATTAAAGCCGCGGCCAATATCGCCTTTGCTTTAAAAACGGATTCTCAAAGAGCTTCATTAATTTATGTAGTTCCTGAATGTAATTCTATCGGTTTGGCAATGATGCAAGCCGGTTCTTACCAGGATGTATTAAATGCCGGAAAAATCCACCAGCCTGAAACCCTTATTATATTAGAAAATGACCTGGAAAGAAGCTGGGGGCCTTCTGAGGCAAGTAGTTTTATTTCATCCTTTAAAAACGTCATCGTTATAGATCATCTTCACCATGCAAGCAGCCAAAAAGCGACTGTTTTAATACCATGCGGAACATTTGCGGAAGCCGACGGAACAATGGTTAACAATGAAGGCAGAGCCCAACGCTTTTTTCAGGTATTTATGCCGGCTAATGAAAATATCCGCGAAAGCTGGCGATGGCTGGATGAGTTTAAACAAATAAAAGATGGTCGTACTATTGAAGAGCTGTCTGAGCCTGAAAACGAAAATTTATTAGGGGAACTGATCACGGAAATGCCGCAGTTCAAGGGTGCCGAAATGGCAGCGCCTCCTGGTGATTTCCGGATCAAAGGCCAGAAAATTCCCAGGGAGCCGCATCGTTACAGCGGCCGGACAGCCATGCTTGCCAATCTGAATGTAAGCGAACCTAAACCGCCGGAAGATCCGGATACGCCCTTATCATTTACTATGGAAGGGTATAGAGGAATTCCACCGTCCCCACTGATCCCGTTTTTTTGGTCGCCGGGTTGGAATTCGGTTCAGTCGATCAATAAATATCAGGTAGAAGTGGGTGGTCCGCTGCATGGTGGAGATCCGGGGATACGCCTGTTCACCGGAATTGAATCTAGTGAAAGACTTATTTTAAATGATGTTCCTGAAGCATTCCATGCGAATGAAAATGAATGGCTCATTATTCCACTGCCTCATATTTTTGGTTCAGAAGAACTCAGTATCTATTCGTCCGGGGTAAAAGAAAGATCGCCGCAACCCTATATCGCCATTGCAAGGCAAGATGCAGATAGATTAAATATCCGGGAAGACGATGTCCTTCAGCTCAAACTGAATGACAGGGTTTTTAATTTAAAAGCTAAAATTAAAGAAGAGCTGGCCAAAGGAATAGCGGGGATACCCTTTAACATTCCGGCCTTGTACGGATTAAATCTTCCGGCTAAAGGAATTCTAATAAAAGAAAAAGATGAATGAAACCCTTGGATATGTTCTGCTGATTGCCATTATGCTCTTTACACTGACTACTATCGCTGCCTGGCTTATCTGGCTTGAACGCAGAATGCTGGCTCTTTGGCAGGACCGGTACGGACCCAACCGGGCGGGGCCTTTCGGCTTGCTTATCGTTGCAGCCGATACCATTAAGCTGTTTTTTAAAGAAGACTGGATCCCTCCATTTGCTGATAAAAAAATTTTTGTAGTTGCTCCCACAATCATAGCAGCAACTGTTCTTATGAGCTTTGTCATCGTTCCGTTTGCTCCGGGAATTTTAGTTTCTGATATGAACGTAGGTTTACTGTTTTTTCTTGCAATGTCTTCATTGGGGGTTTACAGTATTGTGCTGGGAGGCTGGGCCTCAAATAATAAATATTCTCTATTAGGGGCTTTAAGGGGTGCCTCTCAAATGATCAGTTACGAAGTTTTTATGGGTCTCTCATTAATGGGTGTAGTGATGCTTTCAGGATCTTTCAGATTAACAGATATAGTGATGGCACAGGAAAATTACTGGTTCATTGTTACTCAGCCAGTAGCCTTTGTTATTTTTCTGATCGCCGGAATAGCTGAAACGCACAGGCTCCCATTTGATATTCCTGAGGCAGAAAGTGAACTGGTTGCCGGCTTTCATTCAGAATATTCGGGAATGAAATTCGGGATGTTTTTTATAGGCGAATATTTAGGTATCATGCTGGTTTCATCAATGGTTGTAACCTTATTTTTCGGAGGGTGGTTGGGACCAGACTTCCTTCCCCCGATTGTTTGGTTCATCCTGAAAACTTTTGTCTTCATCTTACTTTTCATCTTACTGCGCGCATCATTACCCAGACCGCGTTACGACCAATTGATGGAATACGGATGGAAAATATTATTGCCGCTGGCTTTACTGAATTTATTGATTACCGGAGCTGTAGCATTATGGATAAAATGAAACCATAAAATAAAAGATATGATAAGTAACTTAAGAACTATGGCCCTGACCTTTCTGCACATTTTCAGAAAACGCGAAACTATTCAATATCCTGAAGAAAAGATAAAATTACATCCCCGCTGGCGGGGCCGGATTGTTTTAACGCGCGATCCGGATATGGGCGAACGCTGCGTTGGATGCTATTTATGTGCTGCGGCCTGTCCCGTAGATTGCATTTCTCTTCAATCCGCCGAAGATGAGAACGGGAGGCGTTATCCTGAATTTTTTCGTATCAATTTCTCAAGGTGCATCTTTTGCGGTTACTGTGAAGAGGCATGTCCTACCTACGCTATTCAGCTTATTCCGGATTTTGAAATGGCAGAATACACCCGGCAAAACCTGGTTTATGAAAAGGAAGATTTACTGATTGACAGTGAAGGGAAATATCCAGGCTATAATTACTATAAGGTCGCCGGCTTGTCAGCTGGCATAAAAGGAAAAGGTGAAGGAGATAATGAAGAAGCCCCGGTAGACATACATAGTTTATTACCCTGAAAAATGGATACTATCTTTTACATAACTGCAGCAGTAAGCGTATTTGCCACCCTAATGGTTATTACCCGGCATAATCCGGTACATGCATTACTGTATTTAATTGTTTCATTGCTGTCCTTATCCGTGATATTTTATTTACTGGGAGCTCCGTTTGCGGCATTACTTGAAATTATTATTTATGCCGGAGCCATTATGGTACTTTTCATATTTGTAATTATGCTGCTCAATCTGGGTAAAGAAACAGCAAAACAGGAGAAAGAATGGTTAAAACCAAGAATATGGGTTGGACCGGCATTTTTATCATTGATCGTTTTTGCTGAATTATTTTACCTGATCTATACCTCAGTTCCCGAAACTAACTCTGCCATTCAGACAGTTGATTCAAAAATGGTGGCTGTATCCCTATTTAAGCCCTATATCCTGGCAGTAGAACTTGCAGCCATGTTATTGATGGCAGGAGTGGTGGGCGCTGCTCATATTGGCCAGCATAAAAAAAGCAACTTACATCGTTTTTTAAAAGAAACTGACGATCTATGAATACAACTATTCCTCCGGAAACGGTCATGCTACTTGCAGCTTTACTCTTTGTTTTGGGTATAGCCGGTGTTATTATCCGGAAGAATATCATTTTCATGCTACTTTCAGTGGAGATTATGCTGAATTCCGCAGGGCTTGCTTTTATTATCGCCGGAGCCAAATGGGCACAGCCTGATGGGCAGATAATGTTCATTTTCATTTTGGCTATGGCCGCTGCCGAAGTTTCAATTGGTTTAGCTTTAATCCTACAGATATATCACCAGCATAAATCAATGGATATCGATCGCTTAAAAGAGATGAATGGATAGTAATTCTTTAAAAAGAATAATATGAATAACCTGTTATGGCTTATCCCTGTACTTCCACTGCTTGGGTTTTTGATACTTTCCCTTGCGGGAAAAAGTTTATCTAAAACTTCTATAGCGTTGATAGGTGTCGGGAGTGTTAGCCTTTCGGCCCTTATCACTATCCTTATTGGATTAAACTTTTTAAATGATCCTCCCGCTGCAGGGTTTATTTCTCAAACGCTTTATACCTGGATTGAAATCGGAAATTTTAAACCGGAAATCACTTTTCTTCTGGATCCGCTCTCCCTTGTTTTTGTTTTTGTGATCACTTTTATCGGGGCGCTTATCCATGTTTATTCTGCCGGATTTATGAAAGGTGATAAAGACTATTCACGGTTCTTTGCATCTATGAACCTGTTTGTTTTTTCAATGCTGGTGTTAGTTCTTGCAGATAACCTATTGCTGCTTTACCTGGGTTGGGAAGGCGTTGGACTTTGCAGTTATTTACTGATCGGTTTTTGGTATGAAAATCCACAAAACGGGTATGCCGCCCGCAAAGCATTTATTATGACGCGTATTGGTGATACAGCCATGGCGATTGCTTTGTTTATGATTTTTTCCTGGTTCGCTTCCTTGCAGATTTCTGATATACTACTAAAAGCTCCTCAACTGTTTCAGCAGGGTGACACAACAATTACCATAATAGCTCTCTTACTTCTTGCGGGCGGTATTGGCAAGTCTGCCCAGTTACCACTGCAAAACTGGCTGCCAGATGCCATGGCCGGCCCCTCGCCAGTAAGCGCGCTGATCCATGCTGCAACTATGGTTACGGCAGGCGTTTATCTGATCGCCAGGATGAATGTAATTTTTGAGCTTGCTCCAATTGCCCAAATGACGGTCGCTATTATCGGTGCAGCAACCTTACTTATTGCCGGATTCAGTGCATGCACTCAATATGATATTAAGCGGGTTTTAGCTTATTCTACCATCAGCCAAATCGGATATATGTTTCTTGCCTTAGGCTTGGGAGCATGGACAGCGGCTATATTTCATTTTATGATCCATGCGTTTTTTAAGGCTCTGCTCTTTCTTGCGGCCGGAGCAATTATAGAAACTCTACATCATGAACATAATATGTTTAAAATGGGTGGGCTTAAAAATAAGATGCCAGTCATTTTCTGGACCTTCCTCATTGGCTCGGCTTCCCTGGCCGCCCTGCCATTAATAAGCGCAGGGTTTTATAGTAAAGATCCTATTCTCTGGTATGCCTGGTCTGCAGAAAAAGGCAATATGATTTTTTGGGCAATTGCATTACTTGGCGCATTTATAACTGCTGCATATACCTGCCGGATGGTAATTGTAACATTTTGGGGTTCGTCTAAAACAGAAATAGGACACATGCCTGGCTCCTTAATGACCACACCTCTCCTGGTATTAGCTTTCTTTTCAGTTGTGGCCGGCTTTATTGAACTACCGCATAATTTTGGCCACTTTACTTTGTTCTCAGATTTTCTACATCCTGTTTTACCAGAAGTAACAATGGGTAATGAGACCTGGCCGGAATGGATCTTTCAATTAATGGCTTCACTCGCTACCTTCGGGGGAATTTATATTTCCTACCAACTCTATTCTAAAAACCCAGCACTAATCCTCAGGCTGAAACAATCATCCCTGGCTACTGCACTTTACCAATTTTGGTTTTTAGGCTGGGGATTCGACCGGCTTTATGATATACTTTTCGTAAAACCTCTGACTTATCTATCGAATATCAATAAAAATGATATTGTTGATCAAATCTACTCAGGTATTAGTTTTATATCAATAAAACTATACAGACTATTATCATACACCCAATCCGGATCATTAAGGTGGTACGCTATGGGGCTTTTATTGGGCGCGATTATAATTTTAACCATACAAATAGTAACATGATACTCGTTTGGCTCATCGGAATTTTAATGGGTGGAGGTATAGCGGCCCTGCTTTTAGGGCAGGGGAACAGAGGCCTCCCAAGATGGATATCTCTTTTTACAGTGCTGGCAGGCTTTTTAGCGGTTATTTACATCTGGATAGACCAATATCCTATAACACAATTTCCCCATAAATGGCTAATACAATATCGGTCTGACTGGATCCCAAATTTCGGGATCACTTTCCATTTAGCTATTGACGGACTTAGCCTGTTATTACTGGTCTTAACCTTCTTTATAGGGCTGTTAGCAGTCGTATGCTCCTGGACAGAAGTTAAGGAGAGAGAAGGGTTTTATTATTTTAACCTGTTATGGATCTTGGCCGGAATTTGTGGTGTATTTATGGCTCTTGATCTTTTTCTATTCTATTTCTTTTGGGAAGTTATGTTAATTCCCATGTATTTCCTGATCGGGATCTGGGGAAGTGAAAACAGAGTATATGCGGCTTACAAGTTCTTTATTTTTACTCAGGCCAGCGGACTCCTCATGTTACTTTCTATCCTCGGATTGTATTTTATTCATGCCAATAATACTGGCATTTACACATTCAATTACCTGGACTTATTGGGGACTTCTATTCCTGAAAACATACAATACTGGCTCATGCTGGGATTCTTAATCGCCTTTGTTGTAAAACTGCCCATCGTTCCATTTCATTCCTGGCTTCCTGATGCACATGCCGAAGCTCCGACAGCCGGAAGCTTAATCCTTGCAGGGCTGCTGCTTAAGACCGGGGCATACGGCATTCTGCGTTTTGTTCTGCCCCTTTTTCCATCCGCTTCAGAGCAATTTGCTCCGATAGCTATGCTTTTAGGAGTTGTTGGAATAATATACGGAGCAATACTGGCCTTTTCTCAGACAGACCTGAAGCGATTGGTAGCTTATACCAGTGTAAGCCATATGGGCTTCGTAATGCTGGGAATTTTCGCCCTTAATGAACTGGCTTTGCAGGGGGTAGTTATGCAGCTGTTAACCCATGGCATCAGCACCGGAGCCTTGTTTATCATGGCTGGCATGCTTAAAGAGCGGCTTCACACAAGGGATATTGATCAAATGGGCGGACTTTGGAAACATATGCCGCAAATGGGCGCGATGGGGATGATTTTTGCCATGGCATCATTGGGCCTCCCTGGACTTGGGAATTTCATCGCTGAATTCCTGATATTATTGGGAGCTTTCGAAGCTAATCCATGGCTGACCATCTGTGCTGCACTTGGACTTATATTTTCTGCTATCTACTCTTTACGGATACTACAGAAGGTATTTCTTGGATCCTATCAAAAAGACACGCCTGTTCAGGACCTGGTTTGGAGAGAAACTACTATCCTGGCATCACTTATAATTTCAATTCTATGGCTCGGGGTATTTCCGCAACCAGTAATTAATACGGTGAAACCGACGGTCATATTCATAGAGAAGATCTTCCATGATCAGGGTATAGCGCAGGCTTATCTAGACAGGAATATTATAAAACCACAGGTGATATCCAAACAGAAAAAAGGGACATATGTCAGGAAATGATTTTTTTGCACTACTTCCATTATTAGTACTTGCCGGCTCTTCGGTATTGATCATGCTTTTGATAGCAATCAGGCTTAGTCACCGTATAATTCAACGGAGCAGCTCCTTTTTATTTCTAATCGCCTTTCTTTCTATTTTTTATATTCAAAAAGTTTTTCCTTATTCTTTAGAACCTCTGCTAATCGTTGATGGATTTTCAGCGTTTATAATGGGCCTGATCATTTTTTCAAGTATCGTGGTCAATATCCTTTCCTATATTTATTTTGAAGAAAAAGAAGAGAGTCCTAAGGAATATTACGTGCTGCTTTTCCTGTGCACACTCGGGGCCTGCGTCATGGCTGTAAGTAAACATTTTGTGTCGCTATTTCTGGGTCTTGAAATTCTTACTGTGGGATTATATGCCTTGATGGCTTATTTGAGAGGCCGGAATAAAAGTATTGAGGCCGGAATAAAATATTTGGTTCTCGCAGCATTTTCCTCCGCCTTTCTTTTATTTGGGATGGCTCTCATTTACCTCGAGACAGGCAGTATGGAATTCACACAAATAGCAAAAAACCTGGACACAATTCAAATCCCATCCACACTATTTATCACTGGCTTGGGAATGATGCTTGTAGGGGTTGGTTTTAAACTCGCTGTAGTTCCCTTTCATATGTGGGCTGCCGATGTTTACCAGGGAGCTCCTGTGCCTATAACAGCATTCATTGCTACCGCTTCTAAAGCAGGGGTATTTGCAGTGCTTTTGCGATTTTTCAACGAAATAGATGCGTTCAGGTATAACCAGGTTTTATGGACTGTAACATTCATTACAATAGCCACTTTAATTGTCGGAAATCTCCTTGCACTACAACAGAAAAATGTAAAGCGCATTCTCGCCTACTCTTCCATCGCACATTTGGGATATTTGCTGGTCGCTTTTATTCCGGGCAACACGTTGAGTTTGTATGCAGTCAGCTTTTATCTGCTAGCCTATTTTATCTGCACGTTAACAGCTTTCGGTGTTATTACTTTATTATCAAATAAAGTTGGCGATGCTGAGGATATAGACACTTATAAAGCCTTATTCTGGCAAAACCCCTTACTCGCTTTTATCTTCAGCGTCTCTTTGATTTCCCTGGCAGGGATTCCCCTGACGGCTGGATTTATTGGGAAATTCTATATTCTTTTAGCGGCTTTACAATCTGGTTTTTGGCTGATTGCGCTTATACTGGTCATCACTAGTGTTTTTGGATTATACTATTATCTCCGCATCATTACAGTTATGTTTTCGGGAAATAAAATCAAAGTAGCAAAAGATGTAAACCCCAATCCTATTTTTTATGCGACAAGCCTTATCACATTATTTATATTGACTTTACTTACTATCGGAATTGGAGTTTTTCCTGCGGGAATAATGCGGCTCATTGAACATTTGATCAGGTGAGTAAAAGCTCCTGGTATATGATTATTCGTAGCTTTTAATTTTTTTCGCAATACCGGATTAATGCTTATCTTCCATAAAAAAACAGATCCATGTATTCAACTTATATTATTCTTTTTATTGCCGTAGTTATTCTCTTCAGTTCTTTTGTAACTGTAAGGCAGGGCACCATCGGAGTCATCACTATATTCGGAAAATACCGCAGGCTGCTAACCCCCGGACTAAGCCTCAAAATCCCTTTAATTGAGGTTATCCATTCCAGGGTATCAATTCAAAACCGTTCTGTAGAGCTGGAATTTCAAGCCGTCACGGTAGACCAGGCAAACGTATATTTTAAATCCATGGTGCTTTACTCGGTTAACAATCCGGATGAAGAGACCATTAAGAATGTAGCTTTTAAATTCATTAATGAGCAGAATTTTATGCAGGCGCTCATCCGTACCATCGAAGGAACGATCCGGTCTTTTGTTGCCAGTAAAAAACAATCCGAAGTTTTAAGTCTCCGTAAAGATATTGTAGATCACGTTAAGGACCAGATCGATGCCGTCCTTGAAAGCTGGGGCTATCATCTGCAGGATCTTCAGATCAATGATATCACGTTTGATGAAGTCATTCTTACATCGATGAGCCGTGTTGTTGCCTCAAATAATCTGAAAGCTGCCGCTGAAAATGAAGGCCAGGCCTTATTGATCACTAAAACGAAAGCAGCGGAAGCCGATGGTAATGCGATTAAGATCGCAGCAAATGCAGAACGTGAGGCGGCACAACTAAGAGGTCAGGGAATAGCTTTATTCAGGGAAGAAGTAGCAAAAGGTATGACCCATGCTGCAAAGGAGATGCAGACTGCTGATCTTGATACATCTGTGATCCTGTTTACGATGTGGACAGAGGCCATTAAACATTTTGCTGAAAACGGACAAGGTAATGTGATATTCCTTGACGGCTCTTCCGATGGTATGAAGCGTACAATGGAACAGATGATGAGTATAAACATTATGGAAACCGAGAATAAAAAGAAATCTTAAGGGTAATACTAAAGATTGGATTCAATTAATCTTCTATTATCCACTGAGTTCGGTATAAGGAAGGGTAAAAAATACGGTTATAATTGATCCCATAAGGCTCTGGAGCCGCAATAATTGATTTTTGAAAGCAATACCTGTGTGTTATAGGTTAGTTCAGCCCTTTCTTCCGGAGTATTTCCGGCAAGAAATCTCATTCTATTTCAGATTACCAATAGCCGGAAGATACCTCCTTCGGCAAGGTTTATTTTACCCGGATCTATTTTTCATCGGGAAGGGCAGCCCGGTAAAAGGACCATTTGCCATTTCAAATAAACCCGTGGCAGCTCTAGATTTTTTGCAATACCGAATTTCATGATATCCATTAAATCTGCTGCAAAAAACTAGGGCAGAACACGGGTAAGAAGGACCGAAGAGAAACAGACCCTGCTTTCTAAAACAATAGAAAATCCGTCAATCTAAATTTACCCCAGAATCATTTTATATCGAACTTACGTTAAACTAAATATTTACCCAGGCATGATAACCGGGGCTTCCTTATTTAATCTTAATGTAATCTGCCATTATCTGCAGACCTTCATCGCGAATAAAATCAACATCATCTTTAGGTCTGGCTTCACCCTTTTTCAGGGGCGGAAGTCCTTTGGCAGCACGACGCTGGTTCTCTCTTAACAAAACCTTTGCTTCCTGATCATCGCGTTCTTTCTTCAGCTGTACTTCGTTCAGGGTTATTGTAGTTTCAGCCTCACGTTTAGCAAATTCTGCTATATCCTGCTGCAGATTCTGATAACCCAGAGATGTTTTCATACGTTCATTATGCAGGACGAGTAATTTGCGCTTCACATCGTCAAGGTTGGTAACTAGTGAATACTTACTTGGAGCGATGGTATCCCATGGAAGTGCCCGCGGCTCAGAACTTTCGCCATACTTATCTTTAGGGAATACTGTTGGAAATTCGATATCAGGAACTACGCCCTTATGTTGGGTTGTACTGCCATTAACCCTATAGAACTTCGCCATGGTTAAATTGATCTGCCCGAATTCAGGTGCATTGGCACCTACTCCAACAGCTGCTCCTGACTTATTACCGGCAGTCTGCGCAGCTTTAAGCATTAATTTATCAGCAGTACCAATAACCCTTCCCATATCTATTCCCTGCTGAACAGTTCCTTTACCATAAGATTGATTACCAATGATAATTCCACGTCCATAATCCTGAATGGCGCCTGCAAAGATTTCAGATGCCGAAGCACTGAACCGATCCTGTAAAACCCCTAATGGACCTGTCCAGGCTATACCAGGATCTTCGTCTTCTTCAATTTCAACATTATTTCTTCTGTCGCGCACCTGTACTATAGGTCCTGATTTTATAAATAAACCACTGAGACTAATAGCTTCGGGAAGAGATCCACCTCCATTGCTTCTCAGGTCAATCACTACGGCATCCACATTTTCCCGCTTTAAGGTATCAAGCAGAAGCTTCACATCGCGGGTAGTGCTTTTATAATTAGGATCCCTTGCCTGCATAGCTTTAAAATCAGCATAGAAAGCCGGAATCTGGATAATACCGATTTTATAAGATTTACCATCTTGTGTCACGGTTTTTATAGTTCTCTTTGCCGACTGATCTTCAAGCACAACCTTATCACGAACCAGTTCAACTATTTTAGGAGTAGCTGATAACTCCTGACCTGCCGGGATCACTTTCAAACGGACAATTGTTCCCTTAGGACCTTTAATTTTCGTTACTGTAACATCCAGACGCCAGCCGATCACATCTACAAATTCGCCATCCTTACCCTGGGCAACCGCCACAATACGATCATTCACTTCAAGTGTTTTAGCTTTAAAAGCTGGTCCGCCGGGAATAATTTCGGCAATCTTAACCACCTCATTTTCAAGCTGTAATCTTGCACCTATACCCTCGAAAGTCCGGGCAAGATCTTCATTGAATTCCTGTGCCCTGTTCGGTACAAAATAATTGGTATGCGGATCGACCGTTCCGGTAAAGGCGTTCATGAAGATCCCGAAGACATCCTGGTTATTAAACTTTGTAGATTGAGAAACCAGATTCTCATACCGTTTTTTCAATGTCTCCTTAATTTTTGATTCATCAGTACCGGTAACCTTCAGGTTGAGCATCTCATATTTAACACGCTTCGACCAGAGGTTATTTGATTCCGCTTCAGATTTAAGCCATGGAAGCTTCTCACGGTCGTAGGTATAACTTTCATTACTTGTAAAATCGAACTTCTTATCAATTTCCTTTAGGGCAAAGGCCACACGATCATTGTATCTTTTCTGATAAACATTAAAGATGTAAAAAGGTACACTCAGATCACCGGAACGCAGATCATCATCCATAGTCAAACGATATTTTTCAAAATCAGCAATATCGCTTTGCAGAAAATAGCTTTTCCCGTTATCCAGTGCTTTTATATACTCATCAAAAACAATTGACGAAAAAGTATCATCCACTACTACTTTCTGATAGTGAAAATTTTCCAGGAGCTCTACCAGCGACTTTGCCACAACAGATTGTTGAAGCTCAGGTTTCAGATCACTATCTGAAACAATTATACTAATCCTCGGGTCGGCCTGACAGGCTAAAGCTGATACAATAAATAAGGCCAGACATAATCTCTTTAACATCTCTTTAACTGATTTTAACTTCATTTCAGAATATACGGTATCTAATTTGGTACCAAAAATTAAATATAATTACGGAAAACCCCGAAAAGAGGGTTAATTCATGTAACATGTTTATGTATTTTATATTATCGGATCATAATATACTTAAAAAATGGAATCAGCCAATAAAATACACTTTTCTCATTATTGGATTGTTCTCAAAAATGTCTCTTTCATGACTTTAAACTCCGAAAAAGCAGAACTTGCAGCACCAGAGTTTCCGAGTTTGCTATAAACATCAGCCAGGTCGCTTTTTAATTCTATCAACTTATTGGTATACCTGTTTTTTACCGACAATTGCTCTGCCTCCTTATAATCCATTAGTGCTAGCTGATAATCACCTATTGACATTTTGACATGTGCAAGGTTAATAAGTGAGTTTACAATTTCTAAAGGGTCATTTATCTTTCTGGCCAACATATTTGATTGAATATAAAACCATTTCGCTTGTGTAAATTTTTTCTGCTGATGATAGGTATCAGCAAGCTGATCATAACAGCGGATTGTGCCAATCTTATCTTTCAAACCATAATAATACAAGGGCAAAGCCTTTCTAAGCACGAGCGATTCGGCTTCAGTAAAATTTTTCTGACTTGTAAGGATCTCAGCATGATCCATATAGGTTTCTGCAAGAAATCTGTTATTTTTTGCATTCAGGTCAATCAATAATATAACCTCATTGTACTTTAAGGCCTCGCTTAGATTTCCTCTGTATCTGTTTATTCGCTGTAATGTTAAATAATTATTTCTGACAGCAACATTATTTTTGATTTCCAGATTCAAAACTATTGCTTCATTTAATAATCTAACCGCATCATCCATCCTTCCATTTAAGGCATGACTCACCGCATAAGAATTCAGTACTCCTGCCTCGGCATTCCGATCCCCCAGATTTCTGGAAAGAAAAAGAAGCTGATCGTACGCACTCAGGGAATCTGATTTCAGGCTTCCATTATAAACCCCTGCTGATGTGGGAAATACATAGGAGATATTATCGGATGCCTTTAACTGCTCACGGAACTGAAGTGTATTGAGGTGTTCTTTTATAGCCTGGATGCCAGAAGAGGATCCTTGTTTTGTAAGCTCCCGATTCAGGGAATCAGACTTTGAAACTTTGGAAACAATGCTCCAGTAAGGTAAGGCACTAATCCCTTCATCCCATCCAACAAATCCTGCGATACCCCTGTTTACAGAAATACTCAATAAGAGCAATGATAATAAAATTGACCTGAGACTCATTTAAAATTGCCTGCTTATGGTTTTGAAAGAATAAAACTCCCAATCCCCGGACATAATATATTGGTTATCAATCTCAAACGTACAAAGATTTTTAAAATTACATGCTATCAGGAAAAAACCGATAGACCGCCATCATAAGCCGCCCATACCATATAGGGGTGTGAATCGCAATGGTATAGTTCTCCATTTGCCGAAATACCAATTATTCCGGCAAAACCATCGCTAAGTTTAAGTTCCTGAAATGATTTTTGCGAAGCGGCTTCGAGACTCATACCATCACTAACCCGCGTTACTATTTTAACCGCAAGGCCAGCACTTACAATATCTTCACCGACACCTGTACAAGATATGCCTGCAAATGGATTGGCAAAATTCCCTGCTGCAGTGGCAGAGTCACTAACCCGGCCAGGAATCTCAAAGCCCTTACCTCCTGTTGAAGTGGCAGCTGCAATATTCCCCTTGCTATCTAAAGCCACACATCCGACGGTTCCAAGACCAAGGGATGCATTTAGTTTTCTTTCATATTCTTCCCTGCGTTGCTGAGTTTCAGTACTAAAATATCCAAAGCCATTGGATCTGGCAAAATCAAGCGCACCACTACCACTTAGAACCCGGTCATCAACTGACATTAACTTTTCTGCAATTAGTATCGGATTCCTGACATCCGCAATATTTATTACTCCCGAAAATTTCCCACTGCTTCCATCCATTAAACCTGCACTAAGTCTGATCTTTCCATCACTCTGGATCTGCGAACCGATACCCGCATTAAAAAGCTCACAATCTTCGAGAAGTGAAACCGCAAAAACTGAGGTTTCCAATGCAGAATGGGAATTTAAATAGTCGTACGACTCCTTTACAATATCAGAAAGGGCTTGTTGTTTGGCTAGTTTAATTTCAGAATTTGTACGGGATTCGCTAAAAAATCCACCGTGAATAATTAATTTATGATTCATTAATTATCCTCATTTTTAACTTTCAAAAATACCCCTTCTTCCACCTTTATTGTTTTTTGAATGGTTAGTTCATGCTTTTCAAGATCATATTTATCAAATATAGACATCACATGTACCTTCAAGCCACCAATCGAAACCGGCGAACCTATCTCCACTTCATAAATACTCGTCTCACTAATAAAACGGCCATCAACTAAAATTGTCAGACCTGAGCCAATTGCTTCCAAACAATTTCCTTCAGTGATTAATAATCCGGCATCCTCACCGAGCCCGATACCCAGCATCCCCGGATTACTGGCTACAGCATAAAATAAACGGCCTATCCTGCCGCGTTGTACAAAATGAGTATCAACGATTACCGAGTCAATAAAACCTAATCCGGCGGTAATCTGGACTTCCCCTTTGATCAATGCCTCACTGCTGCTACCGCGATAGATCATATTGGTAGATGCCGCAGCTGCTCCGGCAGATGTGCCGGCAATCAGAAAATTATCCTCATGATAACGCTTTTTCAACAAGTGCAGAAAAGGAGTACCTCCAAATATGGAGCTCAAACGCAGTTGGTATCCACCGGTAAACATCACCACATCTGCTTTTGCAATGCGTTCCAGATATTCAGGGATCATGGCATCAGTCCTGGATCGGATATCCATTACATTGACATTATTAACCTGAAGCTGTTTGAATGAATTAATATACTCCTCACCCACTATTTCGGGTATTTTCGATGCCGTAGTAATTACTTCTACAACAGAATTTTCAGCTTTAGCTGATTCCCTGATAATCCGCTTGAGAATCCCCAGTTCAAAGAATTTTACATAATGCGGGTGGCTGATGTTTTCATTATAATTTAGTGAACTTCCCAGATCAACCGCACCGCCAATTATAAGAAGTTTGCCCTTTGGAACCATAGTAGATATTAAGATTTTGTTACTTCAAAATCAAATATATATTACCAGCATTATAAGTTTAGACATTACTTACTAAACTTTTCAACATATGAGATAAGATATTGCCAAAAAAAATATCAATAATCAAACATTCCGCATGAATTTATCGGCTTAAAATTTAATAATTTAGCAAAACTTTATATCTTGTTAATGGTTTAATTCGCGTTAAACCCTAACAAGAATCCCAATTAAAATGCAATCATATTTTAACCAATTAAACAATTCCGATTGCAGGATTTAATACTGGCTTTTGCCTGATAATATAAATTTGTAAATCTGTTTCATACAGATAATCATTAGATTGATAAACATCTAAAAAGACCTGTATGAATATGCCAAATGCATTTGGCATAAATTTAGCGAATGCACCCCGAAGGATTGTTCTTGAAGGGTAATACCTAACCATTAAAAACTAAAAATAATTTATGAAAATATTGGGCATACAGGTTTTGAAGGGACCGAATATTTGGTCTACAAATCGTAAAAAATTGATCCAGATGCGTCTTGATCTTGAGGACCTGGAGCAGAGACCGACCAATAAAATTGATGGATTCAGGGAAAGAATTGAAAAACTGATGCCGAGTTTATATAATCACCGCTGTTCACCAGGGTATGAAGGAGGATTTTTTGAGCGGGTAGATGAGGGTACCTGGCTGGGTCATGTTATCGAGCATATAGCCCTTGAACTGCAATCATTAGCAGGAATGGAAACCGGCTTTGGGCGTACACGCGAGACAAAAACTCCGGGAATATATAATGTAGTGTTCAGCTATATTGAAGAAACTGTAGGTGTCTATGCTGCCGAAGCATCTGTCAGCATTGCGGAGAAATTAATTGCCGGCGAAGATTATGATATCGAAAATGATGTCATGACAATGAAAAAAATGCGGGAACGTGAGCGTTTTGGTCCAAGTACTGCTTCAATTGTTGAGGAGGCTGTAGCAAGAAAAATCCCTTTTATTCGTCTTAATAAAAGTTCCCTTGTCCAGTTAGGATACGGTGTAAATCAGGTTCGATTCAGGGCTACAATGACCGATAAAACCAGCAGTATCGCAGTTGACCTGGCCGGCAACAAAGATGAAACCAAGCGTATTTTACAGGAACAGGCTATTCCCGTTGCCAAGGGTTTAACCATATCTACAGATGAGGATCTGGAAATTGCCCTCGATAAAATCGGATTTCCACTGGTGTTTAAACCTTTGAATGGAAATCATGGAAAAGGAGCAACTATAAATGTAAAAACCAGAGAAGAGGCTGTTGCAGCCTTTGCTTATGCACAGAAATATTCATACCGGGTAATCGTTGAACGATTTATTACAGGCCATGATTTCAGGGTTTTAGTGATAGATAATCGTATGGTGGCGGCTGCTCAACGAGTTCCGGCACATATTGTAGGCGATGGTGTAAATACGGTAAATAAATTAATAGATATTGAAAACACCGATCCACGTCGTGGCTATGGACATGAAAATGTTCTTACTGAGATCGGCATTGACCGCGACACCCTCGACCTGCTGGATAAAAAAGGTTATACATTAGATACAATCCCAAAAAAATCTGAGATTGTGTACTTAAAATCTACGGCAAATCTGAGTACAGGAGGTACTTCCATTGATGTTACAGACATGGTACATCCGCAAAATGTATTTATGTGCGAACGAATAGCCCGGGTTATTGGCCTGGATATTTGCGGAATTGATATTATGGCCAATAATTTAACTGAGCTCCTCACTGAAAATGGAGGAGTTGTACTTGAGGTAAATGCTGCTCCGGGCTTCCGAATGCACCTTGCTCCAAGTGAAGGCCTTCCTAGAAATGTTGCTGCTCCGGTAATAGATATGCTTTATCCTCCGGGCAAGTCAGCTCGCATACCAATCATTGCTGTTACTGGTACAAATGGTAAAACCACAACTACCCGGCTTATCGCACATATTGTAAAAAATAATGGGTACAGAGTTGGTTTTACTACCTCCGACGGGGTATATATTCAGAATTCCATGTTACTAAAGGGGGATACAACAGGCCCGATTAGCGCTGAATTTGTGCTGAAAGATCCAACAGTTGAATTTGCTGTGCTGGAAACCGCCAGGGGAGGAATTTTAAGATCGGGTCTTGGTTTTGGACATTGCGACATTGCCGTTATCACCAATATTCAGGAAGATCATCTGGGGATTTCAGATATTCATACACTTGATGACCTTGCACGCGTTAAAGCGGTTGTTTTAAACTCAGTAAAAAATGATGGCTGGGCTATTTTAAATGCAGACAACAAACATTGTGTTAAAATAGCGAAAGATGTTCGCTGCAATGTGGCTTATTTTTCACTGGATGAAAAAAATCCGGTTATAAAAGATCATTGCCAAAAGGGCGGGGTAGCTGCAATTTATGAAAACGGCTTTATTACAATCAAAAAAGGCGACTGGAAAATAAGAATAGAGAAGGTGACGCATGTACCCATTACTTTTAATGGCACTGTAAGTTTCATGACACAGAATGTACTGGCAGCAAGTCTTGCGACATTCGTGTGGGGTTTTAAAATTGAAGATATCCGTCTATCTCTTGAAACATTTATTCCATCTGTAGCACAGACACCTGGCCGGATGAATATTTTCGAATTGAAGGATTGTAAAATAATGGTTGACTTTGCCCATAATCCTGACGGATTGAGAGGTATCAAGGATTTTCTCTCTACTCTGGATATTAAACGTAGCACAGGAATTATTTCAGGTACCGGCGACAGGCGGGATGAGGATCTTAAGGAAATTGGACGGATTTCAGCCCAAATGTTCGACGACGTGATCATCTGTCAGGAGAAGTACCTTAGAGGCCGAAGCAGAGAAGAAATGATTTCATTACTGGTAGACGGCCTGAAAGAAGTGAAGCCTGAGATTGATATACAGATCATTAATAAAAGTAAAGAAGCCTTTGATTATGCAGTGAAGAATATACAATCAGGGTCTTTCATTACGATAATAGGCGATTCGATAACCGATGCAGTCGGTTTGGTTCAGAACTTTCAGGACGAAGAGATGGGTCTATAAACCTATCTGAAATGATCAGATTGAACTAATATTTTGAATTGATGGCAACAATACCTCCTCTGGCAGAAAGAATGCGCCCGACAACACTCGATGATTATGTCGGGCAAAAGCATTTGGTTGGAAAGGGTGCGATTTTACGCCTCGCCATCGAAAGTGGTATGCTACCTTCACTGATTCTTTGGGGGCCGCCGGGTGTAGGGAAGACTACTTTGGCCTTAATTATTTCTAAACAATTAAATCGTCCATTTTTTAGTCTGAGTGCAATAAATTCGGGGGTAAAAGATATTCGGGATGTAATTGAACAGGCGTCCCGTTTAAAGGATGAAAATGAAAATCTGCCCATACTTTTCATTGACGAGATTCACCGTTTTTCAAAATCCCAGCAGGATTCATTGCTCGGTGCAGTGGAACGGGGCCTTGTTACTTTAATTGGTGCGACGACTGAAAACCCGTCATTTGAGGTCATTTCAGCGCTTTTATCCAGAAGCCAGGTTTATATTCTGCAAAACCTTTCGGAAGAGGATCTGGTAGAATTATTGAATAAAGCAATCAAAGAAGACAGCTATCTGAAAGATAGAAAGATCAGTATCAAAGAACATGAAGCCCTCCTCCGCCTTTCTGGTGGCGATGCACGGAAGCTCCTGAATGTACTGGAACTCGTAGTTAATGCTGTGAATCAGCAGGATGTGAACATCACCAATGAGCTGGTACTAAAACATGTCCAGCAAAATATGGCTATTTATGATAAAGCCGGAGAGCAACATTATGATATTATATCTGCTTTCATTAAATCCATCCGCGGAAGCGATCCAAATGCAGCCGTTTACTGGCTGGCACGTATGATCGCCGGAGGTGAGGATCCTTCATTTATTGCCCGTCGTTTGCTCATACTGGCATCTGAAGATATCGGAAATGCGAATCCAAATGCGCTGCTACTGGCCAATAATTGTTTTCAGGCCGTTAATGTAATCGGCTGGCCCGAGTCAAGGATCATTCTCTCACAAACCGTTACTTATCTGGCCTCTTCTCCAAAAAGTAATGCCAGCTATGAGGCAATTAGTAAAGCTCAGGAACTTGTGGCGAGAAGCGGCGACCAGTCGGTGCCACTGCACTTACGAAATGCACCAACCAAACTCATGAAAAATATAGGTTATGGCAAAGAATACGAATATTCACATGCCTATAAGGACAACTTTTCTGCCCAGGAATATCTTCCCGAAAATCTCAGCGGTACGCTGCTATATGATCCGGGTAAAAATGCGGCTGAAGAAAAACTTCGGGAACGTCTAAGATTCCTGTGGAAGGATAAGTATAAATATTAGGTTTGTATTATTTTATTTAATTTCAAATATGACTTTAACCTTTCTAATTCATCAGTCAAAAGCATTCTGGAGGTCAAAAAATACCGGGAAAAGCGTCGTCATGAGAGTGGTGATGGCAATTCTCATTTTGTATCTCCTGCTTAATGTACTTGTCGTTGCTTTTTTCCTTGACCGGATACTGAAGAAGACCAACCCGGGTCAGGATATCCTTTACTCATTCAATAGCTATATTCTGTACTATTTTTTAATGGATCTTCTCCTTCGTTTTCAAATGCAGGAATTGCCAACCCTAAGTGTAAAACCCTATTTGCATCTCAGAATTAAGAAAAATCAGCTTATAAATTATCTTTCACTAACTTCTCTCTGGACTACCTTTAACCTGACCCCAATTTTATTGTCATTGCCACTGCTCATTAAAGTAGTTTTACCTGAACATGGGCTTGCTCAATTCTGGAGTTTACTGGTATCCATAATCGGGCTCACACTTTCAAATCACTTTTTTAGTCTCTGGATTAAAAGAAAGGTGAATCTGAATGCTATGTGGATGCTGATCTTCTTCGGCACTTTGATCCTTTTCGTGTCACTTGATTTCTACTTTAAACTTTTTTCGATCTCAGCATTATCTGCCGGATTATTCAATTTCATACTCAAAAATCCACTTTATTGTCTCATCTTTCTATTACTCGCACTGGTAGTTTATATACTTAATTACCGCTATCTCAAGTCAAACCTTTATCTGGAGGAACTACATACAGCAGATACTTCACATAAATCAAGTACTGAAATACCTTATCTGAACCGGTTTGGAAAGGCCGGGGATCTGGTAGCCAATGAGTTAAAACTAATACTTAGAAACAAACGACCCCGCTCGGTTATCACAATGAGTCTGATGTTTATGTTTTACGGATTGATTTTTTATACTAACCCTACATTTTCGGGATATTCTGGTATAGTCTTTTGCGGGATGTTTATGACCGGTATTTTCATTATCAATTATGGGCAGTTTATGTTCAGCTGGCAAAGTGCTCATTTCGATGGGATTTTGGTAAGCAAAGTCAGTGCCATGGATTTTTTCAGATCAAAATTCCTCTTGTTCACTTTCTTCTCATCCATCTGTTTTTTATTGACTATTCCCTATGTATACTTCGGATGGAAAGTTCTGATCGTGCATTTCATTATGTTCATATGGAATCTGGGAGTAAATACATTACTGGTGCTTTACTTTGCTAACCAAAACTATCGCAGAATTGACTTGAGCAAGGGGGCAACCTTTAACTGGGAGGGTGTTGGAGCATCTCAATGGATACTTAGTATCCCTCTTTTACTGGCTCCTTTTGTGATTTATTACCCGCTTAATCTATTAGGTTATCCGGAAGCAGGTCTGGCTTTGATAGCAGTAATAGGCCTCATATTTATGATTAGCCGGGAGTTCTGGCTGAACAAACTTGTAAAGAGATTTCAGGAAAAAAGATATTTAATAGCAGAAGGTTTTAGAAATAAATAATATGATCGGGATAAGTAATTTAAAAAAGAAATATAACGGAGTAACGGTTGTCAATATTCCTGAATTAATCATTAAAAGAGGAGAAACAGTCGGGTTGGTAGGAAATAATGGTGCAGGTAAAACCACCCTCTTCCGTATGATGCTGGATCTGATCAGGCCGGATTCAGGTGAAGTGCTCTCAGATGAAAAAAATGTCGCAGAAAGCGAAGCCTGGAAAGATTATACTGCCTCTTATCTGGATGAGGGTTTTTTGATTGATTATCTGACACCTGAAGAATATTTTCACTTTATTGGTGGACTGCATAATAAAAGCAAAGTTCAGGTTGACTCGGAACTCCCTGCTTTTTCAGAATTTTTTAATGGAGAGATTTTAAAAAAAGGCAAATATATCCGCGACCTTTCTAAAGGCAATCAGACCAAAGTTGGGGTTGCTGCCTGTATGATTCAGAACCCGCAAATACTGATGCTCGACGAACCATTTGCCAACATCGATCCAAGTACCCAGATCCGTTTGAAGAATATGGTTAAAGATATCAGCAGGGAGAAGCATATTACAACAATAATCTCCAGTCACGACCTGAACCATGTTACGGAAGTGTGTGAACGCATTTTATTAATGGAAAAAGGGAAGATTATCAAAGATATTGCCACCAATTCAAATACCCTCCAGGAACTTGAACAATATTTTTCTGTATTATCGTAAGCATATTTAGAAAGCCATTTATCCTATATGAATTTAGATTTGACCGGAAAAAGAGCACTGGTCTGCGGAAGCACCCAGGGAATTGGCAGATCCAGTGCCAATGAACTTGCCTTATTGGGTGCTGACATCACACTCCTGTCCCGAAATGAAGATAAACTTAAAGAAGTTCTCCAGGGTTTATCAATAAATCAGAATCAAAAGCACCATTACCTCGTTGCAGATTTCAGTGACCAAAATCAATTGAAGCTTATCATCAATGAGTATGTAATCAATAATCAAATTGATATATTAATCAATAATACCGGTGGTCCGGCCGGCGGGCAAGCCATTGATGCCGGTACTGATGAATTTATTAATGCCTTTAATATGCATCTTATCTGTAATCAGATCCTGGTACAGGCTGTTTCGCCAGGAATGCGGAAGAATAATTTCGGACGTATTATTAATATTATTTCAACTTCAGTTAAAACACCTTTAAAAGGGCTGGGAGTATCCAATACTGTTCGGGGAGCAGTAGCAAACTGGGCCAAAACACTGGCATTAGAGCTCGGACCATTTGGTGTAACAGTGAATAATATTTTACCCGGTTTTACGATGACCGGCAGACTGGAATCCCTCATCTCATCAATTGCCGAACGCGATAACAAAAGTAAGGAGGCGGTAATGAAGGATATGATCAGTACCATACCTGCCGGCCGGATAGCCGATTCGCATGAAGTGGCGGCAGCCATTGCATTTTTAGCAAGTCCGGCTGCATCCTATATCAATGGTATCAATTTACCAGTAGATGGTGGCAAAACACCTTCATTGTAGACCATAAATTATAAGCAAAATGAGAATCTTAATCCTAATCGTGCTTTTTCCGCTTACAATCTGGAATTTAAGCGCTTCAACCTTTAAAAATCCCCAAGATGAGAAGTCAGGTATCATTGCAGAGAATGCAAAACCTGTACTAATCTCAGATCAGTTCAAATTTACTGAGGGGCCGGCTGTTAATAAAAACGGGGATGTTTTCTTTACCGATATCGTTGAGGGTAAGATCTGGAAATACAGTACAGAAGGTGAGCTTAGCCTTTTTATGGATAAAACAGGGCATTCCGATGGTATGTATTTCGATAAAAAGGGGAATCTGATCACTGCAGCAGATGAAAAAAATGAAATCTGGCAAATCAGTCCCGATAAAAAAGTAAAAGTATTACTTGATAATTTTGAAGGTAAAAAATTTAATGGTCCAAATGATCTCTGGATTGATGCCAAAGGTGGGATTTTTTTTACTGACCCTTATTACCAACGCCCTTATTGGGAAAGAAAAAAGCCTGATCTGAGTAATCAAAGTGTGTACTACTTTCCTAAAGGATCGAAGGCAGCTTTTGTCGTTGACAGTAATTTTGTAAGACCTAACGGAATAATTGGATCAGCAGATGGGAAAAACCTGTTTGTTGCTGATATAGGTGATAAAAAAACCTATAAATATGATATTGGTAAGAAAGGGGAATTATATAACCGTCGTCTGTTTGCCGATATGGGTTCAGACGGAATGACTTTGGATAATCGGGGAAATCTCTATCTGACCGGCAGGGGTGGTGTGACTGTTTTCAATCCTGACGGTAAAAAAATTGAGCATATTGCAATTCCTGCATCAACCGCAAATGTTTGCTTTGGAGGTAAAAACAGGGATATTTTGTTCATTACTGCCAGTAAAGCAGTTTATACCATGAAAATGAACGTAAGAGGAATTTAAGATCACAAAAAAAGACCTGCGAAAATCTATTCACAGGTCTTTTTTTCTAAAAATTGAAATTACTCTGCGGAAGCAGCAACAACCTCACCTTTAATGTAAATCACTTTTATTGGAGTCTTGGCATTCGACCTGATAGTCAAGCCTTTACTGAATGGAGCAAGTGCTGCTGCATTATAAGTAACAGTAATTGTTCCTGATTGACCTTTCAATACCGGTGTATTGGTATATTTAGGTACTGTACAGCCACAAACACTTTCAATATTACTTATAATTAAAGGCTCATCACCTGTATTTGTAAATTTGAATTCAACACTTACCGGCTTACCCTGTGGGATTTTGCCAAAATCATGCGTTTCTTTTTCGAATTTAAATTCAGCTTTTTCGACAACATTAAATGCTGTTACGGCTGCAAATAAAAATACAACACTGCAAAGAATGATTAATTTTTTCATAATGGTTAAACAGTTTTTTTATAATTGTTTGTCAATCAAACAGAGCCCTGATCATTTTAAGAAATCCGAAGCCTGCTAATCAAAAATAATAAATTACCCGGTTTGTATTTGAAAAATTGGTAATTGTTATTCAAATGTTACCTGAAATATGATCCAGTGTTCATAAACAGCAACATCAGACAATTTTGAGCATTAAAAATGCAAACCTGTCTTAACAATAACAATTTCCGTTCCACAATAATAATATCAGCCCATTAAAGACTATCAGCCTTTTAATGCATCAATACCTTTTGTCCGGTTTTTTATCTTCAGAGACCCTGACACCTATGGTACGACCGTATAATTCGGTACCATCAAGGGCATCAATAGCCTGCTGACCTGCTTCATCATCTGCCATCTCAACAAAACCAAAGCCTTTACTCCGGCCGCTTTGTTTATCAATGATCAGTTTTACGGAAGTAAGTTCACCGTACTTTTCAAAAATTTCTCTTAGCTCTCTTTCATCTACTTTAAAAGGAAGTCCTCCAACGAAAATATTCATATGCTTTTGATTGATTAGTTTATAATTATTGGTTAATTATCCTCTGATAAAAAGGATGTTTATTTACACGTGTAACTTCAGGTTCACCAATTGCTGTAAGCATCCGGCGGGCACCCACCATCGTTCTTGATTGAAAGTCGTCATAATTTTTAGCGCCTTTGATCATGCTGTTAATTCGCACCAATCCGGCAGCCTGAATAAATTCACCATTGCCAATATAAATAGCCGTATGCGTAACACGTCTTGTTTTTTTATTGGCAGCGAAAAATAATAGATCACCCGCCTTCAGGGTTTTTAACGATTTTGCAATATTCACAGAGTCACCTTCGTGGATATCTAATTTCTCGCCAACCAATGCCTGTTGTGAGGCATCCCTTGGAATTACTATACCATTCAGGAAATAACTTGTTTTTGTAAAACCGCTGCAATCCATGCCTTTTACTGAAGTACCACCCCATAGATACGGAATACCCAAAAAATTACGGGCGGTTCTCAGAATCTGATCAGCAGCTGGATCAGGAAGGTCCTTCCACTGATCAAATGACCGGGCCTTTTTAACGGAAATATAAGCTATCCTTTTATCCGGAAACGAAATTTTATAAAAACCATTCGACTCAGTAATTAACTGCATGATATTGCCTGCAACAAGATCGGAAACCGGCAGAGATGCCTCGGATGCCTCAGAATAGGCCTGCCCATACAAATCAGTATAAATAACTTTTTCTGCTGTTTGCCAATTCTCAAATTCTGATTTAGTCATCAGGCTTACCCCGGCAGACTCCGTCCAGGAAAGATAATTGTCGGGTGTGCGCACAAAATAGTGCCCTCTTTCCTTTTTTAAGACTTTTAGTGGAGTTCCCAAACCCGCCTGAGTGGCCATTTCTGCAGCATGATCAGGTCCATACCTTGTATTTATGACTGATAAATTTGCAATGCCGTAAACCTTCTCACCAAGATCTCTTGATGGAAGAACTTCTTCATTAATCTGAACAAACAGATTTTCGGAACTCAGTAAAGTCTTTAATTCAGTTGCAGCTTCCTGTCTGCTAACCTCGAGTTTATAGACTAAGGGAGCCTCGGTTTGTTGTTTGAGCTGATAAAATTCTACTCTTCTATCAGGTGCGTACTTCTTTTGCACGATGCCTGACAATTCATTTACCCGCTTAATTACAGAAGAATCAGGCTGAGCTGCCTCAGTATAGGTACTAACAAATAAAATAAGACCAAGAAAAGAAAAAAACTTCTTCATATAATTCAACGAACGGGAAATGCGGAGGGGGAATCAAATCTCCTGCATTCCCTTTTAACTGGTTAACGTATAAATTTAAGTAAAGAATATGAAAGATGTATAAAAAATCGGGAAAGGCGATTTTTTATACCGTGGACAACAGGCTATCCTGCCATTAATCTTTGATTTCTTGGGTTTAACAGATAGTTTTGTGAAACGGCTGACATAATGAGTCTCATTTTATTTTGGGTTAATTGATCAATTATTATTAACGAATATTCAGTAATGATAAAATCAAGAAAACCCATGAGGATTCAAAAGGAATTTTTTAAAACATATCGCTATTCAAGTAACAAAAGTATTTTGAATGCCTTTGTAATGGGCAATAGAATTTATTACTCTTAAATTTGTAAATTTGTTATTGTGGAAAAGATAGGTCATTTAGAAATTCGTATTATAGGTACTAAGGGTAACCTTGAACTCAAACCTGACATCTATGATGTGAGAGAACTGATTTCGATATTGGAGCGCTCAGAAGACCTTCTGTTTCCCAATGAAAAGAAAGATAGGCCGGTAATAAGTTATCAACTCGAAGAGGGTTCAGTAAGACATATTTTTAAAACCAGTATACAGGCAATTATAGGCTTGAATGCTGTACTTGGGCAAGTTGAATCTACAAAAAGCATAGATTTTCTGGATATAAATACCGCTAAAGCGATTGAATTATTCCAGGACAATGCTATTAAAAAGGATTATGTTATTTCGATAAGTACATCATTGAGTCAGTCTACCGAACTAATCATTGATAAAACCACCCGATATTTTAGCTCGGAAGCATTTTGGGCAGATGCTGAGTTTTACTTTTACGGTAAGATTACTAATGCAGGCGGTAAAGACAAAGCTAATATTCATTTGTTGACTGATGAATATGGAACAATTTTCGTACAAACACCCCAAAAGGTTCTGGAAGGGTTTGAAGACAATATATTATATAAATCCTTTGGGGTTCGTGCTATAGGCAAACAGCATTCTGAAACCGGCGAGATTGATAAAGGCAGTGTGAAGTTTATCGAACTATTCGATTATAATCCAAAGTATGACACTGATTATTTAAAGAATCTGCGTAAAAAGGCAATGAAGTGGCTGGGAACAGTTAACCCTGACGAATGGCTGCATGAGATTAGAGGGGGATACGATGCCTAAAGCCGTTTTACTTGACACCAGCTTTTTTCTTCGATTCTTGAATGAGAATGATCCCCTGTTTAAAAACGCTGATGGATATTTTCGATATTTTCTTGAAAAGGAATATTCCCTAATTATCTCCACTATTAGTGTCGCTGAATATTGTGTTGGAGGTACGATTGATCAGTTGCCCTTAAGAAATCTCAAGATCCTTCCATTTAACTTAAGTCATTCAAAGAGAACTGGCGAATTTGCAAAAATTCTTTACAACGAAAGACGTGCAGGGAAAGTCAATTTCAATGAGCGAGTATTAATCCCAAATGATTCTAAACTATTTGCTCAAGCAGATACAGAAGCTTCAATAGAACATTTCGTTACTTCAGATTCTGAAAGTCAAAAAGCATACAGCGTTTTAAAAAAGAATACTAATCCTCACTTTACAATTATTGACATTAATCAGCCTCATTCAGTGACTTTCGGAATTTTGGATTTATGATTTAATCGGGGTATCGGCAGCTCTTCCTTCATTGAACACAATCAGCCATTTTACCACTTAAGCAGCAAAAAGCGGATAGCCGGTTAATGTGTCAAGGCCGGGCAATCCAATGAAAATAAAACACCTCTGCCCGCTCTGTATATGCTTTACTCATTATCGGCGTGGCTAAATTTGCGTGGGTGGTGAAATAAATATTCCGTGCTTGCAAGCTTTGAGACTGGCAGAAAGTCAGCCACACCCGTGCTCCATCGCTGAACCTTTGGCGCAAGCATCCGAAGCTCATGGCGAAACATAGGATATTAATCACATAAGATTTACGTTATGTATATTCGTATATGGCGAAAGCAATTGAAATAAATAAGCCCATTGATCGTGTCCGGCTGGATGAACAACTGGCTAAACTTAATAAAAAATACAAACCCACTGATCTGAAAAAATACGCCGGCAAAGTGGATTTTGGAGTAAACGGATTGGAATACCAGTTAAAAAGCAGGAATGAGTGGCGATAATATCGTTGCCATGTTTTCTGTTTATTTCGTATTTTTGAATATATAAGATTAAGTCATGGAAAGAATTGTATTGGAAGTGGATGACCGTACAGCTAAAGCATGGAAGCTGGCTTCTTCGCAAAAGCGTAAAACTTTGAGTGCCAAATTAGGCGCAGCAATCAATGAAACGCTTACTAAAGACGCTGATATTGATTTTGTTTCCTATCTCAATGAATTGAGGGATAAAATGGAAACACGAGGCCTGACACAAGAGGCTTTGAATGACATTCTTAAAGATGAATAAGACGTTTGTCTTTGATACAAATACCCTGATTAGTGCCTCTCTTATTAAAAAGTCAATAAATGGTACGGCGATAGATAAAGCCATTTTATCAGGAAAAATTGCCATGTCTTCACAAACCCTGGAAGAATTAACGTTAGTGATCTTCAGGAAAAAATTTGACAAATATTTCCTAAATGACATTGAACGACTGGAGATTGTTGATAAGATCGGACAGAACAGCCTTCTCTTCGAGCCGAATATCAGGATTTCCGACTGCCGTGATCCCAAAGATAACATGATCCTTGAACTTGCCGTTGCAGCGAATGCCTCTTGTATCATCTCCGGTGATGAGGACCTATTAGCCTTGCATCCTTTCAGAGGTATTCCCATTTTAAAAGCACCTGATTTTTTAAAACAGTTCTAATCGTCAATTGCCTCGCCCTGTGGTGCATTGCACAAAATCAGTCATTTTGCCACTTAGGCAGCAAAAGCAGACAGAGAAAATTTTCGGTGTGGTTACAACGAAAGGTTCAAAGGCTTCTGAATTTTGGAGCACCTGCTTTTGTAGTGACTCTCTCATTAGACGAGCCATACGCTTCGAGACGTAAACATCAGCATATAAGGCGATTGAACCGGAAAGGATACCAAGTCCAAGTAATAGAAGTGTGATTGAAAATAAAGCATGGGTATAATTATCTTCTGATGGCTTTAAGTGAAGGGATATTAAAATACCCAACAAACTTGAAGCCATTAATAATAATTGTCTGAGCCACGAAAAATACTTTTCACTCTTGTTTACCGTGAGATCATACAGTTTCTTTATTGAGTTATCTATGCTCATTTGCTTTTTCTTTTGAATCTACAACATATTTGCTTTTGAGTACTTACTCAATTTTCATAGATTTACTTTAATAAAGTATTGTACCGAACCATGATGCTATTCTAAATTACCTCGTTATGAAGACCCTATTAAGTATGGTGCTTTTGCTTATTACTATGCAAATTAAGGCGTATTGTCAATCTTTTGATATTACCCAGCCACCGTTTGGATTAAGCGAGAACGAAATTGTAAATAATCTGTCCAAGAGAAGTCCAGTTGAAACTCTAATAGAAAGAGGGGATAAAAAAAATGGCGTTGTATCACTTCTATATATGAATACTGATTTGGTCAATAAGGCATATATTTTCCTTAACGATAAATGTATTGAGTTCACAACTGGGGCGGCATTGGCATATTTACCTAAATTTATTCAGCTAATTGGGAAAGATTATAAAAAAGTGGGAGACAATAAATGGTACGATAAAAGATTCACGTATCAAATAACCATTAAAACTGATGAAAATAACTTTTATGGAGTATTTGAAAAATTGTAGCGTATACCTGCTTTATGATAAATGATAATCAATTATATTCGTTATATCGTCTCAGTCTAGAAAAGCCACGAAGGGCACTTGCAATAGATGTTATCTATACATTTAATTTTGAGGGAGAAGATGGAGGGAGGGTTGACATCATTGATCTTGATAACCAAAAAGAGTATAAAGCTTTATTTATGCTTCATATAGATGATAACAATCGGGTTTCTATAACAATAGATAGTATAGTTAATGAATTTAAATCACCAGAGGGAGAATATGTTACATATTTCAATAGATATGCTGATTACTTTTTAAATGTAGTAACAAAAGAATTAGAGTTGCCATTATAATATCCTTCCTCTTTATATAAAAGGCATGCTTTTCCTTTATTTGCTCTGGGGTCTCCCGTTGTCTTACCTTTTCGTCCTGTAAAGAAATACAATCTTCCAACCTGCCTTTCTTTTGCGTATTGGCATAACGAAAGGGTTTCGTTAATTTCCCCGCGGTTGGTGTTCCATACCGCAACTTTTGCTGAGGTACGGTTATAACACCGACCACAAGTAAACAGCAGATCATCGCGGACTCCTGCCGGGTGACCGCATTTCGGGATTCCCGAAGATTTCGGCGAAATGGTCTTTCAAGATGATTAATTGTTATGCCGAGAGGATCCGATATAATTCGAGGTTCAGGTAATAAAAGCCTTTGCTGACTTCGCGCCTTTCCAGTATGCCCATCCCGGTCAGTCGTTCCAGGTATCGCCGGGCAGTGTTCTCGGCATAGGTCCGGCTGTCCACCAGATGCCTGACTTTAGTGAACGGCTGGGTAAAAATGGCGTTGACCAGCTGGTCCGGGCGCTGAATATCCGTATCGGCCTCCACCGCTTT
Organism: Daejeonella sp.; assembly: GCF_030684675.1. GTDB lineage: Bacteria > Bacteroidota > Bacteroidia > Sphingobacteriales > Sphingobacteriaceae > Daejeonella. The sequence continues at coordinate 13,414 of NZ_JAUXXZ010000028.1, read as the reverse complement.
TAGCATATACATCAACCAGGTTTTCCAGCTTCCCCGCTGGGTAATGCCCGCAAGACCGGAGTAATAGTCATCTTTATGATCGAAATGAATTTGCTTAAAAAAGAATCGGGTAGTCCAGAAGGCCTTTTTGCTTCAGGTAATTGACATTAAAAATTAAATTTTTTAATGTCAAAAGAATATATGGCATTAAAGCATAAGGCCGAAAACTCATTCGCATTAAAAAAATAGATTTTTAATGCGAATGAGTTCTAATGGCATTAATAGCCCTGTTCAAAAGCCAATCATCAGCATAAATAATCCTCAGGATTGAATAAGCCTGTCCATCAGGTTAGGGAATTTGTATGAAAAACCCAATTCCTTTTCTACCCTTTCACTCTCTACAATTTTCCAGTTTAGCTTCTCAGAAATAAAATCCGGTTCTGCCAGCATGTCAAGTCTGGCTGCCAGTTTATAAAATTCTTCTTTTGTAGGATGCGATGGAGTAGATCCGATGTAAATCCCTTTAGCAGTATCCGAATCAATAAGAGCATTAATTAGGGCAATGACCTCTTCCTGATGAATCATATTAACAGGTGCAAATCCATTGGGGATATTGATTTTTCCGGCAAAAAATCTTCCCGGGGATCTCCCGGGCCCAAATAATCCGGCGAGCCTTAATACTATAACTTGTATTGGAAGCGATAACAAACTTTTTTCAATTTCTGCAATTACCTTCCCTGATACAGTTTCAGGCGAGATTTCAGAACTTTCTGTTAATACACTATTGCCGTCAGAGTAAACCGATGTTGAACTGATAAAGATTAGTTTGGAGATGTTGCTTTTCGGTATCTGAGCAGTCAGAATCTCCCCCATTCTTTTATAATTCTCCGGTCCTTCAGCAGTTCTTCTTCCGGGAGGGACAGAAACGATCAGAATATCAGCATCTAAAAGTTCCGTCAGGTCAGGGTCAGGATGAGATTGATCAAACTGTACTAAAATTGGGTCAATTCCTGAAGCTTTTAACATTGGTATTTTTTCCGGACTTGTTGTGCTTCCTTTTATAATAAATCCATGTGAAATTAAGTCCAGAGCTAAAGGATAGCCCAGCCAACCACATCCCAATAAATTTATTGCTTTCTTATTTTTCATGTATATTTAATGTAAAAGTACAGCTTAAAAACTAAATCCATTTTTGGCACTTGGTTTGAATACATCTTGAAAGAAACTAAAAAAAGTAATCATGAAAAATACAAAGATTAAAATAGCAACACTTGGATTAGCAATTGCCGCTTCTGCAATGTTATTTCAAAGTTGTGCTACTGCTACCAAAACACAAAAAGGCGCCGTCATTGGTGCAGCTGCAGGTGGTACACTTGGAGCAATTATTGGTAAAAAAGCAGGTAACACTGCGGTTGGAGCAATACTTGGCGGAGCAATTGGTGGTACTGCAGGTGCTATAATTGGCCGTAAAATGGATCGCCAGGCAGAAGAAATCAAAAATACGGTTCCTAATGCTGAAGTAATTCGTGAAGGTGAAGGTATCATCGTAAAATTTGATTCAGGTATTTTGTTTGATGTGAATCAGTATTCACTTAAAACTGCTGCTCGTACAAACATCGAAAACCTTGCAACCTCATTGAAAAACAATCCGGAAACAACAATTCTGGTTGTTGGACATACCGATGCAAGTGGTTCAGATGAATATAACAGACGTTTATCAGAACGCCGTGCTGAATCAGTTAAAGCATATGCTTTAAGTCAGGGTATCAGTTCCAACCGTTTAACAACTGAAGGTAGAGGAGAAAGTGAGCCAATTGCTGATAACACATCTGAAACCGGCAAAGCTCAGAATCGTCGTGTTGAAATTGTAATCGTTGCAAACGAGACAATGAAGCAGGAAGCTAAGACAAGCGCTCAATAATTAAAATAAAAAATAAAAAACCCTCATCAGTCACGACTGATGAGGGTTTTTTATTTCCAGCCATTTGCTTTTTTTGTCTCAGTAATGTGGGCAAGATGGTGTTTTCCATGCCATACATACATACTCAAAACAGAACTTAAAACATAATTCTTATCCTGTGCCGGATGATAATATTTTCGAAGAAAGTCCTCAGGCTTTAGGGTCCTCAAAAACGCCACCCACCTTCTGTGCAAACTATCGAGCAAATCAAGGGAATCATTCAAAGCCCCATATTTTGCTTCTGTACATTCGGCCCACAAACCCTCCTCATAGGGTTTTATAACCGGATTATCCTCTGTTAATGCCAGTTTGAAACGCATATAAGCATTTAAATGACTATCCGGCAGATGGTGAACCACCTGCCTCAATGTCCAGCCTCCTTCACGGTATGGAGTATCCAACTGTTCATCTGTTAAGCCCGCAACCGCTGCCCTGACCATCACTGGCAATGCCTCTAACTGATCAATCAACATCGCATAGTCCTGCTCCTGAAAAGGCTCAATTTTATATTTCCCAATCGGAAATCTTAGTTTTTCTAAATCATTGCTCATAATAATTGTTTGATATTTAAACAATAAAATCCTGTAAAAATAAAATTTATGATTAATAATCAAATTAGACCGCCTTTGCGGCGGAAGGGCACTTAATTCCCCTGCAGCTGGGAATTAAGCAAAAGAGCCGCGGCTTCCCGGTATTTGTTGTAATTTATGAACGGTTATCAGCCAACGCACTATCCCAAATACCGTTCATATCAAATTGGATGAACCGAAGAACGATTCTCCCGGTTCAAAACCGGGACCTGTGCCAGTAAAATCAAAAAAAAGAAGCAGATTCCTTCATATAGCGTTTCCGAGCATCAGATTTTGGGATCATATCCGGAATGCATTCTTATTGCACAACCCGCAAGACTAGCGAGACTTGTTTTATGAATGTGAATGGGCCTTGTGGCCAGAGGCACCTTGGGATTGAAGAAGGCTTTTGTTCCTTTTGGCCTTCAAACCTGAGCCGCCCTTCAGCGGCGAAAGCATGAACACCTTTAAAAAACAATAAAAACAGGTGAATAACAATTCGCCCCCCGGCAATGGAGGGAGGCAAAGTTAAGTGGGATATCTAATTTTGAAATCAGCTAAAATGTCAATTTGAAAAGCCTAAATCGAGATATACTGAATATTACTCAGTATCACCTGACGGCAATGACTTTAAACCATAAATGCAGGCATGGCCAGAGCATGCATGCCCAGCTCCTGATCACCAATTACCTGCCAATATTGTTTAGCCTGATTAATTTCTATTCCTTTTGAGAACAGCATCCAGGCAATATTCTGATCAATATATATTTGGGATGCGATTTCTCCGGGCTCATTGCTGAATTCCCATTTCGATCCTTTACGAACAATCGCCCATACTCCACCTGCATCTCCTACTACCTCCACTCTGATCAAGGTCCCATCGGGTGATTCAAAACTTCTGTAATGATAAGGCAAGGCCTGCATACATATCTGAAGAAAGGGATTGTACAATTCTCTGTCCATGATAGATTTCGCCCCTACTGCCTGCCTGATTTGCTGCTGATGATGCCATCTTTCGGTGTACTCGCGGGCGATGTCAAAGCGGTTCGTTGAAACATCTTCACCCGCCCATGAAACCGAAAAAATGGCTTTTGCATCAGGATCAAGACTTTCAAGATATTGAAGCATCTGTACTTGAGCCAGCTTCAATTGTTCCAAGATGATTTCAGGACTAACTCTTTTGTAAGCATTCACCCAATCGGCATTCAGAGCATTCAGATAGTTTAGAAGATCCTGATAAGACTTAATTTCAGGAGGTTCGGTTTGGTAAGCATCCCTGCCAATGGATAAACGTCTTAGGGCACCATCCAGTAAATGAGCGGCGATATCTCTTACCTTCCATTGCTTGCACAATGTATCATTATTCCATTGTCTCCGCTCAAGTCCAGTCAATACCTCAATGAGGGATGAATTAAGTACAGGAAACAGATGCAATACATCAATCATCACATAATTTTTTTAAGCCATTTCAATAGATTTTTCTTCTCGGGATATGGAGGATATGCAATTTTACTGAAATCTATTTTAGATTGAAACATCACTGCACGCTCGTGCGAAAAAGCTTTGAATCCAAAGAATCCATGACAACTGCCTGAACCGCTGTTTCCAATCCCACCAAAGGGAAGGTTAGGGTTTGAAATATGTATTACCACATCGTTCACACAAGTACCGCCGGCTGAGGTCTGTCTTATTGTATCTCTGATTACATCATCTGAACCCGAAAAAATATATAATGCAAGCGGTTTTGGCATCTGGTTAACAAAATCTATGGCCTTGTTTACCGATTCATAAGTTATAACAGGAAGCAGGGGGCCGAATATTTCTTCCTGCATGATGGCAGAGGATACAGAAACCTTGCTTAACAAAACTGGTTCAATCGTTTGATCTTCATCGCTATCAGAACCCCCTTTTATGATCATAGCCCCATCTTCTACAGCTTTATCGCGAATAGCTTTCAATCGCTGATAATGGCTCGCGCTAATGATCTTACCATAGCTACTTTTATCCAGCATTTTATTGTTGTAGAACAAGTTCTCAATCTTTAATGCAGCTAAGCGGAGAAACTCTTGCTCCTTACTTGAATGAATCAAAACATAATCAGGCGCTATACAAGTCTGCCCTGAATTCATAAACTTACCCCATACAATTTTTTCTGCTGCCTTTTGAAGATCGGCATCCTCAGTAACGATTGCAGGCGATTTACCCCCAAGTTCAAGGGTTACAGAACTCAGGTGCCGGGCTGCGGCGGCCATGATTACCTTACCAATCTTCGGACTTCCTGTAAAGAAAATATGATCGAAAGGCAATTCCAGTAAAGCTTCTGATACCTCAACACCGCCTTCAAAACAAGCTATTTCCCTTGAATCAAAATTATCATTTATCAATTTTAACAGAACTGAAGTAGTTGCAGGACTTAATTCAGAAGGTTTAAGTATAGCACAATTACCTGCTGCAATTGCCGAAACTAGCGGTGCAATCAGCAATTGAAAGGGGTAATTCCATGGGGAAATGATTAAAGAAACACCCTTTGGCTCATAAAATATTCTGTTCTTAGTGAAAAAGCTGCTCAAGCCCGCTGAAACCCTGCGAGGACTGATCCATGTGGACAGATTTTTTATCGCAAAATCTATTTCAGCATAAACAAAATATACCTCAGTCAATGCCGCCTCAAACTCAGATTTTCGAAGATCCTTTTGAAGTGCTTCAAATATAAGCCCTTCATTTTCCTGAATCAGAGACTTGAGCTTCCTCAGCTTATCCTTACGCTCTGCCACACCCGTACTGCGCAGAAGAATGCTATGAACCTTTTGCAGCTCAAAAATTTCTTTGATACTTTTTTGCATATAGACTTTGTCCTTACAGAAATTCCGGGATTTCTAAAATTTTAATGAGGGATGATTCTGGTTAAATACCGTGGCTTTTTGATAAGCCTGGGCTACCTTTAATAATTTCCCTTCACCAAAAAGCTGTCCGGTAAAGGTAATACTACCCGGAAGACCGTTTCTAAACCCATTTGGTAAAACTACACAAGGATGACCGCTCAAATTAGTCGCACGTAAATTCATCCCAAAAGAAGGTGCAACAAACAGGTCAATATCCTTCATTTTCTGGTTCAACTGCTCAATCAGTAAAGCTCTTGCCCGGTTTGCCTGAATATATTCTACAGCAGGTATAAAATGCGCAGAACGAAATCCACTTGGCCAGGCATTTTTATCCTGTCTCACCAGCAGATCATCGCGGTTTGAAAGGCTGAGTTCCTGAAAAGCAGCACCCGATTCAGCTGATAACACAATGAGCATATCGCCGTAAGGTAATGCAGGAAGCTCGAAGGGAATCAGTTCAGCACCTAATTCCTTCAACTTAACAAGTGTAATGCTATCATTGGATGAATTCGAATACTTAAGCTTGAATTCAGACCTGATATAACCGATACGTGTGCCCTTAAGGCTTGTCCCCACTTGAGAGGTATAATTAAAAGGTGCTGCAATTGCACTAAGATCCTTACCGTCCACACCCTGAATTGCATTAAATACAATCGCACAATCTTCAACACTTCGGGTGATTGGCCCTAATTTGTCCATACTCCAGCTCAAAGCCATGGCTCCGTGTTTGCTCACACGACCAAAACTAGGGCGAAGTCCTGTGGTACCACATTCTGTGGATGGCGAAACAATAGAACCCAATGTTTCAGATCCAATAGCAAATGGCAGGCAGCCTGCAGCAACAGCTGAGGCAGAACCTGCAGAAGAACCGCTTGATCCGCGCTTTATATCCCACGGATTTTTTGTCTTTCCACCAAACCAAACATCACCCATCGCTAGTTCACCTAGTGTCATTTTAGCAATTAAAACCGCCCCCGCATTCTCGAGACGTGTAACAACCGTTGCATCCATATCAATTTTCTGATCCTTATAGGCAACTGAACCCCAGGTCGTTTTGTAATCTTTAGTTGCCAAAAGATCCTTCACGCCAAATGGTATTCCATGCAGCATTCCCCTGTATTTTCCGGCCGCTATCTCTGCATCAGCCTTTCTGGCCTGCTTCATGGCGCGCTCCTCGGTTATGCTAACCGCATAAAGCAAAACCGGATCATATTTCTTAACCCGATTGATGAAAAAGCGCGTTAATTCTACTGATGTAATCTGTTTGCTTTGTATCAATCCGGCGAGTTGAGTAATGGTAAAAAATGACAGTTTTTCCCTGTCAGCAGGAAGTTTAATGTTCTGCTGGGCAGAAACCTTAAAATAATTGGCCTGATCAGGGAAACGATACCCTGCTGGAAGGGGATTAAAGTTTAAAGCAGGTGCAATGGAATTAGAAATATTCAGCTTTCGCAGAGCTGCATAACCTTTCCGCCTTCTTTCCAGATCCTGAAGCATGGTATCCGCTTCAGCATCACTGAAGTCTAAACCTATGATTTTCTGCGCCTGTTTGATCAGACTGACGGTTATTTTTTCTTCCTCAAATTTTTGAGTAATAAAGCCTCCTAGTGTAAAACTTAGGATGCAAAGAATTGTAATGATACTATTTCTATGTAAATGAAGTTTCATATTTGCTGATTAATGGATCTGAATAAATTTAATGAAAGAAACAGTAAATTAAGCCCTTTGATATTTAAAATTATGATTAAACATATTTCTTTATTCTTAATCCTTGACCTGTTTGGCCTTTGTCTGCAGGCTCAAACATTAAAAACCGGAGTTCTGGTGGTTGGAAACACGCCTGCAGGTGTATCTGCAGCCATTCAATCTGCGCGTTCAGGTGCTAAAACAATTTATCTGACCCAATCATTAAGTGTAAATCCTGTTTTTGCCGAAGAGGACCTACAGAATTTATGGAATATCAGAAATCATTATTTTTTAAAAGAGCGGAAAAAAAGTAAAGTAACAGATTCGATTATTGCCTCAAAAATTACCTTAAATAAAGCTAGTGATCTGATAAAAAATATCGCAGATACGGTCAAGAACCTTAGCCTAAACCACAATAATGTTGTAGATGAGATAAAAAAAGATGGAAAAGGCTGGGAGGTGCGGCTTAAAGGTGGCCAGAAAATCAAGACAGATGTAATTGTGGATGCAACTGATAAGCTTTCTTTAGCGTCTCTACTCAGTATAGATTTAAAGAAGGCACTGATGCTACCTGTAAAAAGTGAAAATCCATTTGATAATAAATTAATCAGAAGCGGACTGGCAACAGGGTATTTGGAACCGCCAAATAATGAACGATCAATAGTTTCAATCCCCCCAGGGGCATTAATTCCTGCAGGTTTTGAAAATTTTATTGTCGTCCCTAAACAGATCGGACAAGTTAAAACCGAAAGAATGGGGCTGGGGCAGGCTGCAGGAACGATTGCAGCTTATTGTGCATTTTTTAAAACGACTACTAAAACAGTCAATATCAGGGTAGTACAAGGTGAATTACTCGCATTTGATGCCGTACTGATACCCTATTCTGATATTGACCTGAAAGACCCTAATTTTAAAGCCTTTCAGCAATTGGGACTCAGCGGATTGATGAAATCGATTATGGTGAAAGACGGAAATATTAATAAAATTAAATTTGATACGGCCGGAACCCTAACTGCCGAAGAATTAAGGGCACCGATGAAAGAATTTTATACAAGAAGTCAGATCTGGTTTGCTGATAATAAAGCAGATACCTTAACAATCGGGGATGCCATCAGCCTGTTTATGTTCACAGCTACAAGGGGCGAAGAATTGAAAAAAGAAATAGAAGAAGGCTGGAAAGTGAGTTTCAAATTCAATAGTAAATTTGATCTGAAGCGGAATATCAGCAGAAAAGAATTTGGGATTCTTGCTGACCGCTATCTTCAGCCTTTTAATGTCAGAGTAGACCCTGCAGGAAATTTAATGCGCTGATTTTATTAATTTAATTGTGGAAATAATGAAAAAATTGAGATCAATATTGACAATTTGTGGTTTAGTAATGTTGAGTAATTCCATTGTTGCACAGGGACTGAACAATGAAGTAGTTAAAGCGAACATGATTGTTGACTGGGAAAGGGCAAAACTCTATACCAGGGAATATCTGGATGCGATGCCTGAAGATGGAATTAATTTTAAACCCATCCCCGACCTCCGCAGTTTTGCAGAACAAATGCTGCATATGTCGCAGGGAACCATCGGGTTAATTGCCAGTGGTACGGGGGCAAACCCGATTTACCAGGGAAAAGTACTCGAAAAAGCAGATGAGTTGAAGAACAAAGCTGCACTTACCAAAGTGGTAATGGAATGTTATGATTACGCCATTCAGTCGATAAGGAACATGGATGCCTCAAAAATGGATAGTTTGATCAAGAGAGGGAATTACGAAACCGACCAGTTTGGCTGGCTGAATAAAGCATTTGAGCATCAAACACATCATCGCGCTCAGACTACAATATACCTTCGTTTGAAAGGGATCAAACCACCGAATGAAAAGCTATTTTAATCGGAAATAGCTCTTTTTTTGGGGATTAATGATTTTAAGGGAACTAACCTTCCTCATACGGTAGCAATTAATTGCCGTTTCACCCAATTTTTCAATCAGTTTATAATTCACTATCGCACCAACAGCAGCTCCAATCAAGGGGATAAGCTGTGCCATTTTTGCCAGGTCAATATAATCGCGGTATTCCTGCTGAAAAGTTCGCCAGTCGAACTGATCGACATCCTCAGGTAGGGAGGCGATGTAAGAATCCCAGTCTGAAATTTGATGGAAAACCTTATGCCTACCCTGCTGACTTGAAAATGCCAGCTGGAAAATATACAAGATGTAAAGTCGTTCCCTGTAATCCCTGACATCATATCCATAAAGGGCAGCTATATCAAAAAGCAGTTTCATCTTAATCCCGATTAAAATCGGAAATTCTGCCAGGCCAAGCAAAAAGCCACCTGCTCCGGTCACTGCACCTTCGGCAGAAGCTGTTTTTCTGTAAAATTGTATTCTCTCTTTGACAAAAGCCTCTCTCAGCTGTAATGAACTGTCCTTTCTGGGTTCTTTGGTGACATATTTGGCACCAAAAAGGACAGCCTTGACCATTTTTTCGATAGCTACCGTGATTGCGTTGTGCACTTTCTCAGGAATCAGTTTGTTCAATCGATTCTGAATTCCCTTCGAAGCTAGATCAAATAAACCGGGCTTTTTGAGGATTTTCTTTTTCCAGAGTTCGAGTTCTTTATAGGCCTGTTCTTCGTATGGGAGCATAATAATTTAACGTGAGTTCGATATATAAATATCTAAAGATCAATATTTAACCACATAGATTGACTTATATTATGCTTTACAGGGAACATAGATTGTAAATCACATAGATTGAAGCGAAGCTTCAAGGCTATCTGTGTCTAAAATGAAGTTTAGCAGCTATAAAATGCTATGTTTCTATGCGGTTTTTAAATATTATGTCGCGTTCACGTTAATTTAGTCCCATTTGATAAAAGGGCCATTTTCACAAGATACCGAATAATAATTTCAGAATACCTGAATTTGTTCGTATTCGTATTACTCTTAACTTGCCTTTTTCAAACCAATTATTATGCGTAAGTTTTCTCTAATCCTGTCCGGTATTTTTCTGCTCAATAATTTATTTGCACAGATATCCCCAAAAGAACATTTCGGTTTCTCAATCGGGGATGATTATCAATTAGCCAACTTTACTCAAACGGCTGAATATTTCAAAAAGATCTCCGAGCAATCTGACCGAGTGAAACTCCTGGGTATTGGTATGACCGAAGAAGGCAGAATACAACCCATGATGATCGTTTCTTCCCCCGAAAACCTAAAAAATCTGGAGCAATACAGAGAAATATCCCAAAAGCTCGCCAGGGCTGAAGATTTATCTGAATCACAGGCACGAATACTTGCAGAAAAAGGGAAAGCAATTGTTTGGATTGATGGAGGATTGCATTCAACTGAAACTCTGGGTATCCATCAGCTCATCGAAACCTTATGGAATCTGGTAAGCCGAAAAGATGCAGAGACCATGCGGATACTTGATAACACAATTATTTTAATGACACATGCCAATCCCGATGGCCACGAACTGGTTAGCAACTGGTATATGCGTGATGAAAAGCCCGAGAACCGTTCCCTGCAAAATTTGCCGCGATTATATGAGAAATATGCCGGTCATGATAATAACCGCGACTTCTTCATGATGAATCTGAAGGAAACCCAGAATATGAGCAGGCAATTATTTGTTGAGTGGTTGCCTCAAATCATGTATAACCACCATCAGCGAGGCCCTGAGGGCTCTGTTGTTGCGGGCGCGCCCTATCGCGATCCCTTCAATTATGTTTTTGATCCGATCCTGATGACCAGTTTGGATGCGCTTGGTGCAGCCATGAATTCAAGACTTAATGTTGAAAATAAACCAGGTTATACCCAAAAATATGGTTCCGTATTTTCAACCTGGTATAATGGAGGCCTGCGCACTACCACCTATTTTCATAATATTATCGGATTGCTTACAGAAACCATCGGCGGACCAACACCTTCAGAAATATCCCTCGTTCCACAACGACTGATTCCAAATGGTGGGACAACTTTTCCGGTCACCCCTCAGAAATGGCATTTCCGACAGTCTATAGATTACTCGGTTTCGTTAAACTATGCAGTTCTGAATTATGCAGTTCGTTATCGTGATGAATTATTGTTTAATATTTACCAGATGGGTAAAAATTCCATTGAGCGCGGAAGTAAAGATACCTGGGGGCTTTCCCCAAATAAAGTAGAAGCGATCAACCAGGCTTATCTTAAAGATCAGCCAGGAGCAAAAATTGCTAGTCAGCAAATCCTGCCGAAAAAGTACTTTGATACGGTGATGAATAACCCTGCAAACCGGGATGCCAGGGGATATATTATTCCCTCAGATCAGGCTGATTTTCAGACTGCTGTAAAATTTGTAAATGCACTGATCCGTTCAGGCATTTTGGTACATAAAGCCACGGATAGTTTCATTGTGGCAGGAAAAAACTATCCGAAAGGTTCCTTTATTATTAAAACTGATCAAGCTTTCAGGCCACATATACTGGATATGTTTGAGCCACAGGATCATCCCAATGATTTTAAATACGAGGGAGGGCCTCCCATTGCTCCTTATGACGCTGCAGGCTGGACTCTCGCTTATATGATGCATGTGCAATTTGACCGCCTTCAGGATCATTTCAACGGTCCATTTGAACGAATTCCATATGGCGAACTTCAAAAACATCAATCCGGAACACTCTCTTCTGCTAAAGCCTACCTGATTAATGCAGAATCGAACAATGCATTTATTGCTGTAAATGAAGTATTAAAGGCCGGAGAAAAAGTTTACAGGATAAAGTCAGGGGATGAGCGCGGGGATTTTTATATTCCAGGGAATCCAAAAACAAGAAATTTACTGAACAAAGTAAAAAGTGATTCTGGATTGGAAATAAGAGAAAGTTCAAAAACTCCTGAAAATCTGATAAGACTTTCAGAATTACGGATTGGACTTTGGGATACCTATGGCGGCTCAATGTCCTCAGGATGGATACGCTTGTTAATGGAGCAATTCAATTTTAAAGCTTCATTGGTTTATGCCAAAGATATTGAAGCAGGAAATCTGAATGAAAAACACGATGTGATCATATTTGTCCCCGGGGCAATACCTGCACTATCGGTAAGAGCAGGAAGGGGTAATTCTTTAAACACCGGCCCTGATCCTGAGACAATACCGTCAGAATTTAGGGGACAATTAGGCAGGATTAGTGACGATAAATCAATTCCTGAATTAAAAAAATTCATAGAACTGGGCGGCAAAGTGGTAAGCATTGGAAGCAGTACGAATCTGGCCTATCACTTGAGTCTTCCGGTAAGGAATGCAATGGTTGAACTGGGTGCAAACGGTATAGAACGAAGCCTGCCTGCCGAAAAATATTATATTCCTGGAAGTATTCTGAATGCAGATACTGACAATAAAATTCCAGCTGCCTGGGGCATGTCTGAAAAATCGGATATCTATTTTGATAGAAGTCCGGTGTTCAAAATTTCAACAGAAGCAATTGCCAGTGGAAAAATTAAGCCCATTCTATGGTTTTCAAATCCAACAACATTACGAAGTGGTTGGGCATGGGGTCAGGCCTATTTACGCGATGGAGTAACGGCATTCGAGGCGGAGGTTGGTAAGGGCAAATTCTATGCCTTTGGTCCAGAAATTACCTTCAGGGCTCAAACCCATGGGACCTTTAAATTGCTTTTCAATCAGCTATATGGGCATTCTGAATAGCATATCCGGCTAAAATCTCAAAAAAGCCCGGAATTAAATTATTTATGTATTTTCATCGGCAGAAACTAAATCTATTTCTTTTTATACTAAGATCCTTGTTTTTAATAGATTAATAAGGATTTCATTTGTTTTTGACTTCTTTCCCTTGGTTTCCAGTATTTTCCTGCGTTTTTCATCATTGCCCTGCTTATCTAAAATATCATAAGCCTATTGTTTTATCGGCAACCACTCAGTAGTTTGAGTTTTGGTCTATGTGAATACCATCAGGAAGTAGTAATATTCTCTACAATAACGAATCAATATATCAAACTAGAGTAAGCTTTACTTAAAAAATGATCCAGGGTTTATAATGGCTTAATAGAGAAAATTATTAAGGAAAAAAATTATTTTTGAAGGCACCCAAGAGCGATAAATGCGTTGAGCTGGTATTGTAAGAGTGGTGGAGGCGAATCCTAACTTCTTTTTTATTAAACTTCAAAGCCCCTATTAGATCAATTTATATCTGACTACTTTATCATCTTCCCAAACACAAATCACTTTGCCATTAGCCAAAGTATAAACACGTGGAGAAATGCCATTTCCTACCTCAGTGATCTTGTCTTTTTTGAGATCCATCACCTTAATTTTGTTTTTATCCTGCCATGATACGACGGTATT